>NZ_JAKZAH010000001.1 GCF_023156245.1 Marinobacter bryozoorum
AGCCAGAGCCAGAGCCAGAGCCAGAGCCAGAGCCAGAGCCAGAGCCAGAGCCAGAGCCAGAGCCAGAGCCAGAGCCAAAGGTCAGTGTCTTCCAGCGGATCAAATCTGGTCTTGGCAAGACCCGGGCCAGCCTGGGTTCAGGCCTGTCCGGGCTGTTCTCTCCCGGTGGCAAGGTGGATGAGGACCTGCTGGAAGAGATCGAGACTACCTTGTTGATGGCCGATGTCGGCGTCACGGCCACCACCGAAATCATCGACTCGCTGACTGAAAAGCTCAATCGCAGCCAGCTGAAAGATGGGGCCGCCCTCAAGGAAGCACTGAAAGCCGAGCTGCGCACCCTGCTGGCCGGCAGTTGTGAACCCCTGGCGATCAGTAACGACAACAAGCCCTGGGTCATGTTGATGGTTGGTGTTAACGGTGTTGGCAAGACCACGACCATTGGCAAGCTGACCCGCCAGTTCCAGGGCGAAGGTCGCAGTGTCATGCTGGCGGCAGGGGATACCTTCCGTGCCGCCGCGGTAGAACAGTTGCAGGTGTGGGGTGAGCGTAATGATGTCCCGGTGATTGCCCAGCATACCGGGGCAGACAGTGCTTCGGTCATCTACGATGCGGTCCAGTCCGCCCAGGCCCGGGGCATTGATGTCGTGATTGCCGACACGGCGGGCCGGCTCCAGAACAAGGACAATCTCATGGCTGAGCTGGAGAAGGTTGTCCGGGTCATGAAGAAGCTGGATGAGTCAGCGCCCCACGAAGTCATGCTGGTGCTGGACGCCGGCACCGGCCAGAATGCCCTGAGCCAGGCCCAGGTGTTCCAGCAGGCAGTGGGTGTCAGCGGTATTACCCTCACCAAGCTGGATGGTACCGCCAAGGGTGGCATCGTGTTCGCTATTGCCCGTCAGCTGGGGCTGCCGATCCGCTATATCGGTGTCGGTGAGCAGGTGGAAGACCTGCGACCCTTTGAGCCGGAAAGCTTTGTGGATGCGCTCTTTGACGACTGAATGACCGCACCACGAGTGTGCCGGCGAAAACCGGAACAGGACCCAGGCTGTAATGATCGAATTCCGTCAGGTTACCAAACGCTATGACAGTGATCATACGGCCTTGCGCCATGTTTCCTTCGAGCTTGGCCGGGGCGAGCTGGCGTTCCTCACCGGCCATTCCGGAGCCGGTAAGAGCACCCTGCTTAAACTGATCCTGTTGATGGAGCGCCCCACCGCCGGTGAGGTACGGGTTGGGGGGCAGCTCCTGAACACCATGCCCCGGCGTCAGATTCCCTATGTCCGGCGTCATATTGGCGCGGTTTTCCAGAACCACCAGTTGCTGTTCGACCGGACGGTGTTCGACAACGTGGCCATGCCGCTGGAGGTGATGGGTGTCTCTCACGGTGACATTGGTCGTCGTGTCAGGGCTGCCCTGGACAAGGTGGGCTTGCTCAGCAAGGAGAAGATGAACCCGGTACAGCTCTCCGGCGGTGAGCAGCAGCGGGTGGGCATTGCCAGGGCGGTGGTCAACAAGCCACCGGTGCTGCTGGCGGATGAGCCCACCGGTAACCTGGATCCGGAGCTCTCGGCGGACATCATGCATCTGTTCGAGCAGTTCAGTCAGGTCGGTGTCACGGTTCTGATCGCGACCCACGACATCGCCCTGATTGAATCCATGGGGCGGCGTCGGTTGACCCTGTCGCAGGGCGAGCTATTGGCCGGACAGGCTCGCAGGGCGGGGGCCAGGGCATGAGCCGTACGCCTCGCAAGCCGTCAGAGTCCCGCGCGCGGGGGGCCGGACCAAATCGTTCCTCCCTGTCCGGGGTGTTGGCCAGTTACCGCTCCCACCACCTGAAGGTGGCCCGGGACAGTGCCCATCGCCTGTTGGCGGCCCCGGTGGCCAGTGCCATGACCTGGGCGGTGATGGGTATCGCGCTGGCCTTGCCTGTGGGTCTGCTCCTTCTGCTGACGAGCCTTCAGGGGATCAGTGCCGGCTGGGAAAGCGCAGCGCGGGTTACCGTCTACCTGGGAGGCCAGGTGTCGGATGAAGGTGCCGGCCAGCTCCGCAGTCAGCTCACCGGCCGTGACGATGTGGCAGAGGTGGTGCTGATTCACCGTGACCAGGCGTTGGCTGAGTTCCGGGCCAACTCGGGGCTGGATGAAGCGCTGGATTACCTCGACGAAAACCCCTTGCCCCATACCCTGTTGGTGACCCCGGTGGACAGTGCCCGCAATGCCGCCGGTGTCGACCGGCTGGCCGGGCAGCTGGGGTCCCTCGAAGCGGTAGCCCGGGTGCAGGTCGATCTCGGCTGGTTGCAGCGGCTTGCCGCCATGACTGACCTGATTGCCCGGGCAGTCTGGGTACTCACCGTATTGCTGGCGGCGGCAGTGATACTGGTGATTGGTAATACCATTCGCCTGGCCATCGAGAACCGTCGGGACGAGATCCTGGTAGCCAAACTGGTGGGCGGTACCGATGCCTTCGTGCGCCGGCCATTCCTCTATACCGGTGCATGGTACGGCCTGGGTGGCGGACTGGTCGCCGTGGCCATACTGCAGCTTGCTATCTGGTGGCTCAATGGCCCGGTGCGCGAACTGGCGGTGCTCTACAACAGCGAGTTCTCCCTCAGGGGGTTGCCGCTGGACGGCGTGCTGGGATTGCTGCTGGTCGCCGTGGCCCTGGGTTGGGTGGGGGCCTGGCTGGCGGTGCGGCGGCACCTGGACGCCATCGAGCCGGGCGAGATAGCCGGGGCAGGTTAAAACGGACTTGTTACCGGTTGTTCATACGGCGCGGGCCGCGCTGTGTTAGGCTGGGAAAATCTGAGACCTGTTGGCACCCGTGGGGTGAATGCCGGCCAGGTTCAATCCGCTGTAGGGGAAAGACCGTATGGCTAGTTTCGGGGAATAGATCCTATTTTAGGTGCACGTTATCGATGTTACCCGGACATGGCCGTAAGTATGGGTCGCCGTCAGTGTTCGACGGGTAGGAGGCGACCAGGGTCAACACACAATGGTTTGAGTGCAGCTCTCTGATTTTACTTTAAAAAGCACTCTGGCCGGGAACTAATTTGCCACTTGGCTGTCACAGATATAGTTGTTATATTTGTGGGTTGCCGAGTACGGAGGAAACGAATGGGTACAGGTTTACAGTTAGCGGATCGTCTCGTCCCGGGTGCCAACCTGGAAGCCTACATCCAGGCTGCCAGTCGCATACCGGTACTCACCGCGGACGAAGAACGTAAGCTTGCCGAACGCCTCCACTATGAAGGAGACGTTGATGCGGCGCGTACGCTGGTGCTTTCACACCTGCGTTTTGTCATCCACATTGCCCGCAGCTATTCAGGCTACGGCCTGGCGCAGGCAGACCTGATCCAGGAAGGCAACGTCGGACTGATGAAGGCCGTCAAGCGCTTCAACCCCGAGTACGGGGTGCGCCTGGTGTCCTTTGCGGTACACTGGATCAAGGCGGAGATTCACGAATTTATCCTGCGCAACTGGCGCATCGTGAAGGTGGCAACCACCAAGGCCCAGCGCAAACTTTTCTTTAACCTGCGCAGCCAGAAAAAACGTCTGGCCTGGCTGAACCAGGAAGAGCTGAACGCCGTTGCCCATGACCTGGGTGTTGAACCCCGTGTGGTCCGTGAGATGGAAGGCCGCCTGGCCTCCCAGGATACCGCCTTCGATGGTCCCCAGGACGATGACGACGACAACGCTTACCAGGCGCCGGCCTACTACCTGGAAGACCGTCGCAGTGATCCAGCGGTTCAGCTTGAGCAGTCCGACTGGACCGAGGATTCCAACGGTCGCCTGATGGAGGCGCTGCAGAGCCTGGACGAACGCAGCCAGGATATCCTGCGGGAGCGCTGGCTGACCGACAGCAAGTCCACGCTGCACGAGCTTGCGGATAAATACGGTGTTTCCGCCGAGCGTATCCGCCAGCTGGAAAAGAACGCGATGAAGAAGATCCGGGTGCAAATGGCCGAGGCGGCCTGATCGTCCACGGATCGTGACCTGAAAACGCCACCGGCCTGCCTGCTGGTGGCGTTTTTGTTTGCAGGGAGAAAATTCCGATGGCATCCCCCCATATTGCCTTCCTGGGTATTGGCCTGATGGGTGCACCCATGGTGCATAACCTGCTGGCCGCCGGCTTTCCCTTGACCCTGTGGAACCGCACCGCAAGCAAGTGCGAACCGTTTGCAACCCGTGCGACCATAGCCGCCACCGCGTCCGAAGCCGTTGCCGGGGCAGACGTGGTGATCACCATGCTGGAGAACGGTGATGTCGTGGAATCGGTGCTGGTGGAACAGGGCGCCATGACGGCCCTGAAGGCAGGCGCAGTACTGGTGGACATGAGCTCGGTCCAGCCCTCCCTGGCGCGGCGCCATGCCGCGCTGGCGGCTGAACAGGGTGCCGGCTACCTGGATGCCCCGGTTTCCGGTGGTACCCGCGGCGCCGAGGCTGGCAGCCTGAGCATCATGGCCGGGGGTGACAGTGAAACCCTGGAGCAGGCAAGGCCGGTTCTCGAAGCCCTGGGCAAAGTGACCCACATCGGGCCGGTGGGTGCCGGCCAGCTGGCCAAGCTGGCGAACCAGGCCATTGTCGGGGTGACCATTGGTGCGGTGTCAGAGGCCTTGCTGCTGGCAGCCAGGGGCGGCGCCGATCCGGCAGCCGTGCGGGAGGCCCTGATGGGTGGGTTTGCCGGCAGCAAGATCCTGGAGCAGCATGGCCAGCGAATGATCGACCGGGACTTTGCTCCCGGGGCTCCCGCGCGGATTCAGCTCAAGGACCTGCGCATGATCCTGGATGAAGCCCGCTCGGAAGGGTTGACCCTGCCCCTGGCCCAACAGGCCCACAATGGCTACCTGTCCCTGGTGGCCAATGGCCATGCGGATGTGGACCACAGTGGTTTGCTGCTGGAACTGGAACACGTCAATGGCGCTCGCATGGGTGGTTTCGCTCCTGGTGTGAAAGGGGAGGGCTGACCATGCCTCGTTTCGCCGCCAACCTGACGTTGCTGTTCAATGAAGTCCCCTTCGAAGACCGGTTTGCCGCCGCCCGGGCTGCCGGCTTCACCGGGGTGGAGTACCTGTTCCCCTATGCGTGGCCCGAAACCCTGCTGGCCGGTAAGCTGCGGGAAAACGGCCTCACCCAGGTGCTGTTCAACCTGCCCCCCGGTGACTGGGATGC
Source organism: Marinobacter bryozoorum (assembly GCF_023156245.1). Lineage (GTDB taxonomy): Bacteria > Pseudomonadota > Gammaproteobacteria > Pseudomonadales > Oleiphilaceae > Marinobacter > Marinobacter bryozoorum. Next base: position 5,169 of record NZ_JAKZAH010000001.1, read on the forward strand.
GGGTGAGCGGGGCATCGCCGGACTGCCGGGGCGGGAAGAGGAATTCCGCCAGGGTGTAGACCAGGCTATCCGCTACGCCCGGGCCCTGGATTGCAAACAGCTCAATTGCCTTGCCGGCCTCGCACCCGCCGGTGCCGATCCTGAACAGCTCTGGTCCACCCTGCGGGAAAATGTCGGCTGGGCGGCAGAGCGGCTGGCGCAAGAGGGTATTACCCTTTGCCTGGAGGCGATCAACTCCCGGGTAGATATGCCGGGCTTCCTGCTGGACACCTCTGACAAGGTGTTGCGGCTGATGGACGAAGCAGGGGCAGACAACGTACGGCTGCAGTACGATCTCTACCATATGCAGATTATGGAGGGTGACCTGATCCGGTCCCTGCAGCGACTGATGCCACGCATCGGCCATATCCAGTTTGCAGACAATCCGGGTCGCCATGAGCCAGGCACCGGTGAGATTAACTTCCGCTCCATCTTTCAGGCCCTGGACGATGCCGGCTACACTGGCTGGGTAAGCGCGGAATATCGGCCAAAAGGGCGTACCGAAGGGGGGCTGGGCTGGCTGCAAGCGGCTTCCGGGACCATAGTGTGACCGTCGTCATTGGCGACACCCTCTTACAGGATCGTAACTGGCAGCCAATCATGACAGCCCTTACTCTGGGCAAACATTAACAAGGGGAGCCCGGGCCTGGCGCCTGTTTGACCGGCCCGCAGCGGGGTACCACCCCCGAGATCCAGGCCTCTTCTTGCGGTACAGTGGTTACTCAGTCAGGCGGGAGGAAGACCGGTGAAAGCACTGGTAATCGAAGACGATCAGGACGTAGCAAGCTACCTGGTAAAAGGGCTCAAGGAGTCCGATTTCGTGGTGGATCACGCAGCTGACGGCAAGGAAGGGATGATGATGGCCGCCAGCGAAGACTACGACATCATGATTGTGGACCGGATGTTACCGGGTATGGACGGCCTGTCCATCATCAAGACGGTACGGGCTACCGGCAACCAGGTCCCGGTGCTTATCCTCAGCGCCCTGGGGGACGTGGACGACCGGGTTGAAGGCCTTCGTGGCGGCGGCGATGATTACCTGACCAAGCCCTTCTCGTTTACCGAGTTGCTGGCCCGCATCGAGTCGCTGGTTCGTCGCAACCGCCAGTCGGCCGAAACGGAAACCGTACTGAAAGTCGCCGACCTGGAGATGGACCTGCTGGCCCGCACCGTCAAGCGCGCCGGACAGAACATCGACGTCCAGCCCCGGGAGTTCCGGCTACTGGAGTACCTGATGCGCAACGCCGGCCAGGTCGTCACCCGTACCATGTTGCTGGAGAAAGTGTGGGACTACCATTTCGATCCCCAGACCAACGTGATCGACGTGCACATCAGCCGTCTACGGGCCAAGATCGACAAGGAGTTTGATACCCCTCTGCTCCAGACAGTCCGGGGTGCGGGATACATGCTGCGTGAAACTGCTTAGTCAGCTAAGAACCTCTACATTCCAGCTGGCCCTGCTTTACATGGTGGTGTTTGCCACCTCGGTGTTCCTGTTGCTGGCGTTCATTTACTGGCGAACGGCCGGCTTCATGACCGCCCAGACCGATGAAACCATCGAGGCGGAAATTGCAGGGCTGGCGGAGCAATACCGGGGTCGGGGCGTAAATGGCCTGATCACGATCATCCGTGAGCGGGTGGCCCGCGACCCCAATGCCAAATCCCTCTACCTGCTCACCACCGACGAATACCTCAAACTGGCCGGTAACCTGAACGGCTGGCCGGTGGAATCCCAGTCCCAGGGCAGCTGGATCAATTTCACGCTGGATGAGAGCCTCGGCTGGACCGGTCCGCCACGCCAGGCAAGGGCCCGCATCTTCGAGGTGCAGGGCGGCCTGCGGCTGCTGGTGGGGCGCGACGTGGACGACCTCAATACCCTCAAGGCCCTTATCGAAACGGCCATCAACTGGGGTATGGGTATTACCCTGGCGCTGGCGTTGCTCGGCGGCTTCATGATGAGCCGCAGTACCACCCGGCGCATCGAGGTGATCAACAACACCTCCCGCAAGATCATGAATGGTCACCTGTCCCAGCGCATCCCCACCCGGGGCACCCAGGATGACTTCGACCAGCTGGCGGAAAACCTCAACCAGATGCTGGACCGGATCGTGTACCTGATGGAGGGTATACGGCATGTGTCTGACAGTATTGCCCACGACCTGCGCACCCCCCTGACCCGCCTCCGTAACCAGCTGGAAACCACCCTTATGATGGTGGACAACGACGAAGCCCGGGACCAGGCCGCGAAGGCGGTGGCCGAGGCGGACCAGTTGCTGGCCACCTTCAACGCGCTGTTACGGATTGCCCGGCTGGAAACCCGGGGCAATACCACCGCCGACCTGCGGCCGGTATCCCTCGGTTCGCTGGTGCAGGACGCCTGTGAGCTCTACGAGGCGCTCTCGGAGGACAAGTTCCAGACCTTTACCCAGGACATCGACGACGAGGTGACGGTGGAGGGCGACCGGGACCTGCTGTTCCAGATGGTCAGCAACCTGATCGACAATGCGATCAAGTACACCCCGGAGGAAGGGGAGATCGTGGTGAAGGTCCTGAAGGAGAACGACTCGGCGATCTTCGAGGTGGCCGACAGTGGTATCGGTGTTCCCGATGACGAGAAGGACCAGATTTTCCAGCGCTTCTACCGGGTGGGCAAGAGCCGGTCACTGCCCGGGAACGGCCTTGGTCTCAGTCTGGTCAGTGCGGTGACCGAGATACACCAGGGCACCATCGGTGTGTTCGATCACCATCGCGGGGCTGAGTTCCCGGGCTTGCGGGTGCGGGTTACGGTGCCCCAATACACTCCCCGGAAGCGTCGCGTCAAATCTGTGGCCGCCAATTCAGGGCAGCCAGAAGATCACTCTGCCTGAGACTTGTCATCACTACGACGAAACCGGTTAATACGCTCGGCGACAGGCCTTAACACCGGTGAGCCGTCCCGCTCCAGGCTATCCAGTAACCCACCTGCCTGGCGGCGATAGCGCTCCAGCCGGGTTTGCAGGCTCTCCCACTCTCCTTCCAGGTGATGTTGTTCAGCCATCAGAAAGGCGGCGATGTTATGGCGGTTGACCTTGTCGGTGATGCCAAGGCGATCGAGCTGGTGACCGACGGTGTCGACGCCTTTCAGGGCCGCCTGTGTGAGCTTCTCTGTATTCATAACGTTGCTTCCTCAACGGCGAGGTAACTGTCCACGAGTACTCTCATCATGGGGCCGGGACGGCGACTATACAAGCAGCCAGCGTCGACGACAGGCACTCGTTTGTGGCCTTGGTTGCGCCTGAAATAAATGTCATTACGCGGCCATTTCCGGTTAACAGCCCTTGTGGATAATAGTCAGGGCAGTCATGAAGCAGGCAACGAAGGTTCCGCCTGCTTCTCCCTCCAGCACAGCGCTAGCCTTGACCCCGCCTTTGCGGGGTTTTTTTCGGGTGCAGGAAAGTGGCGGCGGGCTGGTTGCTCAGCCGGGCTTTTCGTACTGGATCTCGGTGACGTACCAGGTAGCCGGCCCTTCCGGTGTCTGTACCAGGGCTTCGTCATCCACCTGTTTTTTCAGCAGCGCCCTGGCCATAGGGGAGTCAATGGAGATGAAACGCTTGTCCAGATCCAGTTCGTCGTAGCCGACAATACGAAAACGGCGGACCTGGCCTTCCTCGTTCTCGACTTCCACCCAGGCCCCGAAAAACACGCGCCCCTCCTGTTCCGGAGCGTAGTCCACCACCTGGAGTTCCCGTGATCGCCGCTCCAGGTAGCGGAAGCGGCGGTCAATTTCACGCAATCGCTTCTTGTTGTACTGGTAGTCAGCGTTCTCGGAGCGATCGCCAAGGCTGGCGGCCCAGGTTACCTTGCGGGTCACCTCGGGGCGCTCCACACGCCACAGGTGTTCCATCTCCGCTTTCAGCGCCTCGAATCCGGCGCGGGTGATCAGACGGGCGCGCATGGGAGATCAGGCAGTTTCAGCCACCGCTTCGTGTTTGTGAAGTACGTCGGCATAGAAAAAAAACAGTGCCTGCCGGGCCTGGTTGAGCCGGGCACGGGAGACCTGTATGCGATCCTGGAGATAGAGCAGGAAGAGCTGCTGGTCGGCACTTTCCAGGGCCTCCGGGGTCTTCGGCTGGTGGAAAAGGACGAACCGGGCAATCCAGTGAAGATAGGTCTGCTGGGTGCGCTGGTTCAGTTGCTGGTGGCGAATGGCGTCCTGCACTCGCTGAAACAGGCCGGGTTCGCTCTGTTCAAGCGCTTCGGTCAGATGCATGGTAATTCCTGCTGATGGTTCGCGGGCCGCTTACCGGCCCTGTTGTTCTTATAGTGGCGGCATCATATGACAAACGCTTTAATACCGCAAAAACCATCATTGGGAAATCGGGGTCGCTGAGGTTACGGCTTGTTCAGGCCTCCCCTCGGCATGAATCCGGGGCACCTTTCAGTTGCGAAATTCTGCCAGTCGATCGATATATCGCTGCATCGCGTCTTCCCGGGACATGCCCCTGAGCTGCTGCCGGGCATCGAACTTGGCCCTGCCCACAAAGTCCATCATACCCGGGCGCTTGCCGGTGACATCTCCCTCGGTGGCCTGCTTGTAGAGGGCATAGAATTCCAGTTTCTGTGCGTTGGATGGGCTCTGGTCGCCGCGCCCGCCCTGTATGTAATCCACCGCTTCGTTAAAGCGGGTTTCAAGATCGCTCATGGCCGTTTCCCTGATCTTTTGTAAAGAGATCCGATAGCAGTCTGTCACGGAAGTATAGCGCCCGCTATCCGGCTATGGCCATGCCTACGCAGCTGATGTCAGCTGCGCTCCTCGTCAATAAGCGTCAGTAGCTGATCGCGGGTGGACTGGAGGATGCGCTCTGACAGGGTCTTATCGCTGACACTCCGTGCCAGCACAAGGCCGCCGACCATGGCTGACAGGATCAGAAAGCTGCGTTCTTCCCGCCTGTCCTTTCCCAGCCCCTCCTGAATCAGTGTCAGTCGGTCCTGCACAATCCGGTCGGTGGATTCACTGGGCCGACCAAGCTGGCCCAGTTCTGCTGATACGGTAGGCAATGCACAACCCTGCCCCGGGGAATCCCGGTGGGTGCGGGAAAGATACCGGCTGATCAACGTTGCCACCGGTGTAGCGGTCTCATGGACCCGGGCGGTCTCTTCGTCCATTTGACGGGCCGCCTCCTGGAGGGCGGACTCAACCAGGTCGTCCTTTGACCGGAAGTGCGCATAGAAGCCGCCATGGGTGAGCCCCAGGGTCTTCATAAGCGGCTGCAGGCCGGTGTTGCTGATGCCCTGTTCCCGGAACTGCCGGGCAGCTTCGTCAAGTATACGTTGACGGGTTTTCTCCTTCCGGTCGGGCGAGTAACGCATCGGAAGCCTCCTGGAATCGGGTTTGCCACGGACTACCGAAGCCCGCGGCATGGGTGCCGATATGCTACACCGAAAGCCGGGGCCGGTCAGCGCCTGGCCGGCGTGTTGCCAGGGTCGGTTCCTTAATCAGCCACGGTAAGCTGGTTTCGCCCATTGGCCTTGGACTTGTACAGTGCTGTATCCGCTTTCTTGATCAACTGCTCCGGGTCCGGGTGCATGGCATCCGCCGTCGCCAGCCCCAGACTGACCGTCACCCCAAGCACCTCATCATCCACCTTCACCTGGTGCCACTCTATCGCTTTACGAATTCGCTCTGCCACCACCGTGGCTTCCTCCTTCCCGGCGCCGGGCAGAATTACCACCATTTCCTCACCACCGTAGCGAGCCGCCGTATCGTTCTCGCGGGAACTCGCCCTGATCAGATCTGCCACCTCCCGCAACACCTGGTCACCCAGCTGGTGACCCCAGGTATCGTTGAACCGCTTGAAATGGTCGATATCGATCAGCACCAGCGACATCTCCCGGTTGAACCGGGCTACACCGGCCAGCTCCTGGCGCAGCATGTTCTGGAAATAATCGTGGTTGAACAGGTTGGTCAGGCCGTCCACCGCTGCCTTGCGGGAAAGTTCCAGGCGACCGGCAGCCGCGACCGAGATTATCTCCAGGGCACCAATCCGTGCCTCCGTGAAACAGTTGCTGATGTGGTTATTCTCCAGGTACAGCAACCCGATCAGCGTCCGCTGCTCTCCCTGACCAATGGCAATGGGCAGGCACAGGATTGAGCGTACCCGCTCCCGCAGGATGTACTCCTCCCGGTCCAGTCCCGGCACCGGGCTGTTCACCGCCAGGGCATCGGCCACTACGACGCTCTCCTGTGTGCGGCTCACATAGTTCACCGTAGCCCGGGACACCGACTCGCACTGTTCCAGTGGCGACGACTGCAGAATCACGGTTTCGTCGGAATCCACGGAGGCCTCCGCCTCGATACGCAACTTGCCGTCGCCATCCCTCAGGGCCAGGATGGCCCGCTGGGCACCGGCAAACTCGATGGCGATATTGATGACGGCCTCAACCATACGGCTGTGGATCTGTTCGTCCGCGATGGCCTTGAGCGCTTTCATCAGGGACATCATATCCACTTCTGCCATGGGCATGGCCCGGGTGCCTGTGTGGGCAGCGGTCGGGCGAGTCTCTGCCAGTTCCGGGTAGCGTCGCTCCAGGTGTTGCACTACCGCATGGGCGCCCCAGCGCCGGTACAGGTCACGGGCACGGCTGAGGTAGGGCATGCCGATGGTTGCCCTGCCGGCATTGACATGCATCGTACCGCAGAGCCGACAGGCCAGGGCCTGCTCATCGATAAAGCCCTGCTTCCCGGCGAGGGCAATGGCCTCGTCATAGGCATGGTGGGCCTCGAAGTCACGGCGTTTGTAGTGCAGGAGCTCTGCCTGTAAGAGTTGGTACTTGTTGGCCATATTGTCCGGACAGTTTCTGGCTTCGGCTCGCAGCACTTTCAGGTCTTTGCGGGCCAGGCTGAGGTAGCGCCGGCGCAGGCGGGCAGAGGTTACTGTACGGGCGTTCTGTACCAGGGCCATGGCGCGGATGAACCGGGCCCAGCGACTGCCGAAGAAACCTTCCGTACCATACCTGGAGCTGGTCAACTGTTCGGCAATGTTGGCACTGTGTTCATGGTAGACGTCACTGTCGAACAAATAGTGCAGGTACAGGGCCCGGGACAGCACCTGCTCAATGACGGCATTGTCTGAAGATGCACGGTGCCGTGGCAGCATTTCGTGGATATCGTATGCATCGCCCGAGAGCTCGCCAGGGCGTTTGCTCAACCCTCTCAGGTTGCGGATGAACTGCAGCCTGGCTTCGTGGTGATGCAGTACAGAGCCGAGGTGCAGGGCCCGGAATTGCGCCAGTTCCTGCGCGGTCTGTTGCTCCAGCTTTTCCAGGTCATAACCACCATAACTCAGGTAATCACCCTGTACGGTTGCCGCGTGTACCGCGTATTCGAAGTCGCCGTTCTCCATGCACATGCGGCTGGCCTGGCGCAGCAAGTCAAATGTCTTGTGGAGCGGCTCTTTCCAGTGCTGGATCAGGGATGCATAGAGGTGCAGCACCCGGCCCCGGCGGCTGTTGAAGCGTTCACTCAGGTCTACGGCCAGCTTGCCCAGCCTGATGCCGGTTTCGGCGTCATGCAGGTCCCTTGCGTACATCATGCCCAGTATCGAGAAGCTGGTTGTGGTTTCCGGACTGTGGCCGTACTCCAGTGCCAGTTCGGCGCCCCGGATACAAAGCAGGGGTAGCAACATCGGTTCGGCAAACATGCTGGCACTGCCGATGACGCCGCCGATACGCCCTGCGGCCCGTTGTTCAGCGGAACTCATATCGGGCTTGTCCATCAGCGCCTCAAGATTGACCGTTTTCAGGCGGCTCTTGAGTTTCAGGAAGCGATAGATCACATGGCTGCGGCGCGGGTGGCGGGGATATCTGTGCCCGAGTTCAGCCAACAGGGGCAGGGCGGTGTCGATAGCCTTGGGCAATTCACCCAGGGTGATCAGGTGAGCGATCCAGGTTTCATGGAAAGCAACGCGGCCCAGCAAGTCCCTGGATTGGCTCAATCCCGTATCCACCAGGACCTTGAGACCGGTACCGTCACCCACATGGGCTGCGGCTTCGGCGGCGGCACTGTATGCGCTCAGGGCTAGCGCGTAATCCTGCTCCCAGCCTTGCTCCCCGAGCAGCAATATCGCTTTCTGAAAGTGGTTGTAGGCGATGGGGTAGGACGCAGCCTGGCGGGCGCGGTAACCGGCTTCCAGGTTCAGCCGGGAAAGTTCCCGCCTCTCCTCCGGGTTCTCTATCAGGCCGGCGGCCATGTTCATGTGGGTGACGATGGCAAACAGCCGGTCCTTGCGCTCCATGGGGTCCAGGTTGTGCAGCAACTGGCGGCCGATTTCCAGGTGGGTGGCCTGGCGTGTGTCGGCGTCTACCAGCTGATAGGCGGATTCCTGGATGCGGTCGTGGGTAAAAGCGAATTCAACGGTAACCCGGCCGGCGTCGTTGGCCCGGGACAGTTCGGTCAGCTGGTAGCTGTCACGCACCGGTGTGACCAGCCCGGCATGGGTCGGAGCCTCCAGGGCAGCGGCAATGTCACCTGGTGGCTGCCCTGTGATCAGGGCAAGCATGGTGACAGAGAAACGGCTGCCGGCACAGGAGGCCAGTCGCAGCAGCTCCAGGCTTTTGTCTGGCAGGCTCTTTAGCTTGCGGGTCATCAGCCCGGCGACGTTGTCGGTGATTTGCTGCTGGCTCAGCCGGGTGATATCCCATACCCAGCGACTCGCGGCGGGGTCATAGGTGATGTGGCCCAACTCATGCTGATCCTTGAGGAATTCTTCTACGAAGAAAGGGTTGCCCTCGGTTTTCTGGTGTACCACCCGGGCCAGGGGTTCCACCTCGCCCGTCGTGGTCATGAGGGTGTCGGACAGCAGCCGGCAGATATCCGGCACCGAGAGCGGTTGCAGCGAGATATGGGTGAGGTAAACGTCGGTGCCCTGCATCTGTTGCAGGGTTGCCATCAGGGGGTGGTCCGGGGTGACCTCGTTGTCCCGGTAGGCGCCCACGACCAGCAGGCGGTCACCTTCCACCTGGTCAACCAGCAGGTCCGCCAGTTGCAGGGTGCTGGTATCCGCCCACTGGAGGTCGTCCAGCACCAGTACGAGTGGGTGATCGGCATGGCTGAAGACGCGGATAAAGTTGAACAGGGTCAGGCGAAAACGCTGTTCCGACTCGGACGCCCCCACGGCCGCAAGCCTTGGCTGGGGACCGATGATCAGTTCCAGCTCCGGGATCATCTCGGTCATCAGAACGCCGTTGGGCCCCAGGGCGTCGGTGATGCGCCTGCGCCAGTAGGCCAGCCGCTCATCGCTCTCCGTCAGCACCTGCTGTACCAGGTCCCGGAGGGCGACGGTCAGGCCGCTGTAGGGAACATCCCGATGTACCAGGTCGAACTTGCCCACGGTGAAATAGCCACGGCGGGCGGTCACCGGTTTGTGCAGTTCGTTGATCAGGCGGCTCTTGCCGATGCCGGAGCGCCCGGCCACCAGGGCCAGCGACATACGATCGTAAGCCTGCTCGAAGGCGGTGAGCAGTTGTTGCACTTCCTTCTCGCGCCCATAAAGTCGTTGGGGGATGCGGAAGTGGTCCGGTACGTCATGCCTGCCCAGGGGGAATGGCTCTATCGAGGCTTTGGCGTTGATTTGTCGATAACACTGTTGCAGATCATGCAGCAGGCCGGCAGCACTCTGATACCGCTGTTCGGCGGTCTTTGCCAGCAATTTCATGATCAGGTCGGACAGCACCCGGGGGATGCTGTTGTTGAGGTCCGCTGGCGCAACCGGCGTGCGGGCGATATGACAGTGGAACCATTCGATGGGCTCGTCGGCTGAGAACAGTGGCCGTCCGGTGACCAGCTCATAGAGGGTGGCGCCGAGAGAGTAGAAGTCTGAGCGGTAATCCACCGCCCGGTTCATCCGACCCGTTTGCTCGGGGGACATATAGCCCGGGGTGCCGGGAACGGTAGTGGGGTGGCTCAGGCCGGACTGCTCGCTCTGTTGGCGGGTGGAGATACCGAAGTCGATCAGGCGGATGGCCTTGGACTTGCTGTTGACCAGGATGTTGGCCGGATTGATGTCCTTGTGGACGATGCCTGCCCCGTGCAGGTGTTTGAGGGCCGTGGCCATGGCGGTGGCAATGCCGACGCAGGCTTTCAGGTTGATCCGTCGATGGGCGGTGATCCGGTCAAGGGACTGGCCGCCGATATCCTCGAGCACCAGTGCCGGCAGTTCGCCAATCCGGGTCAGTTCATGGGCCTGGATCAGGTAGCTGCCTTTTGCAGCCCGCAGGATCTCGTATTCGTGCTGCAGCAGGGCGATGCTTTCCCGGGTGACATCTTCCGGCCTGAGGGTTTTGATGACCACGTTTCCGCCATCGGATTCCCGCACTGCCCGGTAAATCCGGGTGTTCCCCCCTTCGGCAATTTCCTCCGTAAAGCGGTAACCGGCAGGCGCATCGATAGCCTGGCGGGCAACCCGGGTGCTGGCAGTCATGGTGTGGGGCTCCTCCGCTATTTTTTTTACTATTATGACGGAACTGGCAGGCAAAACATGTAAGGGAAAGTAATCGAATAGTGAGTGTTGCTACTGTCTACTCATGCACAGAAATGGCATTTCGGGTGATCGGGGTTGAAGTCCCGTTAATTGCTGCAATAGTTAAGAGAGATTTCCCCGAAGCTATCTTTCAGGGCAGGCTACCGTAGAGCATAGAAAAAAATCGGTGGCCGGGGCCCGGCCAGATGACGCCTTCACGCATTTGACGATCAGAACAGGAGGCAACACATGTCGAATGACGGTATCAGCAACGACAGTTACAACACCCTTTCCACCCTCGATGTGGACGGCAAGACCTACCACTATTACAGCCTGCCCAAGGCCCAGGAAACGCTGGGTGACCTGGAACGGATGCCCTTCTCTCTCAAGGTTCTGACGGAGAACCTGCTGCGTTTTGAAGACGGTGTGACCGTCGAGGAGAAGCACCTGGAAGCCATGGTCCAGTGGCTGAAGGATCGCCGCTCAGACACCGAAATCCAGTTCCGTCCGGCACGGGTGCTGATGCAGGACTTCACTGGTGTGCCCGGGGTAGTGGATCTGGCGGCCATGCGTGCGGCAGTGAAACAGGCCGGCAAGGACCCGGCGCTGATCAATCCCCTGTCGCCGGTGGACCTGGTCATCGACCACTCGGTGATGGTGGACAAGTTTGGTGACGCGTCGGCCTTCAAGGACAACGTCACTATCGAGATGGAGCGCAATCAGGAGCGCTATGAGTTCCTGCGCTGGGGCCAGCAGGCCTTTGACAATTTCCGGGTGGTCCCGCCGGGCACCGGTATCTGCCACCAGGTTAACCTGGAATACCTGGGCAAGACCGTGTGGCAGAAAGAGCAGGGTGGCAAGACGTTCGCCTACCCGGACACCCTGGTGGGTACCGACTCCCATACCACCATGATCAACGGCCTGGGTATCCTCGGCTGGGGTGTGGGTGGTATCGAGGCGGAAGCCGCCATGCTGGGCCAGCCGGTATCCATGCTGATTCCGGAAGTGATCGGCTTCAAGATCACCGGCAAGCTCCGTGAAGGCATCACTGCCACTGACCTGGTCCTCACAGTGACGGAAATGCTGCGCAAGAAAGGCGTGGTAGGCAAGTTCGTGGAATTCTACGGCGACGGCCTCAAGGATATGCCGGTTGCCGACCGCGCCACCATCGCCAACATGGCCCCGGAATACGGTGCCACCTGTGGTTTCTTCCCGGTGGATGACCAGACCCTGACCTACATGAAGCTGACCGGTCGCGACGATCACCAGCTGGAGCTGGTCAAGGCCTACGCCAAGGCCCAGGGCCTGTGGCGGGAGCCGGGTCATGAGCCGCTATACAGTGACACCCTGGAGCTGGACATGGGTGATGTCGTGGCCAGCCTGGCCGGTCCCAAACGGCCCCAGGACCGGGTGCCCCTGACCCAGATGAAGTCCGCTTTCGAGCTGGTGATGGAAACCGCGGAGGGCCCCAACCAGCTCCGTGAGGAGAAGCTGGAGTCCGAGGGTGGCCAGACTGCCGTGGGCGTTGATAACAGCTACGAGCACCATGCCAGCCAGCCCCTGAACCTGGACGGCGAGGAATCCCGTCTGGACCCGGGCGCGGTGGTCATTGCCGCCATTACCTCCTGTACCAATACCTCCAACCCCAGCGTGATGATGGCGGCCGGCCTGATTGCCCAGAAGGCCGTGGAAAAGGGCCTGAGTACCAAGCCCTGGGTGAAGACCTCACTGGCGCCGGGCTCCAAGGTGGTCACCGATTACCTCAAGGTGGGCGGCTTCCAGGATGACCTGGACAAGCTTGGCTTCAACCTGGTGGGTTACGGCTGCACCACCTGCATCGGCAACTCCGGCCCGCTGCCGGAGGCGGTGGAAAAGGCCATTACCGACGGCGACCTGACAGTCGCGTCTGTGCTCTCGGGCAACCGGAACTTTGAAGGCAGGGTGCACCCGCTGGTGCGCACCAACTGGCTGGCGTCACCGCCGCTGGTGGTCGCCTATGCCCTGGCAGGCAACGTTCGCGTGGACCTGAGCAAGGATCCCCTGGGCACTGACAAGGACGGTAACCCGGTTTACCTGAAGGACCTCTGGCCCAGCCAGCAGGAAATCGCCGAGGCGGTAGAGAAGGTGAAAACCGACATGTTCCGCAAGGAATACGCGGAAGTCTTCGACGGTGATGAAACCTGGCAGTCCATCAAGGTGCCGGAGAGCAAGGTGTATGAGTGGTCGGACAAGTCCACCTACATCCAGCACCCGCCGTTCTTCGAAGGTCTCGGGCCTGAGCCGGATGCCATCGAGGATATCCGCGATGCCAACATCCTGGCATTGCTGGGGGACTCGGTGACCACCGACCATATTTCGCCCGCCGGTTCCTTCAAGGCCGACACGCCTGCCGGGAAATACCTGCAGGAGCACGGGGTGGAGCCGAAAGACTTCAACTCCTACGGTTCCCGTCGTGGTAACCACGAAGTGATGATGCGGGGTACCTTTGCCAACGTCCGCATTCGCAACGAGATGCTCGATGGCGTGGAAGGGGGCTACACGAAGTTCGTGCCCACCGGCGAGCAGATGGCCATCTACGATGCCGCCATGAAGTACCAGGAGCAGGGCACGCCGTTGGTGGTTATCGCCGGCAAGGAGTACGGCACCGGTTCCAGTCGTGACTGGGCGGCCAAGGGCACCCGCCTGCTGGGGGTCAAGGCCGTGGTGGCGGAGTCCTACGAGCGCATCCACCGCTCCAACCTGATCGGCATGGGCGTGATGCCCCTGCAGTTCCCGGAGGGTGTGGATCGCAAGAGCCTGAAACTCACCGGTGAGGAGACCATCAGCATTGAAGGCCTGTCCGGCGATATCCAGCCGGGCCAGACCCTGAAAATGACGGTCACCTACAAGGACGGCTCCACGGAAACCTGCGACCTGAAGTCCCGCATTGATACGGCTAACGAGGCGGTTTACTTCCGCCACGGCGGTATACTGCATTATGTGGTGCGGGAAATGATTCGCCAGGCCTCGTAGGCTTTCACCCCAGCCGGGTTGAAACCCGCCCGGCCGGCGGCGTACTTGCCGCCGGCCGCCTTTCATGCGACGCTCTTCGCTGAACACGCTGTTGTTTTCGAGGACGAGCATGACATCCCCCCGATCCCGCGACGAAATCAGGGCTTCCCTGAACCTGGAAACCTCCCGTATCGGCTGGCGTGAGCTGCAGACCTACTACGCCCGTGGGCATGTGGTGCGGGTGGCGCCGGAACTGGACCTGCTGGACGTGGCCGCCGAGCTGACGGCGGACAACAAGGCGCAATTCCAGCACTGGATGAGCCAGGACCAGGTGGGCGATGTCAGCCCGGACCTGGCCCGCGCCTGGTATGACCGGGAAGCAGAACTCTGGGCCGTGGTGGTGGCACCCTGGGTACTGGTCCAGGACCGACACGACCAGAAGCTGCACTGAGCCCGCCATGAAACTGCACTACTTCCATGGCCGCACACCCCTGCATACGCTGGTGCTCTGGCAGGGCAGGCGTCGCCTGGAATTGCATATCAAAAAGGTCGCCGGTGATGTCTGGTCCGTGGTGATACTGGCCGGCGGACCGGATGGCCAGCCGGAAATAACCCGCTGCCGGGGGCCTTACCGGGACCGGGAGAAAGCCGAGGCGGCGTTGCGCCAACTTGCCGGCAACCTGCTGGAGCAAGGCTACAACCCCAACCGTGACGAACCCGTGCAATGGACCGTTTGCGCCCAGCGCCTGGCCCGGGATCTCCGGCAGCAAGCGGAAGCCAACGAAGGCCAGTACCGTTTCGACCCCGAGCAGCCTGAACCTACGTTCTGACCCCGACCCTGACCCTTCATCTGAAAAGAGACTGCCATGCTGGCCGGTGCCCTGCTGATTCTGTTGCCATTGTTTCTTGGCTTTGCCATTGCGCTGAACAACCGGACCTTGATGACCGTGATCCACCACAGCGTGGATGGCCTGGTGTATTTCATCCTGGCGCTGCTGGGCGTGGGTCTGGGACAGATGGAAGGCCTGGGCCAGCAGCTGACTGCCATGGCGGTACAGGTCGGTTTGCTGGTGGCGGGTCTGCTGGTGCTGAACCTGGCGGGACTTTGGCTATGGCACCGCTGGCAGCCCATGCAGGTGGACGCCGGCACGGTGGCCGGTAGCACCAGTTATCGGCGTCTCTTCCTGGCGGCCGCAAAACCGCTGGCGGCGGTGCTGGCAGGGCTGCTGGCCGGCTGGTTCCTGCTCCCGGCCCTTGGCTGGGTGGAAGACCTGGCGACGTGGGCGTTGATGTTACTCCTGTTCCTGATCGGCCTACAGCTTCGTAATGCCGGGCTGTCGCTGCGGCGGCTGTTGCTGAATCGGCAGGGGCTGGGCATCGCGGTATGCCTCGCACTCAGCTCCCTGCTGGCAGGCGTGATGCTCGCCCCGGTATTACAGGTGCCGTTGTTCCAGTCACTGGCACTGACCGCCGGTTTTGGCTGGTACTCCCTCTCCGGTATTGTGATTGGTGACGCCCTGGGGCCTGCCTGGGGCGGGGTAGCCTTTCTCAATGATGTGATCCGGGAAATCATAGCCCTGGCACTGATCCCGTTGATAATCGGCCGTCGCCCCGCCATGGCCATCGGCTATGGCGGGGCCACCGCCATGGACTTCACCCTGCCGGTGATTCGTAGTAGTGGCGGACTGGACTGTGTGCCGGTGGCGATTGCTTCCGGTTTTATCCTGTCGTTTATATCCCCGGTGCTGATGGGACTTTTCCTGTCGATGGTCTGACCGGTCAGGGGTTGTTGCCTTTTTGTAAGCGTCGGGCGCATGATTCGCTGGTCCGTCTGTGCGTAGCCTGCGTACAAGCCGGAAAGGGGGATTTATTCAGGGACTATGGAAACGGCGTAATGGCATCACAGACATTGCTGGCTGCGCAGCCCATTTACAACCGGGACAGCCAGATGGAAGCGGTGGAGCTGCTCTACCGGAATGACCTTGGCCAGAGTGCCCTTGCCGTTGGCGAGCAGCAGGCGACCAGTGAGCTGCTATTCAATTTTTGCACCGGCATCACGGACCATAGTGCCCATTATGGTACCCGGGCCTATATCAATGTGTCCGCTGATCTTTTGCTTTCCGGCATCGTGCTGCCGGTGGATCCGGACATGGTCCTGGTTGAACTGGTGGAGCGTATTGATCCGACCCCGGAACTGGTTGCAGCGGTGCGCCACTGGCATGAGGCCGGTTTCCGCTTTGCGCTGGACGACTTTGCCTTTGACGACACCTGGGCACCCCTGCTGGAGATGGCGGAAGTCATCAAAGTGGACGTGTCCCAGTTCACTCCGGAAATAGTGGCGGAGTATAAAAGCCGCCTGGCCCATCTGCCGGTTCGGTGGCTGGCAGAAAAGGTTGAGGACCAGGAGACCCGTGACCAGTACCTGGCCATGGGATTCGACCTGTTCCAGGGGTACTTCCTTGCCCGCCCGAAGCTGATTTCAGGTCAGAAAATGTCCCCCTCCGGTATCCAGCTGACCCGGCTATTGGCATTACTGTATCAGCCGGACCCGGATATTGGTGAACTCACCCGGGTGCTGTCCGAGGACCCTGACCTCTCCCTGAACCTTGTCCGTATTGTGAACAGTCCGCTGTACCGTGGCTCGGGCAAGATTGCCTCGGTGCGGGAAGTGGTTATGCGACTTGGGCTGACCAACCTGCGCCATTGGGTTGCCATGCTAAGCGCCATGCAAACGGTTAACCGGGAGCAGGCTCGCCTGGTACTGACCCGGGCCCATGTCTGTGAGGCCCTTGCAGGGCGGGTGCGGGTCAATGCCCCTGACCGGGAGGAGGCCTTCCTCACAGGGCTGCTGTCTGGCGCGGAGATTATGCTGGGAGTGCCCGCCGATGAGTTTATCGACACGCTGGAGCTCCATAACAACATCCGCAAGGCCATTCTGTATCGAAAGGGCCCCCTGGGGCGGGTGCTACGCCTGGCCATCACCCTGGAGCAGGCTGTGGCTATGGGGACTGGCCTGGATAAGTGTGACACACGCCTGCTCAGGATCTATGACCATGCTGCCAGCCGGGTGCAGCGGCTTATCCGTGAGCTTCACGGCCCCGTATAAGCGAATATACCTGCCAGGCATCCGGATTTCCCGATTCTGCGTACAACCCGTACAGATTATTAAAAGGCCGTCATATCAATATAGCGGCTTGGCGTGGTTTACAGGCAGGTAAGGGCTTTGGCTACAGGAATACGCTCCGGCGGGCGGCGATGGCTGCCTGCTATCCTCTTCATCGTGGTACTGCTTACGGTGCTGGCCCTGTTGCCGGTACTGCCTTCGCTGTTGTCCGGTACAGGGTATTACGGTTTGCGGATGGATCTGCCTGCCGCGCCCCTGGTCGAGCCTGGCCGGTCACTTCAAGTACCTCCGCAAGACGGCCTGTCCGTGGTTTTCTTCGGGTATCAGAGCTGCGGCACCGTGTGTCCGGTCCAGCTGACCAACCTCCTTACCCTGCAGCAGCGACTGGCTGGTGCCCCGGTTAACTTCGTGTTTGTGACCCTGGACCCGGAGCGTGACAGCCGGTCGCGGCTGGACCAGGTGATGGCGTCGTTGGGGCCGAAGTTTGTTGCGGTTCGTCCTGAGTCGGGCGCGGCTGCCCGGAACCTGGCCAGTGCTTACAACGACTACGCTCACCGGGTGGGTGGTGGCGAGGCCTACGAGCTGGGCCATTCTGCCCACCTGCATGTGGTGTCCAGCCGGGGGCGTCGCGAGTTGCTCTACACCACTCCCGACCTTGATATGGATCGGGTCACGGAAGACCTGAATCGATTACTCTCTGAACAGCCTGCGACGTCGCTCGCTGAGCACCCGAATCCAGCACCGGAGTTGGCAAGCCAATGATGTCTGATACCGATTTTTCCCGCCGGGACGCCCTCAGCAGTGACCGGCAAATGCTCTGGATCCTGCTGGCCCATGTGCCGGTGGTCGGGTTGCTGGTTCCCATCGGTTATGGAACGCATGCCTTCGCCATCTTGGCATCGGTGCTGCTCGGCCTGGTCGTTGCCGGGGCTTATGGGACGCTGCGTGGTTCCCGGGGATTCTCGGTGGTCGCCGCTGCGGCCCTGATGGTGTTCTCCGCCATCATGATCCAGGCCCAGATGGGGCGCATCGAAATGCACTTCCATATTTTCAGTGCCCTGGCCCTGGTGATGGTGTATCGGGACTGGCTGCCGATCCTGGTGGCGGCCGGGGTGATTGCCGTTCACCACCTGTTGCTGACGGCCTTGCAACTGTCCGCAATCAGTATAGGTGACATGCCCCTGATGATCTTCAACTATGGCTGCAGCTGGTCCATCGCCTTCCTGCATGCGGCGTTCGTTGTTTTCGAGGCCGGTATCCTGATTTTCTTTGCCATCCGCCTGGGGCGCGAGCGGCAGGTGACCCACAATATCATGGAGCTGGTGGAGCGATTCCGTACGGACGGCGACCTGAGTGGTCGCCTGGACGGCAGCTCTGACGACACCGCGCGGGCCTTCAACAGCATGCTTGACCAGTTTTCCGGGCTGATCCGCGAAGTAGGCTCGCTGTCTGCCCGGCTACGCAGTACCGCCGGAGCCCTGGACACCATGAGTGACCGTACAACCAGCATCCTCGGTGAACAGAATGACCGGCTTGGCCAGGCCGCCAGCGCCACGGAACAGATGACGGCGACGGTACATGATGTGGCCCGTAATACCCAGCAGGCCTCGGAGGCCTCTGCGGAGGCTTCCCGGTCAGCGGATTCCGGCAGTCAGCGGGTTGGTGAAGCGGTAGCGCTCACCGAGGCCACCGACCAGGCCCTGCAGTCCTCCGCCGAGGCCGTCAATACGCTGGTGTCCAACGTGGGCAGTATTGGCCAGGTGGTCGGTGCCATCAACGATATTTCCGAACAGACCAACCTGCTGGCCCTGAATGCCGCCATTGAAGCTGCCCGGGCCGGAGAGCAGGGGCGGGGCTTTGCCGTGGTCGCCGATGAAGTACGCAACCTTTCCCGCCGCACCCAGGAATTCACGCGGGAGATTGGTGCCACCATCGACACCCTGTCCACAGGGGCTGAGGCCGCCCTGGCCGCACTGGAGATGGGGCAGACCCGGTCCCGGGAAACCACCGTTGCCATCAGGGACACAGGGGCGGCCATCGACACCATCCGCCAGGCGA
Source organism: Marinobacter bryozoorum (assembly GCF_023156245.1). Classification (GTDB taxonomy): domain Bacteria; phylum Pseudomonadota; class Gammaproteobacteria; order Pseudomonadales; family Oleiphilaceae; genus Marinobacter; species Marinobacter bryozoorum. The sequence continues at coordinate 23,877 of NZ_JAKZAH010000001.1, forward strand.
TCACCCAGGTTACCGACCTGAGCCTGCAGATTGCCTCCGCCACCGAGCAGCAGGCGGCTGCGTCGGTGCACATCAACGAGAGCGTCCAGGGCGTGGCAAGCCAGAACGAGGATGTGGTCGGACAGGCACAGGATGTGCGCAGGCTGGCCGCAGAGCTGGAGCAGCTGGTGACGGGGATGAACCGGCTGATCGAAGGCTGCCGGGCCTGAGAGCGGGAATGCCGGAGAACGCACGGATTGAATAGGCGACCTGTGGTTAATATGGTAGTTTCCTGATAAAGACGATACTCAACGGCCGTATACACGATAGTGGTAACCTGACCCATGAACGTAATGATCCTGGATGCGGATGTTCCCCTGGCGGAACTGATGGAAACCCTGGTCTCCGGGCTTTTCTCCCGGGCCCGGGTCCACAGTTATCGCTCCCTGGCCGAGGCCCGGGCGGACCTGGAAACGTTGCGCCCGGAGCTGGTGGTGTGTGACTGGGACCTGCCTGACGGTCGGGGCCTCGACCTGGTGCGGGCCGTTCGCCGGCTGGACCGGGACGTGCCGGTGCTGATGGTTTCCGAAAAGGTTGACCGGGAGCGGGTGCTGGCGGCCGGGCGCCTGCATATCCAGGGGTTTGTACCGAAACCATTTACCGCGACCGCCATGCAGGAGCGCCTGAAAACCCTGATTCCAGCGGGACACCCGGATGGTCCGGAAATGAGCTTCGAACTCATGTTGCGTCGGGCCCGGGACACCCAGACCTATCTGCCGGCCGAGCTGGATCCGGCCAGTGTGATGGCCATGGTGGAACGGGCAGGGGAGCTGTCGGTGGGCGACCTGGCGGAGGCCTGGAAGAGCCAGCCTGCGGTTACAGCGAGGTTGCTCGACGTGGCAAATACCAGTGCCCTGCGCCGTTCCGGGGAACCCTGCAGCAGTCTGCGGGAGGCGATTCGGTTGTTGGGTATCCGCATGAGCCTCAACCACGCCCTGGCGCTGGCCCTGGATATCTCCCATCGCCTGTCGGACCCGGTGCTGAAAGACCTCGCAAACGATCAGGTGTCAAAGAGTGCTGAGCTGGCGGAGCTGGCCAGCCGTATGGCCCGCAAGGTGGGCGTGGATACCCCCCTGTGCTACACCGCCGGGCTGCTGCACAGGATCGGTGAGCTGGCCGTGATCAGTACGGCACAGCAGTTCATTGCGGCGGACGGTGCGCTTGACGATGATGAAATCGAGCGGGCCCTCCATGAATGGAGTGGTCCCCTGGGAAATGTACTCAAGGTGGCCTGGCGACTGCCGTTGCCGCTACGCAACCTGATTGGCGCCTGCTACATGTTGCCCCGGGGCACGGGGGAGCGGGACAAGGCTCTCATGCGCGCAGCCTGGTTGATGTGCAATGACATGGAAGAGAGTGAGGAGTGTGACCGCCTGTTGGGCCGGCTGGGGCTGGACGCGGCCAGCGCCCGGGCGCCAGCCTGATCCTTGCGGTATGCCCGGATATCAGTGGCTCGCCTCTACCGGGAAAAACGTGCGCATGCTGGCCTTCCAGGTCGCGTCCAGTACCTGTTCCAGCGGCAACTCCTTGACCTCGGCAACCTTCTCCGCCACGAAGGGCAGGTAGAAGGGCGCGTTTTCCCGTCCCCGGTAGGGCACCGGTGTCAGGAAGGGCGAATCGGTTTCCAGCAGAATCTGGTCGATGGGCGTCATGCGCACGATGTCCCGCACATTCTCCGCCTTGTTGAAGGTGGTGATACCGTTGAAACCCAGGCACCAGCCCTGATCCAGGGCGTATCGGGCCAGCCCCGGCCCGGATGTGAAGCTGTGAATCACGCCCCGGCGTTTCAGCGTGCCCTCGAACTCTGACAGGATGGCGATGGTGTCGTCGTCTGCCTCACGACTATGAATAACCACCGGCTTGTCCAGGTCTGACGCAATCTGCAGCTGGCGCCGAAACACCTGGCGCTGTACATCCCGGTCGGCGTTGTCGTAGAAATAGTCGAGACCGATCTCGCCCACGGCCACGATCTTGTCGTCGGTGGCGTGCTCCCGGATTTCCGCTTCGCAGGCGTCCGAGTAGGCTTCCGCCTCATGGGGGTGAATGCCCTGGGTGCCGTACAGCCAGGGCTGTTGCTGGCTGAGTGAACGCACCTGGGCCAGGTTGTCCGGGGATACCGCAATGGTAATGACCCGTTCGATGTTGACACTGCGCAACTTCTCAAGGGTTTCCTCCAGGGGGCGGTCCTTGAGGTAATCGAGGTGGCAGTGGGTCTCGATCAATGGCTGATCAAAAACCGGAATTTCTCGTTTCTTGCGACTCATAACTGCTAACCTGATCGTAAATAAGAGAAGTCTATCATCAACCCGCGTGCGGCTTATATGTCGGTCCGGGTAATCACGTGTACAGGGGTAACCAAGCGCCCCGCTGTTTAGAGATTCTGCCCTGAATGCTATCCACACGCTTCAATGAAACCTGGCTGTACGATCCACGCAAGCCCTCACTCCATGACTATCCCTCCGATATCGACGACAAGTCTGTTCCGGCCCTTGAGCCGAGCCTTGAACTGATCGGTGAACACCAGCGACGGCTCTGGGCGAACGGCGAAGATGCCTGCCTGATGGTGTTTCACGGGCTGGATGCCAGTGGCAAGGATAGCCTGGTGCGCACCCTGGCCACTTATATGGATCCGGCGGGGTTCCACGCCTGGTCGTTCGGCCGCCCCAATGGTACCGAGGCAAAGCATGACTTTCTCTGGCGGGTGGTGCCTTACCTGCCGGCCCTGGGCGAACTGGTGGCCTTTAACCGCAGTCACCATGAGGCTGTCATGGCCGAGCGGCTCTGGCCAGTGCGGGATGAAAGCCATTACAACTGGCAAGCGCGTTACAGTGCCATTCGCGCCTTCGAGCAGCACCTGGTGCAGGAAGGCACCACGGTGCTGAAAGTCTGGCTGCACCTTTCCGAAGAGGAGCACCGGCAAAGGCTGGTCAAGCGCCTGGACAAGCCCCGCAAACGGTGGAAGTTTGACCACTCCGATATCGAGGCCTGGAATCGGCGGGATGAGTACCTTGCTGCGGTGGAGGAGGCTATTGCCGCTACCCATACGCCGGAGGCGCCCTGGCTTATCCTGCCGGGCGACCGCAAGCCGGTAGCCCGCGCACTGATGGCCAGTATCCTGGCAGAGCAGCTGGAAGCCCTGGCGCCGGACTACCCGAAGGAGGATGAGGAGGTACTCGAACAGTACCGGGAACTGCTGAGCAAGGATCGCTAGGCTGGGGTTGATTGCGCCTGTTGCTCTCGGCCGGGTTGATGGCCGGGGCGTCCATGCCCTGGCGAAGGCTCACTATCGGCCAGCGGTGACCGGTTGCCGGCGCTGGGCCGTCCAGGCCAGTACCAGCGCCGGTATGATCAACAGGCCACTGATCAGGGACAGCTGCAGGTTGGTCAGTGGCACAGGGCCACCCCCCGGGATCGCCAGCAGCAGCCCGCCAATGATCAGCGCTCCACGAATGGGCCATTGCATCACGCGGCTGGCGGCCAGGCTACCTACCCCAAGTATCCAGCCCTGCATGGAACCGGCTATCAATATAACGCCGGCCAGCGCCTGCAGTATGACCACCAGGATCTCATTCCAGCTGCCCTGGAAGATCAGCGCCGGGTTCAGCACGAACAGGAACGGTATAAAGTAGATCACGCTGCCCAGTCGCATGGCCTGAAAGCCGGTTTCCATGGCCCTGGAGCCCGCTACAGTTGCCGCCGCGAAGGCCCCCAGGGCCACCGGTGGTGTAATGAAACTGAGCATGCCCCAGTACAGGATGAACAGGTGCACCGCCAGGGGATCCATGCCGCCACCGTTGATCAGGGCCGGTGCCAGAGCCACCGCGAGGAAGATATACGCCGCGGTTACGGTCATACCGATACCCAGGATGAAACTCGTCACCGCGCCCATCATCAACAGCACCAGGGTGTTGCCCCCCGCCAGGTAGATCAGGTCATTGGCAATGGTGCCGGACAGCCCCGTAACAGACAAGGCGCCCACCAGCAGGCCCACGCCGGCCAGGATGGCAATCAGTTCGGCAAACAGCTTGCCGGCCCCGCCGAAGAACTCCTTCACGTCCTGCCAACCCCAACGCTGGTAGGGGAGAACCTGGTTGATGATCAGTAGCAGGGCGGTGGCGAAGAAGGGCGCTGTCGCCTCACGGCGCAGGAAGAACAGCATCCAGATCAGCAGCACGAACACGAAGATGAAGTACCAGCCTTCCTTCAGTGTCTGCCGCAGTGACGGCAGTTCCGCGGCCGGCAGCCCTTTCAGGTCATGGCGTGCCGCGTAGGCGTCGATCTGGATAAACAGGCCCAGGAAGTAGAGCACCGAAGGCACCACCGCCGCCAGGGCAATGGTGCCGTAGGGAATGTTCAGGAAGGCGGCCATGATAAAGGCCGTGGCACCCATGACCGGTGGCATCAGTACGCCCCCGGTGGACGCGCAGGCCTCCACACCGGCGGCGTAGGATTTGCCGAACCCCACCCGGCGCATGGCGGGGATGGACAGCACGCCGGTGGTCATCACGTTGGTGATCACACTGCCACTCATGGAGCCCATCAGCCCGCTGGAGAAGACCGCCACCTTGGCCGGGCCGCCCCGTACATGGCCCAGCAGGGCAAAGGCGAGGTTGATAAAGAACTTGCCGCCACCGGTTTTCTGCAGGGCGACGCCAAACAGCAGAAAGCCGATCACCAGGTTGGCAAAGGCCTGCAGGGGGATACCCATGATGCCTTCACGGCTCATGGCCAGGTAGATAGCGGTCTGGTCCGGTGTTGAGGGGAAACCCTGGATTGGCCCGGGTACCTTGTCGGCAAAGATGGGATAGATGCTCGCCAGCCCGACGATCACCGCAATGGGCAACCCGCCGGCGCGGCGGATGGCCTCCACCACAACCGCCCAGAATAGGAAGCTCATGGTGACCGCGTAGTCCGGGGCCGCATACTCCCAGCCCCGGTCAAGGATCTGCTCGGCGTTATAGACAAAGAATCCGCAAATACCAGCGGCGGCGAGGAACAGCAGGATATCGTACCAGGGCACCTTGTGGCGGCTGGCAAACCGGTTCATGGGCCAGAGCACGAACACCAGGGGCAGCATCAGCGCCACCACCATATAGAAAAACTGGCTCTCCACCTGGGTGACCAGGTTGATGAGCTGGAGGTTGAACAGGTAATCGATGGTAAACAGGGTCAGGGCCAGGGTGGCCAGGCGTGGTAGCCAGGGCCACAGCCCCGGCAGGTCACGAACACCGGAAATGTTCTCCGGTTTTTTCTCATCGGTGGGCGATTGAGTCATGGTGCTGTAAACCCGGTATTACGAATGAACGCGGCGGTGATTGCGATCACCGCCGCGGGTTCGGGGTTCGGCTTAACGGAATACCGGGTTCATGCCGGCTTCTTCCAGGGCGGCGGCCCGGGCTTCCATCCAGCCTGCCTTGAAGGCGTCCTCATCCGATGGCGTATCGCCGGCGGTGTACTCATCCCAGGTATCCAGCAGGATCTGCTGACGCTTGACCAGCATGTCCTGGTGCGCCTGCATTTCGTCGGTCCAGTGCCCGATTTCCTTGTAGTACTCCACAACGGCATCGTGGAACGGAACCACCCACTGCATGTTCTGGTTCTCCAGGGCATAGCCGGCGTTGCCCGGGGCAGCATCCTTGTACTTGTCATAGTCCTCGGTAAAGACCTTCACCAGGCTGTTGACCAGCGTGTCATCCGCATCGGCGTTGGCGACCACGATGGGATACGGGTAGCTGGAACCAATCCAGGGATCATCCTTGCTGATGCCGGCACCGGAGGTGACCTTGTGGGGCTGGAAGTAGGGCGCTACGTCGTTCAGGCGCTGCCAGCCTTCCTTGTCTTCCGGGTCCAGGGTCAGCCAGGTAATGCCGCGGGGGCTTGCTGCCAGCTGTTGAGGCCCACCTGCCACAGAGACGGTAAAGGCGGTGTCACTCTGGTTGGCAATGATGCCCTCAAAGGCGCGGCCGTAGCCCGGGAACTCAACCCGCTCCACGTCGTCCCAGGTCAGGTCGCCAAAGGCCAGCATGGCTTCGGTACCCAGGTTGAGGGCATCGTCGCCGCGAATCCAGGAGATGCGTTTGCCCTTGAGGTCGTAGGGGTCTTCCACATCGATGTCCCCGGCTACGGCAATGCTCAGGCCGAAGCTGGCGATGGAGGTGGTAATCACCCGGATCGGCTGAGGTCCCCAGTTTTCGCCGGCAAACATCAGCACACCCTCGGCACCGTAGTAGGCGGCAATGCCACAGGCACATACCGGTACCCTGTCTGTTTTCAGGGGGGTCATGCGGGATACGTCGTTCTCTCCGGGCAGGATGCGCAGGGATACGCCGTATTCATTCTGCAGCAGGTTACCGATCGAAACCATCTGCGCGTAACCCGCCGAGCTGGTGCCATAGGCGGTCATACCCAGGGTGTTGGGAAGGTCGACGCCTTCGGCGGAGAGCGCCAGGGCAGGTGCGGAGGCGAGTGCAAGGGCCATGACAGACCTTTTCAGGTTGAACATCGCGTTGTCCTCTTGTCTTTGTTGTGTTTGTGGTTAATTGTTCCGCAAAGCGAAACATGATTCTGTTTCAGTATATCCACCTTAGTCAGTCGTAGTTCAGACTGTCAATTAAAAATAGAACAAGCGCTCGATGCTGTCAGGTCTGGTTTCAGGAAGGTTGGTCGATCTTGCGGGCCATGCAGTTGAACAGGGTATGAACGATGCCGGCAACGGGGAGTTTCGGGCTGAACCAAGATCAGGGAAAATGCGCGCATTAGTTACCACAGTTTTCGGGCACCTCGGGCCCCAGGACAAAGGCCAGTGATATGACGTTACCCCTGCAGCGGAGTTTGAACGACCCAGACTCGATGGTTTACCGACACTGGGACCGGCTCAATAGCTGGCTGGCCGGGCATCGTGCCTTCTGGCACCCGGCGCCGTTTACGGTACCCCAGCCGGGCTGGGTGGTCGACAACCCGGGGCTGGCTCGATGGCTTGAGCAGATGGATGATGCAGACTGCAAACGATTCGAGGATGACCCCGGGCTGCTGGCCGGCGAAGTCCAACGATGGATGCCCCGGCTGGTCGATTACCCGGCCCTGACCATGGTGTCCGACCTGCAGCCGGGACATGAAGCCATAGCGTCTGCGACCCTGGCCGAGCGCGAGGCTACCGATATGCCCGGCCGCAAGCGGTTGCAGGCCGGGGCCTTTTGTGACGCCCTGTCTCCCATGTCCCATCCGGCTGTTGACTGGTGCTGCGGCAAGGGGCACCTGGCCCGTACCCTGAGCCGCCACAGTGGGTTGCCGGTTATCGGTTTTGAGTGGAATCCGACGCTGGTGGAAGATGGCAATGATCTGGTGCATCGTTTCAGTGACCCTGTTGTGCTGCAGCGCCAGGACGTCATGGCGCCCGACCTGTCGTGGCCGGATGAGGTGCATGCTACTGCCTTGCATGCTTGCGGGGACCTCCACCGAAAACTGATCCGGGACGTTATCCGTCTTCGCCAACCCCGTTTGAGCTTCTCACCCTGTTGTTACCACCTGGGGGGCAGGGGGACCTATCAGCCCCTGTCCCACCGGGCCAGGGCCTGCCAGCCCGGGCTTGGCCTGTCCCGGGATGAACTCCGGTTGGCGGTAAAGGAAACCGTGACCGCTCCCCAGGGCGTTCGCCGGCAAGCCGAGCTGGTGCGCCAGTTGCGGCTGGGGTTCGATGGCTTGCAGCGGGTATTGCGAGGGCAGGACACCTACCTGCCGCTGCCGCCCCACCCATCAACCCTGCCAAAGGAGGGATTCGAAGCGTTTGTGCGCTGGGCGGCGGACAAGAAGGGCCTCGAATTGCCAGGCCAGGTGGACTGGGGTCACTGGGAGCAGGTTGGACGAGCGCGCTCCCGGCAGGTCAGGCGATACGAACTGGTGCGCCACCTGTTTCGCCGTCCGCTGGAACTCTGGCTGGTACTGGATTACGCGATGGCCCTGGAGGACGCAGGCTACCAGGTGCGTGTAGGGACGTTCTGTGATCGCTCGCTAACGCCCCGGAACCTGCTGGTGGATGCGGTCAGGGCCTGAAACGTGAAAAGGCGCCCGAAGGCGCCTTTTCGATTTGCATCCGAGGCTATGGTCGCTTAGCGACGAACCTGCAGACGGGCTTCTACCCGACGGTTGCGGGCACGGCCACCGGCGGTTTCGTTGGTGGCGACCGGCTCGGCTTCACCATAGCCCACCGGGGTGACCCGGTTACGGTCGATGCCGTACATTTCCACCAGGCGATCGGCTACCGCTTCGGCGCGACGCTGGGACAGATCCTTGTTGTATTCGGCTGCACCAACGCTGTCGGTATGGCCTGCAACTTCAACAGACACTTCCTGATCGGCCTTCATGGCGTCAGCGACTTCGCGGATGTCGTCGTCATATTCGGACGCAACTTCAGCGCTGTCGAACGGGAAGGTGATGTAAAGGGTGATGGTGTCGATGGTCACGACTTCACAGCCTGTTTCATCAACTTCAGTACCGCGGGCCGTGCCCGGGCACTCGTCCAGGCGATCGACTACGCCGTCACCGTCGCTGTCCAGCTCGCAACCGGTGCTGTCGACCGGGGCGCCTGGGACAGTATTCGGGCACTGGTCGCGGTTATCGGGCACGCCATCGCCGTCCGCATCCGGGGCAGGCGCAGGCGCGGGTGCCGGCGCAGGCTCACTGGTGTTGCGGCTGAAGGCCAGGCTGAGTCCGGCGCTGACCTGTGCGTCAAAGGTGCTTTCGTCGACGCCGTGAAAGGCGCGAACGTCACCGCGCAAGGACACCAGGTCGGTCACGTTGTAACGCAGACCACCGCCGAGGTTGACGCGGGTTTCGTCATGCTCGGTACCCGGAGTACGAACACCGCCGCCATCGAAGTCAGCATAGCCGACACCGGCAGCCAGGTAGGGGTTGAGTTTGTCACTCTGGCTCCCGAAGTAATACAGGCCATCGACCCGAACCTCATCAAAGTCGACATCACCGCTGGTGTATTTGCGGTCTGGTTCCGAGCGTGAATATACGGCTTCAACGGCCCATTGCGGCAGGAATCGGTATTCGAGGCCAAAACCGTAAGTCATTTCCTCATCCAGGTCGCGCTTGTCACCGAAATTCTGGTAACCAACGAACGGATTGAGGTAAATGGTTTGAATCTCTTCTTCGGCCATAGCCGGAGCACTGATCGCAGCGGCCAGCAAGGCCACCCCGAAAGGATGGATATTTTTCATTGGTTTTCCTCTTTCCGTGGCAATTTCTACGCCGACATCCTGGCGCTGTAATCACTAGTTAAGTTTTGTAAGCATCCGAATTCAAGGGAAAATTACCGAAGTTTCGGAATATACGAACATTTCAGCCTACTTATTAGCTTACGCCGGGTAATGCACTTTGGATCTCAACTAATTGATATAAAAGTGCTAATTGGTCAGGGTTTGCGGTATTCCACCCGTTCGACGCAACCGTTTCTGAAATAAACGTAAGTCAGTTCGTAGAGGGCACCGTAATACTTGGTCTGGTAGACCCAGGTCTCCTGGGGGGTTGGGTAGACTTCAGATGTACGTCCAAAGGCTCGCTCCACCTGTTCGCGGGTCATGCCTGCGACGACCTGGTTGCGCGCCAGGTAGGTACGCAGGTCGGTAGAGTTAATAAAGCGACAGGTATCGTCCCTGGTGGGGCGAGCCTTTTCCTCCTCCGTTGGATCCGGGTCGGGCTCGTCCTTATAGTCGGGCAGGTTGTCAGCGAGGCTGCCACCAACCCTGTTATCCCGGATTTTCACCCGCTCCGGGTTGGGGCCGCATGGCTGGTCGGAAAACTGGACACCTCCGCGACTGTCGCATCGGTAAATGGTTGACTCCGGAAAGCTACGCCCGGAGTACAGAACCAATACCAGGGTAATCACCAGTACTGACAGCCCAGGCGTGGACAGGTGCCTTCGGCTACAGGTCATTTACCTTTCCTTGCGGCTTGCGCCTCGGTGAGGGGACGGAAATACAGGTGCGCGCTCTTCTTGCTGAACGTCCGCGTTTGCCCCTCGTCAAAGCGCACATCGAAGGAGGTCCCGGTCTCCGCCAGTACGGAACCCGGGCCGAAAATGGCATGGCTGAGCCGTTCACTGGTCCAGACGGGTGAATCGGTGGCTATGCTGTCAGCGGACGCCCCGAGCAGGGTGACGCCGGCCCGCTCCGCATAGCGCTGAGCGACACCGGTCAGAACCTGGTCTGCCTGATAGTTGCCGGTAGCCTCGGCTGTCGAAACCTCCCTTTGATCCAGCCAGCGCCCGAATTGCTCACTCAGCGGAACGCACAGCTCGGCGACGAACCGGCTTGGGGCCTGGTCGGCGTCGATGGCTGGTCTGGGCCCTCCGGGGCGGGTGATGAGGTGCAGTTCCCTCCGGGTGCGGGTGACGGCTACGTAGAGCAAACGGCGCTCACTTTCCATAAATGCCTGCAGGTTTTCCTGCTGACGGGGACTGTAGGGAAGATACTTTTCCTGCAGGCCGGGGATGATCACCCGTGACCATTCCAGGCCCTTGGTCCGATGGATGGTTGAAAGCAGCACGCCACCTGCTGCCTTGTCGGTGCTGTCCTGTTTTTCCAGTGCCTGGCGGCGGAGGTTGTGCAGGTGGGCGAGGGCATCCGCCGGGGGCACATCCAGTGTTGCCAGGTAATCCCGGAATCCGAGCACCGTATCGATGCGTTCGTTGGCCGTCTCGTGGGTGAGGGCCAGGCTGCGGATGCCTTCGAACAGGTCGGTTTGCTCAGCATACCGTTTCAGCAAGGTTGCCACCGGGCCGGTGTAGCCTGCCAGCGTCGTGAGTGCTTCACCGAGGCGGCGGAGCTTGCGGGCCGGCATGGGGCCGAGGGCCGATTCATCCAGGCTGAGCAGGCATTGGCCCCAATCGGACTCGAAGCCGGCCAGCATCCGGGCCATGTTGGTCAACTCCTGCTCCTTCAGGCCAACATGGGGAAACCGCAGTAGCTGCCTTGCGACGTCGAGCCGGTCCTCGGCGGTCATATTGGGGAGTTGGCCAGTGACCACCTGCAGCAGGCTGGTAATGGCCTCCACCTCCCGGCTGAACAGGGCGCCCTTGCCCGCGTCGATGCGATAGGGAATCTGCCGGGCCAGCAGGCGCAGCTCGATGGGGACGCTCTGACTCCAGACCCGGAACAGGATCGCGGTCTGCTGCTGTTCCGGTTCCGGGAGTGACTCCAGCAACTTCACGACAATGCTGCTGTCCTGCTCGTTCTCGTGCAGGTGGACCCGGGTGGCCGGGGTTGACGGGTGGGAATGGCAAAGCACGTCATTACGCCCCTGATTATTGGTAATCAGGTGGTTAGCCAGCAGCGCGACCCGGTGGCCGTAGCGGAAACTGTAGCTGAGGGTTTGCTGCAGGGGGTCGTCGAATTCCTCCCGGAACCGGGTCAGGATAAATTCCGGCCGGGCACCCCGGAACTCGTAGATGGTCTGGTCCGGGTCCCCGACCACGGTCACCTTCGCCCGGTCACCGGCTACGTAGCGCAGCAGCAGGTGCTGGATTTCATTGGTGTCCTGGTATTCGTCCACCAGCACCAGGTCCATCTTGTTACCCACCAGTCGTTGCAGGGCCGTGTTCTGGTGAATGGCCATCACCGGTTCATAGAGCATGTCAGCGTAGGTGATCTGGCTGCGGGCCTTGCGCCACTGTTCGAAAGCGTGGAACAGGTCGATCAGGTACCGGTGGCGATCGCTGTAACCGAGTTCCTCGAACACTACGTCCACCGGGGTCAGGGTGGTTTTCACCAGGTCAATGAAACCGGTGGCGGTTTCCACATAGTCCTTCTTGTTACGGCGAATCTCGTCTGCCAGCTCTTCCGGAGCCAGCTGCCGGGTCAGCAGCCAGGCCTGGTAGCTGACTTCCTGTTCGGTGAGGATTTTCTCGGAGAAGGCCGGCAGGTAACCTTCCTGCACGAAGCGCCGGTACAGGCGAAGCCCCATGGCGTGGTAGGTGCGCACCTCCGGCAGCGCCAGGCCCAGGTCACGGGTGACGTCCCGCAGCTTGCGTTCGAAGTCCACCCGGGCACTACGGTTGAACATCAGCACCAGCATACGGCGGGGATCGTGGCCCTGCTGCAGCAGCCAGCGCAGCCGCCAGGCAAGTGTGGTGGTCTTGCCACTGCCGGCCACCGCGGTGATCAATGCATGCTCGTGGCCGGCAGTGATGATCTCGCGCTGTTCGCTGGTGAGGAAATCGGGGAGTGGGCTGGTCATGGCGCCATTGTAAAGGAGCGCAAAGGAAATCCCGAATGGTTCTCGACAGTGCCGGGGCCCTGACACAGTGTCAGTGGTACTTCATAATGACCGCAACCTTCAGACAAGGAGCGATTCCATGGCACAGGCGCAGGATGAGTCCATCAACGTACTGGGCGAACCGCTGGAGAACTGCGGCACCGACCCGGTGACCGGTTTTTTCCGGGATGGCTGCTGTAATACCAGTCCCGAAGACTTCGGCAGCCACACGGTTTGCACGGTGGTCACCGATGAGTTCCTGGCATTCTCCCGCAGCCGGGGCAACGACCTGAGTACACCGCGACCGGAATTCGGTTTTCCGGGGCTGCGCCCTGGTGATGGCTGGTGCCTGTGCGCCGCCCGCTGGCGGGAAGCCCTGGAGGCCGGTTGTGCGCCCCGGGTCCGGTTGAAGGCCACCCACCGGGCGGCGCTGGATATTTGTGACCTGGCGGACCTGAAGCGGCATTCGGTGGATCTGAACTAGTGAACGAAGGCAGCTGGCAGGACCTGTCGCAGCGGCTGGCGGCCCGGGGTGAGCGGCGCCTGGTGCTGGTGGAAGGCACCCGCGAGCAGGCCCTCGCCCTGGTAAGCAGGGTTTTGTCAGAGCTGTCGCCGGCAGGCGGTTTGTGGGTTGGCGAGTCTGACGCTTTGCCATACCCCGCGCTGACCACCATCTCGGCCAACCAGGCCAGGCAGCACCTGGGTACGGAAAACCCGGTGCTGGTATGGGATGGCTGGCAGGGGAATCCGCCGGATTCGCTGGCGGCACTCAGCGGCACCCTGCAGGCAGGCGGTTTGTGGTTCTGGCTGATGCCGGAACTTGCCGAGTGGGATACCTTCGCCGACCCCGACTATGCCCGGATGGGGTTACCTGCCGAAGGGCAGCATCCCTTCATGGCCCGGATGGCCAGGATATTGGCGGAGGATTCGTCCGTTATCCGCCTTGAGGCCAATGGTGATGGCGCGCCCCCGCTCTTGCCAGTTGATGACGTGGCTATCGAGCCATTTCGCCCGGCGGCCACGTCGGACCAGGAGCGAGCCATCGAACACATCCTCCACACCGGTCAGGGCCGCCGCCGGCGCCCCCTGGTGATCACCGCAGACCGTGGGCGGGGCAAGTCCGCAGCCCTGGGTATAGCCGCCGTGCGACTCTTGCAGGGCGGCCGCCACCGGATCCTGGTGGTGTCTCCCCGCAAGGAAAATGTCTCCACACTGTTCAGGCACGCTGCAGCGGAGGCTGGCCACGACTATACAGGCCAGACATTGCTCGAATTGAGTTCCGGCGAAACCCTGCAATGGCTCCCGGTGGATGAGCTGCTGGCTCGTAGGCCGGAAGCAGAACTGGTCATGGTGGATGAAGCCGCCGCCATCCCGGCGCCGCTACTCCGGCACATCCTGCTGGGCTGGCCGAGAGTGGTGTTTGCTTCAACCGTCCACGGCTATGAAGGCTCTGGTCGGGGCTTCAATCTTCGCTTTCGGGCGGTACTGGACCGGGAAACACCTCACTGGCAGGGGCTGACCATGGAGCAGCCGGTTCGCTGGTCATCGTCCGACCCCCTCGAGCCGCTGGTGAACCGGCTTTTCCTGCTGGATGCCTCCGCCGTGGGCCCGGTACACCACGATGAGGTCGTGATCGAAAAAGGGCGTCCGGCAGAGGCAAGCGAACAGGACCTCTCCAACGCCTTCGGACTGCTGGTGGACGCTCACTATCGCACCACGCCCGGCGACCTGCGCCAATGGATGGACGATCCGGGAGCGGTCACCCTGGTTGCCCGGCAAGGGGCCGATATTGTCGGTGTGCTCTGGGCCACGGTGGAGGGTGGGTTGGACACCGAACTGGCACAAAAGGTCATGCGGGGCGAGCGACGGCTCAAGGGCCATCTGTTACCGCAGTCGCTTGCAAATCATGGTGGTGATGCCGAGACAGCCACCCTACGGATGTTGAGAGTCGTCCGTATCGCCGTCCATGACCAATGCCGCCGCCGTGGCCTGGGCCGGGAGCTTCTCGAGCATGCCGCCAGGGCGGCGAGGGAGTTGCAACTGGATGCGGTTGGCACCAGCTATGGCGCCTCAACTGAGTTGCTGCGGTTCTGGCGCTCCGCCGGGTTCAACACCGTGCGCCTTGGCATCAGCCGTGAGGCAAGCTCTGGGGAATATGCGGTGCAGATGCTTCTGGGGCTGACGGACAGTGGCGTGGCTGCACAGCAGCGGCTTTCGAAGCGCTTTTCGGAGCAGTGGCCAGTCATGCTGCCGGTGGTGTGGCCATCACTGTCGCCGGAGCTGGTTCTGGCCATCACCTCTGATTTGCCATCGGCGCCGCCACTCACAGAGCAGGAGCGTATTGAGCTGGAGGCTTTTGCTCATGGGCATCGGGGGTTTGAACTGAGCTTGGCGGTGCTTCGACGCCTGACAATGCAAGTCGGGGTAGCGATGCGCCTTTCAACGTCGGAACAGGCTTCGCTCTGGATTGCCTGTGTGCTTCAGAGCCGCACTTGGTCAAACTTACGAATTCAAGGGTTATGCCACGGACAACGGGACGGAGAATCCCGGGTGCGCAAGCTGACGGCTTCGATGCTTTCTGAATAAGCCAACTACGATGCCAATATAGCGGCCGAATCGAGGCGCCTTAGATCGGCCGCTTTGGTCGCAAAGCGAACATTCGAGCAAATCGATTAAGAACCGGACTAGGAACTGCTTGAGGCGAAGTGCAGTCCCTACCAGCCGAATATTTTCTGCTCGATTCCTAATAATATTAGAATTTTTCACCCTTAGAGGCGTCGTTAAGGTAATACTTATCACCTGTCGAAATACTTCTGTAAACAGCTTGCAGGTATGTCGAAAGATTATCTGTCGAGCTTTTCAGTTCATTGTCAGCGAGCTTTTTAAGAAGTTGATAATCCAATAGCTCAGACAGTGATTCTTCAGATATTTCCGCATACGGACCGTTCGTTGAATCACTGCCACACCTGCCTATAAGCTTCGCGACCTTTTCTAGGCCTGATTCTTCACATAGCCACCGGCTGAAAACTTGCTTGGCTTTCTCTTTAGACGCGCGATAAAAAATAAAATAAATATGTGAAGCATGAACAGAGTCTACAAGATCTCCTTCCAACAATTCCCTCATCACCAAGCCAGACCAGAGCTCGATATATTCTTCGCTCTTCTCTTTTGGTAACCACTGCTCTTGCTTAAATCGCGGCTCGTCTGTTTCTATCCTTCCTATCTGCAACAACAAGCGACGCGTTATATCTGCTGTAATCGGAAGTGCTTTTTGCTCTTCAAGAAGCTCGAAAAGAAAACTTTCTTTTTGATCAGAACTCTCAATAATTGAAAACGTCAACCACATAATGCTTCGATAAAGATCAAACTTAAAGAAACCATGAAACTCATATTCGTGTCTTTTAATATAATCCGAGTCAAAAAAGACATAGTACATCGCCTTCAAAGAATGAAGCGCGTCCTCCTGGCTTGCCTTTTCTATATTCTGTTGCAGAAGCTCGAATAACCTCTCGACAAAATCTTCATCAATTGCTTTCTTCAAATACTCTTCACGATTAATAGTTCCGCTTAGAAACGAAACTATCTCCGTATCTGACACTGAACCAGGTGGAACCTGATAATGAAGGGCTGTATACAAACGTTTCTCCGACGCTACCCGTCCACATTTATCGTAATCAGAGCCGTACATTGAATAAGCGGCATCATCAAGAAGAGGAAACAATTCTTTTAATATCCCTCCTATATAGATAGAATCTTTTTCAGAACACTTCGCGAGAATGGCGTCTCTTTTTCCTTTATTTATTTCTATAACATCTTCCCGCTTTTCAAAAGAAATATCGTCATCAAATTTTCGGCCGACATACAATTCGGGGGAGTCTTTTATTGATTGATATATTTCGTGGCTCTTTATGGCCAGAATAGATAGGCAGTACAAGTCTGTGAAGCAAACCTTACCCTCGGTCTGAGCAAGTACAAAACGTAAATGATTGAAAGTCCTTTTTAGCTCCCGAGGGCTTCTTATAAGATGCTTTGCATAACGATGATATAAATAACTCAATCTTTCCTGGTCACGCTCAAAGCTATCTGTTAAAGATTTTTCCGATAAATTTTGGAGCTCGATATTGGCTAGATTCTGAAGATCACGATGGGCTATAAGAGGCAAAGGAATTCTTAGCTGAACTACTTTATCTATATACTGACTTGATTTGTCAATACCCTGCTTTTCAAGCGATTTTGCGAGATAAGTCGGGTCAAATGACAATAAAAAGGATGTACCCGGAAAATCGGCTACGGCCTTTACCAGCCTAATCACTTGGAATGCTTCATCCGGAGTCAATCGGTCAATGTCGTCAATAACAACGACTATTGACACTCCCAGATTTTCTAGAATAGAGTTTATCTTTTTCTTTCTCCCAAGCAGATCAAGTTCTCTTAATTTACTAATCTTTTGAGTGGCGCCACCAACCGCACTGAAAACCCCTTGAACAGTTGAAGCCCATGGTTCCACTCCAGGAATGAACTTCATGGCGTTAAATAGCTTTGAGTACGCCAATAACTCCCTAGAGGCCTTTAATCCTTCTTTTGGCCTATCTGGTATATTGAGTTGCGCGGAAAACTGAACCAAAAAATCTTGCACTAAGGCCTCTGCTTTCCCCGCCAACCATGGATTATACTCCACTATTACAGGACTATTTTCTTGTTGTGATAAAGTTCTTTTAACGAGATTAATTACAGATGTTTTTCCATAGCCCCAATCGCCTTCAAGAGATACTGTCATACAGTCATCAGTGGGTGCTACGAGAAGTATTTTTGCCAAACGCTCAGAAAACTCCTTTCTACTCAAGAGGTCAGGATTTTCCTCTTCGCCGCTAATCGGCTGATCATTATGGTAACTTCCCATGAACTTATTTTCCCTTTCTATTCTTTACTTCTAGGACGAAAAGTGGCTTTGACTTGAACGAGCCTTGCCCATGGATAAGCCACCTCTTTGGGGCGCCGCCACCAAACTGGGGGAAGTCCAGGTCGCTGTGCAGCCGATTGTTAGGTTTCATTCAACTTCTGCTTAATGCTGTATGACTGGCTGGCGATACTTGACACTTCGGCTTCTGTTAGTCCGACGTCCCGCAGTAGACAGAGCTGGAAGATCACTTCCATTTTTAGGCAAATGTCCCATAACTCACGGCCCTTCGCCGATTTTGTTTCGATATCCTTACTGTAATGAGTTAAATAATTTCGAGTATCGACTATTTTACGAATTAGCGTGCTGCGCTTTGAAGAGTTCCCTAACTGAGCTTTGTACGGATCAAATACTTTTTTCAGTCTTTTGGCCAAGCTCAACTCGTTGCCAAAGGAAAGCCTACCTTTCAGCCAGTCTTGCTGTTCTTCTGGGCATGATTCCACAAGAGATTTTACCAGCTGTTTAAACTTTTTATCGTCCATCAAAACATCGTCAGTGGTTCGGCGGTGGTACGTTTCCAGTGCTTGTGCGAGCGCAAGAAACTTCCCATCTAGATACTTATGTTCTCCCGCCTTTGAAGCGAAGTACAGACTTAACGCCGGGCCAATTACTTCATACATCTTCATCCAAGATGAGAGCATTGAGCCAAGTTTTTCCCGCACCTGCGGATAGGCGAAGAGCATATTTGGCCGTTTCAACTGCGGCACCGACTCAGAAAAGGGCAAACTTTGATAATACGTTTCGATCTGGATTGGTTTTGTTTTCTTATCTTCACCGCCGCCGAAATCTTGAACAATTGCATATGAAGAAATCGTCACATCCTTAAGGCTAGTCGATTCATCTAGGGCTAAAGCCAGAAAGTTTGCAAACCGGTACGAGATGTATATGAAATCACCGAGTGGTCTGAGCTCTGTGGAGTGTATTTCCAAATATGCCCGTTGCGTTATTTTGGCCTCCGTAGAGCCACCAGAAAATGGCGCCGTCCAACCAAATATAACCGAAAAGGTATACCCATCAGTAAGTTCGTAACTGATTTTCGGAGGGGGCTCAAAGGTGATTGTTGCTGTTTTGGCTTCGAAGTCAGTTTGCGCTTTGATACCGGATATTGCGACCCACTCATCAAGACCCTCAAATGAACACCTATAGGTATCAATTTGGGGTTCCGGGTCAAGTAGGTGTACTCCAAACAATGCCCTATGACCAGTCAAAGTCGATTTCGCGATTCCTCCAAAGGCAAAGTTCTTATGGCGATAGAGGCAATCGTCGATGGTCACATAGCCAGATTTTTCTATCTGGCCGATAATCTTCTTGACGTCCATTTCGTCCATAGGGTTTGGGATGCCAGCGCTCCCATCAAAATTTCCTATGACCTCAAGTTCGATCTCTCCCCCATCACTGATAGTGAGGGTCCCTGGGAGCTTATTGTCAGGCGCATCCGGCGTCCAAAAGTATCCTGAACGGACGATGGTCTCGTTTACTCTCATTTAGACACCATGAAATCTAACAGCAATTAGGCAGCGCGCTTTATCATTGCAGAAATTTGACTGCGTCATGATTGCTGACATTGAACCATCAACCGCGCTATACATCATTCAGTAAAACAATAGCTTAGCTGATCATGACTAACTCTGCCATGTAACATTCAGCGTCTGCAATTTGCTCTCTCAATCATACTGGATGAAATTGGTGTGATTAGCTTGTGGGGCTCAGGAGGAAAGACCTGACTCGAATGTTCGCTTTTGTTTAGTGTCGCGCGGGATGGTCGTGTAAACATCCCTGTTTCAGCTGCAAGGCTGATCAAAGTGACCCTACAAACCCTGCAACCCCAGTCATCACAATCTCCGCAGCCATAGCAGACAGTATCAGCCCACTGATCTTGGAGAGGATATTCAGTCCCGTCTTACCCAGCAGTTTCTCCAGGTGCCCCGACAGGTGCAGCAATACCGCCAGGATCAACAAACCCGAGAGCAGGCCAAGCAGGCCGCCGGCCACTTCCGGCACGGCTTTCAGTTCCGCGCCGTAGACCAGGATGGCGCCGATGGTGGCCGGGCCGATCATTACCGGGATGGCCAGTGGCACGACGGCCACATCGTCCCGCTCCTCTTCAGGCAGGCCGGTAGCGTGGTTCCGGGTGCCGCTGGTTACCAGGCTGATGGCGGTCAAAAACAGCAGGCTTCCCGCGCCGATACGGAAGGAGTTCAGTGTGATTCCGATGGCACTGAACAGCACCGGGCCGGCGAAGAACAGGACCAGGCCCAGAATCAGTGCGGAGATGGAGGCCCGCTTGATGATGGATGCCTTCTCTGCCGCTGGCAGTCCGCGGGTGAGCGCCAGGAACATGGACACCACAAAGAAGGGCGCCAGCAGGAACAGAAAGCGGATGGTGGAGCTGACGTAGGTGGAAAGGAACATCTCAAACATCGGATCGGCTTACCTCGGTTGGGAACCATTGGAGTATAGCCGCCCGGTGTTACACAACGTGGACGGCGCCATCAGGATGAACCCTCGGTCTTTGCGACCGGTTCACCCCGGGGCATGGGTGCGGTGCGGATATGGATGTCGCGCTGCGGATACGGGATTTCGACTTCCGCTTCCCGCAGGGAGCGCGTGATGGCGGAGTGGAGTTCGTGGGACAGGGGCATGAAGTCCAGCAGGTCACGGACGAACACGCGCACTTCGAAGTCGACGCTGCTCTCGCCCAGACCAACGCAGAAAACCGCCGGTGCCGGGTCGTCCACCACGCGCTCGTTGTTTTCAGCCACTGCCTGCAACAGGTCCCGAACCTTGTCCACATCGGAGCCATAGGCCACGCTCACCCGGATGATCACTCGGGTTATGGGGTCCGTCAGGGTCCAGTTGGTGAGGTCCTGGGTGACGAAGGTTTTGTTGGGGATGATCTGCTCCTTCCGGTCCCAGTCCACCAGCGTCGTGGCGCGGATGCGAATACGTGCGACGGTGCCGGTAATGCCGTTGATGGTGACCGTGTCCCCAACGCGGATGGGGCGCTCGAATAACAGAATGATACCTGACACGAAATTGGCAACGATTTCCTGCAGCCCGAAGCCGAGGCCTACACCCAGCGCTGCCACCAGCCATTGCAGCTTTGACCACTGCAACCCGATCACCGCCAGGGCCGCTACGATGCCGGCGAGGACGATAATGTAGGTGGCCAGGGTGGTAATGGCATAGCCGGCGCCGGGTTCCAGGTTCAGCCGGCTGAGCAGCATGACCTCCAGGGTGCCCGGAAGGTTGCGGGCCGCCAGCACCGTACCAATGCCGAACAGCAGCGCCAGCATCAGGTCGCCCAGGGTGATCGGCAGGGCTTCTTCGCCTTCCGCACCAGAGATCGACCAGAGGGTGATGCTGTCGAAGACCTGCAGCGCAGGAATAACATCGGACCAGAATACCCAGAGTACCGAGGCAGCGAGTACGTAGGCGACAATGCGCACCAGCGCCTTGCTCTGGTGGCTGATATCCTTGAGGTCCATCTCCGGCATGTCCAGCGCCACGGGCATCCCTTCACCGGAATTCTCGGCGGATTCCCGGGCTTCGGCCAGTTTGCGCTCAGCGGCACGCTGCTCCCTCAGTCGCTTGAGCGTCATCCGACGCTCCCGGACGGACAGGGCTCTCAGCGCCAGGTAATACATCATCATTACGGCTGCCAGCCAGCAACCGCTGAGGAACAACAGGCCTTCCAACTGGACGGCGGTATAGTGATAACCCCACAGGGACGCCATTGCCAGCAACAGTGGAATGGCCACGGTAACAACCCGGGCGCCGCGCAGAAAGCGATTGGATGGGTTGGCGATTAACACAGCGGACATGACCCGGTAGGCGAACCAGGCCAGCGCCCCGGAAGCAACCAGGAACAGAAAACGCCCCAGGCTGTTGCTGTAACCTGCCCCTTCCGGCGTCTCCATGGTGGGCAGGATTATGACGATGGGCGTCAGCACGGCCAGCAAAAGCGGCATTTGATGACGTATGGCTGCCAGGGTAGCGGTCTGCCAGTGGAAATGACGTTCACCCAATCCTTCCGGCCTGGCCACCGAGTGAAGTATGCGAAGCAGCAGGGTCACGAAGGCGGCGCCGGTAAATCCCGAGGACAGTGCGGCGAACAGCGCGTTTCCCTCCTTGAGGATAAGTGCCACGGCCGACAGCGCCAGGACCCAGGGTAGCGCCAGCAAAAAACTCAGGCTTGCAGCAGACAGGGTCAGGGCTATGCGGTCCTTGCCTACGTTGCCGACATTTTCGCCAGTATTGATGACGGCGTTACGGAGGTGGCGTCGTCGCATGAACAATACCGCCAGGATGGTCAGAATGAGCAGTATCCGGATACCCCGCTCATCGAAGGATAAACTGACGGCCCTCTTCAGTTCTGACCACTGCAACTCTGACAGCAGCCAGTTGACACCCTGGTAAAGCTCGCCGGCCATGGCTGGTGATACCCGCTCTGCACTGGGCAGCCAGAACAGGCGCTGCTGTAGCAGTTCCTGGTAGGCGGAAAAACGGTCACGCAGCGCGACCACTGTGTTGTAGTAGTCGTTAAGTACAGCAATGTGGTCAGTAACCACGCCGTGCAGCTGGACGATGAGCTCAGTGCGTAGCTCTCTCAGGCGGCCGCGGTCGGTGTCTTCGGGAGCGCTGAGTGCCTCAAACTCCTCCAGCCGGAGCTGTTCCTCCCGCGCGGCGGACAGCTGGGTGCTGATGCCTTCGGTGAGGCCGTCGGCGATGGTCTGGCTCTGCAGTCGCTCCAGGCGTTGGCGAAGCAGCCGGGCGTAGTCCTTGGTGAGGTTGAGGCCGGCGGTTTCCAGCCGCAGTTCAAAGCTGCGGTATTCGTTGTCCAGTCGTTCCAGCAGGGACCGGGCCTGGAGCAGGCGGCGCTGGCTGGCCTCCAGGGCTGCCTGGCGTTCTGCCAGGGCTTCTCGCAAGGTTTCGATCTGCTGGCGGATATCGGCATGCTCCGCCGCTGGCAGCTCACTTTGCAGCGGTTGTTCCGGCTCTTCTTCCAGTACGGGTTGAACCGGCGTTGCTGAAGGCTCGGGTGGTGGCTCTTCCTCGGTTTCTTTAGCGGCTGTTTCTTCGGTTGTCCCTGATTCTCCGCGCTGTGAGGGCGCTTCCGGGGATTCTGCTCCCTGTTCCTCTTTCGTGCCCGGCAACAGGTCGGTCACGGCCGCTGCAGCCGATGTCGGCTGCGACAGCCAAAGCAGGGTGACCAGGGCGATCGCCAGGGCGTGCCGGGCTGAATGGACGGCGGTTCGTGTGAACATAGGTGGAGGAGCCTGTTCTTCCCTGTTTTCAGTAGTGTAACGGTTAACGCAGAACAACTGGATAACCTGGCCCCCAGAGGCCCCCCCTAGAGATCGGCGAGGGGATCTTCCGTTTCAGGCCAGGGAGGCGTGAAGTGGTCCTCCACATAGTCTTCCGGTACCTCGGCTAACGACCGGTAACGCCAGGCGGGCTGGTTGTCCCGGTCGATCAGGCGGGCGCGGATGCCTTCCCGAAGGTCGGGGTTCTCGCCACAGCGGGTCACCATGACCAGCTCCATCCGGAAAATATCCTTCAGCGACATCTGCAGGCCATGGGCCAGCTGGCGCTCCAGCAGGCACAGTGACACCGGGCACGCACTTCGCAAGCCATCAATGCATGCCCGCCACCAGGGGTCGTTGGTGGAGCTGTTCAGCAATCGCTCGACAACACGGGACAGTTCATCACGTCGGCACTGGCGGGCGATTTCCTGCTCGTGGGTGGCCAGCTCGCTGGTTGGCAAGGCCTCAGCCGGAGCCTCCTCCAGCTGGTTGAGCAACCGGAAAAGCCGGTTGTCGTCGGTAGCGATATCACCGGTCCAGTACTGATCGACGATGCGGTTGATCAGCTCGTCCTGCTGGCTGCGCTGGATCACCAGGTCGGCCAGGCCAATGCGCATAGCATCGGTGGCGTTCATCCGTGCCCCGGTAAGCCCCATGAACAGGCCAATACTGCCGGGCAACCGGTTCAGGAACCAGCTGGCGCCTACATCCGGAAACAGTCCGATTGTCACCTCGGGCATGGCCAGGGCGGCGTCCGGGGTCACCAGCCGGTAGCGGCTGGCCTGTAACAGCCCCATGCCGCCGCCCATGGTAATCCCGTGGGCCAGGGTGACCACCGGCTTGGGAAAAGTGTGCAGGGTGTAATCCACCCGGTACTCCCGGGCGAATACATTGGTAACGGTAGTCGCATCCGCACTCGCTTCCAGGGCATGGTACAGCTCACGGATATCACCGCCGGCGGAAAACCCCCGGTCGCCGTTGGCGGTAATCATTACCAGGCAGATGCTCTCATCTCCGGCCCAGGTATCCAGGCAGGCCTGCATCTGGTGGAACATATCGGACGACAGAGCATTCAGGGTATCCGGCGAGTCCAGGGTCATCAGGCCGAGCTTGCCACCACGGCAAGGGAGTTCGCGGGTCTCAATGCTCATAATATTTGGACGCTTCCCGTTAATTCGTCTAGGTTGGGTACAAGTACTTACTGTGCGGCTAACTGTATCAGAAATAAAGCGTACAAAGGTCGGAGGCGCGCTGCCTGGGGCAGGCTCTTGATCTAACTCATGTGCGGTGTCAGGAAGGCTGTGCTATAAAACGGACCAAAGGTTCCAAATAACTGATGGAGAGACCTATGAGCTTGAAAAAACTGGTAATGGCAGGCGCTGTAGTTGCCACTTTTGCGGTACCCGGCGTGGCAAGCGCTGCGGGTGACGCTGAAGCCGGCAAGGCTAAGGCAGCGGTCTGTGCCGCCTGTCACGGTCAGAACGGTATTGCCCAGATTCCCGGGTATCCGAACCTGGCAGGCCAGAACGAGGCCTATCTCGTATCCGCGCTGAAAGCGTACAAGAACAAGCAGCGCTCCGGTGGCCAGGCGCCTGTCATGCAGGGTCAGGCAACTGGCCTGAGCGATGAAGACATTGCCAACCTGGCAGCCTACTACGCCAGCCTGCCTGCGGGTGGCAAGTAAGGTGCAGTAGTGCGTGTGCAGTAGTGCATGACTGTGTCGGCCTCTTTGGCCCCGCAGTCCAGAACAAAACGGCCGGTTTTTACACCGGCCGTTTTGTTTGCGTGTCTTTCTGGTGGCTGTAAGGTTTCTCAGTAACCACCACTGACGATGCGGTAGCTGGGAATATACGCAGAGCTGCCTGGCAGTTTCATCCGGTTCTGGGCAACGAAGGCTGCCAGCATATCTTCCAGGGGATCCAGGAGAACCGGGTCGCCGGCAATCTCGAACGGCCCCTTCGCTTCCACCTGCTTTATCCCGTCCTGTTTCACGTTACCTGCCACAATGCCACTGAAGGCCTTGCGCAGATTGGCCGCAACCAGGTGTACCGGCTGGTCACGGTGCAGCTCCAGTGCGCGCATGCTTTCATGGGTGGGTTCAAAGGGTAGCTGAAACACCGGATCGATCTTCAGCATCCAGTTGAAATGGTAGGCGTCCTGCATGGCCCGCCGGAAAGTCTCTACCTCCGATATGCCCTTCTTCATGGTCTGCGCCACGCGAACCGGGTCATCAATGATGATTTCGTATTTCTCCGCTGCCTTTTCGCCCAGGGCGTTGCAGATGAACTTGTCGATCATCTCGAAATACTCGGCATTCTCCTGCAGGCCAGTGAACACCACCGGGAAGGGGATGTCGGCGTTGTCCGGATGTAACAGCAGCCCCAGCAGATAGAGGATCTCCTCGGCGGTGCCGACGCCGCCCGGGAACACGATGATGCCGTGGCCGGCGCGCACGAAGGCTTCCAGGCGCTTCTCGATATCCGGCATGATCACCAGTTCGTTTACGATGGGGTTGGGGGCTTCGGCGCCAATGATGCCCGGTTCGGTAATACCGATGTAACGGCCGTTCCTGACCCGCTGCTTGGCGTGGCCGATGGTGGCGCCTTTCATGGGGCCCTTCATGGCACCGGGCCCGCAACCGGTACAGATGCTCAGGCCACGCAGACCCAGCTGATGACCCACCTCCTTGCTGTAGGTGTACTCCTCGCGGCTGATGGAATGCCCGCCCCAGCACACCACCAGGTCCGGGGAACGACCGGCCTGCAGCGCCCTGGCGTTACGCAGGATGTGGAAAATCAGGTTGGTGAGATCCTCGGGGTTGTCTTTCCGGAAGCCCGCCACCGACGTGGGGATGGAGTTGGAATAGACAATATCCCGCAACACCGCAAACAGGTGCTCGCGGATGGCACGGAGCATTTCCCCGTCCACGAAGGCGCTGGCC
Organism: Marinobacter bryozoorum; assembly: GCF_023156245.1. Taxonomy (GTDB): domain Bacteria; phylum Pseudomonadota; class Gammaproteobacteria; order Pseudomonadales; family Oleiphilaceae; genus Marinobacter; species Marinobacter bryozoorum. Next base: position 49,375 of record NZ_JAKZAH010000001.1, read on the forward strand.
GGGGCGTTGACCACCTCCAGCTTCAGTCCCCGGGGCTGGGGCACCAGGCGGATGTCGAAATCCGAGTAGGCCTCCATCAGGTCCTTGGTGTCGTCGGTTTCCGCGCCGGTATTGAGTACGGCCAGGGCACATTGCCGGAACAACTGGTACAGGCCGCCCTCGCTGCGGTCCTTGAGGCGGCTGACTTCGTGGTTCGACAGTATTTCAAGGCTGCCTTCGGGGGAGATGAGGGCGTTCACCGTGGGCTGTTTCTGCATGGATTACCTGGCTCCTGATGATTCGTTGTGCGCGTTTCCGGCGGGTTTCGGCAAGGCCGGATTTTGAGGCACTCCGGGAACCGGGTAAACTAACGCCTTTACTTCCTTTACGCCAGTCACCCGATAGTCGATTTGTCCCCCATGATGTTACTGATTCGCCCGGCTGCTGAAGTAGCCATCAAGAGTAAGCCGGTTCGTCGCCAGCAGATGCGCCAGCTCCGCCAGAATATCCGCAAGCTGCTGGTCCGCCTGGACCCGGAAATCGTGGTCGAAGGTTCCTGGGACCGGGTTGACGTGGAGGTACCCGAAGGCCAGGGCCTGCTCAGTCCGGTACTGGACGAGCTGAGCCGCATTCCCGGAATCTCCACCATCCAGGAAATCTCGGTCTACCCGCTGGTCAGCCTTGAGGATGTGGGGGAGAAAGCCCTGGCCGCCTACGGGAAACGCCTGGCGGGGAAAACCTTTGCGGTAAGGGCCCGGCGCTCCGGACAGCACGACTTCACCTCCAGCGAACTGGAGCGTCAGGTCGGTGGCTTCCTGCTGGCCAGCACCGAGGCGGCCGGCGTAAAGCTCAAGGCGCCGGATGTGGAGGTCCGGATTGATGTGCGGGATGACAGTTTCCATATCTCCCACCGCAAGCACGAAGGCCTGGGCGGCTATCCCATGGGGACTGTTGAGAATGTAATGACGCTGGTGTCCGGCGGTTATGACTCCTCCGTGGCAGCTTACCTGATGATGCGGCGGGGCCTTCGCAGCCATTTCCTGTTTTTCAACCTTGGCGGCCAGGCCCATGAGGTGGGCGTTAAGCAGGTGGCCAGCTACCTGTGGAACCGTTACGCCTCAAGCCACTCCGTCAAGTTCATCTCCGTACCCTTTGAAGGCGTAGTGGCAGAGATCATGCGCTCGGTGAACCACCGTCACTGGGGCGTGGTGCTCAAGCGGCAGATGCTCAAGGCCGCCGATAAAGTGGCTGAGGAAATCAAGGTAGAAGGCCTGGTAATGGGCGATGCCGTAGCCCAGGTATCCAGCCAGACCCTGACCAACCTGAACGTGGTGGATCGGGCCAGCAACATGGTGGTGCTTCGCCCGCTGATCGCCATGGACAAGCAGCAGATTATCCGCATTGCCCATGAGATCGGTACCGACTCCTACGCCCGGAACATGCCCGAATACTGTGGCGTGATCTCCCAGAAGCCCGCCACCCGGGCGAAACTGGACAGGGTGGAATACGACGAATCCCGGATGGACCCGGCGGTCCTGGAGCAGGCGGTCGCCGACCGTACCGAGACTGCGATGGGGCGTATGATGATTCCGGAAACCACCCTGGACGATGTTGAACTGGTGAACATCCCGGCGGTGGACGATGTCATCATCGACGTGCGCCATCCGGACGAGGAACAGCGCGCACCGCTGACCCTGACCAACAACCAGGTGATCAATATCCCGTTCTATGAGCTGAACCAGCAGGTTGAACAGCTCGACAGCCACCGTCAGTACCTGCTTTACTGCGACAAGGGCACCATGAGCCGGGTCCATGCCGGGCACCTGAAGGCTGAGGGCCATGACAATATCAAGGTCTATGCACCGGGCTGAACGCCCGGGTCCCTGATTGTGACCTCTCGCGCCTGAACGGATCCCAGCCATGCTGACCTTTATCAAATTCGCCGTACTCCCGCCGTTCGCCAATATCCTTGTGGCGCTGGCAGGGCTGGTGATGATCCGGCGCTGGCCCCGCACCGGGTGGTCGCTGATCGCGTTCAGTACACTGTGTCTCTACCTGCTATCGATCCCGTCAACCATGCCATTGCTCAGCATTGGCCTGGAGGATCATGGGGTTCCCACCATGGAGGAAGCATCCCGGGCCGAGGTCATCGTTGTGCTTGGGGGAGGGCGGGAGACGGATGCGCCCCAATGGAAAGGAAGGGACACGGTTGCAGAGGCGCCACTGGCACGGCTGGCGGAGGCAGCGCGTTGGCACCGGCGTACGGGCCTGCCGTTGCTGCTGACCGGCGGGCGCAACGGCATGGACGATGCAGAATCGGAAGCCCAGCTGATGGCGCGGATGCTGGAAGAAGCTTTCGGTATCCAGGCCCGCTGGCTGGAACACGAGAGCCGGGATACGCGGGAAAACGCTGAGTTCAGCGCCCGCATCCTGGATGCGGGCAGCATGGAAACCATTTTACTGGTAACCCACGCTGCCCATCTCACCCGGGCAATCCCCGAGTTCGAGAAGCGGGGGTTTGACGTCATCCCGGCGCCGATGGGCTTTGCCAGTTCGGGGTCCGGCGGCGAGCTCAGCCTGCTGCCGCGGGCGACCTACCTGGAGCAGAATACCCGGCTCGTTTACGAGCACATCGGGCGTCTCTACTACTGGCTGACCGAGTAAACCGGGCCTTCCGGCTCAGAGACCGCCGATACCCTTGAAGAACTGCTGCACGTTCTCGCTGAGGGATTCCAGGTCATAGCCCCCTTCCTGCACTACCAGGGTGGGCAGGTGCAACTGGCTCAGGTGCTTGCCCAGCTTTGAGAACCCTTCAGAACTGACCGAGACCTTGGCCTGTGGATCGTTCTTGTAGATATCGAAGCCCAGACAGAGCACCAGTACATCCGGGTCGTACAGGCGGATGTCGCGGATGGCCTTGTCCAGGGTATCGAAGAAGTACTGCTCACTGGAGCCGTGGGGCATCGGGTAGTTGATGTTATAGCCGTAGCCATCCCCCTCGCCACGCTCGTTCTCGAACCCGGTGACCACCGGATAGAAGTTGGTGGGGTCGCCATGGATCGATACGTAAAGCATGTCACTGCGGTCGTAGAAGATCTCCTGGATGCCCTGGCCGTGGTGCATATCGGTATCGAGGATGGCGATGCGGGCAAACCGGTCCTGCAGGTGCTGGGCGGCAATGGCCGCGTTGTTCAGGTAACAGAAACCACCGGCCGCATCACGACGGGCATGGTGGCCGGGCGGACGGCACACGGCGTAGGACACCCGCTCGCCGGCCTTGATCGCATCGGCGGCGCCAAGGGCTGTCTGGGCTGACCAGTAGGCGGCCTCCCAGGTCTTGGGGCCAATGGGCGAGCTGCCGTCGGCCTGGTAGCGGGCCGCTTCCGCCAGGATACCCTGCAGGTGGTTGGGCTCGCGCACAAAGATGTTTGAGATGACCTCGTCGCCCCAGTCGTCCTGTTCCATCCAGCGACGGTGGGCGGATTCCAGGAAGCGAAGATAGCCCAGGTCATGGATATCCGAGATCGGCCCGGCGCCCTGGTCGGCAGGCTGCAGTACTTCCACGCCCAGTTCCTTCAGGCCTTCCAGCATCTGACCGGTCCGGTCAGCCACCTCCTGGGGCTGGCGCATCTGCCCGCGGGTAAAATACGTCTTGGGGGCGTGCAGGTCCTGTGACGGGTGGAAATACGCTTTCATGTTACGGCCTCCTGATGAGTCATCGTTTTCGACCAGTATAGTCGGCGCTCACGGTGTTGCCCGCGCTGGCCGATTGCCTTTACAGACGTGACAAAGGCAGCCAATATGGTTGAAGAAATTATCAACCCTGCCCGGACTTCTGGGTGTCCGGAGACTTGATCAGTAGTCTCACTCCAGGACGTTCACGTCAATACCCGGACAGCTTCCAACAACTAAAAATGACTGTCTATCAGAACGAGGAGCCATAATGATCGAATCACCCCTGCTGAAAAACCTCAAAGGCTATATCGGTGGCCAATGGAAGGCGACCGGCGACAACACCTTCGATGTCTATAACCCGGCCACCGGTGAAGTACTCGCCAGCGTACCGTCCATGCCGGCCGAAGACGTCAAGGCCGCCATCGAAGCCGGCAAGTCTGCCCTGCGCCTGACCGAACCCTACGCCATCGAAACCCGCCGCCAGTGGCTGGAAGCGATCCGCGATGCCCTCAAGGCCAACAAGGAAGAAATTGGTCGTATCCTGTGCCTGGAACACGGCAAGCCCCTGAACGAGGCCCAGGGTGAGGTGGACTATGCTGCGGGGTTCTTCGACTACTTCTCCAAGACCATTGGCGAGCTCAACTCCCACACCCTGGAAGAAAAACCCCGGGACTGCACCTGGACCATCCACTACCGTCCGATTGGTGTGGTGGGCCTGATCACTCCGTGGAACTTCCCCATCGGCATGATCGCCAAGAAGCTTTCTGCTGCCATGGCCGCCGGCTGCCCGTCGGTGATCAAGCCGGCGAGTGAAACCCCGCTGACCATGATTGCGATGTTTACCGTTATTGAAGAAAACGTCGACCTGCCCGAAGGCATGATCAACCTGGTGATGGGCAAGGCCAGCGTTATTGGCAAGGAGCTGTGCGAAAACCCGGACGTACCCATGCTCAGCTTCACCGGCTCCACCGAAGTAGGTCGTACGCTGATCAAGGACACCGTGGAGCACGTCAAGAAGCTCGCCCTTGAGCTGGGCGGCAACGCGCCGTACATCATCTTTGACGACGCCGACCTCGACAAGGCTGCCGATAACCTCATCGCCAACAAATTCCGCGGCGGCGGCCAGACCTGTGTCTGTTCCAACCGGGTCTTTGTCCATGAGAGCGTCATGGAACAGTTTGCGAGCAAACTGTCTGAGCGGGTCAACAAGATGACCGTAGGCGACGGCATTAACGGCGACGTAGATATCGGTCCCCTGATCAACAAGGCCGGCTTCAACAAGGTCAAACATCACCTGGAAGACGCCCTTCAGAACGGCGCCAGTCTCGTAGCCGGTGCGAAGCCGGAAGACCTCCCGAAAGACAAGCTGTTCTTCCCGCCCACCGTCGTCTCCGGCGTCAAGCGCGACATGGCCTGCTTCCGCGAGGAAACCTTCGGCCCACTGGTGCCCATGGTCTCCTTCAGCACCGAAGACGAAGCCATCGAAATGGGCAACGACACCGAATTCGGCCTGGCCTCCTACGTCTTCACCGCTGACGAAGACCGCGCCCAGCGCGTGGCCGGCGGCCTGCGCTTCGGCCACGTCGGCTGGAATACCGGCACCGGCCCCACACCGGAAGCTCCCTTCGGCGGCATGAAAGCCTCCGGCATCGGCCGCGAAGGCGGTATCGAAGGTCTGTTTGAGTTCGTCGAGCCCCAGTCGGTTCCGCGCGGATTCTGATCAGGCGTTGAAAGAGCGCCTCGGGTACGAGGCGCTCTTTCAACCTCTCCACCCATAACCCAATCCCCCACCCATGGGTGATATACTCTTGCCTCATTTTCCACCAGGCAATGAACGGCAGAACCCATGGATGTCTCCCCCATCATCGACCCCCTGAACGACGCCCAGCGCGAAGCGGTCACCGCCCAGAACGACCACCTGCTGGTGCTCGCCGGTGCTGGCAGTGGCAAGACCCGGGTGCTGGTCCACCGCATGGCCTGGCTGATGCAAGTCGATGGCGTGCCGCCTACCGGCATTCTCGCTGTTACCTTTACCAACAAGGCGGCGAAGGAGATGCGCTACCGCATCGAGCAGATGATGAACATCCCCGCCCGGGGCATGTGGTTCGGTACCTTCCATGGCATTGCCCACCGCCTGCTGCGGGCCCACTATGCCGACGCCGGCCTGCCGGAAAACTTCCAGGTACTGGACAGCGACGACCAGCTGCGGCTGATCAAGCGGGTCATGCGGGAAGCCCAGATCGACGAAAGCCGCTGGCCACCGAAGCAGGCCCAGTGGTTCATCAACAGCCAGAAGGACGAAGGGCTACGGGCGGACCACATCCAGGACAACCCGGGGGACCACTTCACCAACACCATGCTGCAGATCTACCGCCAGTACGAGAAGCTCTGCAACCAGGGCGGCCTGGTGGACTTTGGTGAGCTGCTGCTGCGCTCCCATGAACTGTGGCTGCACCGACCGGAATTGCTGGCTCATTACCAGCGTCGCTTCCAGCATATCCTGGTGGACGAGTTCCAGGACACCAACACCATCCAGTACGCCTGGCTGCAGATCCTCGCCAGCAACCGGGTGCCCATCACCGTGGTGGGGGACGACGACCAGTCCATCTACGGCTGGCGGGGCGCCAAGATCGAGAATATCCAGCAGTTCCAGCGGGACTTTCCCAACGCCCGCCTGGTGCGTCTGGAACAGAATTACCGCTCCACCCAACTGATCCTGAAGGCGGCCAACGCGGTCATTGCCAACAACCAGGGCCGCCTCGGCAAGGAGCTGTGGACCGACGGCCCCGAGGGCGAGCCCATCAGCCTGTATGCCGCCTTCAACGAAATGGACGAGGCCAACTACATCGCCGACACCATCAGCGCCTGGGTGGACGAGGGCAACCTGCGCAGCGAAGCGGCCATACTCTATCGCTCCAATGCCCAGTCGCGGGTGCTGGAAGAATCCCTGATGCGTCAGGGCATCCCTTACCGGGTCTACGGTGGCCTGAGATTCTATGACCGGCAGGAAATCCGCAACGCCATTGCCTACCTACGGCTGGTCCACTACCGCCGGGACGACGCAGCTTTCGAACGGGTGGTGAATGTGCCCACCCGCGGCATCGGCGCCAAGAGCCTGGCAGACCTGCGGGCCTACGCAACCGAGCAGGGCATCTCCCTGTGGGAGGCCTCGGAACGCATGCTGGACGCCGGCGCCGTCAAGGGCAAGGCCCGATCCGGCCTGCAGCAATTCCTGGAGATCATCCAGACCGTGTCGGAGAAGGTAGACCAGTCGTCCCTGCAGGGCCTGATGGAAGAAACCCTCAGGCTCAGCGGACTGAAGGACTACCACGCCAACGAAAAAGGCGAGAAGGGCCAGGCCCGGGCGGAGAACCTGGAAGAGCTGGTCAGTGCCCTGTCGGACTTCGAGGTGGAAGACGGTGAGGACGCGCTGGCGGAATTCATCGCCCAGGCAGCCCTCGATGCCGGTGAGGCCCAGGCGGATACCCACGAGGACAGTGTCCAGCTTATGACCCTGCATTCCGCCAAGGGCTTGGAGTTCCCGCTGGTGTTCCTGGCGGGTGTGGAAGAGGGCCTATTCCCCCACAGCATGTCCCTGGAAGAACCCGGACGCATGGAGGAAGAGCGCCGGCTGGCCTATGTGGGCATCACCCGTGCCATGAAGCGGCTCATCCTTACCTACGCCGAATCACGTCGCCTGTATGGTCAGGAAAAGTTCCACGCCCTGTCCCGGTTCGTGCGGGAAATCCCGGCGGACTGCATTCAGGAAGTGCGCCTTCGCAACACGGTGACCCGTCCGGCCATGGTCTCTCGACCCAATGAAGGGCTGTTTGATTCCGCGCCCATGGAGCAGGCCGGGTTTTCCCTGGGTCAGCGGGTTCGCCATCCCAAATTTGGGGAGGGCATTGTGATGAACAGCGAAGGGAGTGGTCACCATACCCGGGTTCAGGTGAACTTTGATGACGGGGCCAAGTGGCTGGTGTTGGCTTATGCTCCGTTGGAGGCATGTTAATTGGTGTGAGACTTGGAGAAGCTTCCTGAGGTTGGCACGGTGATCGCGGCGGGTGTCCGGGAGGGCTTTCCAGAACCGTGCGGAGCCAGGGATGGCGGAGCTCGAGCGTCACATGGACGTGCCGGAAGGAGCGTGTTCTGGAAAGCCCTCCCGGATGGCCGCCTTCCCCCCAAACCTGATCAGAGCCAGCCTTTACGCTTGAAGTACCAGTAAGGCGCAATCCCGGCCGCCACCATCAGCCCCAGGGCTCCCGGATAACCCAGTAGCCACTCCAGTTCCGGCATATACTTGAAGTTCATGCCATAGATACTGGCGACCAGGGTGGGCGGCAGGAACACCACCGCCGCAATCGAGAAAATCTTGATGATCTGGTTCTGTTCGATGTTGATGAAACCCTGGGTGGAGTCCATCAGGAAGTTGATCTTGTCGAACAGGAACGTGGTGTGGGACATCAGGGTTTCGATGTCGCGGTTAATCTCCCGGAGGGTCTCCCGTACTTCCCCTTCGTTGCGCAGGTGGCGCAACAGGAACGAAATATTGCGCTGGGTATCCATCAGGCACAGGCGGGTCTTGCCGTTGCTGTCCTCCAGCCTGGCCAGGCGGTTGATGGCCTCATCCAGCTCAGCCTCTTCGTCTTCCAGTACCAGGTAGCTGACATCTTCCAGCTGGCGATGCAGGTCCTCCAGGCCGTCCGCCTGGTTCTCCACCTTCTGTTCCAGAATTGTCACCATCATTTCGCAGGGATCGCCGGCTTCCACCTGGCCACGGCGGGCCCGCATGCGCAACAGGCGGAAGTCCGCCAGTTCCGTTTCGCGGATGGTGATCAGGCGGCTTTTCTGCAGGATGAATGCCACGGACACCGTGTTATGGCGCCCTTCCGCCAGGTTGAGAAACATCGAGTGCACATGCACCCCGGCCTGGTCCACAAAGTAGCGGGCCGAGGCCTCGATCTCCTCCACATCGTCAAACTCGGGGATATCGGTTTTCAGCAGCCGCTGGAGAACCTGCCGCTCTTCTTCATCGGGTTCACAGGCGTCGATCCAGTCCGCTTGTCGTAACCGGGCCTCGGTATCTTCTTCCCGGTTATCCATTTCCCTGATAAGACCGTCGACAATCCTGAAAAACCTCAGCATAGGCAAACTCCGAAGCGGGTGAATCTGACTGTAGTCTAGTGCCCCTTGACGCAAGGGGCACTGTGCACCCGTTAGTTTACGCGGGAAACCGGTCCCGCGTCCTGTTCGCGATGTTCACCAGGGCCAGCATCAATGGGACTTCCACCAGTACGCCGACCACTGTGGCCAGTGCTGCACCGGACTGCAGGCCGAACAGGGCGATGGCGGCTGCCACGGCCAGCTCGAAGAAGTTGCTGGCACCGATCATGGCGCCGGGGGCTGCGATGCAGTGACGGACGTTCCAGAGCCTGGCCCAGCCGTAGGCCAGCAGGAAGATGAACACCGTCTGGATAACCAACGGCACCGCAATCAGTGCAATGTGCAGCGGATTCTCCAGGATCACTTCGCCCTGGAAGGCGAACAGTAGTACCAGGGTGACAATCAGCGCCGCCGGCGTCACCGGGCCGATGCGTTTCAGGAACACCTCGTCGTACCAGTGCTGGCCGTGGCGGGTAATCAGGGTGCGACGAGTCAGGTAGCCGGCGGTAAGCGGAATCACGATGTAGAGCACAACTGACAACAGGACCGTGTCCCACGGCACCTGGATATCGGAAATGCCCAGCAGGAACACCACAATCGGCGCGAAGGCGAAGAGCATGATGATGTCGTTCAGCGACACCTGCACCAGGGTATAGGCGGCATCGCCTTTGGTGAGGTAGCTCCAGACAAATACCATGGCGGTACAGGGCGCGGCCCCGAGCAGGATGGCTCCGGCCAGGTATTCGCTGGCCAGGTCAGGGGCGATCCACGGCTCGAACACCACCATCAGGAAGAACCAGGCAATGGCAAACATGGTGAAAGGCTTGATCAGCCAGTTGACCGTGGTGGTAATTGCCAGGCCTTTGGGCTCCTTGCGTACCCCGACAATGGCACTGAAGTCGATCTGGGCCATCATGGGAAAGATCATCGCCCAGATCAGGATGGCGATGGGAATGGATACCTGGGCGTATTCAAACCGGGACAAGGCCTCAGGTACCGCTGGTGCGAGTTGGCCCAGTGCGACACCGGCAACGATCGCCAGGGCGACCCAGACCGACAGGTATCGTCCGAACAGGTCCATACCCTGTTTGGTATCTGTTTCAGCGGCCATTCCGGTACTTTTGCTCATGGGCTTTCTCTCACATTGATCGCTGATTGACGCGTTTAGAAACTTCCTCGGCGCTCTCGACCCGCTCGGAATAGCGGTCGGTGAGGTAGTCGCTGCGGTCCCGGGTCAGCAGGGTGAACTTAACCAGCTCTTCCATTACATCCACAATCCGATTGTAGAAGGGTGACGGTAACATCCGGTCGTTGTCATCAAACTCGGTAAACGCCTTTGGCACCGAAGACTGGTTAGGGATGGTGATCATGCGCATCCAGCGACCGAGTACCCGCAACTGATTCACCGCATTGAACGACTGGGAGCCACCGCACACCTGCATCACCGCCAGGGTCTTGCCCTGGGTGGGCCGCATGCCTCCAATGGAGAGCGGGATCCAGTCGATCTGGGTTTTCATGATGCCGGTCATGGCGCCGTGGCGCTCCGGTGAACACCACACCATGCCTTCCGACCATTCTGCCAGTTCCCGTAACTCCTGAACCTTGGCGTGGGAGGCGTCCTCGGCATCTGCCAGGGGCAGCCCCCGGGGATTAAAAATTCGCGGTTCGGCGCCTATGGCCTCCAGCAGGCGGGCGGCCTCTTCCACGACCAGGCGACTGAAGGAGCGCTCCCGCAATGAGCCGTAGAGCAGCAGGATCCTGGGCTTGTGGGCCGACGGCGTGCGGTTAGAAAGGGCCCCGCCGGAAGGCGTCCTGAAGTGTTCCGGGTCGATGTTGGGCAAGTCATCGGTGGTTGTCACAGAAATGTCCTTTACTCGGGATAAGGTGGTGTCTATTATGCACAAAAACAGATATCTGTTAAATCAAATATATGGGTGATCATATGAAGCGCCGGGTCCTGTTTGTCTGTACCGCCAACAGTGCACGCTCCCTGATGGCGGAAGCCCTGCTCCGGGATATGGCCGGTGACCGGTTCGAAGTGGCCAGTGCCGGAACCGAGCCGGCAAGCCCCCATCCGATGGCGCTCCGGGTGCTGGAGGAGGCCGGTATTTCGACTGACGGCCTGAGAAGCAAGCGGCTGGCTAGCCTGAAGGATCAGCCCTGGGACTATGTGATCACCCTGTGCGAGAAAGCCGCCAACGAGTGTGGTGAGGTCTGCCAGCCGGCCCAGCGCATCGCCTGGGATTTCCCGGATCCGGCTCAAAGCAACCGCCACGCGGTGTTCGCCCTGACCCTGAAAGAACTGCGGGAGCGGATCAGCCTGTTCACCCTCGTGCACCAGAGGGAAACCGGCCTGAGGGCAACCGACTATAACCCCGTGACGGTATTCAAGGCACTGGCGGACGAGTTGCGCCTGGCGGCAATGTTGTTGATCCGGGATCAGCAAAAGTTGTGCGTCTGTGAGCTGACCGAAGCGCTGGACGTGTCCCAGCCCAAGGTCAGCCGCCACCTTGCCTCCCTTCGCGATACCGGCCTGGTGGAGACGGAACGCCATGGCCAGTGGGTCTACTATTACCTTAGCCCTCACTTACCGGGCTGGCTGGTGCGGGTACTGGATGAAACCGCCAGTGCCAACCAGGCGCTGATTCAGACACCCCAGGCGCGCCTGCAGGCTATGGCGAACCGTCCGGAAGTGTCCTGCCCGTGAGTGGGCGTCTTCGTTTTCTCGGATATCAGGAATTACCAGGAGCACAGTATGAGCAAGATCAAGGTAGGCATTAACGGATTTGGTCGCATCGGGCGGCTTGCCCTGCGTGCGGCCTGGGGGTGGCCGGAGCTGGAGTTCGTTGCGATTAATGACCCGGGGGCCGATGCGGCGACCCTGGCGCACCTGCTCAACTTTGACAGTGTGCACGGTACCTGGAGCCACCAGGCTGAAGCCGATGGCAGCGATATGGTCATTGGGGACCAGCGCATCCGGGTGACTCGCAACAAGGCCATCGGTGACACTGACTGGTCCGGCTGTGACCTGGTAATCGAGGCCAGCGGCGTCAACAAGACCGTGGAGGTATTGCAGGGTTACCTGGACCAGGGCGTCAAGCGTGTGGTGGTCACCGCGCCGGTGAAGGAGGCAGGCGCGAAGAACATTGTCATGGGTGTTAATGAAGATATCTTTGATCCGGCCAGCGATCGCATCGTGACCGCTGCCTCCTGCACCACCAACTGCCTGGCGCCGGTGGTGAAGGTAATCCACGAGAAATTGGGCATCAAGCACGGTTCCATAACCACCATTCATAGTCTCACCAATACCCAGACCATCCTGGATGCGCCCCACAAGGATCTGCGCCGGGCCCGGGCCTGCGGCAGTTCCCTGATTCCCACCAGTACCGGCTCTGCAACGGCGATCATCGAGATCTTCCCGGAGTTGAAGGGCCGCCTGGACGGCCATGCGGTGCGCATTCCGCTGACCAATGCGTCGCTGACGGATTGTGTGTTCGAGGTGGATCAGCCCACGGACCGGGATACGGTCAATCAGTTGCTGAAAGAGGCGGCCGAGGGCGACCTGAAAGGCATCCTGGGCTATGAGGAACGCCCACTGGTGTCCATCGACTACAAGACGGACCCGCGCTCGTCCATTGTGGATGCCCTGTCCACCCTGGTCATCAATGGCACCCAGGTGAAAATCTACGCCTGGTACGACAACGAATGGGGCTACGCCAACCGTACGGTCGAGCTGGCGCGCAAGGTGGGCCAGGCCTGATATGACTGCAGCCATCCGCCAGTACCTGGTCATAACCGGCAACTACTGGGCCTTCACCCTGACGGACGGGGCCCTGCGGATGCTGGTGGTGCTGCACTTCCATCAGCTGGGTTACTCGCCCCTGGAAATCGCCCTGCTGTTCATTTTCTATGAATTCTTCGGGGTGGTGACCAACCTGGTGGGAGGGTATCTGGGTGCCCGCTGGGGGCTGAACCGCACCATGAATATCGGGCTGTTCCTGCAGATTGTGGCGCTCGCCATGCTGGCGGTCCCGGCGGCTGTGCTCACCGTGCCCTGGGTAATGGCCGCGCAGGCACTATCCGGCATCGCCAAGGACCTGAACAAGATGTCCGCCAAGAGCGGCATCAAGTTGCTGGTGCCGGACGAGCAGCAGGGTACCCTGTACAAGTGGGTGGCGATTCTTACCGGCTCTAAGAACACTCTCAAGGGGGTCGGCTTCTTCCTGGGGGGCGTGCTGCTGATGGCTGCCGGTTTCAAGGGGGCGGTTATCCTGATGGCGGTGGCTTTAGGGCTGGTGTGGCTGGCCAGTCTGTTCCTGCTGGGGCAGGACCTGGGCAAGAGCAAGGCAAAGCCCAAGTTCCGTGAGATCCTCTCCAAGAGCCGGGCCATCAACGTGCTGTCGGCAGCGCGCATGTTCCTGTTCGGTGCCCGTGATGTGTGGTTCGTGGTGGCCCTGCCGGTGTACATGGCCACGGTGTTTGGCTGGGACCACTGGCAAGTGGGCGGTTTCATGGCCAGCTGGATCATTGGCTATGGCTTTATCCAGACCATCGCGCCGAGGATAACCGGCCATTCGGATGGCAAGTCCGGGGCCGTTACCTGGGCTGCATTGCTGGCGCTGATTCCGGCGGCCATTGCGGCCGCGCTGATGGCGGGCTGGTCAGCGCAAGTTGTGGTGGTCGGCGGGCTGCTGTTGTTCGGCCTGCTATTTGCCATCAATTCATCCCTGCACAGCTACCTGATTGTCAGCTACGCCCGGGGCGACGGGGTGTCACTGGATGTGGGCTTCTATTACATGTCCAACGCCGCCGGGCGGCTTCTGGGCACCGTGCTGTCAGGCTGGGTCTACCAGGCCTGGGGGCTGGAGGCCTGCCTGTGGATCTCGGCCGCCCTGGTGGCGACGGCGTCGTTGTTGTCGCTGATGCTGCCAGATCGGCACCCGGTGGCGGTGGCCGGGAACGGATAACCGCCCGTCACATCCTTGATCTCCCCGCTCCCCGGGCCGAAGATGGGCGAAACCAACTTATCGGAACCCTGGGGAGGTCTTATGGCTGAATCTGACGTGGTTGTGATTACCGGTGCCAACCGTGGCATCGGGCTGGAACTGGCCCGACACTATGCGCAGGAAGGTTGCGAGGTGATCGGCGTTTGTCGCCAGTACTCTGACGACCTGGTTGACGTGGCCGCGCAGGTTATCGACGGCGTGGATGTCACCACCGATGCCGGCATCGAAAAACTGAAAGCGGGCCTGGCGGGCAAGTCCATCAGCCTGCTGATCAACAATGCCGGGCTGTTGCAGGATGAACAGCTGGGCAGCATCGACTTTGACTCCATTCGTGTACAGATGGAAATCAATGCCTATGCGCCGTTGCGGGTGGCACAAGCCCTGGTGCCGCAGATTCCGGAAGGGGGCAAGATCGCCAATATCACCAGCCGCATGGGCTCCATTGCCGACAACGATTCCGGTGGCCGTTACGGCTACCGGGCCTCGAAAGCCGCTCTCAATGCCTTCGGCAAGTCCCTGGCGATGGACCTCAAGCCGAAAGGTATCGCCGTGGCCCAGTTACACCCGGGCTATGTGAAGACCCGCATGGTCAACTTCGGCGGCCTGATCAGCCCGGAGGAATCCGCCCGTGGCCTGGCAGAACGCATTGCCAGGCTGGACCTGGAAAATACGGGCTCCTTCTGGCACAGCAATGGCGAGGAGCTGCCCTGGTGAGCAGGGTCAGATCGACGGCGCGATAAAATCCGGCACGATACCGCACTGGTCGATACAGGCGTCCAGGTCCATGCCCGCCAGCGAACCGTGGCTGCTCACCAGCAGGGTGGCCATGCCGGCCGCGCGGGCGCCCAGGATGTCCGTGTGCAGGGTGTCGCCCACCATCAGTATCCGGTGAGCCGAGATGCCGCCCAGACGTGTCAGCGCTGCCTGAAAGGCCGGGGCGTAGGGCTTGCCGAAAAACTGTGGGCTGATGCCGGTGTCTTCCCGCAGTTTGTGGGCGAAGAAGCCGGGCTCGAGGGTCAGGCAATCGCCGCGGGGAGCCACCAGGTCCGGGTTGGCAACCTCCAGCGGGCGAGGCCGTCGCTTCAGGCTGGCCGTGAGTTGCTCATGGAGAACCTCGTTCCAGTCTTCACTGCTGAGAAAGATAAAACCGTCACAGGCATCCAGTTCCCGGTCCGTGATACCCGGGCGAACGGGCTGCTGACGAATGCCGGGCAGGGTCTGGCTGTCGGACGTGGGTGGTGCGATCACGCCCCAGAGTCCATTCCTTGGCTCCCGGCGCAGTGCATCTTCCAGCAGCCAGCGGCTGGAGATGACCTGGTTTTCCGTCAGGTCGAAATCCATGGCTCGGTACTTGGCGGTCAGTGCCACCTGGCTGGCGGTGGCGGCGTTGGACAGCACCAGTACCGGCTTGCCGCTGGCCTGCAGGCTGGCAAGCCTTTCCACGGCGCCGGGGATGACCGCCATGCCGGTATTCAGAACCCCGAAGGCATCGAATACGAAGGCGTCGAAGCGTTCCTGTAGCGGCTCCAGCGACTGGATGGTTTCGCTGTTTCCAGACGCTTGATCGGCCGGGGGAAGCTGGTTCCGCAGGCGCTGGTACTGGTCAAAGGCCCAGGCCGGGTCAGGGGTTACCCCGGCGAAGGCGGTAGGGTGTGTGTCTTCCATGGGGTCAGATTACCGCCTGTCGTACCTTCGCGGAAACCCATTCCGACACCACCACGGTGAACAGAATCACCACGAAGATCATCGCCACCTGGTTCCAGGCCAGTGTGGCCAGTGAGGCGTTGAGCTGGATGCCCAGGCCCCCGGCGCCTACCAGCCCCAGGATGGTGGATTCGCGGATATTGATGTCCCAGCGGAATACGCTGATGCCCCAGAAGGCCGGCAGGATCTGCGGCACAATGGCGTAGTCGATCACCTGGGCACCACTGGCGCCGGTGGCGCGCACCGCCTCCACCTGGCTGGTATCGATCTCCTCGATGGCCTCATAGAGCAGCTTGGCGACAAAGCCGATGGAGCGCAGGCCGATGGCAATGATACCGGCGAGCAGTCCCGGACCGATGATGGCCACCAGCAGCAAGGCCCAGATCAGGGAGTTGATGGACCGGGACGCCACGATAATGAGCAAGGCCAGCGGTCGCACAAAGCGGGTGCTGGGCGTGGTGTTGCTGGCCGCCAGGAACGCCACTGGCACGGCAAACAGGACGCCCAGCAGGGTGCCCAGGGTCGCGATGTTGATGGTGTCCCAAAGGGGTTCCCAGAGCTGACCAGTGTAGCCCCAGGCCGGCGGGAACATGCGCTCGCCGATGTCAGCGGCCTGGTCCGGCGCATCGCTGACAAAGGCCCAGATGGTGTTCTCGTTCATCAGCTGCCAGCTGAATACCGTCAGCGCCACCAGCGAAAACCAGCCCAGCCAACGCAGCAGCGCCTGCTTCGGTGTGCGGTAGTGCCAGACAGGTGTGGAGGTGCTTGTCATTGTACCCACCTGCGAATCCATGATGAGGAATACTCCACCACCAGCACAATGGCGATGATGATGATCAGGATGGCCCCCGCAGAGTCATATTCGTAGCGGTCGATGGCGGTATTGAGGGTAGCGCCGATACCACCGGCGCCCACAATACCGATCACCGCGGACTCCCGGAAGTTGATGTCCAGGCGATACAGGGACAGTCCCACCAGGCGTGGCATCACCTGGGGCTGGACGGCGTAGTTCACCACCTGCCACCAGCCGGCGCCGGTCGCGCGAATGGCTTCGATCTGACTGCGGTCACATTCTTCGATATCTTCCGCCAGTAACTTGGACAGGAAGCCGATGGTGGCGAACGACAGGGTCAGGAAGCCGGCAAAGGGACCAAAGCCGAACATGGCCACCAGCAGGATGGCGATGATCACCTCCTGGAACGACCGGGACAGGGTAATGATACCCCGGCACAGCAGGTAGACAGGGGCAGGTGCCAGGTTGCGGGCGGCACCGATACCAATGGGCACGGAGACCAGGATGCCGGCAACCGTGGAGGTCACCGTCATGGTCAGGCTTTCCACGAGCCCTTCGCGTATGTCCCGCCAGCGGGTGGTGAAGTCTGGCAGCAGGAAGCCTTCGACGAACTTCCAGCCCCGGTCCAGCCCCAGCCATACCCGGTGCCAGTCAATCTCCACGCTTTGCAGGGCGAGTGCCAGGTAGACAAGGGCGCCGGCATAGATCATCCGGCGCCAGAACGGATTGGTCAGCAATACCGGTGGCCGTTTCCAGCGGTTGGGATAGCTTTGTGCGGACATCTACACTCCCTCCGCCAGGTCGACGGTGGGTGCCTCTGACGCCTCCCCGGTGTTCTCCTCCCCGCGCATGCGGGTCCAGTCTTCATCCCCGTAGATGCGGGTGAGTACCTGGTCAGTAAGGGCTTCGGGTTTGCCGTCGAAGACCACCTCGCCGGCTTTCAGGCCGATGATCCGGTCAGTGAACTGCTGGGCCAGCAGTACGTCGTGGATATTGATGATGGCCGGCAGGTTGCGCTCACGGCAAGCGCTGCCAATTAGTCGCATGATCTGGCGGGACGTCTTGGGGTCCAGCGAGGCCGTGGGCTCATCCACCAGCAACAGCTCCGGATCCTGCTCCAGCGCCCGGGCGATACCGACCCGCTGGCGCTGGCCACCAGACAGGGCATCCGCCCGCTTGTTGAAGTGATCGGACAGTCCCACCTGGTCCAGCAGGGAGAAGGCCTTGGTTACATCTTCCGGTGAGTATCGGCGCAGAAACGACCGCCAGGCCGGCACGTAACCGAGCCGGCCGGACAGGACGTTCTCCATCACCGTGAGTCGCTCCACCAGGGCGTATTCCTGGAAGATCATACCAATCCGGCGCCGGGCACGACGCAGGGCATTGCCCCGCAGCGTCACCAGGTTGGAGCCGGACAGGATGACCTTTCCCGCGGAAGGCTCCACCAGCCGGTTGATGCACCGGATCAGGGTGGATTTGCCGGCCCCCGAGGGGCCGATCAGCCCCACCACCTGGCCAGCCGGTACCTCGAAGCTGACCTGGCTCAGGGCGGTGTCGCCGGTGGCGTAGGTTTTGGAGAGTTGGTTCAGTTCAAGCACGGAAACGTTTCACCGCTTATTGGCAGTTGTAGGCAACGCCGTTGGCGTCGTCGATCTTGCGGATCACTTCCCAGTGCTCCTGGAAGGTAATCGGCACGAACTGCGCTTCACCGGACTTGGAGAACTCCTCTTCCAGCGCGGTACCTTCCCATTCAAAGGAGAAGAACGCTTCCTGGATGGCTTCCTGCAGTTCCGGCTTCAGGTTGTGGGCGATGCCGTAACCGGTGGTCGGAAAGGTCTGGGACTTGTAGAGGGAGACGATCTGGTCATCGCTGACCACGTCCCGGCTCAGCATCCGGTTAAGCACAGAGTTGGCAATCGCTGCGGCCGGGTAGTCCTGGTTGGCAACGCCCAGGATCGAGTTATCGTGCTTGCCGGAAAATACCGGCTCAAAGTCTTCGCCGGCGACCATGTTGTAATCGGCCTTGAGGATGGCGGACGGCGCCTTGAAACCGGAGTTGGACGTCTGGGAAGTGAAGGCCAGTTCCTTGCCGCGAATATCCTCCACATCCTCAATACCGGAATCCGGGTAGGTGATGATTTCCATTTCATAGCCGAACGAGCCGTCTTCCGCAGCCATCATGGTGAACGGTCGCAGACCGGCGCAGGCGACTGCCAGCGGGTTGGAGCCGGTATTGAAGCCGGCAATGTGCAGGCGGCCAGCACGCATGGCCTCAATTTGGGCGGCGTTGGACTGAACCGGGAAGAACTGCACCTTCTTGCCGGTGGTCTCCGCCAGGTGATCAAGGAACTCGGACCAGACTTCCCGGTAAACCGCCGGGTCTTCTACCGGGGTGTAGGCAAAGATCAGGGTCGAGGGGTTCGCCTGCTGTGAGGCATCGGCGGGGATGTCGGCAATCAGGTCGCCGTCCTTGTCCTGGTAACGGTCATCGAGCTTGAATTCGGCAGTGGCTGCCATAGGCAGCAGCAGGGAGATACAGGCCAGCAGCTTGAGCTTATTCATCACAGGTATCCTTCTGGTTTCGGAAAATGCCGTTCCGAACCTATAGAAAACCGATGATATTTTTATGACAGCCGGTCAGGGTGGCGACAGGTCTTTTTCTGGATTAAGAAAGAGGAGGGGTAGTGATGGTCCCGGCCCCCGAGTCGCTGTCAACGCTAACGGGAGCCGGACGGGAACAAACGGTTATTGCTCCGGTACTTCGCGAATGCGGCCGTTCTCGTCAATGGCCACGTAGACGAACAGGCCCTCGGTGACCTTGCGGGGCGGTTTGTTGTTGCGGTCGCGGGTCCAGACTTCGACGTTGATTTTCATGGAGCTGCGACCGATGTCCACCAGTTCACAATAACAGCCCACCTGGGCGCCGATGCGAAGGGGCGAGAGAAACTCCATGCGGTCCATGGCCACGGTGGCATTGCGGCCCTGGGAAATGCGGCCAGCCAGGGTTCCGGCCGCCGTGTCCATCTGCTGTACCAGCCAGCCGGCATAGACGTCGCCGTTGGCATTGGTGTCTGCGGGCAGGGGGACCAGCTGAATCATCAGTTCGCCGCGGGGTGTGGGCCTGTCGTCGTCATAGTCAGTCATTGAGTACTACCTGTGTTGTTATTAGGTCTGATTAATTGGTGAGCATGTTATTCATCACAGATACACGTGCAAGTGAAATCGACAGATAAGTGGAAATTATTTCAGCGGGTGTCACAAAGTTGTCATAGACTCTCCGTAATCTGCCAACCATCGGATAACCCGAAGCCAATAACCCGATGGAGACTCAACGTGATGAAACTGAAGACAGCACTTGCAAGCGTGGCCCTGGCAGGCAGCATTGCCGCCGTGTCCACCCCCGCCATGGCCCGGGACACCATCAGCATTGTCGGTTCCTCTACCGTTTACCCGTTCGCCACCGTGGTTGCCGAGCGTTTTGGTCGTAATACCGACTTCCCGACCCCGAAGCTGGAGTCCACCGGTTCTGGCGGCGGCCTGAAGCTGTTCTGTGAAGGTGTGGGGACTTCCCACCCGGATATCACCAACGCCTCACGTCGCATGAAGAAGTCCGAGTTTGACCTGTGCCAGCAGAACGGTGTTGAGGAAATCACCGAGGTTCGTATCGGTGCCGACGGCATTGTTATCGCCAACTCCCAGGACGCCGAGAAGATGGACCTGTCCCTGGAGCAGGTCTTCCTGGCCCTGGCCAAGGAAGTCCCGAACCCGGATGGCGGTGATGAGCTGGTTGCCAACCCCTACCAGAAGTGGAGCGACATCGACTCCAGCCTGCCGGACATGGAAATCAGTGTAATGGGTCCCCCTCCGACTTCCGGTACCCGTGACGCCTTCGTCGAGATCGCAATGGAAGGCGGCTGTAAGCAGTTCGACATGATCGCGAAGATGGAAGACGAGAACGAGGACAAGTTCAAGAGCGTTTGCCACAGCATGCGTGAAGACGGGCCATTCGTTGAAGCCGGTGAGAACGACAACCTGATCGTGCAGCGCCTGAGCCGTGACCCTGAAACCCTGGGTATCTTCGGTTACAGCTTCCTGATGGAAAACACCGGCCAGATCCAGGCGGCGTCCATCAACGGTGTTGAGCCGACTCCGGAGAACATCTCTGCAGAAGACTATCCGGTCGCTCGCTCGCTGTTCTTCTACATCAAGAAAGCCCACGTTGGTGTCGTACCCGGCATCCAGGAATACGTGGCTGAGTTCACCAGCGAAGGCGCCTGGGGTGACAACGGCTACCTGGTGGATGTGGGCCTGATTCCGAACCCGCGTAGCGAGCGTATGGAAATTGCCAAGCGTGCCAAGAACCTGGAGCCGATGACTGGTAACGAGCTGTAAGACAGCCGCCGGTCCTGATCACGGAAGATCACAGAACAGGAAGGAACGCGGGCCAGGTGTCCGCGTTCCTTTTGTTGCATAAGAACAAAGCAAGAACAGACAGGCGACAACGCCTGCATAACCAAACGCGTCATCAACTCAGAGACTGATATGCAGACGGCAAATCTATTTCCTCTGGTACTGATCCTGGCGGCCGTGGCCTACTGGCTGGCGTTCCAGCGATCCAGGGCCGTCGCAGCGCCCCTTGGAGGTGTCCGCCACCTGAAAGCGCTGCCTACCCACTACGCTGCCCGGGCCGCCCTGTGGAGTGCGATTCCGGGGCTGATCGTACTGGCCCTGTGGACCGGTTTCGAAGGCAAGGTCATCCAGGGCATCGTGATGGGATCGCTACCCCAGGACATGTGGCCGGACTCGCCGGGCAAGGCCAGCCTGCTGCTCTCACAGATCAGCAACGTGGCGTCCGGAAGCCTTGACCCGGACCTGGCCTCGGAACCTATCGCCAAGGCGGCGGCACTGCTGAAAACCCTGCGGGAGCAAAGCAGCCTGTTCATGACCATCCTGGTCATCCTGATCACGGTGCTCGGTGCTGCCTTCGCCTGGTTCCGGGTTGCGCCCCATATCAATGCCCGTAACAGCGTGGAAACCACCCTGCGGCGGATCTTCTTTGTCTGTGCCGCGCTGGCGGTGCTGATCACCCTGGGCATTGTCTTCTCGGTGATCCTGGAAACCGTCCGGTTCTTCGGCCGGGTACCCATTACCGATTTCCTGTTTGGCACCAGCTGGAGTCCCCAGACCGCCCTGCGTGCCGACCAGGTGGGTGCTGACGGCGCCTTCGGTGTTATTCCGTTGTTCACCGGTACCCTGCTGATCTCTGCTATCGCCCTGCTGGTGGCGGTGCCTACCGGGCTCCTGTCCGCCATTTATCTGTCCGAGTATGCCGGCAAGAAGGTCCGCTCCACCATCAAACCACTGCTGGAGCTGCTGGCGGGTATTCCTACCGTGGTCTACGGCTTTTTCGCGGCACTGACCGTGGCGCCGTTTATCCGTGACCTGGCAGAAAGCATTGGCCTGGAGGCCTCCTCCCAGAGTGCACTGGCAGCGGGCCTGGTTATGGGCATCATGATCATCCCGTTTGTCTCCTCCCTGTCGGACGACGTGATCAATGCCGTGCCCCAGAGCCTGCGGGATGGCTCCCTGGCCCTGGGGGCGACCCAGTCGGAGACCATGAAGAAGGTGATCTTCCCGGCGGCGCTGCCAGGCATCATGGGCGGTATCCTGCTGGCGGCCTCCCGCGCTATCGGCGAAACCATGATCGTGGTTATGGCCGCCGGGCTGGCCGCCAACCTTACTGCCAACCCCCTGGACTCGGTGACCACCGTTACCGTTCAGATTGCCACGCTGCTGGTGGGCGACCAGGAGTTTGACAGCGCCAAGACCCTGTCGGCCTTCGCCCTGGGCATGCTGCTGTTCATTGTTACCCTGGCATTGAACGTGTTGGCCCTGAAAATCGTGCGGAAATATAGGGAGCAGTATGAGTAATTCATCGTCCCAGGTGGAGATTGTCCGCCAGTCACTCAGGCGTCGCTATCGCAAGGAACGCCGCTTCCGGATGTATGGCATCGCCGCCATCGCCGTGGCCCTTTTGTCGCTGTTCATCCTGTTTGCCGACATCATCGGCAAGGGCTACACCGGTTTCCTGAAAACCACGGTCACCCTGGAGGTTGAGCTGGACGGCGACACCATGTACCTGGAGGATCCGACCAACCCGGATGAAATCGCGATGGCGGATTTCACTGCTCCGATCATTGCGGCATTGCAGACCCATTTCCCCGAGGCTGAGGGCAGTGCCGCGAACCGGGAACTCGCCCGGCTGGTGGGTAGCTATGCCGCCAGTGATATCCGGGACCTGCTGGAGGCGAACCCGGACTTGCTCGGTACCATCCAGACCATGGAGTTCCTGGCCCACGACACGGTATCGGTCTACGTCAAACACGCCGACAACCCCCGCTATACCGTGCGCCTGTCCGAGCGGCAGCAGCAGTGGGTCGATGAGCTGATGGAAAAGGGCGTGATCGAGACCGGTTTCAACGACATCCTGTTCAGCAAGGGGGATTCCCGGGAACCGGCCAATGCCGGCATCCTGAGTGCCATTGTAGGCTCCCTGCTGACCATGTTCGTGACCCTGGTGATCTCGTTCCCGGTTGGTGTTGCGGCGGCGGTGTACCTGGAGGAGTTTGCCCCCCAGAACCGGCTCACGGACTTCATTGAGGTCAATATCAACAACCTGGCTGCGGTACCGTCCATTATCTTCGGCCTGCTGGGCCTGGCGGTGTTTATCGGCCTGTTCGGTATGCCCCGCTCGGTACCGGTGGTCGGTGGCCTGGTGCTGGCGCTGATGACCGTGCCGACCATCATTATCTCGAGCCGGGCGGCCATCAAGAGCGTGCCGCCGTCTATCCGTGAAGCCGCCGAGGGCATTGGCGCGTCCAGGATGCAGGTGGTACTGCACCATGTGGTGCCGCTGGCCATGCCCGGCATGCTGACCGGCTCGATCATCGGTATGGCCCAGGCCCTGGGTGAAACCGCTCCGCTGCTCCTGATCGGCATGGTGGCCTTTATCGTCGATGTGCCTGATGGCCTGTTCGACGCCGCCACCGTGCTCCCGGTCCAGATTTACCTGTGGGCGAGCAGCGCCGAGCAGGGCTTCATCGAACTGGCGTCAGCGGGCATCATGGTCCTGCTGACCTTCATGATCAGTATGAATGCACTGGCGATCTGGCTGCGCAAGCGCCTTGAGCGTCGCTGGTAGGAGATTTTATGAACAGTATCAATTCCACGATTCCGGGAGATGCAACCATGCCAGAAAAGGCACCACTGGCCGTGGAGGATCCGGTGACTGAAGAGCGCCGTGAAACGGTCGAGATTGAGGAAGGCAAGACCGTTGGCATCCCGTTCAGCGATAATCCGAAATTCGCGTTGCGCAATGTGGAGGTCTCCTACGGCGATACCCGTGCCATTCGCAATATCAGCCTGGACATCGCCCGCAACGAGGTCATTGCCTTTATCGGCCCGTCCGGCTGTGGCAAGTCCACCTTCCTGCGTTGCCTGAACCGCATGAATGACAGCATCGATACCTGTCGGGTGAAGGGCTCGTTGATGCTCGATGGCGACGATATCTACGATCCGCGTCGGGATGTGGTGGAGTTGCGGGCCCGGGTAGGCATGGTGTTCCAGAAGCCCAACCCGTTTCCCAAGTCGATCTACGAGAACGTGGCTTACGGCCCCCGTATCCACGGCCTGGCCAACCGCAAGTCTGACCTGGACGAAATCGTTGAGAGCAGCCTGCGCAAGGCCGGTCTGTGGGACGAGGTAAAAGACCGTCTGGACGCCACGGCGACCGGGATGTCGGGCGGCCAGCAGCAGCGGCTGTGTATTGCCCGGGCCATCGCCGTGAGCCCGGAAGTGATCCTGATGGACGAGCCCTGCTCCGCCCTGGACCCCATCGCTACCGCCAAGGTCGAGGAGCTCATCGCCGAAATGTCCGAGAGCTATACTATCGTCATCGTGACCCACTCCATGCAGCAGGCCGCCCGGGTTTCCCATCGCACGGCCTATTTCCACCTGGGACACCTGGTGGAGGTCAACGAGACCAACAAGGTGTTCACGGCGCCGGAGCATGAACTTACCGAGTCCTACATTACCGGTCGTTTCGGCTGATTCAGGTCACGATTACAAGGAGCACCTACGCTATGCCAAACAGAAAAGACGACATGTATGGGGATCATATTTCCCATCAGTTCAACGATGACCTGTCCAGCCTGAAGAACGACTTCCTCAAGATGGGCGGCCTGGTGGAACAGCAAACCATCGACGCGGTCAATGCCCTGATTGACGGCGACGGCCAGGCTGCCGACGAGATCCGCGCCCGGGACAAGGTGGTGGACAAGATGGAAATGGACCTGGATGAAGAGGCTATCCGTCTCATTGCCCGTCGCCAGCCGGCTGCCCGGGACCTGCGCTTCGTGATTTCGGTGATCAAGATGGTGGCCGACCTGGAGCGGGTAGGGGACGAGGCCAAGAAAATTGCCAAGTTTGGCCTGACCCTGGCGGAAGAAGGCCAGGCGCCCCGGGGGTATGTGGAAGTTCGTCATATCGCGAACCATGTGACCTCGATGCTGCACGACGCGCTGGATGCCTTCTCCCGCCTGGATGCGGAGCAGGCTTTGCGGGTCATGAAAGAAGACAAGCGGGTGGACGAGGAATACCAGGCGGCGGCTCGTACACTGCTGACCTTCATGATGGAAGACAGCCGCAGCATTTCGCGTTGTATGGCCGTGATGTGGGTGCTACGAGCACTGGAGCGGGTCGGTGACCACGCCTGTAATATCGCAGAGAACGTAATCTACATGGTGGAAGGCGAGGATGTTCGCCACACCCCGGTGGAAGAGGCCGAAAAGTTGGTCGGCCGGTAAGTTTCGCTGTCGCAGGCACCCTGGACTCGGGTTATTATATGTAGTTACAGGCGGCACAAAGACCCCCTTCTCCGGGTATGGCTTTGTGCCGCCTGTTCAACTAGTCTGAAGGTGTAACGCCAGCACAGGGTATTTGGCTATGGCTTCCAGGCCAGCTTACGACGGGGACTCCCCTGGCTCCCCCAGCTTGCAGTCGGAGTTGGCCTCCGGCGTTCCGGGGGTCCTCTTCTGCTATCAGCTCAGCGAAGACAGAACCCGCCACCATTATCCCTTCATCAGCCGCCGTGTTGAAGACCTCTTTGATCTTGATCCGCTCAGGTTGCAGGTGGATGCCTCGGCTGTTTTTTCCATCATTCATCCGGATGATCGCCCCGGTGTAATGCCCTCCGTCAAGGCCTCGGCTGAAAGCCTGGAACCCTGGCAGTACCAGGCCAGGTTGCGCCTGAAAGATGGCACCTACCACTGGTTCGAGGCTCACTCGGTACCACGGCGGGAAGCGGACGGCAGTACGCTTTGGTACGGGCAGTTCACCGATATCCAGGCCCACAAGGAACTGGAGGCGGATCTGCGGCAAAAAGAAGCCGAGTCCGCGTATCAGTTACAGTTCCACAAGTTGCTGGCAAGCCTGTCTTCGGACTTCATCAACTCCTCAATTGGCGATATCGACAAGGAGATAGACCGGTTCCTGTCCCGCATCGGTGTCTTTTTTGACGTCGACCGGGTGTACCTCTACCGGTTTTCCGAGGGACTGACGCGGATGACCAACACCCACGAGTGGTGTCGCCCGGGTGTACCGGCCCTCAAGATGTCGCAGCAGGAAGTGGATATCAGCGGCTTTCGGTGGTGGCAGGAGCAGAGCAGCAATCTGTTGCAGAACAACCGGGTGGTGTTTATCGAGGATGTCAGCAAATTGCCCGCCTCTGCAGGCCCCGAAAAATCGTTACTGGAGGGGCAGGGTGTGGCCGCCATGTTCTGCATCCCCATCGTCACACGGGGCACGGTAGACGGGTTCTTCGGTATGGACTCCCTTACGGTAAGACACTGGCGGCAGGACCTGTCTGATTTACTGATACTGGTGGCGAACCTGCTGGCCCAGGCACTGGAGCGCTTCCGCCTGGAGCAGGAGCTGCTCAACCAGTCCATTCGTGATCCACTGACCGGTATTCATAATCGCCGTTACCTGGAGCCCCGCCTTGACGAGATGCTGGCCCGGTACCAGCGCTCGGGAGAGGGCTTTGCCCTCGCCATGCTGGATATAGACCATTTCAAACTGGTTAATGACACCTATGGCCACCTGGCAGGGGACCAGGTGTTGCAGGCGTTTGCCCGCTTGTTGCAGGAGCAGTGCCGCGCCACGGATGTGGCGGCCCGTTACGGCGGGGAGGAGTTCATACTGGCGTTGGCAGACGTGACCCCGGAACGGGCCAGGTGGGCCCTGGAGCGGGTGATCGATGAAGTGCGGGCGCTGTCTGTCAGCTATCATGGGCAGGACATACCCGTGACCGCCAGCGCTGGCCTGGTCCATGTGAGTGACCTGGAAACGGCCACGGCCAGTGCGGATGAGCTGATAACCGAAGCCGACCGTCGGCTATACCGGGCCAAGCGTTCCGGCCGGAACTGCCTGATTGATGCATCAGGGTCATTACCACTATAAGAAAACCGTATTTCACTTTATATTACCTTCCAGTATATGCTTAGAACTAAATCAGCATTACCCGGGAGGTAAGGTTATGTCCAACCCCATCGTTCAGCACTTTTTCGACGAGCCCACCAATACATTCAGCTACGTGGTTCGTGACCCTGACAGCAATGCCTGCGCGATCCTGGACTCGGTACTCGACTTTGACTATGCCGCCGGTCGTACCGATGTGCGCTCGGCAGACGAGATCATTGCCTATATTGAACGGGAAGGCCTGGTGGTGGAATGGATACTGGAGACCCACGTCCATGCCGATCACCTGTCGGCAGCGCCCTACCTGCACGAGCGGCTCGGGGGCAAGACCGGCATCGGCGCCCACATCATGGATGTGCAGGAAATCTTCGGCAAGGCGTTCAACGCCGGTACCGAGTTCGCCCGTGACGGCAGCCAGTTTGACCGGCTGTTCCGGGAAGGCGATACCTTCAACATTGGTGGCCTGGAAGGCCGGGTGTTGCATACGCCGGGCCACACGCCCGCCTGCCTGACCTATGTGATCGGCGATGCGGCGTTTGTCGGCGACACCCTGTTCATGCCGGATTACGGTACCGCCCGTTGTGATTTCCCCGGTGGTGACGCCCGCACCCTGTACCGCTCCATCCAGAAGGTATTGAGCCTGCCGGCTGAGACCCGGATCTTCCTCTGCCACGACTACAAGGCGCCGGGGCGGGATGAGTATCACCATATGACCACGGTGGCAGAGCAGCGCGAGGCCAACGTGCACGTGCATGAGGGGGTCAGCGAGGAGGAGTTCGTCAGGATGCGCACCGAGCGGGACGCCACCCTGGATATGCCCCGCCTGATCCTGCCCTCGGTGCAGGTAAACATGCGCGCGGGACACATGCCGCCGGCGGAGGATAATGGCCAGGTTTACCTGAAAGTACCGATCAACCGGTTCTGAGGTCAGCGATCGTGAAGCTGACCCGTTTCCTGCCGGTACTGGACTGGCTGCCGCACTACAACCGGTCTACCCTGGCCAGTGACCTGCTGGCGGCGGTGATTGTCACCGTCATGCTGATTCCCCAGTCGCTGGCCTATGCCATGCTGGCGGGCCTGCCACCCCAGGTGGGCCTTTATGCCAGCATCCTGCCGCTGGTGCTCTATGCCGTGTTCGGTTCCAGCCGGACGCTGTCGGTGGGGCCAGTGGCGGTCGCTTCACTGATGACCGCGGCAGCCCTGGGCAAGTTGTTCGAGCCAGGCTCAGGTGAATACTTGGCGGGTGCGATCCTGCTGGCGGTCATGTCCGGGCTGATGCTGGTGCTGATGGGCGTGTTCCGGCTGGGTTTCCTGGCCAACTTTCTCAGCCACCCGGTGATCTCCGGCTTTATTACCGCGTCCGGCCTGGTGATTGCCGCCAGCCAGCTCAAGCACCTGTTCGGGGTGAGCTTCGACGGCCATAACCTGCTGGAATTGCTGACCGGGCTGGTTGGGCAATTGGGGAATATCCACTGGCCCACCCTGGTCATCGGGTTCGGTGCCCTGCTGTTCCTGGTGGCCGCCCGTCGCTACCTGCAGCCCTTGCTGATGAAGGTGGGGCTGTCCCGGGCGGCCGCGGGCATGCTGACCAAGACCGCGCCGATCCTGGCCGTGGTGGTGACCACCCTGGTAACCTGGCTGCTGCGCCTGGATCAGAGCGGTGTGGCGGTGGTCGGAGATGTTCCCGGAGGCCTGCCGGGCCTGGTCATGCCCAGCCTGAACCTGTCCCTGTGGCAGCAGCTGGCGGTGAGTGCCCTGCTGATCAGTATCGTCGGTTTCGTGGAATCCGTATCCGTGGGCCAGACCCTGGCGGCCAAGCGCCGGCAGCGCATCGACCCGGACCAGGAACTGGTGGGCCTCGGCGCTGCCAACCTGGCCGCCGGTTTCTCCGGCGGCATGCCGGTGACCGGCGGGTTTTCCCGCTCGGTGGTGAACTTCGACGCCGGGGCGGAAACCCCGGCTGCAGGCGTCTATACCGGCGTGGGTATTGCCCTGGCCACCTTGCTGCTGACCCCCGCCATTGCCATGTTGCCGGTAGCCACACTGGCGGCCACCATTATCGTTGCGGTGGCAACCCTGATTGATTTTCCCGCGATTGTCCGGACCTGGCGCTATTCCCGTGCCGACTTCATGGCCATGCTCGCCACCATCGTGCTGACCCTGGGGCACAGTGTGGAGGCCGGTATCGTCGCTGGCGTGGTTCTGTCCCTCTGGTTATTCCTCTATCGCACCAGCCGGCCCCACAGTGCCATTGTCGGGCGAGTGCCCGGTACCGAGCATTTCCGTAACGTGCGCCGCCACCAGGTGGAAACCCGCCCGGAACTGGCCATGCTGCGAGTGGATGAAAGCCTGTATTTCGCCAATGCCCGCTTCCTGGAGGACTGTGTGCTGGACCTGGTGAGCAGTCGTCCCGAATTGAAAGACGTGGTACTGGTCTGCCCGGCGGTCAACCTGGTTGACGCCTCGGCGCTGGAAAGCCTGGAGGCGATCAATGAGCGACTTCACGACAGCGGGGTAAGGCTGCACCTGTCGGAGGTAAAGGGTCCGGTGATGGACCGCCTGCGGCGAACCTCGTTCCTGGAGAGCCTGACGGGCAAGGTGTATCTCACCACCTTCCAGGCCTGGCAGGCCCTGACGCCGTCAGAAGTGGCCGGCGACGAGGCGCTGGCGGGTGACATCGGCCAGCACGCGCAGGGGTGAGCCTTCGCATTCCAGGACGGTGACGCAGTCCTGGATGGCGGCCGGTGGAAGGTCCTGCTGCAGCAGGCTGTCAATGTGCCGCTGCTGGGCATGATGCTTCAGCCAGTCCGGATTCCAGGTGGAGTCCTGCTGGTCGGGGAAGATGGCCACATAGGCGATACCGGATTCCACCAGGTCCTGGAAGAAATGGGAGCCGAAGGACAGGTCCGGCACCATGCCGTTGCCCATATCGGCGATTTCCACCAGCAATGACACCCGGCTGATGTCGGCAAAGCCCACCGGAACCCCCAGTTCCGGGCTGCTGGTACCCCAGCGGCCGGGCCCTGCCAGCATCAGGTTGAAATGCTCCGGTGTCTGCCGGGCCAGGCGGCCCACCAGTTTCGCTACCTGGTGTTTGCCATTGAGGTCGAGGGCACTGTATTCCGCCGCCCTGACCAGGATGATGCGATGGATGGCCAGGTTGATGTTGCCGCCCATGAAACGCCCCTCACTGGCCATCAGCAAGCGCCTCGGATCCGGCCGTTCCGGCAGGGAAGCCGGCTGGCTGTCACCGATGGTGGCGAGGGGGCGACACTGGACCAGGTTGAGTCGAACCGGCACCTCGCTGTTATCCAGGTGTACCGTAAATTCCACATCCACCGGATGCTGGTAGGCCCTTTCAAGGGTTTTCAGCATGCGGCCGGCCAGCTCGATAAACTCCCCCTGGCGGATCAATGGCCGGAACGTCAGTCGCCATACCGGCGCGTCCAGGCCCAGCTCCCGCGCTCTCTGTGACGCCGCCCTGTCGGTTTCCCCCAGGCGCTCCAGGGGCAGGGACGGGGCTTCCCGCACCAGGGTGGTCAGGTCGGTGGTGGTCAGGCCCGGTCCGGTAACGTCCAGGGTGTCCACCAGGTGCTGGCTGAAGCGGTAGTTCTCTTCCAGGTTGCGGAACGGCTGCTTGAGGGGCTGGTCGAGGGCGATGACCCAGGCGTGGTCCCCCTGTATCCGGTCCACCGCACGGGTGCCCAGCCCCATCACCAGTCGCAGCATACCGGCTTTCGGGTCCATATCCGGCGCCCACACAAAGGTGTTTCGGGACACGCCCACTGCGGCGGCGTCGGGCAGGTACCAGTGGTCATGGAAGCGGCCATTGACCCGCTGGATCAGCAGGGCCATGGGTTCTTCCAGGTCCTCCAGGTCGCGGCCCCGGCGGTAGCTGAGGGCGTCCTCGCTCATGGTGGAGGCATATACCTGGCGTATGGCGTTTTCCAGTGCGGCCAGCCGCTGCTCCGGGTCGCCCTGGTTGATCAGGAACACGCTCTCGTACTTGCCCGCAAAGGCGTTACCGAAGCCGTCTTCCAGCAGGCTGCTGGAGCGCACCAGGATCGGGTACTGGCCGAAGTGGTCCAGGGTGCGGATCAGCTCCGGGCGTACCTCCGGCGGGAATTCCCCTTGGAGGATGGCCTCGCGCAGGGCAGGGGCCTCGTCGAAGAAACCTTCCCGGGTGCGGTGTTTCATGATCGCAGGCCACAGGCCGTTGTGGACCAGGAAGGCGTACCAGACGTCCGACGCCAGGAACATGGAGTCGTGGGGATCCAGTGCGCTCCCCCAGGTGTCCGGATCTTCCCTGGTCAGTATCGCCCGGGCCAGCAGCATGCCGACGGCCTTGCCACCGATATACCCGCTGCCGATGGTGCGGTTGTGTATGCCCGTGAGGTCGTCCAGCGACAGATAGTCCTCTGCCAGCGCCAGGATGCGCGGGTCGCGGCTCACCAGCACCTGGAGGATGCGCTGTACCAGCGCCCGGGCGCGATCGCTATCCGGTGCCTCACACTCCTCGGCTTCCAGGAACAACCGGTCCCAGCCGTCCAGTAGCTGCTGGGAGGCATGGGCCTGCTGTTCGATGGCGGCCTGCAGGCGGGTGGCGTTACTGCTGTCGGTCACCGGAATGAACTCGCCGTCCCGGTAGCGGTGGGGCAGGAACATGGTGGGTGACTGGCGCTGCCACACCTTGACCGGTTGCAGCTGCATGTCGTCATCGGCCCGGTGTACGTCGATCATCACCTGGGTGGTGGCGCGGATGCGGTCGAGGGTCTGCCGCGAGTGCCGTTGGGGCAGCAGGGCGAACCAGGCAACGGTATCGAGCTCGAACAGGAAGGGGCAGATCACCCGGAAGAAATAGCCCACCATGGTATCGGTGGCCCAGGCATTGAGAAGGTCGCTGAGGCAGTCGCACACGTAGAACGCGCCGCGGCCCCAGGTTTCCACCAGCTCCCAGATACGGGCGGTGAAGGATTCGAAACCGTCCCGGGCATCCACTTCGATGATGCGGATACCCGGAGCGGGTGCCAGCAAGGGTTCATGCTGGCCAAAACGCAGATAGATGATCTGGCGGCCGGCGGCAGTGGCAGATGCCACAAAGGGCGTCACAAACCGCCGGTAGTCGTCCAGGTCGGTGACCCGCCAGACCACGTTGTCACCAATTCTCAGGCCGTCCAGGACCTGGTCCAGCCCTGGCAGGCCGGTGGAGATCACCGGGGTGGCCTGAGTGTCAGTGACATCAGCCATGATCAGATCAGGCCCATGGCGTCCATGGCGCGGGCGACCTTGATAAAGCCGGTGATGTTGGCACCGAGTACATAGTTGCCCGGGGAGCCAAACTCTTCAGCGGTTTCAAAGGAGCTCTTGTGGATCTCGATCATGATGTCTTCCAGGCGCTTCTCGGTGTAGGCAAAGGTCCAGGAATCACGGCTGGCATTCTGCTGCATTTCCAGGGCACTGGTAGCCACGCCGCCGGCGTTGGCGGCCTTGCCGGGGCCGTAGGCCAGGCTGGCTTCCTGGAAGATCTGCACGCCTTCCGGCGTGGTCGGCATGTTGGCGCCTTCCGCCACGGCAATACAGCCGTTCTCTACCAGGGTCTTGGCGTCGCTGCCGTTGAGTTCGTTCTGGGTGGCGCAGGGCAGTGCTACGTCACAGGGTACGCTCCAGATGTTGCCATCTTCCACGTACTTGGCGTGCTTGTGGACGTCTGTGTAGGCGCTGATGCGGCGACGTTCCACTTCCTTGAGGCGCTTGACCACTGCCAGATCGATGCCCTTTTCGTCAACGATGATGCCACTGGAATCGGAGCAGGCGATAACCTTGGCACCGAGCTGGTGGGCTTTCTCGATGGCGTAGATGGCGACGTTACCGGAACCGGAAACGACGACGGTCTTACCGTCCAGGGAGTCACCGCGGGCCTTCAGCATTTCCTGGGTGAAGAACACGGTGCCGTAGCCGGTGGCTTCGGTACGGGCGCGGCTGCCGCCCCAGTCCAGGCCCTTGCCGGTCAGCACGCCGGACTCGTAGCGGTTAGTGATGCGCTTGTACTGGCCGAACAGGTAGCCGATTTCGCGGCCACCAACGCCGATGTCGCCGGCGGGTACGTCGGTGTACTCGCCCAGGTGACGGTACAGCTCGGTCATCAGGCTCTGGCAGAAACGCATGATTTCGTCGTCAGACTTGCCCTTGGGGTCGAAGTCACTGCCACCCTTGCCGCCACCGATGGGTAAACCGGTCAGGGCGTTCTTGAAGATCTGCTCGAAACCGAGGAACTTGATGATGCCCAGGTAAACGGATGGATGGAAACGCATGCCGCCCTTGTAGGGGCCAAGGGCACTGTTGAACTCAACGCGGAATGCCCGGTTGATATGGATCTCGCCCTTGTCATCCTGCCAGGGTACCCGGAAGATAATCTGGCGCTCAGGCTCACAGATACGCTGGATGACTTTCTTCTCGACAAACTCCGGGTACTTCACCAGAACCGGTCCGAGGGTTTCCAGGACTTCGTGTACGGCCTGGTGGAACTCGGACTCGCCGGGGTTCCGGTGCAGGACATCCTGAAAAATGGGCTCAAGTTTTTCGTCCAGGCGTGCCGGCATAGATTTCTCCTGATAGTGGGATTTAATGGTGGGTAATACTTATGGGAACCAGCTATTGCACCATGTTAGGGCCATTTTGGCAATCAATGATTGATTCAAGTCAGCGTTTGCTTTCTTTGTCCGGCCGGTCGTGACAGCATTTTGCCGGCTTTCCGGATACCTGCGTCCACCCATGTGAGACCTGTCTATGGGACTGACAGATAACCTTTTTCCGGTCTGGCTGTTGATCGTTACAGCGGTGCTGTTCGTGGGCATCCTGGTGCGGGCGATCCGTCAGACCGACTGGCAGTGGCTGCGCTCCGAGCAGCGTCTTCACCATTGCCTGTTTGGTGCGGCCGTGGTGCTTGGCTTCCTCTGGCAATTGCGGGCTGGCTTGTCGCCGGGGCTGAGCATTCATATCTTCGGCATGACCGCCGTGACCCTGATGCTGGGCTGGCGGCTGGCAGTCTTCAGTGGCCTGCTGGCACTGGTAATCGTTGTGATCACCGGGCGGGAGCCAGCCACCCTGTTTGCCGTTAATGGCCTGATAACGGTCATGGTGCCGGCATTGGTGACCCATGCCATCATGTGCTGGGAACGCCGGCGCAATTTCCGGAACTTCTTTGCCTATATTTTCTTTTGCGGATTCTTCGGGGCGGGTGCCTCAGTGCTGGCGGCTGGCATGACCATGGTGATCCTGCTCTGGCTGACTGGCGTGTACGACTGGTACCACCTGCAACATGACTATGTCCGCTACTTGCCGCTGTTCGTGCTGCCGGAAGGGTTCGTTAACGGCGCAGTGGTAACCGGGTTGATGGTTTTCCACCCGGAACTACTGTCCACCCTGGACGAACGCCGCTACCGTTAGCGGATGCCTGGCCTGCCACTGACGCACCCACTCTCCGATGTCGCCGGCCGGCATGGGGCGTGCTACCCCGAACCCCTGGATCTGGTCGCAGCCGAGGGTAGCGAGTACTTCCCCGTGCCGATCGGTCTCCACGCCCTCCGCCAGTACTGTTCGATTAAAGCGCTGGGCCATGTAGATCACGCTTTCCACGATGGCCCGGTCGCTGTCATCTTCCAGCATACGGAAGATGAAACTCTTGTCGATCTTGATAACGTCTACGGGCAGGCTGCGGAAATAGCTCAGGGAAGAGAAACCGGTACCAAAATCGTCCAGCGCGATTTGCACGCCCAGGTCACGGCATTCGTTGATCACCTGGCTGGCCCGGTGCATATCGTCAAGGGCCGTGGACTCGAGGATTTCCAGGGTGATCAGGGAAGGGTCCTGGTCCGGGTGATCCGCCAGGTACCGGCTGAGGAACCGTGAAAACCCGGGTGCCAACAGGTGTGCGGCACTGATGTTGATGCTTACCGCCAGCTTCAGCCCTGCCCTGGACCAGTCTGCCTGCTGGGCCAGGGCGTGCTTCAGTACCCACTGGCCAAATCGCTCTTCCAGGTGGCTGCCCTCGATAGAAGGCAGGAACTGGCCCGGTGCCAGCAGGCCGCGGTCAGGGTGCTGCCATCGTACCAGGGCCTCGACCCCGATGACCGCCGAGTCACGGAGCTGGATCTGTGGCTGATAGTAGAGTTCGAACTCGTCCTTCTGGATGGCCTGCAACAGCTCGGTAATCTGCTGACGACGTTGCTGGAGGTTTTCGTCCAGGGTGGGGTCGAAAAAGTGGTGGTTGTTACGGCCTTTCTCCTTGGCGGAGTACATGGCCTGGTCTGCGTGCCGTACCAGGCGCTCGCCATCAGAGCTGTCATGGGGGTACACCGTGATGCCCATGCTCCCGGTGATGTTGGCCGTGGTGGGGCCGATAGACAGGGGCTGGCGAACGGCATCCAGGATTCGCTGGTAGACCCGCTCGTCATCCACATTGCGCAACAGCAGCACGAATTCGTCGCCGCCAACACGGGCGACGGTGTCGTCGCTACGAATCGCCAGGCGCAGGCGGTTGGCAATGGTCACCAGGGCCCGGTCCCCCAGGCCCTGGCCGACCTGGTCGTTGATAGTCTTGAAGCCGTCCAGGTCCAGGTAACAGACGGCAAGTGGTTGCTGGTTCAGGTCGCAGTGGTTCATTTCCCGTTCCAGCCGGGTGACCATCAGTTGCCGGTTGGGGAGGCCGGTGAGGTCGTCATAGTGGGCCGCCCGCTCCAGTTCCTCGGCGTGGTTCTTGAGGGCAGTGATGTCCGAGAAACTGGCAACATAATAGTGCTCCCCGGGCTCGTCCAGTTGTACCCGGGTAATGGTCAGAAACTCCGGGTATTCCTCGCCATTCTTGCGCCGGTTCCAGATCTCCCCCCGCCAGAAGTTCTGTTCCTGGAGGGAGCGCCACAGTGAGCTGTAGAATTCCGGCCCCTGTCGCCCCGAGCTGAGCATGCTGGGGTTGTTGCCGATGGCCTCTTCCCGGGTGTAGCCGGTGATGCTGGTAAAGGCCGGGTTGACGTCGATAATCCGGTTATCGGCATCGGAGATGATAATGGCGTCCTGGCTACGCTCGAATACGCTGGACGTGATCTTGAGACGGCGCTCGAGCTCCTTGCGCTGGGTGACATCGATCAGTACGGCCATGAAGCCGCCATCGCCCGGGGATCCCGGCGCGACGGGGTTGCATATGGCCCGCAGCCAGAGGGTGCTGCCGTTCCTGCGATAAGTGAGAATGTCCTTGTCGAAGCCCTGGCCGGACTTCACCGCTTCTCGGATGGCGTTTTTCGTGGCGGTGTCGGTATCGGGGCCGGTCAGGAGTTCACCGGTGCGGTGCCCCCGGATTTCGTCCAGTCGGAAACCGGTCAACCGTTCGAAAGCGCGGTTGACCCAGCGGACCCGTCGCTGCGTATCGGTAATGACCACGCCGTTGCTTGTCTGGTGGGCGACTTCCGCCAGTAGGGCCGTCAGTTCGTCTATCTGGTGCTTGGAAGATGTGTCGTCCATACTCCGGGCTCGGGCTGTATAACAATGAAAAGAAGTGCTGCCCTGCGGTCGGGAGCTTGCGCAATCTGTGCAATACAGACTCCCAGTATAGACTTCCCTAGCGTAACGAATAGTTAGCTGATTATGATTAAGGTGCAAAACCAAAACAACGACAGATAATACAAAGAGGTAAAAAGACCATGTCAGACGTAAAGGGCTATGCTGCTACCTCGGAGCTCTCCGGGCTCGCCCCCTTCAGTTTTCAACGCCGCACGCCCCGTGCCGATGATGTTTCCATCGAGATTCTCTATTGCGGTGTCTGCCACACCGATATCCACTTCGCCGAGAACGACTGGGGGCGCACCAATTACCCGGTGGTTCCAGGGCACGAGATTATCGGCCGGGTAACCGCGGTTGGAAATGATGTGAATCAATTCACAGTCGGAGAGTTGGTCGGTGTTGGCTGTATGGTGGATTCCTGCCGTTCCTGTCCGTCCTGCGAACAGGGACTGGAGCAATATTGCCGTGAAGGCATGACCCCCACCTATAACGGTGAAGACCGCATTGACCGCCTGCGCACCTACGGTGGCTACTCCGAGCGTATCGTGGTCAGCGAGCGCTTCGTGGTGCGTGTACCGGACAAACTGGACCCGGCCGCAGCAGCGCCCATCCTGTGTGCCGGCATTACCACCTACTCGCCCCTGAAACACTTCGGCGTGGGCAAGGGCCACAAGGTTGGCGTCCTTGGCATGGGTGGCCTTGGTCATATGGGCGTCAAGTTTGCCCGGGCCCTGGGGGCCGAAGTCACCATCTTCACCCGCTCCGAAGCCAAGGTCGCCGAGGCGAAGAAGCAGGGGGCCGACCACGTCATCATTTCCACGGATCCGGAGCAGATGGCCGCCGCCACCGAGAGCTTTGACTTCCTGCTGGATACCATTCCGGTTCACCATGACCTGAACCCGTACCTGTCCACCCTGAAGGTGAACGGCACTCACATCCTGGTGGGCATGATCGAGCCTATTGAGCCCACGGTGCATTCCCGCAACCTGATCGGCAAGCGCCGTATTCTCACCGGCTCACTCATCGGAGGCATGCCGGAGACCCAGGAAGTACTGGATTTCTGCGCAGAGCACGATATCAGCTGCGATATCGAGATGCTGGACATCCACAATATCAACGAAGCCTACGAGCGCATGAAAAAAGGCGACGTGAAGTACCGCTTCGTGATTGACATGAAATCCCTCAAGGACGCCTGACCGACGGGGTTTCAGGGTCTGGATCGCAGTGAAAGGACTGGCTGCCGTCCAGATGCTGTTTATTCCCGCCAGCGGGAGTGCTTGCCCAGTTTGCGTTGCAGGGTTCTGCGGTGCATGTTCAGGGCGCGGGCTGTAGCCGATATGTTGCCGTCATTTTCCGCCAGCACCCGCTGGATATGCTCCCATTCCAGTTCCTCCACGGATGGAGGCTGGCTTCGGAGCCCGGGCTCATGGTGGTCCGGCTCGAACCCGTCGATGATCTGGTCCGCCGTTACCGGTTTGCACAGGTAGTTCACCGCGCCCTTTCTCATAGCCTCCACGGCGGTGGCAATACTGCCGTAGCCGGTGAGGATCAGCACTTCCAGGTCCGGCTGCCTGGCCAGCAGTTCCGGCAACAGCTGCAGGCCACTTCCCCCGGCCAGGTTCAGGTCCAGCACACAGTGGCGGGCGCCACTGGCGTTAAGCTGGAGCAGCGCCGATTCCGGGTCATGGGCCTGTACACAATCGATGCCCCGGCGGCCCAGG
Organism: Marinobacter bryozoorum; assembly: GCF_023156245.1. GTDB lineage: Bacteria > Pseudomonadota > Gammaproteobacteria > Pseudomonadales > Oleiphilaceae > Marinobacter > Marinobacter bryozoorum. The sequence continues at coordinate 87,504 of NZ_JAKZAH010000001.1, forward strand.
GACCGGGCCAGGGTGGCGGCAAAGGTTTCGTCGTCGTCGACGAGCAGCCAGGGGGTGTCAGTCATGGGCGGCCTCCTCGGAAACAGCCGGCAGTTCAATGGTCATGGTAGTGCCTCTGTCAGGGCCTGCTGTGCGGGCTTCGGCACTGAGCCGACCCCCCAGGCGCTGGATCGTGGCGTTGGAGAGGAACAGCCCAACCCCGAGCCCCTGTTCCGAATGAACCGGACGCTGGCCGGGCAGGGTGTCCTCGATGCCGGCGCCCTGGTCAATAATACTCAGCTGCATCCGGTCGTTGTGGTAGCTGGTGGCTATTTCGATGCCGTCGGGGCTCGCCCGCAGGGCATTTCCGACCAGGTTCAGCACCGCCTGGTCCAGGGTCGCATCCACCTGCACGGCCGCAGTGGGCGGATGTTTCGCCCACTGGATACGAGCCCCTGGCCACAGCAGGGTGGCTGATTCCCGCAGGCGGTGCAGCCAGCGGTCAACCGGGAGGGTCTCGGTGGCGGCTTCCCGGGCCCTGACGGCGGCTTCGGTCATCGTCTGCAGCTGTTCCCGGCAGAGTCCCAGCTGCTGGTTCAACAGGTCAAGGTCCTCGCGGAAGGGCGCACTCTCCGGAGTGAGCTTCAGGTCATCCACCACCAGGGTCATGGTATTCAGTGGTGTGCCCAGCCGGTGGGCCACGTTGGCTGCGGACAGCCCCAGGGCAATGATCTGTTCATCCCGCAGGCGTTCCTCGCGACTGCGGGCCAGGGCCTGCTGCTGTTCCCGCAGCCGTCCGGCCAGGGAGCCCACCACCACCAGCATGATGGCCGCCGTCAGGGCAAAGGTACCCCACATGCCCATCAGGTGCAGGTGCATGTAGTCCGAGTGGGTGAGGTTGGCTGGCGGTGGAACCGGGAATAGCATCAGCACGGTGTACACCACGATGGCCAGCAGGGTGATGAACAGGCTCTGGCGCAGGGGAATCAGTACCAGGCCGGTGGCCAGCGGCAGCAGTAACTGGGAAACCAGCGGATTGGTGAAGCCACCGGTCAGGGCCAGCCAGATGCCCAGTGCGACCAGGTCGGCCGCCAGTGAGAAGGTGACCGGCAGCGCCAGTCGTGGCGGATGCCGGGTCATCCAGAGCCAGCTCGCTGCGGCAAACAGGGCGTGGGCAACAGTCACCAGCAGGGGTGCCGGCCCGGCCAGGGGTGGGGCCAGGAACCAGAGGGTCGCCAGTGCCAGCCACTCCATGGTCACCATGGACAGGCGCATCAGCAACAGGTAGCGGGCAGACTGGCGGAACCCCGCCTGGGAAATGGTGTGCAGTTTCATGGCGAGATTATAGTTCGCTCCTGTGATGGCTTGCCGCGACATTCTGTCTCAGCTTGCGTCCCGGTTTAGTTGACCGTTGTCAGCAAGGAGGCTGTATACCGGACTATACTGATATGTCAGCATATATGTCATAAGGTTATAACGTAAACGAATGAGTGCGCCGGGGAGCCTGGGTGATGGTAATGCTGCGTTGGTCTTTGTTGGGGATGGTGCTGCTGGCAGGTTCAGCCCTGGCTGAAGTGCAGGTCAGCGAGGTGGAGCGGGGCACCTTTGAAGAAGTGGTCCAGCTGGATGGCCTGGTAGAGGCGGTCCAGCAAAGCACCGTGTCCGCCCAGACCAGCGGCAAGGTCATGGAGCTGCCCTTTGATGTGGATGATTCGGTGCCTGCGGGGGCCCTGATTGTGCGCCTGGAAGACAGCGAGCAGCAGTCCCGCCTGGCCCAGGCGCAGGCTGGGCTGGAGGAGGCCCGCTCTGGCCTGTCCGATGCCCGTCAGCGCTTTCGGCGCATCGATGAACTCTACGATCGGGGGCTGGTATCACGGCAGGAATACGACCAGGCCAATAACAACCTCGCTTCCGCCAGTGCCCGGGTAGAACGGGCCCGCAATGTGGTTGAGGAAGCGGAGAAACAGTTGTCCTACACCCGGGTCGAGGCGCCCTATGGTGGTATCGTAACCGAGCGCCATGTGGAGATCGGGGAAGCCGTCAGCCCCGGCCAGCCCCTGATCAGCGGCCTTTCCCTGGAGCAGCTGCGGGTGGTGGTGGACCTGCCCCAGAAATACGCCGGCGTGGCTAGGGACCAGCGCCGGGCCCGGGTCACCCTGGATGACGGCCGCGCCATAGCCACCGGCGAGATGACTTTCTATCCCTACGCCAACCCCGGCACCCATACCTTCCGTGTCCGTATGAGCCTTACCGAGCCCAACGGCACCCTGTTTCCGGGCATGCTGGTGAAAGTGTCCGTGCCGGTCAGTGAGCGCCAGGTGATCCTGGTACCGGAAAGCAGTGTGATTCACCGCAGTGAACTGCGTGCTGTGTTTGTGATGGAAGGCGAGGGTGAAGGCCGCCCTCGGTTGCGCCAGGTGCGCACCGGGGGGCGCCAGGGTGGCCAGGTCGAGATCCTTGCCGGCCTCTCTGAGGGTGAACGCCTGGTGGTAAACCCGCAATCGTTGGTGGGTACGGAGCAACTGGCACCCCGGGCAGGAGGTGAGGAGTGAGTCGCGAGCTGCCGCCGACAGGCCCCTCCGGAGCGATTGCCCGGGTCTTCCAGGATTCCCGCCTGACTCCTTTGCTCACCGTACTGGCTATCCTCCTCGGTGTTATGGCGGTGGTGGTCACGCCCAAGGAGGAAGAGCCGCAGATCGACGTCACCATGGCGGATATCATGGTGGCGCTACCCGGTGCCAGCACCCGGGAAGTGGAAAACGTTATCGCCACGCCGGCCGAGCAGGTCATGAGCGAAATCGCTGGTGTAGAGCACGTTTACTCCGTGTCCCGCCAGGGGCAGGCGGTGATCACGGTGGAGTTCGCGGTGGGCATCAGCCGCCAGGATGCCCTGGTCCGTCTCTATAACCAGGTGTATTCCAACCAGGACTGGCTGCCGCCGGACCTTGGTGCCAGCCAGCCGGTGATCAAGCCCCGCTCCATCGATGATGTGCCCATCATGACGCTTACGCTGTATGACCCGACCAACCGTCATACCGGCGAGGAACTCACCCGCCTGGCCCATACCCTGGAAGTGGCCCTGAAGCGGGTACCCGGAACCCGGGATATCTATACCGTTGGTGGCATACCGGACCGGGTGGATGTGCGCTTTGATCCGGCCCTGCTCAAGGGCTTCAACCTCACGGTGGACGACCTTCAGCAGGCCCTGGCGGCCGCCAACACCAGTAGCCAGGAAGCCCGGGTAACCCGTGATAACCTGTCGATCCCGGTGCAGTCGGGCACCCTGCTGGAAACGGTGGACAGCGTAAGGCGCCTGGTGGTTGGCATGCAGGATGGTGCACCGATTTTCCTGGCCGACGTGGCGGAGGTCTCCCGCGGCGGAACCGTGCCGGACCAGAGCGTCACCATGGGCCTGGGGCCGGCGAGCGCCGACGATCGCCGGGGCGAAATCGGAACACTCTACCCGGCGGTGACCCTGGCCATTGCCAAGAAGCCCGGTGAGAACGCTATCGATATCACCCGGGCCATCGAACACCGGCTGGAATTGCTGCGCAACCGGGCCCTGCCGGAGGATATCGAAGTGGTCGTCACCCGGGATTACGGCGTGACCGCCTCTGACAAGGCCCGCAAGCTGATTACCGACCTGGTATCTGCCACGCTGTGTGTCGTGCTGCTGGTACTGGCAGCCATGGGCTGGCGCCAGGCCACCATCGTCGGGATTGCCGTGCTGGTGACGCTGCTGCTGACCCTGGTGTTTTCCTGGGCCTGGGGCTTCACCCTCAACCGGGTCTCGCTGTTCGCCCTGATCTTCTCCATCGGCATCCTGGTGGATGATGGCATTGTCATCACCGAGAACATCAACCGACGCATCCGCAACTCCCACTGGCCGCTGAAAGACATTATCCCGGTTGCGGTGGACGAGGTGGGTACGCCGACCATTATGGCGAGCCTGACCATCATGGCCGCGCTGCTCCCCATGGCCTTTGTCACTGGCCTGATGGGCCCCTATATGAGCCCGATTCCCATCAACGCCTCCGCCGGTATGGTGTTGTCCCAGATCGTTGCCTTTGTGGTCGCGCCCTGGCTGGCCATGCGGTTGCTCAAGCGCAAGCACGGTGAGGACCTGTCAGGCGGCGACCGTGAGAACAACGAGGAGCAGGGCAGCTCTGCCGATGGCGTCAGCCCCGTGTCGATGAAGGTCTTTCGTACGATTCTGGGCCCGTTTCTTGGCGAACACCCCTGGCGCCGCCGGTTCCTGGGCCTGGGCGTGGTGGGGCTGACGGTTGCAGTGGCCTCACTGCCGGTGTTCATGCTGGTGATCCTCAAAATGCTGCCCTTCGACAACAAGTCGGAACTGCAGGTGGTGGTGGACATGCCAGAGCGTACACCCATGGAGCAGGCGCGGCGGGTGTTGACGGAAATGGGCCGGTACCTGGAAACCGTGGACGAGGTGGCGAACTGGCAGGCCTATGCGGGCACCGCATCTCCGATCAACTTCAACGGACTGGTGCGCCAGTACTACCTGCGCAGCGAACCCTGGCAGGGGGACCTGCAGGTCAACCTGGCGGATGAAGAGCATCGCAGCCGCCAGTCCCACGATATTGCACTGTCCCTGAGGGAGCCCCTTCGGGCTATCGGCGAGCGCCACGGCGCCAGTGTCAAAATCGTTGAAGTGCCCCCCGGCCCCCCGGTCCTCTCCCCGGTGGTGGCAGAAGTCTATGCTGCGGATGAGTGGCGCCGGCGGGAGCTGGCGGAACGGCTGGTGGCCGGTATGAAGGAGGTCGACGGACTGGTGGATATCGATACCACCATCGAGGCACCCACACGGCAGTGGGAAGTGGAAGTGGACCGGGACCGTGCTGCCCGGCTCGGGGTTTCCCAGGCACAGGTGGTTACCATGCTGCAGACTGCCCTGGGGGGTGCCGGGGTCAGTTACCTGCATGACGAGAACGCCAAGTACCCGGTGCCCATCCGGGTGATTCTGGATGAAGGTGACAAATCCCAGCAGGCCACCCTGTTGTCGCTTGCGGTGCGCAGCCGTGATGGCGAGCTGGTGCCCCTGGCCAGCATTGCCGAAATCCATGAGGCGGACTGGGCCGGGGCGCGTTATCAGAAGGACCTGCTGCCGGTTACCTATGTGACGGCAGATATGGCCGGCGATACCGACTCGCCCCTGTATGGTATGTTCCGCATGGTCAGCTGGCTGGAAGAGCAGGACGATGCGCCGGAACAGTATTATATCCGCCAGCCGGACCTGCCCGAGCGGAGTACCCTGAAATGGGATGGGGAGTGGCAGATTACCTATGAAACCTTCCGGGACATGGGGGCGGCCTACAGCGTGGGTGTGTTTGCCATTTTCGTGCTGCTGGTGGCCCAGTTCCGGTCCTACCTGCTGCCGCTGGTGGTGATGGCCCCGATTCCCCTGACGTTGATTGGTATCATGCCGGGCCACGCGCTGCTGGGGCGGGAGTTTACCGCCACCAGCATGATCGGGATGATCGCCCTGGCGGGCATCATCGTGCGCAACTCCATCCTGCTGGTGGTGTTTATTCGCCAGTTGCTGGATGAAGGCATGGCACTTGAAGAGGCGGTCGTGGCCGCCGGCGCGGTGCGTATCAAGCCGATTGCGTTGACGGCGATTTCGGCCATGGTAGGGGCCTGGTTCATTCTCAGTGACCCGATCTTCAATGGCCTGGCTATCTCGCTTGTGTTTGGGCTGGCGCTTTCAACCCTGCTGACTGTGGTGGTTGTGCCGCTGCTGTATTACACCTTTGCCCGCTGCGGCTGGCTGGGGCCTGCGGCCGAGGGAAAGAGGCCTGAGTAGGATTAAGGAGCGATAGCCATGCCATACCGGTGGCGAACGGCAGGACATCTGGACTGGCTGTGCCGGTCCCCGCAGTTACTTCGCTGCGAGCAGTCCTTTGCACTGCGGGACCATTTGCCCGCTGACCTGGCTGACCGGCTGGCCCGATGGGATGCAGACCCGGCCAGTCGCCCGTCCGCCCTGAATGAGCCTGCCCATCCCCGCCTGGGCTATTACTTCGAACGCCTCTATGAATGTGTTATGACGCACCTGCTGGGATGGCCGTTGCTGGCGAAGAACCTGCAGGTCCGGGACGGATCGGGGCGCACCCTGGGCGAGCTGGATTTCCTGTTGCGGAACCCGGAAACCGGTGAGGTCGAGCACCATGAGATAGCCGTAAAGTTCTACTTGGGCTATCAACAGGGTGAGAGCGACACCCTGTGGTACGGCCCCAACAGCCGGGACCGGCTGGACCGGAAGGTGCGGCGGTTGCTGGAACACCAGAGTCGCCTGACCGAGCGGCCAGAGGCCCGGAAGGCCATGACAGACTTGGGTATTCCCGGCCCCGTGACCTCCAGGATCTTCATGCCTGGCTACCTTTTCTACCCGCCGGATACCCCGGTGACCGTGCCGGATTTCGTACCGGCGGATCACCTCAGGGGAACGTGGCTGTACCATCATGATCTTGCTGACCAGGATATGGCTGCCTGGGTACCCCTGCACAAGCCTCACTGGCTGGGCCCATGGTCCCAGCCAGACAGACCGGATCCCGAGCTGGCTGCGCGGGCAATGGACGCCGTAGCTGAGCATGCCCGCCCCCGACTGTTCGCTGTCCTCAGCGAGGACGAGGCCTCCGGTCAGTGGATCGAGGTGGAACGGGTCTTCGTCGTCCCTGAGAACTGGCCCCGGCAGGGATTTTGATGCACCGTAATGGTGCAAAATAACGTTTGCCTCGCTGAAACGCCTCTCCGGATCCTGGGTAATAAACCCGAGCCCCCTGATTTCCGGTCAGAAAAGCACCCGCCGGCACAGAACCTGCACCGACCTTTGCAAGCACCATGCACCTGAGGCCCCGGGCCAGGAGTGACCGTGATACTTGCCACCGACCTTGATGGAACCTTCCTCGCCGGCGATCCGGAGAATCGCCTGAAACTCTACCAGCTGATATCCACCCACCCCGACATGACCCTGGTCTTCGTCACCGGCCGCGGCCTGGAGTCAGTGCTGCCCCTGCTGTCCGACCCTACGCTGCCGCAGCCGGACTATATTATCTGTGATGTGGGCTGCACGGTGGTGGACGGTCGCACCCGGCAGCCGATCAGCGACATCCAGGCCGAGGTCGAGCAGCGCTGGCCCGGGGAGCATGTGGTGGAGGATGCCCTGTCGGCCTTCGCCAACCTGCGCCGCCAGGAAGTGCCCCAGGAGCGTCGCTGCTCCTTCCTGTGCGAACCCGAGGCAGTGACCGATGACCTGGTGGCGGCGGTGGACAGCCTCGCCTGTGACCTGCTGTATTCCGCCGGCCAGTACCTGGATGTGCTGCCGCCAGGCGTTAACAAGGGCCGTACCCTGAGGGACCTGGTGGAGTACCTGGAAACCGATGCGGAGAATGTGCTGGTCGCCGGCGATACCCTGAACGACCTGTCCATGTTCGAACAGGGGTTTATCGGGGTTTGTGTCGGTGAGTCCGAGCCCGGCCTGCTGGACGCCACCGAAAGCCGCGCCCGGGTCTACCATGCCACCCTTTCCGGTTGTGGCGGTATCCTGGAGGCCATCGGCCATTTCGGGTTTCTCGGCCCCAACGGGATGGAAGCCGAGGCCCGGGATATCCTCAAGCCGGGCAAATCGGACCTGGTCATCGTCTATCACCGGCTACCCTACGAGGAGGCGGTGGAGAACGGCCAGCTTGTGCGCCGTCGCCCCACCTCCCCCAACGGCATCATTCCCACCCTGCTGAGCTTCTTTGCCGATGGCAAAGCCGGTTCCTGGGTGGCCTGGTCGGTGCATGACCCCGCCCTTGGGGACTTTGAGACCCATACTGAGGTGGATACCAGCCGCTACGCGCGGCTGCGGGCGGCGAGGGTCCAGCTGACAAAGCACGATGTGGATATCTTCTACAAGCGGTTTTCCAAGGAGGCCTTCTGGCCAACCCTGCATACCTTCTGGGAGCGGGCGTCGTTCCGGGAGGATCACTGGCAGGTTTTCCTGAAGGTAAACCGGCTCTTCGCCGAGCGCACCGCCGCGGAGGCGGCTGAGAATGCGGTGGTATGGATCCACGACTACAACCTGTGGATGGTACCCGCCTTCCTGCGGGAGCTGCGCCCGGACCTGACTATCGCCTTCTTCCACCATACCTATTTCCCGTCGGCGGATGTGTTCAACGTGCTGCCCTGGCGCCGGGAGATTGTGGGCAGCCTGCTGCAGTGCGACTACATCGGTTTCCATATCCCCCGCCAGGCAGAGAACTTTGTGGACGTGGCCCGGGGTGTTACCCCGCTGGAGGTTGTGGACCGCACCGGCTGCGCACCGAGATTCCTCACCTATGGCTGTGCCGTGGGGCTGGATGAGATGACCACCACCATTTGCGTCAACGACCGGCAGATCGGGCTAGGTGCCCACCCGGTGGGGCTGGATCTCAACCGGGTGGCCGCCGCGCTGGAGCAGCAGGATGTCCGGCAGCGGATGGAGGAGCTGCGTAGCGAGCTGGGTACTACGCGCCTGGTGCTGTCTGTGGAGCGACTCGACTATACCAAGGGTATCCTGCAAAAACTGGAGGCTTTCGAGCAGTTGCTGGCGGAGCACCCGGAGCTGGTGGGCAAGGTCACCCTGATGGTGGTTTGCGTACCGGCCGCCCGGGAAATGACCGTCTACCAGCAGTTGCAGCAGGATATCGAGCAGGCGGTGGGCCGGATCAACGGCCAGTATGCGACGGTTGGCTGGGCGCCCATCCAGTTCTTCTTCCGGGGCTTTCCGTTTGAGGAGCTGGTGGCCTGGTACGCCATGGCGGACGTCATGTGGATTACCCCGTTGCGGGATGGTCTTAACCTGGTGGCCAAGGAGTATGTGGCCACCCAGGGTATGACCGACGGGCGCGGCGTGCTGGTGCTGTCCGAGTTCGCCGGCGCGGCAGCGGAGTTACGGGGCGCACTGCTGACCAATCCCCACGACCCCGGCGAAATGGCCAGAACCTGTTACCTGGCGCTGGCCATGACCCGGGAAGAAGCCATTGACCGGCTACAGAAGGGCTACGAGGTGGTCAGCTACCATGACATTGATGCCTGGGGCAGGGAGTTCCTGGAGGCAGTCGGCCACCGCCGAAAGCAGAGGCTTGCCCGCGCCGGGAAGCGGTTGAAGCCACTGACCTCGGTAGCCTAATACCCACTGAACCAGCATTCATCAGGGAGTGACCATGGGACTTCGTAATGCCGTCCAGCTGATGTGCTACCCCAACCGCATCGGCCACAACCTGGCGGATCTTGGGACGTTTATCGACCGACACCTTGCGGATGCTATTGGTGGCGTCCATATCCTGCCCTTCTATCCGTCCAATGCAGATGGTGGCTTCTCGCCCATGACCCATACCGAGGTGGATCCGGCCGTGGGCACCTGGGCGGATATCGAGCGGCTGGCGAGTCGCTACGATATCTGCGCCGACCTCACGGTGAACCATATTTCCGACGAGTCGCCGGAGTTCCGGGATTTCGTTCGCCACGGCTATCAGTCCGGGTACGCCGACCTGTTTGTGCATGTGCACCGGTTTGGCGATATCAGCCCGGATGACCTGGCAAAGATCCACATTCGCAAGGAGAAAGAGCCGTTCCGGGAGGTGACCTTTGCCGACGACACGAAAGGCCAGGTCTGGTGCACCTTCACCGAACGGCAGGTCGACCTGAACTACGAGTCCGACAAGACCTTTGCGCTGATGGAGCACTACATCCGGTTCCTCACCGGCAAGGGCATCAAGCTGCTGCGGCTGGATGCTTTTGGCTACACCACCAAGCGCATCGGCACCAGCTGTTTCCTGGTGGAGCCGGAAGTCTACCGTATCCTCGAGTGGGTCAACGAGGTGGCCCATCGCTACGGGGCCGAGTGCCTGCCGGAGGTGCATGATCACACCAGTTACCAGTACGCCATCGCGAGGCGGAATATGCATCCCTATGGCTTTGCACTGCCGCCACTGGTGCTCTATTCCCTGCTGGCGGCGAACAGCGTTCACCTCAAGCACTGGTTGCGCATGTGCCCCCGCAACCAGGTGACGGTCCTGGATACCCACGACGGCATCTGCATTCCGGATGTGGAGGGGGTGCTGCCGGACCAGGCCATCCAGGACCTGATTGACAACATCGAGGCCCGCAGTGCCGATCCCATCCTGCGACGCTCAGCCGCGAATGTACACAGCGTGGGCTCCATCTATCAGCTCACCTGTACCTTCTATGACGCGCTGATGCAGAACGATGATGCCTACATTGCCGCCCGGGCTATCCAGTTCTTCACGCCGGGTATTCCCCAGGTTTATTACGTGGGGCTGATGGCCGGGTGTAATGACCAGCAACTGATGGAGCAGACCGGGGAGCTGCGGGACATCAACCGCCACTTCTACTCCCTGGAAGAAGCCGACGAGGCCATGGCGCAACCGGTTGTACGGCGGCTGCTCACCCTGATGCGGTTCAGAAGCCAGTATCCCGCGTTCGATGGCCGGTTCGAGCTGAACTACTCCAACAATTCCAGTGTGGCCATGGCCTGGCGCCACGGGGATTATTACTGCCACCTGTTCGTTGATCTCAACTTCAACACCGCCCGGGTGCGTTTCCTGGACCCGGATGACGGCTTCCGGGAGCGTACCTTGGAATGCTGAGGGTCTGTGTTAGGCTCAAAGGTGACGCACACGTCCCTTACTGAAGGAGACTGCCATGGAACTGTCTGTGCAACTCAGCTTCTACCCCTTCACCGACAACCATAAGCCGCCCATCAAGGATGTGATTGATCGCCTGCAGCGCAGCGGCCTCGACGTCTACGCCAACCGTATGAGCACCCAGGTCTTCGGCGAGTACGACCAGGTCATGCGGGTACTGTCCGACACCATGAAGTGGGCGTTCGAGCAGTATGGCCAGGCCGTGTTCGTGGCAAACTTTGTCAACGGCGATCGCCGCCCCGAAGGCTGATTGTCGGGCCAGGGCGTTACGGTCCTGGCCGGCCGATGCAGTTGTCGAGCAGCACCTCCACCTCGGCGGTATGGTCCGGTGCCAGCCGCTGCAGGATGCCTTCGCGCCCCTTTATGTGCCAGCGCAGCCCCACCTGTTCGTCAAAGGAGATATAGCGGGAGCCGGAGGCCGCCGGCCAGGGTCGCAGCAGGTGAAGCGTACCGTCATAGAGCATGGCTGCCAGGTCATCCCCTTCCGCCGGCTGGTAGTAGGCCACCTGCAACTCCACCCCATCCGCACAGGTATAGCGCAGCGTTTCCATCGGCCAGGGCAGGGTACGGCTGTCCGCCGTTGGTTGCGCGTTGGCAGGCGGCTCCTGTGTCGGGGATGAGGCACATCCGGCGAGAATCAGGCTAGTGAGACAAATGCTGTGCCGGAACCTGACTGGCATGGATAACTCCTGAAATCATTTGAAAGCCATTGGTGGAGCGGCTACAGCATAGCGTGCTTTGGGCCAGCTGTGCCATCGAGTCACGGAGGTTCCGCAAGGGGGGGGGGTGGACAGTGTCACCGGAACGTCAAACCACTGTCACCGTATCCATAGAGACTCATCGCGTGCCCGGCTTCTTTCTGACCGATTTATCTGTGACCAGGAGGGCACTGTAGTACTGGTCTGACGCTGACTAAGGAGTGGTTATGAAACGCACAGTAACAGGTTCAATGACACTGGCCGTGTCGCTGATGGTAGCGGCTTTCAACCTGCCTGATACGGCATCCGCCAAGGGGTGGCAGCATGGGGAGGCATTGCCACCCGGGCTGGAAAGGCTGCAGGACAGATTCGACAAGCTCAAGAAGGACATGAAGCATCGCCATGCCGGTATCCAGGTGGGCCCGCGTCCCTACTGGCTGGTGGATGACATGGATGACGGCCCCCTCAGGGATCGCCTGCAGCAGTGTGAAAACAGGCCCATGGGCCGCACGGACTTTTCGATCGGTCACCGGGGTGCGCCCCTGCAGTTCCCGGAGCACACCATGGAATCCTACGTGGCAGCCGCGAAGATGGGTGCCGGCATCCTGGAGTGTGACGTGGCCTTTACCGCGGACCGGGAGCTGGTGTGCCGCCACGCTCAGAATGACCTGCATACCACCACCAATATTGTCACCATTCCGGAACTGAACGCCAAGTGTACCCAGCCTTTTGTGCCGGCGGATCCAGCCAGCGGCACACCGGCCCAGGCCGAATGCCGTACCAGCGACATCACCCTTGAAGAGTTCAAGTCCCTCGAGGGCAAGATGGACGCATTCGACCCCATGGCGACCACGCCGGAAGAATACGTCGGCGGCACCGCTGACTGGCGCACGGATCTCTATGCGAGCCGGGGCACCCTGCTCAGCCACCGGGAAAGCATCGAGTTGTTCAAGGCCCTGGGTGTGAAGATGACGCCGGAGCTGAAAACCCCGGTTGTGGACATGCCCTATGAAGGGGATTACACCCAGCAGGACTACGCCCGCCAGATGATCCAGGACTATGTCGACGCGGGTGTTAACCCGAAAGACGTCTGGCCCCAGTCGTTCCAGCTGGAGGACGTATTGTTCTGGGTCAACGAGACGCCGCGCTTTGGACGCCAGGCGGTATTCCTGGACCAGGAGCCCATCACACCGGAAACGTCCTCCCTGGCCTATATGGAAAACCTCCGTGCCCAGGGCGTGAACGTGCTGGCGCCGGCAATCTGGAAGATGCTGACCCTCAACGGCCACCAGGAAATCGTGCCGTCCGAGTACGCAGAGAATGCCCGCGCTGCCGGCCTCGACCTGATTGCCTGGAGCCTGGAGCGCAGCGGCCCGCTGGCTAACGGCGGTGGCTGGTACTACCAGACCGTGAATGACGCCATCAACAACGACGGCGACATGCTGACCGCGCTGGATGTGCTGGCGCAGGACGTGGGTGTGATCGGTGTGTTCTCTGACTGGCCCGCCACCACCACCTACTACGCCAACTGTATGGGACTGCGCTGAGCAAGCAGGCGCCCGGGTCCGTCAATAGCCGACTGACGGACTTTTCCGCAGGGCAGCGGTCCGGTACCCTTGGGTTCTTTCCGAGTGCGACCGGACCTTGCGGCTTTCATGGCAGTAGATCTCTTTACACGACACTTCCTGGGCAGTTTCTTCCTGCTGATCGGTATCCTGTTTGCCTGCCGCGCCCTCGGGCTCTACGCCCGGCTGGGGTTCAGCCATATCAATTACGGTCAGTCCGGCACGGCCACCTGGTGGAACCGGCACCTGTTCAATGTCTTCCGGGCGGCTATCCTGCTGGTGTGTCTGGCGCGCATGGTGTGGCCCATTGATCCCTGGCTTGGGGTAATCGGCTGGCTGTACCAGCCACCGGTGTTGCTGACGGGTGTGCTGGTGCTGCTGGCGTCCTTCGGCGTGGCCAGTTACCTTCAGGCCTATATGCTTTCGGACTGGCGATCGGGTATCGACCGGGATCAGAAACCGGTGCTGATCACCTCCGGCCCCTACGCCCGTACCCGCAACCCGCTGTTCCTGGCGGTCATTCTGGGTCAGCTGGGTTTCTTCCTGGCGCTGCCGAGCCTGTTCTCACTGGTCTGCCTGCTGGTGGGCGCCTGGGTTATCCGTCGCCAGGCATTGGCGGAGGAAGCGGCCCTCGCGGAACTCTATGGCGAGCCCTACACCCATTACCGCCAACAGGTGCCGCGTTGGCTTTGAGTGAACGGCGTGGTGGCAGCCAGAGGTTGCTGGCAGCCAGGTATCGAATCAGCTGAACAGTTTCACCGCCAGCTCCGCCACATGCTTGCCCTGGAAGCGGGCAATGGCCAGTTCGCGGTCGTCCGGCTGGCGGGAGCCGTCACCCCCGGCGTAGGTGGAGGCACCGTAGGGCGTACCACCACTGACCTTCGAGATATCGAAGAGTTCCGGGGTGCCATAGCCAATCGGTACCAGGGTCATGCCATGGTGGGCCAGGGTCACCCAGGTAGTGGTGATGGTCTGTTCCTCGCCGCCACCGGTACCGGTGGAAGTGAACACGCTGGCCAGCTTGCCGAACAGCTTGCCCTGGGCCCAGAGGCCGCCGGTCTGGTCAAAGAAAGTGCGTACCTGGCCGGACATATTGCCGAAGCGGGTCGGCGTGCCCACCAGGATGGCATCGTAGTCCGCCAGCTCGCCCGGCGAGGCTTCCTCGTACGGCTGGTCCACCTTGCCGCCGGCGTTAGCGAAGGCCTCGGCGTCCATGGTCTCGGGAATCCGCTTGACGGTGACTTCCGCGCCGGAAACACCTTGCGCGCCTTCGGCCACGGCCTTGGCCATGGTTTCCATATGTCCGTACATTGAATAGTAAAGCACCAGTACCTTTGCCATGGGGGATCTCCTTTCAGTGTGATCTGTGTGGTGGTGTCGTTAATACGTTTTTTATCCTAGTTCAGCCGACCGGGGGCTGAAATCGGAATATTTCGACACCGACCATCAAATCCATTGATGATCCGAAACGGCCATTGAATACCGGCGGGTCCCCAATCTCCCTGTCGGGTACCAGACAGGGACTTGCTGCCCGCCCGGGGGCTTCCTGCTCCCTTCCGGGCCGGCTAAACTGTTGGCCCTGAAAAATCAATGGAGCCTGCCATGAAATACCTGCACACCATGGTCCGGGTCAGGGACCTGGACGAATCCCTGCATTTTTACTGTAACCTTCTGGGCCTTAAGCAGGTTCGTCGCAAGGACGTGGAAAAGGGTCGCTTTACCCTGGTCTTCCTGGCCGCACCGGAGGATGAGCAACGGGCGGAGGCCGAGCAGGCCCCGATGGTCGAGCTGACCTGGAACTGGGACCCGGAGGATTACACCGGCGGTCGCAACTTCGGGCACCTGGCCTATGAAGTGGATGATATCTACCGCCTGTGCCAGCACCTGCAGGATCATGGTGTAACCATCAACCGTCCGCCCCGGGATGGCCGGATGGCATTTGTGCGCTCACCGGATGGTATCTCCGTCGAACTCCTTCAGAAAGGCGAATCCCTGCCGATAAGGGAACCGTGGGCCAGTATGGAGAATTCCGGCAGCTGGTAGGTGTGGTCTTCTGCCAACCGGATTGACAGTCCGGTTACAAAAAGTATCCAAACGTCTGTTTGACCGCACAGTCTGGCGAGGGATTCGGCTTTATACTGCTCTCAGGTTTGCCCCGTTGTAAGGGGTCATTACAACGAGAACAGGCGAGTTGATATCGCTTCAGGGAATCGTCATGCAGTTTTCTTCCAGTGCGGGTATTTCCCCGGATCTCCAGTCCTCCGAGTCGCCCCGGCCTGCCCGGTCCAGTCGCTGGCTGCCAGCCCCTTCAGCCATGCTGCTGGTTGTTCTGCAGCTGATGTTGATCGTGACTGTTGCTGTCACGGCTGGCGGGGTGGCCACGACCGCGGCGCTGGTGCTTGGCGGTGCAGTCCTGGCGCTGGGTTGGTATATGGGCCTTCGCTCCCGGGATCGGCAGGGTATTGGCCAGGTCCTGGAGAAATCCAGGGGCGACCAGATTAATATCTCCCCGGCCCTGACCGAGGATGCAGATAGTGACGACCTGCGAGCCTACGGAGCTTTTACCAAGCGACTGCGGGATATGATCCTGGACTTCCAGCACCAGAGCATCACCATCTCCCTCTCGTCGGCAAGGAGCCGACTGCTGGCCGAGCAGGCCAATCGCCAGGCTTCCGGTCAGCTGGGGTTGTCCGAGCAGATCTTCCAGGCCAGTGATGAAACCACCAGTGCCTTGCAGGACATTTCCGGTCGCACTTCTACCATTACCGAGATGAACACCCGCAATCTGGAGGTGGCCCGGGAGTCCAGCCAGCAACTGGGAGAGGCCCGCTTCCAGGTAGAAAGCATCAACAATGCGATGGGGGAGTTCCAGGGCAATATTACCCGGCTGGAGGAGTCCTCGGGGCAGATCCGGACAATCCTGGGTACGGTTCAGGATTTTTCCGAGCAGACCAACATGCTGGCACTGAATGCCGCCATCGAGGCCGCCCGGGCCGGTGAACAGGGTCGTGGTTTTGCGGTGGTGGCCGACGAGGTACGCAACCTGTCAGTGCGGGTAGGCGAGGCGGCCAACCAGATTGGCAGCCTGCTGGAAGAGATGATTAACGCCATGTCGGGCGCCGGCAACCAGGCTCAGTCCATCATGACCCAGAGCGCCACTGCCGGTGAGTCTGTGCGTTCGGCGGCGGATCAGTTCGGCACCATGGTGTCTGACTTCACCCAGGCCCACGAAGACCTGTTGATGGTGAGCAGCTCGCTGGAAGAACTCACTGCCACAAACACTGAAACCCACGGCCACGCGGCGGAAATCCGCGATCGCAGTGAACAGATCCGCGACGGCATGGCCGAGATCTTCACCCAGACCGATGCCCTGAGGGACAACACCAACCTGGTTCTCCAGGCCCTGTGCCGCTTCAACCTGGGGGAAGGCCCCCTGGAGGCCATGATCAACAAGCTCTTTGCCCGTCGCGACCAGCTTGAGGACATCATGGAAGACCTGCGCCAGCAGGGCTATAACTTGTTCGACTATAATTACAGGGAAATTCCGGACACCGGCGGCCAGAAGTTCGACAACAGCTGGGCCGATGCCCTGGGGAAGCGTATCCAGCCGTTACTGGATGAGTGGGACCTGGGCGGAAAGGATGGCATCATCTACACCCTGCCGACGGACCAGAACGGTTACCTGCCTATCGCCCGCAGTGCCAGTGCCCAGCCCATGACCGGGGATCCGCGGGTGGATGCCGCCCGCAGTGTCCACAAGCGATTTACTGCCAGCGGCCAGGAGCTCGAGAACCTGAGGAAATGTACTTTCCTGGGCATGGGCACCTTCGTTTTGCCAGGTACCAACAACGTGGTGCTGGTTATCTACGTTCCTATCCAGGTGGATGGCAAACGCTGGGGCATTATGACCTCGGGTATCGTTCCGAAGGCGCTTGGCGTCGATCTCTGACCACGCTGTTCCAGGCCCCGGAAGGGGGCTGGAATCTCTACACCTGCTGCTGAAGCCAGGCGTCAATCTGACTGGCCTGCATGGCCCCGCTCTGGCGGGCGACTTCCCGGCCACCCCGGAACAGGATCACGGTAGGGATGCTGCGGATGCCATAGTGCGCTGCAGCCTGCTGGGCCTGCTCCGTGTTGAGCTTGGCGAAGGCCACCTTGCCGGCCCACTGCCGTGCAGCAGCCTCAAAGCCTGGCGCCATGGCCTTGCAGGGGCCGCACCAGCTGGCCCAGAAATCCACCAGCACTGGCAGGTCAGACTTGCCTGTGAAGCCGGCCATGCCGGTATCTGTCAGTTCCGCGATGTCACCGCTCACCAGCGGCTTCTTGCAGGCGCCGCAGTTGGGCCGGTCCTGCAGGCGGTCAGCCGGCACACGGTTGGCTTTCTGGCAGTGGGGGCAGACCACATGCTTGATGTCACTCATGGTTCAATCTCCGTCGGTATTTGCAAAAAGATGGGGTGTAGTGGCCCCTGATTCAAGCCACGGCGTGCGGTGATCATGTGGTGATTTGTCGCAAGTGGTAAGATGCGGGTTTTTAACTCGGAGCCGGACCATGGGCCTTCTGTTTGAACAGATCGACAGCCAGCCATCCCCCCTGGGGGAAATCACCCTGCGCCGCCGCCGGATTCCGGCATTGGGCGACCGGGATATCTACGAGGTCAAGCTGGGTGAGGAGTTCCTCATGTCCAGCATGTTCGTGGATGCGGAAGTGGCCCTGGCGGACCTGACCCTGGAGATTACCAAGGGGGAAGACCTGGCGGTGGTGGTTGGTGGCCTTGGGCTTGGCTACACCGCCGACGCGGCGCTGCGCAACGACCGGGTGGGCGAGCTGCTGGTGGTGGACGCCCTGGGTACGGTCATTCACTGGCATGAGCAGGAAAAGGTTCCGCTCGGCCAGGTGCTCAACGAGGATCCCCGCTGTCGTTATATCCACGGCAGCTTCTTCGACCTGGCCGACCCGGGGCGGGGGTTCGACCCGCAGCATCCGGGGCGCCGGTTCGATGCCATCCTGCTGGATATCGACCACTCCCCCAGGGCGCTGCTGAACGAGTCCAACGCCACCTTCTACAACGCCGATTCCCTGGGGCGCATGGCCCGACAGCTCAAGCCGGGTGGCATGTTCGGTATGTGGTCCAACGAGCCGCCGGATGATGACTTCCTGGCGGTACTGGAGGCCGTCTTCGTGGCCCCCGAGGCCCGTGTGGTGTCTTTCTTCAACCCGTTCCAGAATCGCGAGGCCACCAATACCGTCTACTTGGCCCGGGCGGTGGGAGAGCCTGGCAATGACTGAGCCACAACCGGTTGACTGGTCCCGCCACCTGGCAGCAGTCTGGCGCCGGCACCGGCAGGGCTTGCGGCCGATCACACGACTGGACCCGATAGGGTGGGGCCAGTTGCAGGGGATTGAGCGCCAGCAGGATGCCCTGGCCCGTAACACCGAGCGTTTCCTGGCCGGAGAGCCGTCCAACAACGCCCTGCTCTGGGGTTCCCGGGGCACCGGCAAGTCCTCCCTGATCAAGGCCACCCTGAACCGCTACGGGGACCGGGGCCTGCGGATGATCGAGGTGGACAAGGACGACCTGGTGAATCTGACAGAGATTGTCGATGACATCGCCGAGCAGCCCTGGCGCTTTGTCATCTACTGTGATGACCTGTCCTTCGAGGCGGGGGAGTCCGGCTACAAGGCGCTCAAGAGTGTGCTGGAAGGCTCCCTCGAGTTACCGCCGGAGAATGTGCGGGTCTACGCCACCTCCAACCGGCGCCACCTGATGCCGGAGTTCATGGCGGATAACCTGCAGAGTGAGGTCAAAGGCGGCGAACTGCATCCGGCGGAGGCCATCGAAGAGCAGGTGTCGCTGGCAGACCGGTTCGGGCTGCAGTTGTCGTTCTATCCGTTCCCGAAAGATATCTACCTGCAGGCGGTGGACGCCCTGTTCCCGGATGTCGCTGACCGGGAAACCCTGCACAGTCATGCGATGCGCTTCGCCACCAGCCGGGGTGGCCGCAGCGGGCGCACGGCCCAGCAATTCTATCGCCAGTTCAGCGGTGACTTTGACTGAACCTGCCCGCCGGCGTGACCTCAAAGCGCCGGCAGGTCCACGTCAAAACGCACCCCGGGCACGCCGTTGTGCACCTGGTTGCTCGCCTGAACCTGCCCGTCATGGTGTTCGGCTATCAGCCGCACGATGAGCAGCCCCTGTCCCAGATGGCCTTCGCCACTACCTTCCCGCACGGATACGAACGGGTTGAAAATCTCCCCGGTGAGATCCCGGGGCAGGCTTGATCCTTCGTTGAATACCGATAGTCGCAGTTGATCGCCCGACCGGGCCAGGGTGACCAGTACCAGGCCCCCGGCTGGTGTGAAGTCCCGGGCGTTGTCCACCAGCTTGTCCAGTAACTGCACCATCAGCTCCGGTGAGCCGGTCATCCGGCACTCCGTCGCCGGGCCTTCATAGGCAAGCCGGTGATCCGTATCCAGGGACTGGTAGGCGGCGGTGGCTTCTGCGAGGACCTCCGCCAGGTCAAAGGGCTCTCGATCCGCCTGGTCAAAACTCTGCTCCAGCCGGGCGGCTTCGCTCATGCCCTGCAAAATCTGGCTGAGGCGGTCGGTGGCCTGGCGGGCCCGGCTCTGGTAGCCGGCGCGTTCCTTGTCATTATCGGCATGTTCCAGGTTGTCCAGGGAGGAGCGAATCACGGCCACCGGTGTTTTCAGCTCATGGGACAGGCGTCGGGAAAAGCTTTCAAGGTAGTCTGTATAACCCTGCAGCCGGTCCACCATATGGCCGAAGTGCCGGTTGAGTTCGCCCAGCTCATCAGGGGCGCGGCTGGGTGGAATGCGCCCCAGAATCCGGCCATCCGGATCGACACTGGCATTGACCGCCCGCTGTAACCGGGCAATCCGCCAGGAGAGCCAGCTGGCATAACCCAGCAACACCAGCATCAGGCCGATAATCAACAACACACTGCGGGCGATCACCGAGCCCAGCGTATTGCCCGACAAGGCCAGGATCTGGTCAAGGGACTGGGTCAGCACCAGCCTGCGTTCGTCGTCCGTGGCAGCCACGGCCATCAGGTGAATCCGGTCATCCTGCTGTACCAGCCCGCCCGTGCCCGGTTCCAGGGCCTGGAGCCGGTCTGTCGGGAAAGGGCGAGGCTCCGGCTGGTAGACCCTCACGAGGGCTCGCAGGCCGGTAAGGGTGATCTGTTCGATAATCTCCAGGGGCGAAAGTTGCCCGAAGCTGCGCCCCTTGTCCGGCATGGGAGCTTCGTCCCGGGCGATCAGCCAGCCGGCGGGTTCGCTGACAAGAACCTGCTGGCCTGGAGACAGCAGGGTAGCCAGCCGGGCTTCCAGCGACGGATCCCGCCCGGTGACAAGGGGGATCGGATCCAGCTGCGTTCCGGAGGTAAGGTACATGCCCGGCTGTGCGGGGTCCGGCCAGGCCACTTCCAGCCCCAACTGGTCCCCGGGGGAGAGCCGGGGCAGGCGCAGCTCCACCTGGTAACCACCACTGACGGTATGCCACTGTCCGGATACCCGGTGATCCCTGCGTGAGAGGTTATAGGGGTAGCGACCCACCACCTGGCCCTGGGTCGGGGTATGGATGATGCGCTCGGTGACAAGGGTATCCGTGCGCCAGCGCAGGCGCAGGAATTCATGGGGTTTGTCAGGGTTTCCGGGGTCCAGGTAGGCCGGTGCCGGGTGGCGGACATTGATCAGCAAATAGGAATAGCCGCCGTGGGAGGCCGCCTGCCAGCGGATATCCGGTTGTCCCGCCAGGCTTTGCCAGGACTGGTTGCCGTCCTGGAACCCCGGCCATTCATCGCCGTAGCCATCCAGGTGAATCGGGCGGTCCGCCCGGTGCATGAATATGGCATGCTCCAGCTCTGTCAGCGGTGGCTGGCCGCTGAGTTCGGCTGCGACCACATCAGCCATTCGCCGGGCCTGACCCAGCAATTGTTCCTGGGCCTGGGCCCGCAGGGCCTGGTCCAGTTCCAGTACAAACTGTAGCCCTGCCCAGGGGATGACCAGCATCAGCAGGCTGGCCAGGAAGAGTTGCCGTTTCAGGGTCAAGCCTTACACCTCACGGGCATGCCAGCGATAACCCATGCCATAGGCGGTCTGGATGCTATCGAAATCCGGGTCTGCCTGCTGGAACTTGCGGCGAATGCGTTTGATATGGGAGGTCACGGTGTTGTCGTCCAGTACCGTGCTGGCGGCCTGCATCAGCTGGTCCCGGTTGCGCACATGGCCGGGGTGGCGGGCGAGGGCGTGCAGCATCCAGAACTCGGTCACGGTCAGGTCTACCGGCCGGCCATTCCACGCTACGGTCATGCGGTCCACGTTGATGGCCAGGCGGCCTCGCTGTAATACTTCGTCAGGCTGTTGAAGGGCCTCGGCCCAGGCATCAGCCCGACGCAGCAGGGCAGTAATGCGCGCCAGCAGGTGGTCCAGGCTCATGTCCTTGGTGACATAGTCGTCCGCGCCAAGGCGGAGGCCGTGCACCGAGTCGATGTCGCTGTCACGGGCGGTCAGGAAGATGATCGGCACCGTGGCGGACAACCGGCGCAGGTCCTGGCAAAGATCGAAGCCGCCCTCCGGCTCGTCCCCGAGCCCCACGTCGATGACGGCCAGGTCCGGCAGCCGGGTTTTCAGTGCCTGCCAGGCACTGCCCCGGTCGCCGTACAGGGCCACCTG
Source organism: Marinobacter bryozoorum (assembly GCF_023156245.1). Taxonomy (GTDB): domain Bacteria; phylum Pseudomonadota; class Gammaproteobacteria; order Pseudomonadales; family Oleiphilaceae; genus Marinobacter; species Marinobacter bryozoorum. The sequence goes on from NZ_JAKZAH010000001.1 coordinate 109,152, forward strand.
ATAGCCCCGTCGTTCGAAGGCATCCCGGTAGTTTTCCCGGATAGCGGGCTCATCCTCTACCAGCACGATCTGTTTTTTCATGGGATCCGGTCACTTCTCTGTAAGCGTGGTCCAAATGTAACGGTCCCGCCCAGGGCGGACAAGCTTGCGGGTGTCGCCCGGGGACGGATTGCCACAATTCATCATTTTCTGCACGCTTCGCTGCCAGATTGCAGCACGGGTTCGTCGTTTGCCGGCGTTTTAATGGGTTCAGCACAACGTCAATGACAACACAGAAGGAGCCCTGCCATGCTACCCGTGCAACCCTTGCCCGGTTACCGCCGCCCAGTCCGCCATCGTCGCCTGACCCGCAAACAACTGCGGCGTATGGAAGGCGCCAGTCTGTGGCTGGCCCTGTTGATGCTGCTGTTCGTGCAGCCGCTGTTTGTGGAAGCGTCCGAACAGCAGGTAGCCCATGGCAGCGGTCAGTTTCACTTCCTCCATGGACAGGAACGCCAGGCGGCGCCCGTGCTGACCACCGACTACCAGGTAACGGTCACTGGCCTGCTGGCGGAAACCAGGCTGAGGCAGCGATTCGGGAATGACTCCGATCAGTGGCAGGAGGGAGTCTATACCTTTCCGCTGCCGGAAAACGCATCGGTCCACGCCATGACGATGACCGCCGGTGAGCGGGTTATCGTGGGTGAAATTCGCGAACGGGAGCAAGCAAAGCGGGAGTACGAGGCCGCCAGGGAGCAGGGGCGGCAAGCCGCCCGGGTGGACCAGCAGCGTCCCAATCTGTTTACTACCCGGCTGGCGAATATTCCCCCCGGTGAGTCCGTCACCGTAGAGCTGCGTTTTCAGCAGCAGATTCTATACGACAGCGGCGAGTTCCAGCTGAGTCTGCCGACCACGCTAACCCCCCGCTATATCCCGGGGCACCCGGAAGCAGCAGGGCAGAGAGAGTGGGCCGGCGGCTGGGCTATGCCCACCAGTGAGGTGGCGGACGCTAACCGGATTACGCCACTGCAGGTGGGTGTAAATGATGTTGCCACGGGTAGCCACCAGGCGACGATCGCCGTTGAGTTGCGAACGGGGGTACCGGTGGGGCGAGTGGACAGTGCCAGCCATGACATTACAGAGGAGCGGAACGGTAATACCATCATCGTCACGCCCTCCGCTCAAGCCATAGCCATGGATCGGGATTTCCGGCTGACCTGGCGACCCGAGCGAGGACGTGAGCCGACGGCCGCGGTGTTCCACGAACAGTGGCAGGGTGAGGACTATGTGATGGCCATGCTGGTGCCCGGCGAGCAGGATCAGGAGTCGCTGACGAGGGAGCTGGTCCTGGTGATCGATACGTCCGGTTCCATGGCGGGAGATTCCATCCGGCAGGCAAGGGAGGCCTTGTTGGCGGCGCTGGATACCCTGGCGCCCGGGGATGCCTTCAATGTCATCCAGTTCAGCAGTCAGACCCGCCGGCTCTTCCCGACCTCTGTTTCGGCTACGGCAGACAACCTGGGCCGGGCCCGTCGCTATATCCGGGGGCTTGCGGCCAATGGCGGAACCGAGATGGCTCCCGCTATCCAGGCGGCATTGAACGGGGGAGACTTATCTCCGGGTACCGACCTGCGGCAGGTGGTTTTTGTCACCGATGGGGCGGTAGGCAACGAGCAGGCGCTGTTCAGCCAGATTCACCGGCAACTGGGTACAAGTCGGCTGTTCACCGTAGCCATCGGATCGGCCCCCAACCGGCATTTCATGCGACAGGCGGCCCGCTTCGGTCGGGGCACCTATACGGCGATCGGTGATCTGTCGGAGGTCGCTACGCGGCTTGCCACCCTGTTCCGGAAGATGCAGTCGCCGGCGCTGACGGACATCCGGGTGAGCTGGCCGGATGGCTTTGATGCCGGCACGCAGGTTCCCGACAGGGTGGGTGACCTTTATCTGGGGGAGCCTATGGTGCTGGTAGCCCGTGGCGCCAAGCCGAACGGCGAGCTCGTCGTCAGTGGGGCGCTGCCTGGTGATCGGTCCTGGCAACGGTCGCTGGCCCTGGGCCAGGCGGCACCGGGAGAGGGGGGGCACAGGCTGTGGGCCCGGGGTCAGGTGGACCGGTTGCTTGACCAGCAACGGACCGGTGAGCCCGGAACTTCGATCCGGGAACCGGTGCTGGCCCTGGCCCTGGAACATCACCTGGTGACCCCGTTTACCAGCTTTGTGGCCATCGACAGCACCCCATCGAGGCCCGTTGAGGATCCGCTGGAGCCTGCAGCAGTGCCATCGTTGATGCCGGCGGGTAGCGCCGCGCAGCGTATAGCCTACCCGCAAACGGCAACCCCGGCGCCCCTGCTGATGACCGCTGGATTGATCGGGTTGATGCTGGCCGGTGTGCTGGCCTTTATTCGTCGTTTATGGAGGGTGTGACCATGGGGCGGATGCTGTTGATACTTGTCACCCTGTCTGCCGGCTTGCTGCTGGCGGGCCTCTGGATCCCGCTCAAGGCGGTTATGGCCCAGGAGCTGCTTACCCTGGCCTGGGCCCGCACCCAGGCGGCCCAGCAGCAGAGCCCGCCCTGGCCCTGGGCCGATACCTGGCCAGTGGCGCAGTTGCAACTGCCCGGTGAGTCGTCGGCACTGGTGGTGTTGTCGGGCGGGCACGGTGAAAGCCTGGCCTTTGGTCCTGGCCAGGTGGTGGGGCCTGAACCCGGTGTCCAGCCGTCTGCCCCCGTGGTGATTGCCGGGCATCGGGACACTCATTTCCGCCCCCTGGAGGCTATTCGCCCGGAGGACCCTGTGCGCCTGCAATTTGCGGATGGCGACTGGCGGCGGTACCGGGTAGCGTCGGTGCGGGTCGTCGACAGTCGCCAGGAGCAGATTGAACTGGGCCGGTATGACCAGAACTCCCTGGTACTGGTCACCTGCTATCCTTTCGACTCCGTTGATGCCAGCGGTCCCCTGCGGTTCGTGGTGGAAGCGACCCGGGATCTGTCCCACCCGGTGAGCGCCTTGCCAGCCGGTGCCTGAAGCTTGCATGCGTTTGAAAATCAGGGCAATCTCGATGCACTAAAAACCGGACAGCCTGCCTGTAACCAGGTGGGCTGTCTTCGTTGTGCAATGGAATTCCGATGGAGTCCAATCGTCCCTGACGGGCGTATCCAGGGGTTCCTTAACCGGGGGAGTGGCACGGATGAACCTGATTCTGTTTTTGATAATCGGTGGTGTGGCCGGCTGGCTGGCGGGCCTGATCATGAAAGGGCGTGGCTTCGGTGTGCTGGCCAATATCGGTATTGGTATCGTTGGCTCCTTTGTCGGCGGTTTCCTGTTCCGGATGCTGCAACTGGCGCCGGAAGGTCGAATCGGTGAGCTGGTCACTGCCACCGTCGGTGCTGTGTTATTGCTGGCGGTGGTCAGCGCAATCAAGAAGGCCTGATCTATGCTGATGCCTGTAACGGCTGTCTATGCGGCAGTGACAGCCTTGCTGCTGTTGTTCCTGTCTTTCCAGGTTTCGAAATACCGACTCAGGTACCGCCAGGGTCTGGGCGTCAATGAAGACGTCCAGTTCCAGGCTGCGGACCGGGCCCAGGGCAACCTCGTTGAGTACGCCCCGGTTGCGCTGATCCTCATGGGGATCGGTGAGCTTAATGGCGTCAGTGCCCAGTGGATCTACTGGGTGGGTATGGCATTCGTTGGCGGGCGTATTTTGCATGCCTTCGGGATGCTTAATGGCCATGGTGGCCCCCACAAGGCTCGCCTGGTCGGTATCTTGCTGACCTGGCTCAGTATGGTGGTGATGGCGCTACTGCTGATCTGGAACGTGGTGCAGGTTCAGCCCTGAGGTTTGCGGGCTGACAGGCTGACAGGAAAAGGATCTGTAGAGGCCCGTAATCCACAGGAATCCGGGCCCTGAGTCTGTTTCAGACGACGAGTGCCAGCGCATCTGGCTGTTGCCCGCCCGGTTTCTCTTCCTGCCGGGCGTAGAACGGCAAGCCTTGCGGTCGCGTATCTGCCTCCCCATTGACAACCCTGGCACTCTCCGCCGGGACCTGTGTTCTGGTCTGGGCTGCTTCAAGAGCAGCGGCGCGTGCGATCAGCTCCGGGCTATCCAGTACGAGTACGGTCATGTCGTATTCCTTATCTCATTGGGTCAGGCTATTGTTTTTATTCCCACATACTATCGTTGGTATCCGGGGGCTTGGCAATACCTTGTGACCATTCACCCGGTTCGTTTGATCCAATTGAATGACATTGTTGTGACATGGGTATGACATGGGTAACTCCTGCTGCTGGGGTGGACGGTGGACGCTGAGGTTTCGTCCGGTTTGTTGCCATGTCGTGCTATTACACCGCGAAATGCTGGCGCCGCTGTGGTAGAAACCGTTCTGACCAACGACCGATTGTGCTGAAAAGTGGCCGCCGATGATCATCCTGCCCGCTGAACGGAAACTGGACTGGAAGAACCCGCCGTGGATGACGCTGGCGCTGATGCTGGCCTGCCTGCTGGTATTCCTTTTCTACCAGGCGAAGGATCCCCGCCTTATGGGCCAGGCCATCAGCACCTACCTGGATGCGAACCTCGACGAGCTTGAACTGCCCCTTTACCTGGATTACCTGGAACGGCAGCAGCTGCGGGGAGAGTCGGGGGCGCAAGAACGCCTGGACTACCTTCGGTTGCTCCAGCGAGGGGGTGAACGGGTCGGCCTGGCGGCCGGTATCCTGAGCGACCGGGCGTTCATGGCTTACCTGGTGGACAACCGGGAGCTGGTCATGAACAGCGCCGAGCGTGCGTACTGGGCCGAGCACAGGGCCCCCATCCAGGAACGGTTCATTAACCGCCTGAGCGCCAACGAGGCCGGGTTGATTCCCGCGGAGCCGTCCCTGTACAGGTTTATCACCTACCAGTTCCTTCACGGCGGCTGGGGGCACCTGGTCGGCAACCTGGTTTTCCTGTTCCTGTTGGGTTACACCGTGGAGAAAGCCCTTGGGCCGGGTCGTTATCTGCTGGCCTACCTGCTGTGTGGCGTCGTTGCCGGGGCTGTGCACGGGCTGTTTCACTGGAACGAGCCCGTGGCGCTGGTGGGAGCCTCCGGCTCCATTTCCGGGCTGATGGGCATGTACGTGGCTTTCTACGGCCTGCAGCGAATCCGCTTTTTTTACTTCCTGGGGGTATATTTCAACTACTTCCGGGCACCGGCGCTGGTGATTCTTCCGGTCTGGCTGGCCAAGGAAATCTACGACTACGTCATGGCCGGCGCCACCGGGGTTGCCTACCTGGCACACGCCGGTGGGCTGTTGGCCGGGGCGGCACTGGTGCTCCTGCTGGGCAAGGGCTGGTTCCAGGCCAGGGAGGCATTCTACGAGCCGGAGCAGGACGACCAGGATGAGGCCTTTTCCGCAGACTATGCCCGCGCCCTGGAGGCTGTCGCCCGTATGGATTTCGGCACCGCGCGCAAGCGCTTCGAGGCCCTGTGGCAGGCCAACCCGGAGCGGCCCGTCGCGCTGGAGCACCTCTACCTGTTGGCCAGGCTGCGTCCGGACCTGCCTGATTACCGTGAGCGTACTGTCGAGTTACTACACACCTACCTGCGCTTGCAGCAAACGGAGAACCTGGTGAAGACCTGGCAGGAGTACCTGGACCTGGCCGAAAGTCACCAGCCGCTGGATCCGGAGGAGCATAACCGCGTGTTGTTTGCCGCCCTTCGTGGGGATGACCTCGGGGTGGCGGAAAGGGCATTTGCCAGGTTGCGTGAATCCGGGTCGCAGGAGCAGGTCCGTGAGGCGGGCCAGTTACTGGCTGCCGAGTTCGGCAAGCGCCAGATGGCGTCCAGGGCCAATGAATACCGCGAGCTGGTCAGGTCCCTCTGAGCGCCGGCTTGTCCCGGGCATGCGTCGGTTTCGCGAACCGTACAGTTGTGTATTGAAGGTGGCTAACATAACGTATTGGTTTTTAAGGTTTTTGTGTGATTTCTCGAAAATCTTTCCATTCAGGGGCATGACAGGCCGGCTTCGGATAAGGCATTATTCGGTCGGTTATCCGCCCTCCGTTTTTGCTGGGCGGAACAGAATTCCAATGTGACACCGGCAGCACCGTTACCAAAACACCAACCGGCCCGACCCGTGGCCGACCTGTGCTGCCCCAAGGAGAGCAAGCATGACTGATCTGGAAACCTTCCGTCAGGAAACCCGGGCATGGCTTGAAGAAAACTGCCCCCAGAGCATGCGGTCCCCCTTCAAGAGCGACAAGGACGCTTGCTGGGGTGGTCGTAACTTCCAGTTCCAGAGCGACGACCAGCGCCTGTGGCTGGAGCGCATGGCCGAGAAAGGCTGGACTGCGCCTGACTGGCCCACGGAGTACGGCGGTGGTGGCCTGAGCCGTGACGAACACAAGGTCCTGCTGGAAGAGATGTCCCGTATCCAGGCACGGCCACCCCTGAACAGCTTTGGTATCTGGATGATTGGCCCCGCCATTCTCAAGTTCGGTTCCGAGGCCCTCAAGCAACAGCACCTGCCGCCCATCGTGCGCGGTGAGATCCGCTGGTGCCAGGGTTATTCCGAGCCAGGCGCGGGTTCCGACCTGGCAGGCCTGCAGACCAAGGCCGAGGACAAGGGCGACCATTTCATCGTTAACGGCCAGAAGATCTGGACCTCCTACGCCGACAAGGCGGACTGGATGTTCGCCCTGGTGCGCACCAATCCGGACGTGAAAAAACAGGAAGGTATCAGCCTGGTCCTGTTCGATATGGAAACCCCGGGGGTATCCACTCGTCCCATCAAGCTGATCTCCGGCGAATCCCCGTTCTGTGAAACCTTCCTGGACAACGTCCGTGTGGAGAAAGACCAGGTCGTAGGCGACGTGGACAAGGGCTGGACCATTGCCAAGTACCTGCTGACCCACGAGCGCAGCATGATCGGCAATATGGGCAGCACGGCTGCCGGCCAGAAGACCCTCGCGGAACTGGCGGTAGATGGCGTTGGCCTGGAAGATGGCAAGCTTGCTGACCCGATGCTCCGTACGGAAGTTGCCTCCTGGGTAATTGACTCCATCGGCTACGAGCTGACCGCCGAGCGGGCCCGTGATGAAGCCAAGTCGGGTCAGGGCGTGGGCAACGTATCAGCCATGCTCAAGTACGCTGGCACCGAGCTGAACAAACGCCGCTACGAGCTGCTGGTGGCCGCCTACGGCAGTGAAGGCCTGTTGTGGGAAGGCGACGACCGGCCGGCCGGTGCACTGCCGCAACAGTGGCTGCGCACCAAGGGGAACTCCATTGAAGGGGGCACCACCGAGGTTCAGCTCAATATTATCGCCAAAAACATTCTCGGACTGGGCTAAGGGCGGAGATAATCATGCAAAAGCTTGTACTGACTGAAGAACAACAGATGCTGAAGGACGCCGCCCGAGGCCTGTTCAGCGAGCAGGCCCCGGTGTCCCAGTTGCGCAAACTGCGGGACGAGAAAGACGCCCTCGGCTACGTACCGGAGTTCTGGAACCAGGCGGTTGAACTGGGCCTGGCGGGCACCCTGATCCCGGAAAGCCACGGCGGTTCCGAGTTTGGCCACGTGGGCATGGGACAGGTGATGGAAGAAGGTGGTCGCACCCTGGCCGCATCGCCGTTGTTTGCCTCCGGTGTGCTGGGCGCCTGCGCCCTGATGCTGGCCGGTAACGACAGCCAGAAAGACATCCTCAAGGGCATCGCCGATGGCAGCCACCTGGTAGCCCTGGCTATTGACGAAGCCGGTCGCCACCAGCCTTTCCGGGTAGCGACGAAAGCCGAGGTCCAGGGCGAAGGCTTTGTGCTTAACGGCCGCAAGACCTTTGTGGTGGATGGCCATATCGCCAACACACTGATCGTCTCAGCCCGCACCAGCGGCGGAGAGCGGGACGAATCCGGTATCACCCTGTTCCTGGTGGACCCGAAAGCGGAAGGTGTGAGCGTTGAGCGCACCACCTTCCCGGACGGTCGCAACTACGCGAAGGTGACCCTGGAAAACGTCGCCGTCAGTGCCGATGCGGTACTGGGAAACAAGGACCAGGCTGCCAGCCCGCTCCAGAAGTTGCTGGATATCGGTAGTGCCCACCTGGCCGCGGAGCTGCTGGGGCTGTCCAGCGAAGCATTCGATCGTGCCGTGGCCTACATGAAGGAGCGCAAGCAGTTCGGTGTATACATCTCCTCCTTCCAGGCCCTGCAGCACCGCGCTGCCCATATGTGGAGTGAGCTGGAACAGCTGAAGTCCATGGTGCTCAAGGCCTTCATGGCCCTTGATGCCAATGACGACCAGGCCTCCATGCTGGCCAGTGCCGCCAAGGCCAAGGCGAGCCAGGTGGCCGAACTGGTCACCAACGAAGGCGTTCAGCTGCACGGTGGTATGGGCATGACCGATGAATTCGATATCGGCCTGTTCATGAAACGTGCCCGTCCGGTACAGCTGATGCTGGGCGACTTCCGCTATCACGCGGACCGGGTGGCGAGCTTCAAGGGTTTCTGATCCCGGATCAGCTCACACTCAACCTGCACCAGAAATCGTGGTGCAGGTGCCGGTTATGAAAGGCGACGGGGCTTTGCGGCCTGGTCGCCTTTTTGTTGATAGCCGGGTTACTCGGCCATCGGGGCAAAGCTGGCCCTGGGAGCCCTGAGGGGTTCCTCACGCTGCGCCAGGCCCAGGTAATGGTCGATGGTTTTCGTCAGTCCGGGGTCCCGGGTGTGTTGCCTGGCAAAGCGGAGAAATCTCGCTGCCTTGTGCCACTGTCTGAAGTCGTTGGCCAGTATGCGGGCTACCAGGATGCAGGCGGGTGCCACCTGGTCACTCTCGGGGAAGCGTTTGTGGAAGTCCTTCAGTAGTTGCAGGGCCGGTTTCGGCTCACTTTGCAGGAACAGCAGGTCGGCGCAGGCCACGACAAGTTCCGGGTCCGCCGGCTGGAACTCCGCATCCTGCTGACGCAGCAGTGCCAGCAGGCTTTTCATCTCACGGTGCCGGCGCAGGGCCACCATCCAGTGCAGCAGCTTGCCATGGTGGCGCTTTAGCGCCTCCCGGTCGTTGCGGGCCAGGGAAAGTCGGTAGAGTTGTTCGAGGCGAGTCGGGTTGGCCGGGTCCCGTATGAGGGATTCCTCCAGAATGCCGGCCACGCGATCGTAGTTCCCTTCCTTGAGATTCATGTCGATATCCGCATCGATGCGGCGGCTTCGGTCCCGTTGTGGATCTGCCGGCGCCTCATCATCCTGGTAGTCACTGGCAAACCCCAGCTCCTGTTGGTACTGGAACAGCAGGTACCCGAGCATGTGGAACAGGATGAGCATATAGGTACTGCTGAGAAAACCGGAGAGCGGCTGAGCAATCTCCGGGTCCAGGTGGCTGACGGCAAAATCCTGGGCGGCGCCCGACGCCATGGTCATCAGGATCAGGAATCCGTAAAGCAGGAAATAGGGCCATCCGATGGCGGTAATCAGGGTGGTGAGATTGAGCGGGTTCAGGGCAGCGAATACCGAGTTTTCCATGGCCAGCACCATGATGGACGCCGGCAGGGCGAGTACCACCAGTGCACCCACCACCAGCCCCGGAATCGGGCCCAGCAGCGCCATGGCGAAGCCCACCAGCAACACCATGGCGATAAACACCACCATCTGCTGTATGCCGATCGCAAACCCGTCCCCGGACCAGGCGGCGGCCACCGGTGGTGGCTTCATGTGGCCTTCAGCGGTATAGCGAATAACCGCATAGGTATACTTGAACAGAACCAGGGCGAGTACAACGTAGGTGACCCAGCCCAGAATCCCCTGGCCGAGGAAGATGGGTACCAGGGTACAGAAGGCGACCACCAGGAGAGGGTCCCAGTGGAACGGGTAGCGGAAGAAAGCCGACAGCCGCTGCCAGAATGGCACGGCTTCTGTAGCGGCGCCGAGGTAACGCAGGGTGCGGCCACAGTGGGGGCAGAGCCCGTGGTGGCGTCCAGGATCGGCATCCGGCATACAGCCGGGGCAATAGTGGATCAGGCACTCACCGCACACCCACTTGGCAGGCTCCAGTGGGTGGTAATGACAGTCGTTTTTCACAGCGTTGTTCCCTGCAGTACAGCCTCCAATGATTGCAGATTGGCGAGCCAGGAACCAAGCTTGTGCTGATTTTTCGTGGCAGAGTACCGGTGGACTGGAGGATATGGCCAGGGTACGGGGGCGAGTAACCGCCCCCATTGGCAATCAGGCCTGCTTCATCTTGTCTGTATAGGGTGGCCAGCCCAGGGGCTTGCCGGCCAGCAGGTGCAAGTGAATGTGGAAGACCGTCTGACCGGAGTTCTCCCCGCAGTTCATTACCGTGCGGTAGCCGTCATCGGCAAAGCCCATTTCCCGGGCCAGCTCCCCCGCCACCCAGTACAGGTGACCCACCAGCTCTCGGTCGTCCTTGCCGATGTCATTGATGGTTGCGATTTCCTTCTTCGGGATGATCAGCAGGTGCACCGGCGCTTGCGGATTGATGTCCCGGAAAGCAAGGCTGATATCGTCCTCGTAGACAATATCGGCGGGAATCTCCCGTTTGATGATCTTGCTGAAGATGGTTTCTGCCATGTCTGGATCCTTTTTGTTCAGTGTGATGGTTCGTGGACAATGATCACGGTTGTGGGTAGGGCGGTGGATACCTTACCCGGCTTCACGCCAGCGCGAGGGTAAGCGCCTGAGTAGCGCCTGTACCGGTACAGGCAGGCTTTCGTCGATGCCCATGGCGTACCGGGCTACCTGGTTGCGGGCAAACGGCAGGCCTTGCGCCAGGCCGAGCCCCAGGTTGCGCAGGGCCCACAGAGGTGTCCGGTGGTTGCTGAACAGGTGGTAGAAGGCATCCATGGTCAGCATCATTCGCCGGTTGGCCGGGCGACGCTGGGCTTCGTACTGGGCCAGTAGCTGCGGTTCAGCAGGGTCCAGGCCCTGGCGGCGAGCATCATCCAGCAGCAGCTGCAGGCAGCGGGCATCCTGGAAGCCAAGGTTGACCCCCTGACCGGCCAGCGGGTTGATGGTGTGGGCAGCATCACCCACGAGCACCACCCGGCCCTGGAAATAGTGATGGGCGTGCTGGCGGGCGATAGGGAAGCTGGCCCTGGCGGCAACCGCCGTCAGGTCGGGGAGTTCCTCCGGGAACCCGGCGCGAACCCGGGCCATAAAATCCTGTTCGCTGAGTGCCTTGAGTTCACGGAGTACGGCCGGGTCGTCGTACCAGACCAGCGATGCCCAGCTTTCCCCGGCATGTGCCTGGCCTGCGCTGTGCAAGGGCAGGAAAGCGCGGGGGCCGCTGCTGTGGAAGGCTTGCCAGGTAATATCCGCGGGTGTGCCCTGGTAGCGCACGCTGGCCACCAGGGCCTGCTGCTGGTACTGGTCGCGACTGACGCCGATGCCCGCTAGCTGTCGCACCCGGGAGCCAGCCCCGTCTGCACCAATCAGCAGGCGCCCGGTGACGGTCTGCCCGTTCTCCAGGGTTGCAGTAATCTGATCGCCGGTATCAGCCTGGGACTGAATGCCGGCACCGCTGTATAGCGTGACCGTCGGCTGGCGGCTGGCCAGGTCCCAGAGTGCCTTCTGGGTTACCCGGTTTTCCACGATATGGCCGAGATGGGGCGTTTTCAGGTCGCTTGCGGAAAACGTGGTTCTGGGGGGGCGGGCTGGTAGCAACTGCGCAACCGGGTGTTCGGGCGCTTCCCACACGGCCAGTCGACGATAGGGGGTGGCTGCCATGGCCAGGATGTCACCCCAGGCGCCCAGCTCCCGGAGGTAGCGCTCACTGCCTGCACTGAGGGCAGATACCCGGATATCCGGGTCGTCCTGTGCCGAGAACTGCGGGGCCGTGCCCTGATCGATCAGGGCGATGTGATGGCCCCGGGCGGCCAGGCCATTGGCAATGGCGGCGCCTACCATACCGGCGCCCACCACGATGAAGTCGAAGGTCTGAGTCATATAGAAGTCCCTGGTCAGACCCCCCAGTTTACGGACCTTAACGGTACTGGCAAGCGATGGCAGTGTCCCGCCGGGTTAATTCACTGACCTGTTGCGCGCCGGGGCTGTTCGGGGTCAGTAGCCGGCCAGCTCCCACTGTTCGATCTGGTCGGCGGAAGGAACCGGCCGGGCTTGCTGACGGCGCTGCATCCAGGCTGGCTTGCGGGCACCCGGGCGAATAAAGCCTTTCTCGATCACCACCGGGTTCACCAGGGCCAGGAAGTCCGACGTTTTCATATGCAGGGACTCCTCGTGGGAGCCAGCGGCAAAGGCGATATCCGGCTGTCGGGTGAGGGCTTCGCTACAGTAGACCGGCATGTCGAACAGGTGGCCGAAGGGGGGCATGGCACCCACTTCGCAGTCGGGAAAGCGGTCCTTGAACTCCATTTCGTCCGCCAGTTCGACGAAGTCGGTTTCCAGGACGTTACTTAGGCGCTCCCAGTGAATGCGCCAGGTGGCGGGCATGACCAGCATGGCCATTTTTCCATCCAGCTCGATGATGACGGTCTTGGCCACGCGATCGCCGGCAATGTGGCCGTGATGGGCAAGTTGCTGGGCGGTAAAGGCTGGGGGATGGTTGAGGGCGATGTAATCGGCCCCGGATTGGTCAAGGAAGGCTTTCAACTGTTTTCCCGGCATTACGGACCTCCTGCCAGAGCGACGGTTTTGGTCGGGTACCATGAGGTTCCGACCAGCTTCGTTATTCGCTAGCTTAGTCGAGTATGCCGGGATTGCGAGCTACGGAATCTACGGAGTGTGATGGACTGCGCCGGTGTGGCGTGAACGGACCGCCCCGGGCAGGGCGGTCCGGTTCTCGGGCGGATTACTCCGCGCTGTTGGCGTTGTGCTGGTATACGTGCACATCCCGCTGGGGGAAGGGGATGGTGATGCCTTCCACATCGAAGGCTTTCTTGATCTTCTCATGCATGTCCCAGTAGACCGGCCACAGGTCATCCGTCTTGGTCCAGGGGCGAACAATGAAGTTAACCGAGTTGTCTCCGAGTGAGCCGACAGCGATGCGAGGCTCCGGGTCCTTGAGAACGCGGTCGTCTTCATCTAGGCAGCGCTTGATGATGGACTTGGCCTTGTCGATATCGTCCCCGTAGCCGATGCCGAACGTCATGTCGCAGCGACGGGTGTCGTAGTAGCTGACATTCACCAGCGATGCGTTTGACAACGAGCCATTGGGCACAATGATGCGGCGGTTATCAAAGGTATTGATGATGGTGTAGAGAATATTGATCTCGTCGACCGCACCGAGGAACCCCTGGGCCTCGATGGTGTCGCCTACCTTGAACGGCTTGAAGATCAGGATCAGTACGCCGCCCGCGAAGTTTGCCAGGCTGCCCTGCAGGGCCAGGCCTACAGCCAGGCCGGCGGCACCGATAATGGCGACGAAGGATGTGGTGGCAATACCGATCATGGAGGCAACGGAAATCAGCAGCAGAATCTTGAGGATAATGCTGGCCAGCCCACACAGGAATTTGCTGAGACTGGGGTCTTTGGCGTGGAGCTTCTTGTCCATCAGGCTGACCAGGCGATTGATCAGCCACATGCCCACCAGCAAGGTAACAATTGCAAGCACTACCTTGGGGGCATACAGCATGATCATCTCTATCGCCGTATCGAGCCATTCACTGGCCCTGCCGTTTTCACCGAACAGATCTTCCATTAGTGTCTCCAGGTCTTTCTGTGTGTTTGAGTGTGGGACAGGATCCAGCACTGAATCCATTAATAACGGGCCGGGTTGCTTCGTCTCAAAGCCCTACGAAGTTCTGGCCAGCGCAGCCCAGTGCAGCAGCTCCTCCGGGTTACCAGTGGTTACCACGCGGCCGGATTTCTGGCTGAGCTGATAATCATACATAGGATCATAATAGTCGGTCAGTAGCGATTTTATCCAATCGTTATGTGCCGTTGTGCTTCCTGTCGTCGCCTGGTCAGCAAGGGCAGCTTCCATAAACTGGCGCAGGCGTTGATGACGGTCGCCGCCCAGACGCTTGTGGATGCGGTCCAGGGCGCTGAGCAGGTAATCCCGGAAATTTTCCCAGCCTGCGACTTCTCCGTCCCGCTCCTGGAAGGCCTGCACCATATCCTCCACGTAGTCCTCGCGGATGATGTCGATACGTTCGTCCAGCGGGCGTTCAAGGATCAGCAGGGGGGCAGAGGCCATGCGTTCGCGCAGATCCAGGGGCAGGGCGCAGCGCCCCACCAGGCGACCCTCGTCTTCGAGGTAGATGGGGCCACCTTTATCGGATGCTTTCAGCATGGCTGTGGCCAGGGCATTCTCGAAATCAATCTGGCTGGGCTGGGGAGTTACCTGGCGACCGAAGCTGGAGCCCCGGTGGTTGGCCAGGCCTTCCAGGTCGACCGGGTTGGGCATCTTCTGGAGAACCCGTGTCTTGCCGGTACCGGTCCGACCGCTGATGATATGGAAGGTACCGGAGCGGACGATATCGTCCAGGGTGTCAATAAGGAACCGGCGCAGGGCCTTGTAACCGCCCGTGACCAGGGGGTATTCGATGCCGGCCTCACGCAGCCACTGCTGGGTCAGGCGTGAGCGCAGTCCACCCCTAAAACAGAACAGATAGCCGTTCGGGTGCTCCAGGGCAAAGCGCTTCCAGGCGGCAATCCGCTGTGCCTTGATGTCACCGGAAACCAGCTGGTGCCCCAGCCGAATGGCTTCTTCCTGCCCCTTTTCCTTGTAGCAGATACCCACCCGATGACGCTCGTCGTCATTCATCAGGGGCGCATTCACGGTATTGGGGAAGCTGCCCTTGGTGAATTCCACAGGGGCGCGGACATCCATCAGTGGTGTGTCCGCGAGGAACAGCTGGCGGTACTGGTCAGTGTCGGGTCGGGTACTCATGCCTGGAAGACGTTGTCCGTTTGTTGGAAACGGCGCCAGTATAACGGATGGGGCCGGGCAATGTCGTGGCAGCGGCTGCAATGGTGCAATCTCTGTGTAAAATGCCCGCTTCGCCGCTAAAGGACCTGATATGACTGCTGCCCCTGCCATTCCTGAAAACCTCACCCGGGCCATTCGCCGTACCCTGCCCAGGGGCCGGCTGGCGGTATCAAGCCCGGCAGGCTGCCCGTCACTGCCGTTGTACCTGTTTGATCCGCAGGTGCTGGAGGGGCCCCTGAGCCACGATGAAGCGCAGGCGGTCGTGGCCGAACCGGCTTACTGGTCATTCTGCTGGGCCAGCGGCCAGGTGCTGGCCCAGTGGATCCTGGATCACCCGGAGCTTGTCCGGGGGCGCCGGGTTCTGGATTTCGGTTCCGGCTCAGGCATCGTTGCGGTGGCAGCGGCCAGGGTGGGTGCCGCCGAGGCCATCGCCTGTGACCTGGATCCGGATGCCCTGGCAGCAGCCGATGCCAACGCCGCCCTTAACGGGGTCCGGATTACGCTTTGTGACGACTGGCAAAGGCGTCCCGTGGAACTGGACCTGGTCACAGCGGCGGATGTGCTTTATGACCGGGAAAATCGTCCGTTCCTGCAGATGTTCCGTAACGCGGCAAGGGGCGTGTTGCTGGCGGATTCGCGGGTGAAAGACCTGATGGAACCCGCTTATGAGGTGTTGGATATGGTGGCGGCAACCACCTGGCCGGACCTGAATGAATTCGAGGAATTCAACCGGGTGCGATTGTACCGCTCCGGTGAGTGGTAGCCTGCCAGCTGGCGGGCCCGGCGTGGAAACGACAAAAGAAAAGGGCAACCCAATTGGGTTGCCCTCGTCGGAACAGGTCGTGGCATCCATGCTCTTTCGCAACGATCCGGTTGCAAGTCTTTCCCTGGCCAATTCCATGGCGCCGGCTTCCGAGCCAGCGATCCGTGTTGGGTTATCCCTTAAGCCTGCTATCCTTTGAATCCTTGCTTCCCCTCAAGATCCGTATGAGGGACATCCAGTGGGTCTTCCTCGTCCTTGTCATCCTTGACGGTTCCCACTATACCAACCTGAAAATTTACGGCGTATGACGAAACCATGATGGTTCTGTCACAAGGTTGTATCAGAAATATTATGGTCTTTTTAAACAGTGGGTTGCGGCCTTTTTAATCTGGTCGTGATGTTTTGCCCACCGAAAATTCCGGCGCTTTCCTACGGCAATGTAGGAAATATCTCACACGCTTCCAGGGCGATATCGCAAAACCGCTCCCTGACAAACGTCGAATCGTTTCAGTTGGACCTGGCCTGTCCGGGGGGCTGGAGGTCGCCGTCGCGGCTCAGCTTGCCAGGCGGGTGCCGGTGAGCCTGAGCAGCAGGGCCAGCGAGGCATAACCGATCAGTATGCCGGCGACATCTGCCATCACATCCAGTACTGCAAAGTCCCGCCAGGGAGTGAACGCCTGTCCCAGTTCCAGGGCAATACCGTAACTGGCAAGCACGGCCAGGGGGACCAGGTAACCGATGGCAGGCCACCCGAGTCGGGCCAGGATCGAGAGTTCCATAAAGGCCATCAGGTGGTTGACCTTATCGCTGGCGGCGGAGGGGATGGGGTAGGGCTCACTGGTAAAACCCAGCCAGGTGATGGCAATGAGTGACAGGCAGAAAAGCGCCCGCCAGAGGGGTTGCAGCGCAAGGAGTTTGTGAAAGGGGTGTCTAAGTCGCATACCGGGCCCGGCTGTGGTGTCACTGGCATCATGATATGCTTTGCGCCCCTTAACTGCCATGTGTCATGAGGCTGCAAGCATGTTGCAAGGTAATTTTTTCCGGGGCCTGGGCTATCTGGGCGAGGGTTTTGGCCTTATCCGGCAACCGGGGCTGAGGCTTTTCGTCATTGTTCCGCTCATTCTGAACCTGTTGCTCTTCGTGGCGCTGGTCTGGCTGATGGCCGAGGGTTTTGCGGTCATGATTGCCGCGGTCATGGCCTGGCTGCCGGACTGGAGCTGGCTGCAGGCCATCGACTGGTTGTTCTGGCTGTTGTACGCCATTGTCATCTTGCTGATGTTTGCCTATGGCTTTGTGATCATGGCGAACCTGATTGGTTCCCCGTTCTATGGCTTCCTCTCGGAGCAGACCGAGAAATACCTCACTGGCCAGACGGTCAGTGAGGATGGTGGCTGGGTACAGATTCTCAAGGATGTGCCACGGGCGCTGGGACGGGAAATTCACAAGATCGTCTATTACCTGCCACGGGCGCTGCTACTGTTCATTATCGGGCTGATTCCGGTGGTGAACCTGGTTGCAGCGGTGCTCTGGTTTGCCTTCAACGCCTGGATGATGTCGCTGCAGTACGTGGACTATCCAGCAGACAATCACCGGGTCAGCTTCGGTGCGCTGCGCCAGCGCCTGGCGGCCCGTCGCCTGAGTGCCCTTGGCTTCGGGCTGCCGGTGGCATTGCTGGCCATGGTGCCGGTGGTCAACCTGTTTGTGGTGCCTGCTGCGGTCTGTGGCGCCACGGCATTCTGGATCCGTGAACCGGACCCCACGGGCATTACCCGTAGATAACTGATTATTCAAAACCGAAAGTTTGGGAGGATTCTTGGAAGCACCTGCTTTTGCTGTTGGCCAACGATGGGTCAGCCACTCCGATGCGTCACTGGGCATGGGAATTGTTACCGACGTGGCTGGTCGTACCGTCACGCTGGGTTTTCCGGCGGCGGATGAAGAGCGTACCTACGCTATCGACAGTGCCCCCCTGTCCCGTATTGCCTTCCAGATGGGGGAAGAGATTGAGACCTTTGATGGCCAGGTGCTGACCGTCCAGGCGGTGGAAGAGGTGGGCGGTGTGCTGGTTTACCATGCCGCTGGTGACGATGGCGACCTGCAGGAAATCTCCGAGGTCCGGCTGGCCAGCCAGGTCAGCTTTTCGGCGCCCCATCAGCGCCTGTTTGCCGGTCAGTTCGACCGAAACGGCGCGTTCCGGCTGCGCCTGGCCACACTGGAACACCAGGATCGCCTGTCCCGTTCACCGGTGCAGGGGCTGCTCGGAGCTCGTACCCAGCACCTGCCCCACCAGCTCTACATTGCCCATGAGGTAGCCCGCCGGTTTGCGCCCAGGGTACTGCTGGCGGACGAGGTGGGGCTGGGCAAGACCATCGAGGCCGGCCTGATCCTGCATTACCAGCTGCATACCGGCCTGGCCAGCAGGGTACTGATTGTGGTGCCTGACTCGCTTATTCATCAGTGGCTGGTGGAGATGTTGCGCCGTTTCAACCTGCGCTTCTCCATTGTCGATCACTCCCGCTACGAAGCCTTGTCCGAGCCGGACCCGGAACTGGAAGAAGAGGTGCCCCAGGCCAACCCGTTTGAAGAGAGCCAGCTGGTGCTGTGTTCCCTGGACTTCCTCACCAGCCACACCCTGGCCCAGCGGGACGCACTGGCGGCAGGCTGGGACCTGGTGGTGGTTGATGAGGCCCATCACCTCGACTGGCAGCCGGGCAATGCGAGCCGGGAGTACTCCACGGTGGAAAGCATTGCCGAGGAAACCCGGGGCCTGTTGCTGCTCACCGCCACACCGGAGCAGGCTGGTGAAGAAAGTCACTTTGCCCGCCTCAGGCTGCTGGACCCCGCGCGCTTCCATGACCTGGAAGCCTTTCGCAAGCAGGAATCCGGTTATCAGCAAATCAACGACGTAGTGCGGGCGCTGCTCGATTCAAGGGAAGCTCCCGGTTCGGACCGGCAGGCGATATTGCGGCAATGGCTGGGGGATGACCTGGACGAATTGCTGAAGGCAAGCGATCCGGTGCAGGCCATTGTGGACGCGCTGCTGGACCGCCATGGCACCGGGCGGGTGCTGTTCCGCAACACCCGTGCTTCGGTGAAAGGGTTCCCCCGGCGGCAACTGCATACCTATCCGCTGCCGTGTCCGGACCTGTACCAGCAGGAGGGGGATACCGCCGGTGAGGCCGGGCTGACCCCCGAGGTTCGCTTTACTGACGAGCGCTGGCTGGCAGAGGATCCGCGGGTTGCCTGGCTGGAGCAGACACTCAAGGGCCTGAAGCGGGAGAAAGTCGTGGTGATCTGTGCCCACGCCGAAACCGCCATGGCCCTTGAGGAATACCTCCAGTTGCGGGCGGGCATCCGCAGCGCGGCCTTCCATGAGCATCTGAGCCTGATCGAGCGCGACCGGGCCGCTGCCTACTTTGCCGAGGACGAGCAGGGTGCCCAGGCGCTGATCTGTTCCGAAATCGGCAGCGAAGGCCGCAACTTCCAGTTCGCCCGTCACCTGGTACTGCTGGACCTGCCTGCCAACCCTGACCTGCTGGAGCAGCGTATCGGACGCCTCGACCGGATCGGCCAGGGCGAGTCAATTGATATCCATGTGCCGTACCTGGAAGGCACCAGTGGCGATGTGCAATGCCGGTGGTTCCACGAAGGGCTCAACGCCTTTGAACAGAGTTGTGCCATCGGCGTGGCCGTGTTTGAGGACGTCCGTGAACAGTGGCAGGCAGTCATGGCCGGTGACACCGCAGGACTGCCTGACCTGGTCGCCCGCACGGCAGGGCTGGCGGCGGATCTGCGCGAACGCCTGGAACAGGGCCGGGACGCGCTGATTGAGCTCAACTCCTGTCGCCGTGACCATGCAGACACGCTGATAGAAGCGATAGAAGCGGAAGAGGCGGACGATCGCCTGCAGGGCTACGTGCACACGGCCTGTGATATTTTTGGCGTTGATGTGGAAGAGCATTCTGCGGATGCAGAAATCCTCAAACCCAGCGAACAGCGCCATTCCGGTCAGCTGGAACTGGTGCCCGATGAAGGTGTGACCGTGACCTACAGCCGGGAAAAAGCCCTGCACCGTGAGGACATGGCCTTTATGAGCTGGGAGCACCCGCTGGTAACCGGGGTGATGGATTCTGTACTGGGCTCCGGACTGGGCAAGGCAGCGCTGGCTACCATGTCGGTGAAAGGCCTCCAGCCTGGCACGGTGATGCTGGAGGCGGTGTTCGTGGTGCACTGCCCGGCGCCGGAACGACTGCAGCTGTCCCGGTATCTGCCGCTGTCGCCGGTGCGGGTGCTGGTGGACGTGAATGGCCGGGATCTCTCTGCGGTGCTGCCCCATGACCGGCTCAATGGCCTGTGTTCGAACATCCCCCGCCGAACAGCACAATCCGTGGTGCCCCGAATCCGGGCGGAGGTAGAAACCATGGTGGACCACGCCCGGGTACTGGCGGAGCCGCAGTTCGAGCCGGGCCGGGACGCTGCCCTGAGTCGGGTCAGGGCGGTACTGCAGCCGGAGATTCAACGCCTCGAAGCGCTGCGTCGGCATAACCCGGCCATCCGTGAGGAGGAAGTTGCCTTCTTCCGGGATCAGCTGGAGGCGGCGGAGACCGCCATTGCCCGTGCTGATCTGGCGCTGGAGGGGATCCGGGTCGTGGTGACTGCCTGACGGGGCTGGTCAGCTACCATCCGTTCCGGTAATTTGGTCGTAAGATCATGCAGGTCCGGGGCTTTCGTGCTGGCCACGTTTGCAGCCCCGGCAGTGCTTTCAGTCTGAACACCTGTAACATGCAGAAGGTACTCGACGAAGAACGCAAGGATGGCCGACCCGGCCTCACACTCAATTTGAACCACGGAGTCCGTGCGTAGCACCCTGCGCCGGCTCCCGTTCCAGAGGACGAAAGAGAGCGCCTATGATGACCCTGATACTGTTTTTACTGGCCCTGGCCGCGTTACTGATGGTGATGCGCCGTGAAGCCGGCGCCAAACCGGCCATTATCGTTATGGTGGTGTTTGGCTTGCTGTCGTGGATCTTTGCCTCGGGATGGCTGACCCTGTTGCTGTTCGTCGGCGCTGCGGTGACGGCCGCTGCGGGCTTGCCCCGGTTCCGTCGTAGCTGGCTGACGCCACGGGCGTTTGCGTTGTTCAAGAAGGTGGCACCCAAGGTTTCTGAAACCGAGCAGGTGGCCCTGGATGCCGGTACCGTGGGCTGGGACGGAGAAATCTTCACCGGGCGCCCGGACTGGCACAACCTGCTGATCAACCGGAACACCGGGCTGACCGAGGAAGAACAGGCCTTCGTGGATAACCAGTGCGTAAAGGCCGTATCCATGTGTAACGCCTGGGACGTGGCGGTCGAGCGTGCCGACCTGCCTGCGGAGCTTTGGGATTACATCAAGAAGGAAAAATTCCTGGGGATGATTATCCCGAAGGAATACGGCGGCCTCGGATTTTCCGCCAAGGCCCAGTCTGCGGTGCTGCAGAAGCTGGCCGCCAACGAGGTGCTGATGGTGTCCGTCGGGGTACCCAACTCCCTGGGGCCCGGCGAACTGCTGGTTAAATATGGCACCGACGAGCAGAAAGACCACTACCTGCCGCGCCTGGCGGATGGCCGTGAAATTCCCTGCTTCGGCCTCACCGGCCCCCGTGCCGGTTCTGATGCCACCTCATTGCCGGACACCGGTATCGTCTGCAAGGGCGAATACAACGGCAAGGAAGTGCTGGGCCTGAAGCTCAACTTCGAAAAGCGCTGGATCACCCTGGCGCCCATCGCCACGGTAGTAGGGCTGGCGTTCCGCATGTTTGACCCGGACGGACTGCTGGGCGAAGAGAAAGACCTGGGCATCACCTGTGCACTGATTCCCCGGGATACAGACGGCATGGAAATCGGTCGTCGCCACTGGCCCGTTGGCAGTCCGTTCATGAACGGGCCGATTGTCGGCAAGGACGTCTTCATTCCCCTGGACTTTATTATCGGTGGTCCGGAAATGGCCGGTGAAGGCTGGCGTATGCTGGTGGAATGCCTGTCCGTGGGCCGCTGCATCACCCTGCCTTCCGGTGCCGCAGGTTCTGCCGCCACCGCAGTGGGCGTAGCCGGCGGGTTCACCCGGGTACGTCGCCAGTTCAATACCCCGGTGGCCGATATGGAAGGGGTGCAGGAAGCCCTCGCGCGCATTGCCGGCCAGTGTTATATCGCCCAGTCCTCGGTGCTGCAGACCGCCAACATGGTGGATAACGGCGAGAAGCCGGCAGTGCCATCGGCCATTCTCAAGTACCAGCTGACAGAAATGCAGCGGGCGGTACTGACCGATGCCATGGACGTCCATGGTGGCAAGACGGTAACGCTTGGGCCTCGCAACTATCTGGGGATCGGGTTTTCCGGGTCGGCGGTATCCATCACCGTCGAGGGTGCCAACATCATGACCCGCAGCCTGATGATCTTTGGTCAGGGGGCCATCCGCTGCCATCCCTACGTGCTCAAGGAGCTGGCAGCCAAGGACAAGGACGATGAAAGGGCCTTTGACGAGGCTTTCTTCAGCCACGCCGGCCTGGTCTTCGGAAACGCGGCCCGGGCGTTTACCCAGGCACTGGGGCTGGGCAAGGCGGAAGTGCCGTTCGACAGTACCGCCCGCCGCTACGCCCAGGGCGTAGCCCGGTTCAGCGCGGCTTTCGGCCTGTGTTCCGATGCCGCCATGACCACCCTGGGTTCCCAGCTTAAAATGCGTGAGCTGATCTCGGCCCGCCTCGGTGACATGCTGGCCAACCTCTACATGGCTTCCATGGTGCTCAAGCACTGGCACGAGGCCCAGCCGGTAGAGGGCGAGGCGGACCTGCTGGAGTACAGCATGAGCCTGTTGCTGCATCGCACGGAAAACGCCCTGGACGAACTGCTTCAGAATCTGCCCAACCGGGCAGTGGCGGTGGCCCTGCGCATGGCTACCTTGCCCCTGGGGCGTCGCTGGGATAAACCCCATGACGACCTGACTCGCCGGGTGGCACGGGCCATCTCCACGGATACCCCGGTGCGTGCCAAGCTGCTGATGCCGGTCTGGCATACCGTGAGTGACGACAAGGAAAACCCGGTGGCACGCTATAACTCCCTGCTGAAGGATTACGACCGGGCTGAAGGCATTTATCGCAAGGTGGGCAAGGCCGCTGCCAAGGGAGACCTGCCGGGTGAAGCCCTGCATCCGGAAGAACAGTTTGAAGCGGCATACAAGGCGGAGATTCTCAACGAGGACGAAATCACCTTCATGCGGGAGTACGAGAAAAACGTGCTTGATATGCTGACGGTGGATGACTTCCCGTTTGACGCCCTGGCCATGGACAAGTCGACCCTGGTTGACCATAACCCGGCATGACCGGCTGGGCGTTCCTGGCCGTGAGTATTGGCGCCGTGATCGGCGCCAATCTCCGTTGGGGCCTGAGCCTCTGGCTCAATGGTCCGGGTCATGGACTGCAAGGCGGCACCCTGCTGGCTAACCTGGTGGGTGCCGGCCTGGCTGGCTTTTTTCTCAGCTGGTTCAGTCACAGCTCCCTGTCGCCGGAGTGGCGGTTACTGGTTATTACCGGGCTATGCGGGGCGCTGACCACCTTTTCGACCTTCTCACTGGAGCTCATGGGCGCCCTGCAGGCAGGGAAGTGGCTAGTGGCGCTGGCCAGTGTCGCCGTTCATGTGGTGGGTTCCCTGGCCATGGTGGCGGTTGGCATGTGGTTATTCGGGCTCTGGCGACCGGTCTGATGGAGGGGCACTGGGACTGCAGGTGAAAACCATGCAAACATCGAAGACATAAAAAAGGCAGCCCGGGGGCTGCCTTTTTATTTTCAGGAGCGTCATCCCCGAAGGTCAGACGCCACCTGCGCTGAAGCCTGATTTACAGGGCTACAACGTTCTCCGCCTGGGGACCTTTCTGGCCCTGGGTGACGGTGAACTCAACCTGCTGGCCTTCGGCCAGGGTCTTGAAGCCGCTGCCCTGGATGGCACTGTAGTGAACGAAAACGTCCGGGCCGGACTCACGGGTGATGAAGCCAAAGCCTTTCGCTTCGTTGAAGAACTTAACAGTACCGGTAACAGTAGACATACTCGAAATTCCTGTATTCAAAACACTTACTTGATTGCCCTTTCAACAGCCCCGGAATCCGGTTGCCGCAAAGGACCTTTGGGAGGAAATACAGAACTGCGGATTCAAAAACAGGACGGATGCACTACTGCAGGAGAGAGATACGTCTTGGTTTATGAAATGCTTTACTGATCTTTCCTGATTTCCGACTGTACTCCTGCTTTTTCCGGAATACCAGCCCCTCAGATACAAAAAGTCACGTAGTTATACTTACAGGGCGGTAGCCTGTGACGGCCCCGCCCCGACATCACTCACTGGCTGAAAATATCCTGGTAAAACCGCATGGTGCCTTCCCAGGAGCGCTCAGCGGCATCCTCATCGTAGCCAATGGGCATGCCGTGTTCCTCGGCAACTGCATCGGCACCGGGGTTCATGAAGGAGTGCTTCACTCCCGGGAAGCTGGTGACCGAGAAGTCGGCCTGGGCATTCTGCATGCTGGCCACGAAGCCGGCGACCTGGTCCGCGGGCACCATCTGGTCCGCACCGCCGGTGTATACCTGGATGCGTGCCTTGATATCACCTGGCCCTGGCTCGACAGGGCTGCCCAGGGCGCCGTGGTAGCTCACGACACCGTCGAGGTCCATGCCAAGCCGGGCCATGTTCAGGACCACCGCGCCGCCGAAGCAATAGCCCTGGGCGGCAATCCGGCTGCTGTCCACGGTGTCGTGCTGGCGCAGTTGGTCCATGGCGGCAGCAAACCGGGCCTGCAGGGCGTCCAGGTCTCCAGTGGCTTGCTTCATGAAGGCCTGGGCCTCAGCGGGGTGGTCAGTCACCTTGCCCTCACCGTACATATCCAGAGCGAAGGCGGTATAACCCGCTGCCGCCAGCTTCTCGGCCTGGTCACGGACGAACTCGTTGTGGCCCCACCATTCATGGACCACCAGTACGCCCGGGCGCTTGCCTTCGTAGGCATCGTTCCAGGCCATGTATCCGGTGAAGGTTTTACCGTCGACGGTGTAGTCCACGGTCTTGGTCTGCAACTCGGCGAGGGCCGCTCCGGCGCTCACGGACAGGGCGATGCCGGCAGCCAGCGGGGTCAGTTTCGACGTCATGGGTCAGTCCTTTTAACGTGGGTGACTTCGGTTTGCGAGAACATCCTTCAAGATCATAGAACACTTCTGTTCTACGTGGCGAACGGTGTGGCGGATCGGGCTGGCGCTGAGCAAGGATTGCCAGCGCCAGCGGGAGGAGGGGTATAACCCGGTCGCCAGTCGGCTCAGAGGCTGTCCCGCACCCGGGCCAGGATATCCAGGGCGTGGCGGCGCTTGGCGGGATCGTAGAGATCCACCGTGAACATCAGCTCGTCAACCTCAACCGTTGCCAGGATCTGTTGCAGCCGGTCACCAACGGCTGCTTCATCGCCCAGTACCTGAAGGCCCAGGAAATCCTTCACCCCGGCTTCTTCCGCCGGGCTCCAGAGCCCGTCCATGGTGTCCACCGGTGGCTTCATCCACAATGGCTGCCCCCGGAACAGGGACAGGATGCGCTGATAGCTGGTGGTGCTCAGGTGCCTTGCTTCGTCGACGGTATCTGCCGGTACCGCCGGCAGGCAGAGCATGGCGTAGGGGCGTTCGAGCTGAGGCGACGGCCGGAAGTGCTCCCGATAGACTGTCAGGGCCTCGCGGTAGAGCCTGGGGGCAAAGTGGCCGGCGAAGGCGTAGGGCAGCCCACGCAGGGCAGCCAGCTGGGCGCTGTAGAGTGATGAGCCCAGTAGCCAGATGGGCACGTTGGTGCCAGCGCCGGGAATGGCCTTGACCTGCTGGCCGGGTTCGAGGGGCCCCAGCAGTTCCTGCAACCGTTGTACATCGTCCGGGAACTGCTCGGCACCTATGCCGTCACGGCGCAGGGCCCGGCTGGTTATCGGGTCGGTACCCGGTGCCCGCCCCAGGCCAAGGTCGATGCGGTCGGGGTAGAGGCACTCCAGGGTGCCGAACTGCTCGGCGATCACCAGGGGTGGGTGGTTTGGCAGCATGACGCCACCGGACCCCACACGGATGCGTTCGGTCTTGCCAGCAATATGCCCCACCAGTACCGAGGTGGCAGAACTGGTGATGCCTTCCATGTTGTGGTGTTCGGCCAGCCAGAAGCGCTGGAAGTCCAGGCTTTCGGCATGGCGCGCATAGGCGACGCTGTTGGCAAGCGTCTGCGCGACGGAGTCACCCTCCCGGACGGAAGCGAGCTCCAGCAGGGAAAACGGTTTTGTGGACGACATGAGCACTCCGGCATTGGTTTGAAAGATAGCAGGCAGCTTAGCACGCAGGCGCCCGGGTTTTCCGGATATGAACTAACCGGGTACAAGCTGTGCCCTTACCCAGCATCAGGACATGCTGCTGAAGGCCCGGACTTTCAAGGGCTGGTCTGTATTGGGTGCTCCTTTGCTGTACTGTTTTTTGGCCCGGGGTAGCCTGGCGCTATTGGTTAAGCAGGGCCCCGGGCGCCCCCCGACCTTCCACGGCGGCAATTTCCACATCAGTGAGGAAGGTGGCCGGAGCCAGTCCCAACAGCTCCGCTCCCTGATACAGGGCGTGGGCCCAGGTGCACTGGTTGGCGAACAGCATGCCGGCTTCGTTCAGGGTGCCGCCCCGGTTGATGTAACCCAGTACCCGGCTGTGGCGAGGGTCACCGCACAGGGTGCTGGCATGGCCCCGGAAAACCTCCGGTCGCATGTGGGTCAGCACGACCCGGTGATGGTAATGCCCGGGCATCAGCCGCTCACGATCGATTTCGGGCAGGCACTGGGCCGCCTCGAAACGGTCCCGGGGCCGGCGGAACCGGCCTGGTTCCTGCACATAAACCAGCCGGAACGGGGTATTGGTATCCCGTAGCCGTTCGCAGGCGTGAATCAGTTCTGACAGCTGATAGGCGCCATTGGCGATCAGCAGCAGGGGGGTGCCTTCAGAGAAATCTTCGTCGACTACCTGGGCACCGGTGCGGGCCAGGCTGCGGGCTTCTTCAGCGGTAAAAACGCAGGGGCGGTCACGCTTGGGGATCACCATGCAGGCAAACTGTCCCCGACTGCCGTAGATGTCCGGCAACAGCGCCTGGGTGCTGTTGTAGTCGGCGGGAAATACCACCCGCACCATGTCGTTCATTTCTCCCAGAAGGGCTTCGCAGAAAGTGGTGTCCTGGTGAGACTGTTCGTTCTTGCCGTTTTCCCAGCTGTGGGAGGTGGCAATGACGGGAAAGCCAAGCCAGCGGGCGGGTCGGTCCAGTTCTTTCTGATGGCGGGCAAATATGATCTCCTGCCGAATGGCGCCCAGCATCTTGACGCAGAAGGCTTCGTAGCTGGCCACCAGGTTGAGTCCGCCCTTGTTGGCGAGGCAGGCGGAGATGACCGCTTCTTCGTTAAGGGCGGTGATGATGCTGCCGTGAACTGCCTCGGTCTCGTTTTCGGGGTCGTCCACCCGGTGACGCAGGGCATGGAGAACGCCGCTGAGTTTGTTGCTGGCCAGTTCGTCCGGGTTGCCTACCCGTGGCCGGAGTTTCGGGTTGGCGGCCACCAGGGCCTGGAAGTAGTCGTCCACCGCCAGCATCGGAGAGCAGGTATCACTTCGTGAGGGCAGTTCCGGCAGGGCCGGCGCCGCCGGATCGCGCACGGCCAGTGGGTGATCCTTTTCCCGGGGTCGCTGCTGGCGCTGGTGGTTGCTCAACAGGGTGATGGATGCCTGCAGGTCTGCCTCAGGGACATGAAGCAGGTCAGCGTGCTCATTGAACAGGTCCCGGGCGCGGGCGTCCAGTCGCGGGTTGCCCGGTAACGGCAGGTTATGGGAAGCGTTGCTTCCGGCCCCGTAGAAGCCATAGCCCTTAACGGTTTCGGCGATGCCGTAGGGTACCGGCAGGGGGTACTGGAGGCGGCCCTGGCTGTGCTCACGGCTGGCTTTCTTCAGCCTGCGCTCCATGGTGAATAAGGTACAGACAAAGGCCGCCGGGTCACGGCCATCGAAGCGGATGGGGTCAAAGCCACAGCGGCTTAAATGGGTAATGAACCCGTCAAGGCCCTCCCGGGTGCCCAGCTCTGTGCGCTGCTCGATGCGACGGCCGTTGGCGATCATTACCGGCAGCGGCAGGCCGCTGTCCTCTGCGCGCCACCACCGGGGGGCCCAGTCGCTGCCCCGCTGCTCCTCGGCCGCGCCGTCGGACAGAAAGGCGACCAGTGACTCACCGGGCAGGGGCATATGAACGTACTGCAGCTCTGCAAAGCCCAGGTAGCCACCCTCGATAATGCCACCGGCCGTGTAGGGATTCACATGGCTGCCCAGGGGCGCCTCGGTACGACCATCCGCCTGCTGCCGATAGCTGTAGAAATCTGTGACCAGGTTGTCCAGCCCGTCCGCACCGCCATAACGGGCAGCCTGTTCCGGGTTCAGGTTTCCCAGCAGTACGTTGATGGCATCGATGGCGGCCACACAGTGGCCCTGCCCCATCAGCCAGCTCCGGGTATCGCCGGTGATAGCGTTCAGGGCCATGTAGGCGGCATAGCCGGGAACCATGTTGAGGGCGCCGCCGGTGTGGCCTTCAGGGTGGCACTTGAAGTCGCAGGTTTGCAGGGGCGCACCGTCGGTGCGAACCCGTGCGGCGTAGGTCATGTGGACAACCAGCCACAAGCCTGCACTGGCCAGGCGGTCGAGGGCAGCCAGTAGCTGGTACACCGATGCTGTATCCGGCTGCAGTCCCTCGGCCACCAATTGCTCGGCCAGTCCCAGGACCTGCTGCTGGGTATCGGGCAGGTGGTGGATTACACCGTAGCCTCGCCGCCAGTGATCGAACGCCGGCTCCCGGGCCGCGACCTGGTCCAGCGTATGAAGATCGGCAAAGGGTTTACTCATGGGAGCCTCCGGTGCGCCGGGAGTCTGCGCAGTGCTAGTCGTGCCAGGTGAGATCGATACCGTACGGGCTTCCTGGCTAAAGTTTGTCCAGTGAGGGCGCAGTGTAGCCCCCCGGCCGTGGCGGCATGTTGACCTGAGTCAGGGAGGAGGCGCGGCCGGCTTTTTGGTTATTATGTCCTTGTCAGGCATCAAGGGGAGGTTGAATGGGCGACCCTCCCGACTATCAGGAGAGTTCGACACCATGATCCACCTGTTCACTACCGGCGGCACCATCGACAAGATCTACCACGACGCCAACAGCGAGTTTGCCGTAGGCGACAGCCTGCTTCCGGAGCTGCTGGTGGAGGCTAACGTAACCGTTCCCTGGCGAATCACGGAACTGTGCCGCAAGGACAGCCTGGAGTTGACCGATACTGACCGCGCCGATGTTTGCGCTGCGGTTGCCGCTTGTTCCGAACAGCGGGTAATCGTTACCCATGGCACCGACACCATGCCTTTGACAGCCGCTGCCCTCAGCGATATCGGCGACAAGGTCATTGTGCTTTTCGGTGCCATGCAACCGGCACGGATGCGTCGCAGTGATGCGGTGTTTAACCTGGGCTATGCGATGGCGGCCGTGACCTTGCTGGAACCAGGCGTTTATATCGCCATGAACGGGGAAGTGTTTGAGGCGGGCAAGGTGCGCAAGAACCTGCAAGCCGGCAAGTTTGAACGCTGGGAGTGACCAGCAGGTGCAGTGGGTCAGCCTTGTGTCTGCTCAGAGGCTGTCGATCTCGCTGTCGTCCAGGTGCCGGAACTCTCCCGGGGGAAGGTCCGGGTCCAGGCCCAGGTCGCCGATGTGGTGGCGGTGCAGGGTTTCCACATGGTTACCTACGGCTGCGAGCATGCGTTTCACCTGGTGGTAGCGGCCTTCGGTAATGGTCAGGTCAACAACCCGGTCGCTGACGGTTGCGACGCTGGCGGGCCTGAGCACCTGGTCGTCGTTACGCAGCCGCAGGCCCCCACTCTCCAGCCGGTGTCGGGCGTCGTCAGTCAGGGGTTCTTTCAGGGTAACCCGGTAGGTCTTCGGGCAGTGGTGCCGGGGTGAGGTTATCCGGTGGGACCACTGGCCGTCGGATGTCAGCAACAACAGCCCGGTGGTATCCAGGTCGAGCCGGCCGACCGGATGAACCCTGGCCGCCAGGTCATCCGGCAGCAGGTCAGTGACCACGGGCTGGCTGGCATCCGTGGTGGCACTGAGCACCCCGGCGGGCTTGTTGAGCATCAGGTAGAGGTGTCCCGGGATCGCCACGGGTTCGCCGTCAAGGGCGACAGCCGTGTTTTCCGGAACTGGCTCCGAGGCCTTTCTGGCCAGCTGGCCGGCAACGGTGACGCGCCCGGCCGTAACGGCCCGGCGTGCTTCCTTGCGAGACAGGCGGGTGCAGCGGGCGAGGTAGGCGTCCAGTCGCATCTCAGGAACAATGCTCCCCGGCGGGCAGTGCCTGAAAGGTAGCCAGGCACAGCACCCCAGCCTTGCCGCTGAGCCGTGACCAGAAGGCGCTGAGTGCGTCTTCGCGCATGGTGGGGCGGGGCAGCTGTCGACTCGGTGTTGGCGAGAATGCGCCGTCAGCCTCCTGCCGGGCGAGCTCAAAGGTAAACGGGTGTGCACCGGGCACGCCCAGCCGGATATCCGTAGCCATCAGGCTGCCATCCTGGAGTGCCACGTCCAGGAAACCACCGGTAAACCACAGCAGCCGCTGACCTTCCGGGAGAGTGGCCAGCTGGTCCATCAGTGACCGGTTGACGGGGAACCGTTCAACACTCAGCGGCCGGTCAGTCTCCAGTGGTCCGGTGACAATCTCCAGGCGTTCGTCACCGGCCAGCACCGTTACCCGCCATAGCAGGGTGGTGAAGGGCATGGGTTGCACCATCCGCGGGGCATCTTGCAACGCCTCCCCGGTGAGCTCCTGCTCGACATGGCGATCCACCAGGGTCTGGGCGCTGAGGGCCCAGACCAGGTAAAGGGAAGACAGGGCCAGTGCGATTGTCTGGCTCCTGAACGCCGGAGGCCTGATCAGTCCGGCTATGACGGCCACCAGTAACGGCAGCGTGTACAGCGGGTCAATAATGAAAATGCTGGTGGTGGCCAGGGGCGGGCCAATGGGCCAGAACAGCTGGGTACCATAGGTCGTCAGTGTATCCAGCAGCGGGTGGGTTACCAGTATCAGTAACGTGAAGGCGAGCCATCGCTCCATCGACAGCCGTGGCTTCCAGCGGTGCAAGGCCAGCGCGATTACGACTGCCACGGGTGCCAGCACGAACAGGGAGTGGCTGAAGCCCCGGTGTTGGGTGAAATTGGCGATAGCGGTGCCGTAATCGATCACCACGTCAAGGTCTGGCAGGGTGCCCAGTACCGCTCCGGTAACCAGGGCGGTACGACCAAGGGTGCGACCGGCCACGGCCCCGCCAATGCAGGCGCCAAGGGCGGCCTGGGTTATTGAATCCATAGTGACCTTCTCCGGGTCTTACCTGCCAGGGGGCATCACGATGCTGAAGGTATGACGCCGAGGCTGTCCAGCAGTTCCGGGCCGGGGAAGCCGTCGGCTACCAGTCCTGCGCTAACCTGGTAGCGGCGGATTGCCGAGCGGGTCTTGGGTCCGATGATACCGTCCGGAGTGCCGGCCTCGAAGCCGCGCTCGTTGAGGGCTGCCTGCAGTTGCAACACATCGTCCCGGGACAGTGTTGGCGCGTCTTCGGGGGGAGGATTGCTCAGGTCGCCGGCACCGGCGATGCGATCTGCCAGGTGGCCCACCGCGATGGCGTAGTATTCCGAGCGGTTCCAGCCCATGATGACCCGGAAATTGTCATAGGCCAGGAATGCCGGCCCACGGTGCCCGGCCGGGACCACGAGTTTGGCTTTAATGGGTTCATCGGCAAGGGGCTGGCCGTGTACGTCGGTAATGCCCAGGTTGCTCCACTGGCCCAGGGAGCGTCGGCCCTGGCCCGCCAGTGCGTAATCGAAGTTGTCTGGCAGTATGACTTCCCGGCCCCAGCGGTATCCGGGATCCCAGCCCATGCTTTCGAGGAACCGGCCGGCGGACATCATGGCGTCCGGTACGCTGTCCCACAGGTCCCGGCGGCCATCCCCGTCGGCATCCGTAGCATGCCGCAGGAAAACCGAGGGCATGAACTGTACATGGCCCATGGCACCAGCCCAGGAGCCTTCCATACGCTCCGGTTCAATGGCGCCTTCGTCCAGTATTTTCAGTGCCGATACCAGTTCGCCGGAGAAATACCTGCCGCGTCGCTGGTCGCAGGCCAGGGTTGCCAGCGCACTGGGGACGGGCATTTTTCCGAAATAGCTGCCATAGTTGGTTTCAAGGCCCCAGAAGGCCACCAGGTAGGCAGGTGGTACGCCGGTCTGGCCGCTGACCCGGTCAAGCAGGTCGCGGTGCTGTTCCAGCATCTCGCGGCCCTTCTCGATACGGGTTTCGCTCACGCGACGACCAAGGTAGTCGGCAAAGGTGGTGGTGAACTCGGGCTGGCGGCGGTCCAGTTCAATCACGCGAGGCAGGAATTCCACGTCAGCGAGAACCTTGCTGGCGGTGGCCGGGGACACACCTTCGGCCACGGCGCGCTGTTCGATATCCTGCAGGCACTGCCCGAAATTGTCGGGTTCCTGAGGCACTGCCGGAGTCTCGGCGGCAGCCGCCGAGGCTATGAGTACGCCTGCCGTAACCAGCCCCAGGCGGGCACTGATACGACCTGAACGCAGGCGTTGCGGGTTAGGGGAAATCGACATCCACTGTCGGTTCTTGAAAATGTTGACCACGTAATCCTCTCCGTTGGGTGAATCAGGCTTTATAGTAGCCTGATTGGGGTAATGATAAACAGCCCATGCCGGCTTCAGTGGCACCGGGCAGCAGTACAGTAAAGGGCGGTTTTATGGCGGTACTCAACGCGCTGGTGGTCGATGATGCCAGCTTTGTAAGGGACCTGGTCAAGCGCACCCTTCGGCAGCGCTTTCCGGTCATGGAAATGACCGAGGCACAGAACGGACGCAGGGCCCAGTCCCTCATGTCCCGCAACCGGTTCGACCTGGTCCTCTGTGACTGGGAGATGCCGGAGATGTCGGGCCTTGAACTGTTGCAATGGATGCGGGCTGATGACCATTACCGCAAGGTCCCGTTCATCATGATCACCAGTCGCGGCGACAAGAGTCACGTGGTGGAAGCGGTGCAGGAAGGCGTCTCGGAATATCTCGGCAAGCCCTTCAGCCCGGAGGGCCTCAGCAAGAAAGTCATGAAGGTCATGGGGCGTACGCTCCAGGATGCCATGGCGGGAAGTGGCGCTACTCCCCCGGGAGCGAATGTCTTCCGGGAGTCCGCTGACCTGCTTACCCGCAAGCCGGCCCAGAACGCCGCGGCTCCGGGTTCGGCAAGTCGCCAGGAGCGGGGAGGCAAGCTGGTGGTGGCGGCGATACGCTTTGCGGACAGCACCCTTAAGTGCGTCATCAAGGACATCACCCTGTCCGAGGTCCGGGTGATCGCAAAGCGGGACCAGGCATTCCCGGGTATCCTCGACCAGGCGGTGGTTGATATGGAAGTGGCCGATGGCCGGGTAGCCCGGCTCAATGGCTATGTGCACCAGTTGCAGGCGGTGGACAAACGCCAGGATACCGACTTTGTCAGTGTGACGGTGCGCTTCGTCGACGATGATCCAAAGAAACTTGAGGACCTGTCACACTTTATCGCCAGCTTCCGTCGCTGATTCCCGGGTGGTTTCCGGCTCTGCCAGCCGCTCCCGGGGGAAGTGGCAGATGAACTCACTGCCTTCGCCGATGCGGCTGAGAATCTCGAGGTTGCCATCGTGGTTGAGCAGCACGTGTTTGACGATGGCCAGGCCCAGGCCTGTACCCCCGGTCTCCTTGTGCCGGCTGGGGTCAGCCCGGTAAAAACGCTCTGTCAGGCGGGGTATGTGCACCGGGTCTATGCCCATACCGGTATCCTTGACGGCCAGGTGGGCCCCTTCCCGGTCGGTTTGCCAGTGAACAAAGATGCGGCCCCCTTCCGGCGTGTACTTGACGGCATTGAATACCAGGTTGGAAAACGCGCTGCGTAGCTGGTCCTCATCACCCCTCAGAAAATGTCGCTCGCCAATATCGAGTTGGAACTGGTGGCCGGCCTCGCCGCTGAGGGCGCGGGCGTCCTGGCAGATCTGCCGGCACAGGGCGTGAATGTCCACCACAACCTCAGCACCATGGTGTTCGCCGGTCTCCAGCTTGGACAGCAGTAACAGGTCGGTGATCAGTGCCTCCATGCGGCTGGACTGCTGGGCCATGGTTCGCAGTGCCCGGTGCCATCGTGCCGGCAGGTCATCGCTGTTATCCACCATGGTTTCCAGGTAGCCGCTGATGACGGTCAGCGGGGTGCGCATCTCGTGGGATACGTTGCTGACGAAGTCCCGGCGCATCTGCTCCAGCTGGAACAGGCGGGTTACGTCTTTCACGACGATCAGCCGGTCGTCTTCGCCGAACAGGCTGATCTGGATCTGCAGGTGCAGGTGGGGTCGGGCGGGCGAATTGAGTTCCAGCGGTTCCCGGTAGTCCCGCCGCTCAAAGTAGGCCTCGAAGGCCGGCGCCCGCAGCAGGTTGTGGATGGGCTCACCCCGGTCGGTCTGGCGCTTGAGGCCGAGCAGGTATTCCGCGGAGCCGTTCCACCACTCCAGTACGCCGCGGGCGTCGGTCATCACCACGCCGTCGCGCATGGCATTGGTGGACTCCTGGATGCGGTTGAACTGGGCCAGCAGCCGATCCTGGGTGGCCAGGTGCCCCCGGTGCAGCTTGTGCAGGCCGTCGAAGATGTCGCCCCAGAGCCCGATGCTTTCTGGCGCTTCTTCACCCGCACCGGGATTGGCGAGCCACTGGTAGAGCTTGCGGGACTGCGCAAGCGTCCAGGTCAAATAGAGCAGCAGGCCCAGAAGCAGGCCTTCGAGGGGGTAACCAAAGGCCAGGCCGGCGCCGGTGGTAAGGGCCAGAAAAGCAAGAATTAACCGCAGGTAGCGGGACCACTTGTAATTCATCAGTGTCTGACCTGTTCCGGGGGCGTGATACCGGGACTTACGCGGCCTTTGTGGAGAACCGGTAACCGGTGCCGCGTACGGTCTGGATCAGGTGATCATATTGGTCACCGAGCGCCTTGCGCAAGCGGCGGATATGAACGTCTACGGTGCGCTCTTCGACATAGACGTTACCGCCCCAGACCTGGTCCAGCAGTTGTGAGCGGGTATAGACGCGCTCCTGGTGTGTCATGAAGAACTGTAACAACCGGTATTCAGTGGGGCCCATGCTGATGGCGCCTTCGGGGCCTGTCACCCGGTGGCCCACCGGGTCCAGGGTGAGGCCATCCACTTCGATGGGAGACTCGACGCCGGCGGGGGTGGTGCGCCGCAGTACGGCCTTCAGGCGGGCTACCAACTCCCTGGGTGAGAAGGGCTTGGTGATGTAGTCGTCTGCCCCGACTTCCAGGCCCTGGATCTTGTTGTCTTCTTCAACCTTGGCGGTGAGCATGATGATGGGGATTTCCGCCGTGGTTTCATCCTTTTTCAGGCGGCGGGCCAGTTCCACGCCACTGGTGCCGGGTAGCATCCAGTCCAGCAGGATCAGGTCTGGCTGGCGGTCCACGATCAGGGTGTGGGCTTCCCGGGCATCCGCTGCCTCCAGGTAATTGTAATCTGCCATTTCCAGGGCCACGGCAATCATCTCGCGGATGGGCGCTTCATCGTCAACGATCAGAACGGTCTTGGACATCGGGCTTGTACCTGTGTTCCATTTGTTTGTTGCTGCATCATTACAACGGGGAACTGTTACAAGTTTATGACATTGCAGTGCGGATATACGAAAAAATACCAACCCGACCTCAACGGCTGACCAGGCGGGCTGGCCGTCCTCAGAAAACCTTGTCCAGCGCCAGGCCGGCGAACACCACGAAGCCCGCCCAGTTATTGTTCAGGAATGCCTCGAAACAGTCCTCCCGAAGCCTGTGGCGCGCCAGGTACTGCTGCCAGCCGAACAGGCCTGCCATGGAAGCAACCCCCAGGTACCAGAAGAACCCCAGCTCTGCCTGGGCCCCCACCATCAGCAGTGTAATCACCACCAGGGCCTGCAGGCAGCCAATGATCAGACGGTCGGCATCGCCGAACAGGATGGCGGTGGACTTGACCCCGATTTTCAGGTCGTCGTCCCGGTCCACCATGGCGTAGAGGGTATCGTAGGCGACAGTCCACAGGACGTTTGCGGTAAACAGCAGCCACGTCAGGCGGCTCAGTTCCCCGGCCTCTGCCGCCCAGGCCATGGGGATCGCCCAGGAGAAGGCGGCTCCGAGAAACAGTTGGGGCAGGTGGGTGTAGCGCTTCATGAACGGATAGATGAACGCCAGTACCAGGCCGCCAAAGGACAGATAAAAGGTGAGCGTGTTGGTAAACAGTACCACCAGCAGGAAGGACGCCAGCACCAGGCCCAGGAACAGACCGACGGCTTCTTTGGGCTGGATGCGTCCGGACGTCAGCGGTCGGTCCCTGGTGCGCTTGACGTGCCTGTCCACCTTGCGATCGGCAAAGTCGTTGATGGCGCAGCCCGCCGCCCGCATGAAGAAAACGCCCAGGGTGAACACTATGAGGTTACCGACAGACGGCATGGCACCATCAGCCGCCAGCCAAAGGGCCCACCAGGTGGGCCAGAGTAACAGCAGCGAGCCAATGGGCCGGTCGATACGCAGCAAGCGGGCATAGTCCGCCAGGCGGTTGCGCAGGCTCGGGGAAAGGGCGGCCATTGTCATCGGGCAAGCTACTCCATGGGCTGGTGATCTGACCCGGGGAGTTTAGCATTATCTGAGGGGAGGATTTACCGGATCACAGTGGGCGGCCCAGCAGCGGCGGCAAAAAGTATTCGCCTACCAGCAGGCGATGGTCCTTGCTGGCAAACACCGATCGCCGTGCACACCAGGGCTGTTCGGGGGAGGGAGGGCGGCAAAGTCCTGTCTGAAGAGGGCCCCTCGACCATCCCCGGTGGCTGAACAACCAGGCGCCCAGGGGTGTCCGCCCCAGGTGGCGCAGGCGTCGTCCTCGTCCTGCCAGCGTGGCGAGGGGGATAATGGTGCGGGCCAGGACCCAGGGGGTGCCATCGCCACACAGGCGGACTTCGCGAACCCAGGCCTGGCGGCGCTGGGGAATGCCCAGGGTCAGGGCTTCTTCCAGGCTCGGGGTGGCAAAGCCTTCGTTGGCGACCTCCACATGGAAGCTATGCCGACAGCGCAGTTGCAGATGGCGGGTAAGCGACCCCTCAGCCTGCAGCCAGAACGATGCAGTACCTCGCAAGTCCGGCTGTTGCAGGCAAGCCTGAGGGAAACCGTCGTACCAGCGGGTAGGCGGCACGATGGATGCTCCGGGATGGGGTGCCCGCGCCGGATCAGAGTCCCTTGACGGCATAGATACCCGGCGCGTTGCGCCAGTAGCCCTTGTAGTCCATGCCAAAGCCGAACAGGAAACGGTCTTCCACTTCCAGCCCGGTAAAGTCGGCCTTCAGGCCGGGGCGGGCCTTGCGGTCATGCTGCTTGTCCACCAGCACGGCGGTCAGCACCTGGCTGGCACCATGGGCTGAACAGTAATCGGCGATGGCGTTGAGGGTGGTGCCCTCGTCGAGGATGTCATCGACGATCAGGACCGTGCGGCCGTTCATGTCTGCCTCCGGGCGCAGCTTCCACTCGAGGATGCCGCCGGTGGTTTCCTGGCGATACCGGGTGGCGTGCAGGTATTCCGCCTGTACCGGGAATTTCAGGCGGGGCAGCAGCTGGCCAGTAAGGATCAGTCCGCCATTCATCACGCAGAACAGTAGCGGGTTGCTGTCCTTCAGGGCGTCGGTGATCTGCCCGGCCATGGTGTCGATGGCCTGGTAGACCTGCTGTTCCGGAACCAGGCAGTCGGCCTCTGCCATTACCTGGTTCAGCTCGTCGACGGTGTCGGTCATAGTCGTCGGTCCTGTCGTAAAACGCGCAATTATAGCGAAGTTGATGGTCATGCGGGAGGGGCGCAGCTTATCTGCCCCGTACGCATAAACCGGGAGTGCCGGGCATTACGGAATCTTTCAGAGGCAACAGTATTTCTTTGGTGGCACCCGTGCAGTGCGTATTATGGACGCGAACTTTGGTTCCCGGTGTCGGTCCGGGGAAATATACCGGGATTTTTCAGGAGGAGACGCGTGAAAAAGTGGCAGTGTGTAGTGTGCGGCTTTATCTATGATGAGGCAGAAGGCTGGCCGGAGGACGGGATTGCCCCCGGAACGGCCTGGGAAGATGTGCCGGAAGACTGGGAGTGCCCGGACTGCGGCGTTGGTAAGGAAGACTTCGAAATGATCGAGATCAGCTGAGGGAGCAAAAGCCATGGCGGAAGCGGTGACTGACCAGGCTCCGGTAGTGATCATTGGTAGCGGGCTGGCGGGGTACACCCTGGCCCGGGAAATCCGCAAGCGGGATGCCAGCCAGCCCCTGATGATGATTACAGCGGATGATGGCGCCAGCTACTCCAAGCCGATGCTGTCTACCGGCTTTACCAAGGGCAAGACGGCGGACGAACTGGTCCAGGCCGATGCCGGTGCAATGGCTGAGCAGCTGAATATGGAAATACGCACCCATACCCGGGTGACCGGAATTGACCCGGGAGCCCATAACGTGCTGATCGGTGACGAGCGCCTGCACTATCGTCAGCTGGTGCTGGCCTGGGGGGCGGATGTAATTCGCCTGCCGGATGCAGTAAGCGGCAGCCTCGCGGTCAGCTCGATTAATGATCTTGAAGATTATCGGCGCTTCCGTCAGCGCCTGGGTGGACACCGTCGGGTCATCCTGCTGGGTGCCGGCCTGATCGGTTGTGAATACGCCAATGACCTGCGCAATGGTGGCTATGACGTCACCGTGGTCGCCCCCTCCGAACAGGTAATGCCCGGCTTGTTGCCCGAGGTTGCAGCCTCAGCGGTTCAGGCGGCACTGGAAGCAGAAGGTGTGACCTTCCACCTGGGTGTTGCTGCGGAAGCGGTCCGGGAGGAAGGTGAGGCCGTGCAGGTGCACCTGAATGATGGTGCTATGCTGCAGGGAGACGTGGTCGTATCTGCCGTAGGACTGCGCCCGCGAACCCGCCTGGCAGCGGACGCAAGCCTGGCAGTCAACCAGGGTATCCTCACCGATCGGCTGATGGCCACCAGTGTGCCCGATGTCTACGCGCTGGGCGACTGTGCCGAAGTGGAAGGCCATGTGCTGATGTATGTCATGCCCCTGATGGCTTCGGCCCGCGCCCTGGCGGCCACCCTGACCGGTGAGCCCACGCCGGTCCAGTGGGGCGCCATGCCGGTAGTGGTCAAGACGCCCTGCTGCCCGGTGGCGGTGGTGCCTCCCGAACTGACGGAAGACGGGGTTTGGGAGGCAGAGCGCGAGGGCAACAATGTCCGCGCGGTGTATCGCAGCGGCACCGGCGCACTGCTCGGCTTCGCCCTGACCGGTGACCGGGTAATCGAAAAACAGGCGCTGGCAAGGGAGGTGCCGCCGGTACTGACGCCGTCAGTTGCCCGGTGAGGGTGCTTGCACAGGGCCCGGGTATCCGGTAGAAATTACCGCTTCGTAAGCTAAGGGTCCCGTGACCGGATCCGGGCGGTCGCCACAGTTGGCCGGCTTGCGACCCGGTGTTCCGGCCCGGATACCCGGGTGCAGCAGACAGAACGAAGGCCTGGCGAACACGCCGGCCAGACGAATTTTCAGGAGCAGGCATGCTGGACGTTACCAGAGAGCTGGTTGAATTGATGGATCTGGCGCCGATTGGCGATGATCATTTCCAGGGACAGGCTGAAGACCTGGGTTTTCCCAACCTCTTCGGTGGGCACGTGCTGGGCCAGGCACTGATGGCGACCACGCGCACCATCGAAGATCGCATGCCCCACTCCATGCACGCGTATTTCCTGCGCCCGGGTAATGCCCGCGCGCCCATTGACTACGAAGTGCAGCGGGTCCGCGACGGCGGCAGCTTCTCCGTGCGCCGGGTGATTGCCCGCCAGGATGGCAAGGAAATCCTGACCGGGTCAGTATCCTTCCAGGTGGAGGAAGACGGGTTTGACCACCAGATCGACATGCCCGATGTGCCGGATCCCCAGTCACTGAAAACCGAGCAGGAGCTGAACGGGGAGTTGCTGGACCGGATTCCGGAGAAATTTCACAGCCAGCTCACCCGCAACCGGCCCATCGAAATCCGGCCCATTGATCCCATCAATCCGCTGGACCCGGACAAGCGTCCGCCGCACAAGCAAAGCTGGTTCCGCGCCCAGGGCGACCTGCCGGATGATCCGATCCTGCATTGCTGCCTGCTGGCCTATGCCTCGGACTTTGCATTCCTGGGGACGTCGCTGAACCCCCACGGGGTGACTTTCATGACGCCGAGCATGCAGGTGGCGAGCCTTGACCACGCCATCTGGTTCCACCGGGACCTGCGCATGGATGACTGGCTGTTGTACGACAAGGACAGCCCCAGCGGGGCGGGAGGCCGTGGTTTTAATCGTGGCAGTGTCTTCAACCAGGATGGTGTTCTGGTGGCCTCCACGGCGCAGGAAGCCCTGATTCGCCAGCGCAAACCTTCGAAGAAGTGATGCTCGCAGCCAGCTGCCGCTGGTGGCAGCTGGCAACGCCTCCGCAGGCAGGCGAGTGACTATGACCTGAAGGCTTGGGCCTCGGGTCGTAACTGGCGGATCAGGTCCGCCAGCGGCTGGGGCCTCGCCAGCACGTAGCCCTGAATCATG
Organism: Marinobacter bryozoorum; assembly: GCF_023156245.1. Taxonomy (GTDB): domain Bacteria; phylum Pseudomonadota; class Gammaproteobacteria; order Pseudomonadales; family Oleiphilaceae; genus Marinobacter; species Marinobacter bryozoorum. The sequence goes on from NZ_JAKZAH010000001.1 coordinate 149,510, forward strand.
TCGCAGCCCATTTCCCTCAGCAATTCCGTGGTTTCCTCATCCTCGACCCCTTCAGCCACCACCTGGTAGCCCAGGCTATGACACATATCGATGGTGGTTTTCACGATAATGCGGTCATCCGTGTGGGACAGCAGGTCGGTGATCAGTGACCGGTCGATCTTTACCTCACAGGCAGGCAGCTGCTTGATGTAGGACAGGGACGAGTAGCCGGAGCCAAAGTCGTCGATCGCCAGCGGAATCCCGGCATGGTCCAGGGAGCGAAGGGTGCGCATGGAGTTGGTCGGGTCCTGCATCATCGAGGTTTCCGTCACCTCCAGGATCAGCCGGCCCCGGTGCTGGTGATGACTGGTCATCAGGCGCTGTACGAAGAGCGGGAAGTCCCGCTCCCTCAGGTTATTGGGGGAGATATTGATGGATACCGCCAAGTCCAGCCCGGCTTCCAGCAGCACCTTGCGGGCGCCCAGGGCCTGCTCCATGACCCAGCGGGTCAGGGGACGGATAAGGCCGCTTTGTTCCGCCACCGCAATGATCTGGTCCGCAAACACCGCTGGCTGGCGGTCGGGCCAGCGAATCAGGGCTTCCACCCCGACAATCTCGTTACGCTTCAGGCACCGCTTGGGCTGGAACCACAGGGCCAGCTGATTTTCGTCGATGGCGCGGCGCAGTTCCGTGACCAGTGTCAGGCGTTCGGGGCTGTAGGGGTCCCGGGCGGGGTCGTAGTAGGCCTGGCCTTTTTCCCGCGCGATGGGGGTTTCCTGGGCTACGTAGGCCTGTCTCACCAGGGTGTTGAGGTCCTTGCCATGGTCCGGGAACAGCGCGACGCCGATGCAGCAGTCCAGGGGCACCTGCATACCCAGGTAATCGATTGGTTCCCTCAACTGCTCCATACTGCGGGCCATCTGGCGCGGGTTGGCTGACGCAGTGCCTGCATCCATCAGGTAAGCGAAGGTGGAGGGTTCCAGCACGGCCAGGCAGTCCTCATCATTGGCGCCAATGGGCTCGATGCCGGGCAGGTCCCGGGCAATCTGGTGCAGGCGCAGGCTGACCACTTCCAGCAGGCGATCCGAATTGTGGTGGCCCAGGGTCTTGGTCACCGCTGCCAGGTTATCGAGTCTGGCCACACAGACCGCCCAGCGCCGGCCGGGGCGCAGGTGCAGCTTTTGGCTGGCGTTGAGTTCGAAGCAGGCCCGGTTTGGCAGCTGGGTCAGGGGGTCCCGCATGGCCTGGTCCATCACCCGCTGTTCTGCACGACGCTGTGCCGAGAGGGCGGCCAGCTCGGCTTCCCGGGAGCGGGTGCGGGACTCGCGCTCCTGGTAGATGCGGTTGGCCAGGGCCATGGTGAGTACCACCGCCTGCAGAGTCGAGCCGAGCTGTAGGCCATAGGTGGTTATAAAGCTGGTAGGCAGCAGGCCGTACATATTGGCGCCGGTTACCAGGCACCCCAGGGTCAGCGCGCCCCAGGCCAGGGTGTAGATGCCGGATGCGAGTGGCCGCGTAGCCAGAGTATGGGACCACACAGGGCCAGCAGGAGGCAGGTTGCCAGTCCCACCGATACCGAGAACCAGATAGACAGGTTGTAGTCCAGTACCACTACCCCCGTCAGGGCCAGCAGGTTTGCGTACAGGGCGATCTGCACGGCCCGGTATATCCAGCCCCCCACCTGTTTCAGACGCAGGAAGGTACGGGAGAACAGGACAATGGAGATCAGTGCCAGGGGGATGGCAATAAGGATGCTGTAGTTCTGGAGGAGGGGGCTGGCGGGCCAGAGCACCGGGTAGGTGATGCCCCTCAGGGCGGCAAGCAGCAACAGGAAGCTTGCTGTGGTCGCCAGGTAATACAGGTAGATCTTTTCACGCAGTGAGATGAACACCAGCAGGCTGAACAGGGTAATGGTGACCAGGGTGCCGTAATACAGGGAATGCAGCTGGTCTTCCCGGGACAGCTTGAGGAACAGTTCCCGGGGAGCGAGCAGTTGCAGGGGTACGTGGTGTGCACCCCCGGTCTGGACCCTGAGCAGGATCTGCTGCTCGGTGCCGGGTTGCCGAATGACCGGGAACAGGAAATTGGGGTGTGTCAGGGGCCGCTCGGAGAACGGAAGGCGGTCTCCGGTATGTTCAGCCTCTCCGGGTTCGCCGTCCGTCACCAGCCAGAAGCGGATATCGTCCAGGTGCGGGTAGGCAATCTCCAGGATTTGCCGACTGTCTCCCGGCGGCAGGTCGATGCGGTACCAGAAGGTATCTGTTTCGTAGCCAAAGTTAGGTGTGGTCCCTGGCAGGGGTTGCCAGTCACTGCTGGAAAGCGCTTCTTCCGGGGCCAGGGTAGCCTGTCCAGGGGGAAGTCTCAGGTATTCGACAGGCAGTGGGGGAGCTGCTTCGGTGCTGGTGCCCCAGCTAGCCGGAGAGCACAGGCAGAGAATAACCAGCAAAGAAGTGACGATTGCGGTTCGCTGCACAGTAACCCTGTTCTTGTTTATTGGTCGTAAATATCGTTGTTTGAAAGAGTATCAACATTACAAAGCGCATACACAAGCGTCATGTTGGCACCAAGTGTCGCAGGATGGTGCCAGTATGTAACGGGATGTTGTGTGACAGGGTTCTCGCTGTGAGCGTGGTGCGGTTCAGCTGGCTTCGGTAACAACCTGTTCCAGCCAGTCCTTTGCCCATGGCAGTGCTTCGGCTTCCGGTTCCATGGTTTCCATGGCGTCGATGCGAAGGGTGTCACTTACCTTGCGGGCCGCGACTTCCAGAAGCGCTTCCTCCATCTGGTCGCCTGCTCCACAGAATGTATCGCCGTAGGAGCTGTCACCCAGAACGATAATGCCGAAGGGGCGACCGTCCTGCATGGGCAGGGTGTCCCTCAGTTCCACATAGAATGGCAGGAGGTTGTCGGGTACTTCGCCCTGTCCAGTCGTTGAGGTGCATACCAGGATCGGCCCTGTCGTCCCGGTCAGGCTGGCGAGTGTGGGTTTCTCGTGCACGGTAATCCGGGTCTGGTCGCTGGACAGCTCGTCGCGGATCTTGCGGGCGGTCATCAGGGCGCCGCCGTAAACACTGCCTACCAGGATCTGGACATCGGTCATGGGGTTTCCTCGGTACTCGGCTGGGGAGGCGACATCTTAGCGACGCTCGCCTTGCCTCTCAACCGCGGCTGCCTGCCCGGCAAGGCGCTGGCAGGTCAGGGCGTCTATACTCCCGTGCAAATCCGGGGCGGTTTTATTTCATTTTGGTGTCAGAAATTTTATAGTGCCGCCCACCAATCATGCTGCATGAGACACCCGTTATGGCGAAACCATCCGGATTCATGGACCAGGTGCTGACAAGCCACGCGACGGAGCGCTATCGCATTGGCATCAGCCTTATTTTCCTCGCAATCGTCGGGCTGGTGGTAACCCAGATCGGCGGTGATATGACCGGCAAGCCGCTGTTGGTTGCCGCGGCGGTGATTGCGGGTTACATGGCTATCAATATCGGCGCCAACGACGTAGCCAACAATGTCGGGCCGGCGGTGGGCTCCGGCGCCATCTCGCTGTTCGCAGCGGTCATACTGGCGGCGGTATTCGAGGCGGCCGGCGCCATCGTCGCCGGTGGTGACGTGGTTTCCACGATTAAGGGGGGCATTATCGCCCCCGAGAACCTGGACGACGTCAATACCTTTGTCTGGCTGATGACCGCCGCCCTGCTGGCTGGTGCGCTGTGGCTCAATATCGCCACCTGGATGGGGGCGCCGGTCTCTACCACCCACTCCATTGTTGGTGGTGTCCTGGGTGCCGGTATCGCCGCTGGCGGCTGGGGTATTGCTGACTGGTCAGTCATGGCCAAGATTGCCGCCAGCTGGGTGATTTCCCCTGCCCTCGGTGGTTTGATCGCTGCGTTCTTCCTCTATGCCATCAAGAAAACCATTCTCTACCAGGAGGACCTGGTGGCCAGTGCCCGCCGGTTCGTACCCTGGCTGGTAGCAATCATGGCGTGGGCGTTCGGCACCTACCTGATGATCAAGGGCGTCAAGAAAGTCATTGCCGTCGACTTCCTCGGCGCCACCCTGGTAGGCCTTGCGGTAGCCGCGGTTGTTTTCCTGCTGGTAAGGATACGGGTAGGCCGGCGGGCGGCGACCATGGAAAACAACACTGATGGCGTAAATGCCCTGTTCGTGTGGCCTCTGATTTTCGCTGCTGGCCTGCTCAGTTTCGCCCATGGTGCCAACGACGTGGCTAACGCCATCGGCCCACTGGCAGCCATCAATGACGCCCTGGCGGCTTCCAGTATCGTCTCTGACGCGTCCATACCGCTCTGGGTGATGATGGTGGGCGCCCTGGGCCTGTCTGTGGGGCTGCTGCTGTTCGGTCCCCGGGTGATCAAGGTAGTGGGTTCGGAGATCACTGAGCTGGACAAGACCCGCGCCTTCTGTGTCGCCTTGTCCGCTGCGTTAACGGTGATCCTGGCGTCCCAGCTGGGGCTGCCGGTCAGTTCCACTCACATTGCCATCGGCGGTGTGTTTGGCGTGGGCTTCCTGCGGGAATACCTCAAGCGAAGCTATGCCAGCCAGATCCACACCATGCTTGAGCGCCATGACGAAGAAGACCGGGCCCGGTTACAGCCGTTCCTGGACGATTTCCGCAACGCCACCGTGGAGGAAATGGAAGCCCTGCTGAAAGAGGCGCGCAAGCACAAGCAGGACATTCCCTTGTCCAAGAAGGAGCGCAAGCGGCTCAAGAAGATCTACCGGGAGGAGCTGGTCAAGCGCTCCCACCTGATCCGTATCGCGGCCGCCTGGGTGATCACAGTGCCGGTATCCGCAATCCTCGCGGCTATCCTGTACTTCACCATCCGTGGCCTGATGGTCTGACCGTGCAACCGGCAGGGCCGTTATGGCCCCTGCCGGTGAGCTGCCACTGGTCGTTGCCGTGGCGTTTGCGTCATACTCTTGTCTGTCCTTTCCCTGAATTTTTCCGGAGATGTCTATGAGCACAGCAAATGAAAGCCGTCAGGCGAAGGTGATTGACGAGCTGCGGGCGTTTATCAGGAAAGTGTTGAGTGATCCCACCGTGGCCGTAAAATGTGTCGAGGTAGCCCGCAAACACCGGGGCAAGCCGGATGCCCAGCAACTGATTGCTGACGAGATCAGCGCCTCAACCACGGTGCGCATCCCCGAGAACTGGAGTGAGGCGGACAGGATGTTCCTGGAGATTCTGGACGACGTGCTGGATGACGAGGAAGCGTTGTACTGATTTGGGCCTGTGATCGCTATCGAAAAGACAGAGTTCAGGCAGTCCACTCTCATCTACGGGTGATCGGGTGGGTGGGAGAGGCTTTTGGAGCAGCGCCATGGATGGTGCGGAGCAAGGCGGGTGCCAGGGATGGCCCCTGAATTGCGGCGGAAAAAGCCTCTCCCACCTGCCCGGTCGCCTTCACCTTATTGTGCAGGCGGGGTCTGGTAAGTTCTGTCCTGATTTACTTCTTGTCTACGCCCTTTTCGCCACGGGCCCACCCAGCACAGCCTCAGTGTGCTGATAAAGAATGTCCATCTCATCCTTCAGTCCCGGTACATCAGCCAGCTCCTTCTGCTCGTCCAGGATATCGCGAAGGATCTCCTTCGTGGTCAGCGGATTAGCCAGGACCACCCGGAATACAATGCAGGGGAAGTGGCCATAACGGGCCGGTTCCAGGCGGGTCCGGGAAACAAACGCCTTGCCCCGCTCCCGCTGGGTTTTCTGGATAAACTTGGTTACCCGGTTCAGGCTCATATTGATGCGCTCGGCCTGCTCCGCATTGGCTGCTGCCAGTGCCTGTTGCACCCGCGCAGGGGCAAAGCGGTAGGTGAGGATGTTCAGTTCCGGTTCGGTTACCAGCTCGAAGTCCGGCTCCTCCCGGATCATCTCTGCAAACGTGCGTGCCTTCTCGATACCCTGGTTGATCAGAATCTCATAGCCTTCCCGGGCCAGGATTTTCAGCCCGGAGTGGATCAGCATCGCCATGCCGGGACGGGAGCCTTCCAGCGTGGTGCTGCCCAGGTCCCTGGAGCCCTTTCGGATGATGTACTGGGCGTGGTGTTCCACGGCGCTGACCATGGTGGGGTCGCGGAACACCACCAGCCCTACGCCCATGGGCACATAAAGCTGCTTATGGGCATCGAAGGTGACCGAGTCAGCCTTCTCTATGCCCCGCATCAGGTGCGAGTGCTGACGGGAGAACAGGGTCGGGCCGCCCCAGGCCGCGTCCACGTGGAAGTGGGCGCCGAATTCCCGGGCTACGTCTGACATGGCATCCAGCGGGTCCACGTTGCCGGTCTCGGTGGTGCCGGCGATGCCGCAGATGGCCATGATCTTGACCTTCTGACGCTGCAGTTCCAGGCACTTGTCTCGCAGGGCGTCGATCTGGATGCGGTTCTCGTCATCGGTGTCGATGGGAATAAGAGCGTCGCGGCCCAACCCAAGTACGTCCGCGGCCTTGCGCAGGGAGTAATGGCCCCGCCGGGACACCAGGATAGCGATGCCCTCGTGGCCATAGTATTTGAGTGCACGGAACAGGCCTTCCTGGTGCAGGCCCCGGAAGCTGCCTTCCGCCGGGAAGGCCCGGTTGCGGGCCACCCAGAGGGCGGTCAGGTTGGCCACGGTGCCGCCGGAACACATGGCCCCCAGGGCATGGCGGGGGTCGTGCATCCACTTGCGATAGTAGGCGCCGTCCTGTTGATACACCAGGCGGTGAATCATGCCCAGCACCTGGCGCTCCATGGGCGTAAAGGCCTTGGAGGTTTCTGTCTTCACCAGGTTCTGGTTGAGGGCAATCATGATCTTTGACAGCGGCAGCATGAAGTAGGGCAGCGCCGAGGTCATATGCCCGATAAAGCTGGGGGAGGCCGTATGAACCGAGTTGGCCACCAGCTTGTCCAGCAGGAACTGGGCCTGCTCGGATACGAAGATTGGTTTTTCAGGGATGGCGGAGTCGGAGAAGTTCTTCTCGACTTCGCTGAGGTCGCGTTCAACCGCAACAATATGTTCCTGCAGGAAACCGGTGAGGTTGCCCGAGATGTCCTGGTCAATCCGGCTCAGGGTTGATTCGGGGGCCTCGGGTACAGTAAATACCCGGTACATGGCCTCAACCGACGCCTGGGCTGACTTTTTCTTACCGGTCATACGCGCCACACAGTCAGTGGTATCCCCGGGGCGGTTCCTGGTGCCCGGCGAATTCAGCGGAACAATCAACAGAGGTTGCGGTCCTTAACCTCTGTGGGGGACAGGCTCCTCGCCTGACGGCGTGGGGCTGTCAGTCCGTGGTCAGGGCCGCGTAGTATACGGCGTCACACGCTGTATTGCCAAGCGAGCGCCTGCTCGATTAGTTGGTTCAGAGCAGCTCCCGGTGCACCTCCAGAACCGGGGCGTCGATACGCTGCTCAATGGCTTTCTCCACCTGGTCCAGGCGGGCCGTCAACTGCTGAGAGGTACCTCCGATGGCGACTACGCTCCAGACAGCGCTGTCCAGGGCCTCGAAGTCGCCGGTTTCAGCCACCGCCAGGTCCGGCTCCTTGCCCCAGATGGCTCGCATGGGCGTAAAGGCCTTGCGCTTGGCTTTCAGGTCCTCGATCCCGTACAACTGGAACTGCAGGGTCACAATGCCGATATGGGGTGTGATGGTGGCAGGCGCGGTTTCCCGCGCTGCCAGCAGTTGCCGGAATTTCTCAGACATGCGGTGTGGCTCGTTCAATAATGGCGCGGGCGTCCACTCCCCTGGGCAGGGTGCCGATATTATGCATCCCCTGGCCAGCAATCCGCGAGCCACAGTAAGCGTCGGCCACCGCCGCCGGGGCATTGCGGATCAGCAAGGAGGCCTGCAGGGATACCGCGAGCCGGTCTACCAGGTCCCTTGCCTGGAAGGCTATTTCCTGGGGGGCTTGCACCGCGGCACCGAAATCCCGCTGTAACTGGTCGACGAAGCCATCAAAGCGCTGGTCACTGCCCCGGGCCAGGTTCACTTCTGCCATGAAGGCATCCAGGCTCGCCGGAGATTTCTGCAGGGCCCTCAGGGTGTCCAGGCACTGAACATTGCCAGAGCCCTCCCAGATGGCGTTAACCGGTGATTCCCGGAACAGCCGTGGCATGATGCAGTCTTCCATCACGCCGCTGCCGCCGATGCACTCCATGGCCTCATAGGCCAGGTTGGGGGAGCGTTTGCAGATCCAGTACTTGCCCACCGGGGTGGCCAGCCGGAGGAACAGTTTTTCCTGTTCGTCGTCTGGGGCGTCCAGGGCCCGGCCGACGCGCATGGTCAGGGCCATGGCCGCCTCGCTTTCCACCGCCAGGTCTGCCAGTACGTTCTGCATCAGTGGTTGCTCGCTCAGGCGGGCGCCAAACGCACTGCGGTGATGGCAGTGGTGCAGGGCCTGGGCCGTGGCCTGGCGCATGCCGGAGGAGCTGCCCACCATACAGTCGAAACGGGTCATGGCGACCATCTCGATAATCGTTGGTACCCCGCGGCCTTCTTCACCGACCATCCAGCCCAGGGCGCCGCGCAGTTCCGCCTCGCTGGAAGCGTTGGCCACGTTGCCCATCTTGTTTTTCAGGCGCTGGATCTGCCACGGGTTCTTGCTGCCATCCGGGCGCCAGCGGGGCATCAGGAAACAGGAAAGGCCGCCGGCGGTCTGGGCCAGTACCAGGAAGGCGTCACACATGGGGGCCGATACAAACCACTTGTGTCCGACCAGTTCGTAGGCCTGGCCAGGGCCCTCCCTGCCAGTTGGGTAGGCGCGGGTCGTGTTGGCGCGCACATCACTGCCCCCCTGCTTCTCTGTCATCGCCATGCCAATGGTGACGGACTGTTTCTCGCTATCGGGGATATTGCGGGGGTCGTAGTCCCGGCGCAGGATTTTCGGCGCCCAGAGCTCCGCCAGTTCCGGCTGCTTCATAATGGACGGCATGGCAGCGAAGGTCATGGTGATGGGGCAGCCATGGGCCGCCTCCACCTGGGTGTGCAGGTAATACTTGGCAGCCCGGGCCACATGGGCCCCGGCACCAGGCTGTTGCCACGGACTGCTATGCAGCCCGTGCTCCATCGCCAGTCGCATCAGTTCATGGTAGGCCGGATGGAACCGGACCTCATCAATGCGATGGCCAAAGCGATCGTGGGTATGAAAGGACGGCTTGTTGTCGTTGGCCAGGAACCCCAGTTCGATGGTCTCCCGGCGCCCGGCCAGTTCTCCGAAGGCTTCCAGTTCCTGCCGGGCCCAGCCGGCACCTTCCCGCTCAACGGCCTCCTGCAATGCGGTGTCCTGGAGGAACAGGTTGTAGTTTTCCAGTGCCGGGGGCTGGTTCAGCACTTCATGGGTCTGGGCCAGCCAGGGATCTGCCTCAAACGAGGATTCGGGGGTGTTTGGCTGCTTGGCATTCATGTCGGGCCTCATCGCTGAATCTGTTTTATTTATTTTTAAAAATAATGGCTTGCGTGTATTGCAACGGTTGCTTACAAAAAGTTACAAAAAAGTCGTTGCAGCAAGATAGCGCTGTCTCACAAACACGATTATAAAGACGCCAAGGCGCCCATGCACGCAATGCCTCAGGTGCCGAACAGGAAACGGTATTCGGTTATGCCGGTGCGCGTTTCATTGAGCAGGGGGCCTGAGTCACCGGTCGTTGCTACCGGCCCCCGGGTCTTCGCTGATGGAGAGCAACCATGAGTGAATTCGATGAAACCAGCCTGGAATCCGCCAGCAGCTGGAATGACGCAGAAGACAACCATTCGATCGCCGGGCGGGCACGAATCCGCGCCCAGCTGGCGGCTGATATCCAGGCCTTCCTGACCCAGGGCGGCCAGATCCAGGAAGTGGACACCAGTTTCCGGGCAGATGCGCCCCGTAAGGTGGACGTTGGTTTCAAAAATCGCAGCCTTTCATAGAGGCCTCACCCCCTCCCTGGTCCGGTGGTGAATGCTTCCTGACCTCGGCGCGCTGATCCATTCCGGGAAGTCTCCCCTTTCGGGCGGGCTTCCCGTTTGTCCGGGCAAACGGCCCGGCCTGATGGCTTCCTTCATCACCGTAACCTGCCCTCTTATGTTCCGGTTCATCCCCCGGTAACATCCTGACGTGTATGATAGAAGGTTAAACCACCCAGTTATGGAGGCATTCCGTGTTTTCACTCCCGAACCGCCAGTACCCCCGGACCCGCCTTCGCAGGAACCGTGCGGACAACTTTTCCCGCCGCCTGATGCGAGAGAGCCAGCTCAGTGCCGATAACCTGATCTATCCGGTCTTTGTGCTGGAAGGTGAAGGCCAGCGGGAGGCGGTGCCCTCCATGCCCGGCGTTGAACGCCTGAGTATCGATCTGCTGCTGGAGCAGGCGGAGGAGGTGGTATCCCTGGGTATCCCTGCGCTGGCCCTGTTCCCGGTGGTGCCGGTGGAGAACAAGGACCTGGAAGGGTCGGGTGCCTGGGATCCCCAGGGCCTGGCACAGCGTGCCACGCGGGCGCTGAAGGCGCGTTTCCCGGAGCTGGGAGTGATCACCGATGTCGCCCTGGACCCTTTCACCACCCATGGCCAGGACGGCATCATCGACGACAACGGCTACGTGCTGAACGACCGCACCGTCGAGGCCCTGGTGAAACAGGCCGTGTCACACGCCGAGGCAGGCGCGGACATGGTGGCGCCATCGGATATGATGGATGGCCGTATTGCAGCGCTGCGTGATGCACTCGAGGCTGCCGGTTACGTGAACACCCGCATCATGGCCTACTCCGCGAAGTACGCCTCTTCCTACTATGGCCCGTTCCGGGATGCCGTCGGTTCCGCCGGTAACCTGGGCAAGGGCAGCAAGGAAACCTACCAGATGGACCCCGCCAATAGTGATGAGGCCCTGCACGAGGTGGCCATGGACCTGGCCGAAGGGGCGGACATGGTGATGATCAAGCCGGGCATGCCGTACCTGGACATCGTTCACCGGGTGAAAGCCGAGCTGCAGGTGCCCACGTTCGTGTACCAGGTCAGTGGTGAATACGCCATGCACATGGCCGCCGCTGAAAACGGCTGGCTGGATGGCGACAAGGTCATGATGGAAAGCCTGGTGGCCATGCGCCGCGCCGGGGCGGACGGCATCCTGACCTATTTCGCGGTGCGCGCGGCACGACTGCTGAAGGGGGGCTGACATGGCCATGAATCCGGTTCCGGAAGTGAGCAAGGTAGGCGAGGTGGCTGCCGTACCCGAGCCGGTGGAGGTGCCGGACCAGGTGCTGGACCTCACCGCCCGGGAAAACTACTTCAATCGTGAGCTCAGTCACCTGCAGTTCAACTACCGGGTGCTGCAGCAGGCGCTGGATGAACACCACCCGCTGATCAACCGGCTGATCTTCCTGTGTATCTTCAGCTCCAACATGGACGAGTTCTTTGAGATACGGGTGGCCGGCCTGCGCCAGCAGATGAAATACGGGCGGGAAATGGTGGGGCCGGACGGCATGCTGCCCGAGCAGGTGCTGGCGGAAATCAGCCAGGTGGCCCACGATTACATCAGCGAACAGTACGACATCCTCAACAAGGTGCTGATTCCGGAGATGGAGCAGCAGAACATCCACTTTGTCCGGCGCCGGGACTGGACCCCGGCCCAGGCAGAGTGGGTGCGCCAGTACTTCGAGGACGAGATCCTGCCGGTGGTCAATCCCATCGGACTGGACCCGTCCCACCCGTTCCCCCGCCTGGTGAACAAGAGCCTGAACTTTATCGTCGAGCTGGACGGCAAGGATGCCTTCGGTCGCGAGACCGGTATGGCCATTGTGCCGGCGCCCCGCTCGCTGCCACGACTGGTCAGGCTGCCGGACGACGTATGCGACGGTGGCGATAACCTGGTGTTCCTGTCCTCCATGATCCACGCCCACGCTGACGAGCTGTTTCCGGGCATGGAGGTCAAGGGCTGCTACCAGTTCCGGCTGACCCGGAATGCGGACCTCGAGCTGGAAGATGACCTGGAAGACCTGGCCTCGGCCTTGCGGGGCGAGCTGCTCAGCCGGCGCTTTGGCGACGGCGTGCGTCTGGAAGTGGCAGACAACTGCCCGGAGGAACTGGTGCAGTTCCTGTTGCACCAGTTTGGCCTCACCGAGCGGGACCTCTACAAGGTGCACGGCCCGGTGAACCTGACCCGGCTGATGGCGGTGAGTGGCCTGGTGAACCGGCCAGACCTGACCTACCCGGGCTTCTCGCCGGCGTTGCCGAAGCAGATTCGCAACAAGGAAGTGATCTTCGACGCCATTCGCAAGCAGCCGATCCTGATGCTGCACCCCTATGAAAGCTTCACGCCGGTGATCGACTTCCTGCGCCAGGCCGCCAAGGACCCCCAGGTGCTGGCGATCCGCCAGACCCTGTACCGCACCGGCGCGGATTCCGAGATTGTCGAGGCTCTGATGGACGCCGCCCGCCGGGGCAAGGAAGTCACCGCGGTCATCGAGCTGAGGGCCCGCTTTGACGAGGCCGAGAACCTGGAGCTGGCCAGCCGCCTGCAGGAAGCGGGGGTTGTGGTGGTTTACGGCGTGGTGGGGTACAAGACCCACGCCAAGATGATCCTGATCGTGCGCCGGGAAGAAGGTCGCCTGAAGCGCTATGTGCATCTGGGTACCGGTAACTACCACGCCGGTAATGCCCGCCTGTACACCGATTACAGCTTCCTGTCGGCTGACGACGCCCTTGGCGATGACGTCAACAAGCTGTTCCAGCAGCTCACCGGCATGGGTAAGGCCCTGAAGATCAAGAAACTCTTCCATGCCCCCTTTACCCTGCACCGTCGCATCATTGAACTGATCGACCGGGAGGCCGAGTACGGTGACAAGGGACATATTATCTTCAAGTTCAATGCCCTGACCGACCCCGGCGTCATGCTGGCCCTGTACCGGGCCTCCCAGGCCGGTGTGAAGATCGACCTGGTCATTCGCGGTATCTGCTGCCTGCGCCCCGGTGTGCCAGGCCTGTCAGAGAACATCCAGGTTCGCTCCATTATCGGACGCTTCCTGGAGCACACCCGGGTTTACTGGTTCGGCAACAACGGCAAGCCGGAAGTCTACTGCTCCAGTGCCGATGGCATGGTGCGCAACCTCGTGAACCGGGTTGAAGTCGCCTTCCCGGTGGAGGACAGGGACCTTGTCGCGCGACTGAAGGACGACCTGGATGCCTGTTTACGTGACAACTGTCAGAGCTGGGTCTTGCAGCCTGATGGCCGTTACCTGCAAAATCAGCCGGCACCGGATGAAGAGCGCTTCGCATCCCAACTGGTCCTGCTGGAACGGTTGACGGCCAAGTAATCCTCGCCGGCGCTCAAGCGTCTGCTTTCGCCGGGTGCTCGAATCATTGCCGGGAAAGACGGACAGGATCAGTTGACAGGGATGTCGGTGCCAATCGCAATCACGCGTGTTACCGGCTCCCTGAGTTGGAGCAAGGACATGAAAAAAGTATGGATCATCGCCGGCGGCGTGGTCGTGGTGGCAGCGGTTGCAGCCCCATGGGCCGTGGGAAAGCTGACGGAACAGCACTGGCAGTCTGCCACTGAGCAATTCAACGCCGCCCAGCCCTATTTCGTCATGGAAACCGAGGCCTACGAGCGGGGCTACCTGGGCTCCGAGGCCCGCGGACAGCTGTTCGCCGTTGACCCGGATACCGGCGAGCGCTATCCCGTGGGCTGGACTGGCGATATCACCCACGGCGTCACCAGCAGCACGATCGATTTCGACTTTGACTTCGCCGATGACGCTGGCATGGAAGCGGTTTTTCCTGACCAGAAGCCCACCGTTACCGTGACCACCAGCGCCTGGGGATCTTCGCTGGTGGAGCTGAATGTCCCGGCGATCGACTACACGGATGACAGCAGCGGTGAATCCCTCAATGTTTCTGCGAGCTATGCCACCCTGGACGTCAGTGATGACGGCGAAACCCTGGACACGAAGATGCAATTGCCCGGCCTGGTACTGCGTGCGCCGGATGTGCGGTTATCCATGGAAAACCTCAACCTGGACCAGCATGCCAGCCTGCTGACCGGCAAGCTGTGGACCGGCGATGCTACGGTAACCCTCGACAAGGTGTCAGTGGTCAGTCGGGACGAGCCGGAACTGATCCTGGAAAGCCTGAAAATGGTAAGTGATTCCAGTGCGGACAGCGCGGGTGAACAGTTTGGGGTAAGTACCACCCTGACCCTGGATAGCGTGGGTTACGGCGATGAAAGCCAGGGGCCCCATAGCCTTGAATTCAATCTTGATGGTGTCAGTGTGGCGGCCTGGAATGACCTGCTCGAAGCAGTCAGTCAGCTCCAGGCAACCAATGCTGACGCGGGCAACGATCCCCAGCAGGCCTTTGAGCAGCAGATGCAGGCCACCATGGCGCTAACCGGCAGCGTTGAGTCAATGATGGCTGATGGCCTGACTGCCGCTGCCGACCTGGACCTGGGCTCCGCGGAAGGTCCGGTGACTGGTCGCCTGTTGATCTCCCATCCCGAGCAGGAAGGTGGCGAGCCGGTTCCGTTGATGATGATCGCCCAGACCATTGAGGGCGAGATGTCAGTGAAGCTGCCAAAGGCCCTGGCTGATCGATACCCGGAGCTGGGGGAGGAGCTGATGCCGCTGCTGATCCAGGGCGTGTTGGTAGAGGAGGGTGATTTCTACGTGATGGACGCTACCCTCGAGAACATGATGATCAACCTGAACGGCAACGAGATGCCCTTGCCAGTTCCCGGCATGGGCGGCGGTTTGTCGCCACAGATGTAACCGGGCCTGCTGTAATACCAAAAAAGCCGGGTCCTCAGGGCCCGGCTTTTTCAGGATTGGCACAGGGTATTGCCCGTGCTTAGCGGGCGAACTTGGCTTTCAGGGCATCCTGTACCACGGGTGTCACAAACTCTGACACGTCCCCACCGAGGGAGGCGATTTCCCGGATCAGCGATGACGAGATATAGGACAGGTGGTTCGATGGCGTGAGAAATACGCTCTCCACTTCCGGCGCCAGGTGACGGTTCATGTCTGCCAGCTGGAATTCATACTCGAAGTCGGATACCGCCCGCAGCCCCCGCAACAATACGGTGGCGTTCTGCTGTCGGACAAAGTCGGCCAGCAGGTTGTCAAAGCCCACGACCCGGATGCTGTCCAGGTGGGCGGTAGACTGCTCCGCCAGTTTGACCCGCTCTTCCAGGCTGAACAGGGGGTTCTTCTTGGAGCTGTAGGCAACGGCAATTACCACCTCATCAAACAGGCGCCTGGCCCGTTCCACCAGGTCGATATGGCCATTGGTGATGGGGTCGAAGGTGCCCGGGTATATAACCGTTGTCATTCGCATTACTCCTTACTGGTATCTGGGGCTGGTCTTTGTGGTCTAGCGCGTCAAGGAAGTCGACGCAATACACTATCGAATAAAGAAGCGATAGACCAGTTTGTGCAAGGCTCCGCCGTACGGTGGGTAGACGAGCTTGCCGCTGTTGATCTTCTGCTTGCTGAAAACGGCCCTTGCGTGGGAGAAGGTGAGAAAACCTTCCTTGCCATGGTAGTGCCCCATGCCGGAATCGCCAATGCCGCCGAAGGGCAGGTCATCCTGGGCCACATGCATCAGCGCATCGTTGATGCAGACACCGCCGGAGTGGGTGCCTGCCAGCAGGCGTTTCTGTTCGTCCCGGCCGTAGCCAAAGTAGTAGAGTGCGAGCGGTCGCGGGCGGCTGTTGATGAAGGTCATTGCATCTTCCAGTCCCTTGCTCGCCACCACCGGCAACAGCGGGCCGAAGATTTCGTCCTGCGTGACTTTCATGTCTTCCGTGGGGTTGAGCAGCAGGGTGACGGGCATCTTGCGGCAGCCCTCCTCGAAATGCTCCCCCGCCGGGTTGACCTCGATAACCTGGGCGCCCTTGCTGCGGGCGTCGGCCAGGTACTCCTGCAGGCGCTGGTACTGACGGTCATTGATGATGGCTGTGTAATCGGAGTTGTCCCTCAGTGTAGGGTACATCCGCGCCATGGCATCCTGGAATGCGTCCACAAAGGCGTTGATGCGGTCCGATGGACACAGCACGTAATCCGGTGCCACGCAGGTCTGGCCCGCGTTCAGCGCCTTGCCGAATGCGATGCGCTCTGCGGCATCTTCCACGGGCACATCCGAGGAAACGATGGCCGGTGACTTTCCGCCCAGCTCCAGCGTCACAGGGGTGAGGTTTTCCGAGGCGGCTTTCATGACCAGGCGTCCCACCGTGGTGGATCCGGTGAACAGCAGGTGGTCAAAGGGGCGGGCAGAGAAGTCGGCGGCCACATCGGCTTCGCCATTGATCACTGCTACCAGGTCCCGGGGAAAGGTGGCTTCGACCAGGTTCGCCAGCAGGGCAGAGGTATGGGGGGTGAACTCTGACATCTTGATCATTGCCCGGTTACCCGCCGCCAGTGCGGCCACCAGTGGCCCGATCGCCAGGTACAGAGGGTAGTTCCAGGGAACGATGATGCCGACCACGCCCTTGGGCTGGTAGTACACCTTGTTACTGGCCGGCTGGAACAGCATGGATACGCTGCGCCGCTCCGGCTGCATCCAGCCCTTGAGGTTTTTCATCGCGTAGTTGATGCCTTCCACAGACGGGATCACCTCGGCGATCAGGGTTTCGTCCCGGGAGCGACCGTTGAAATCCCTGTCGATCGCTTCGCAGAACTGCTCCTGGTGGGCTAGCAAGGCTTTCTTCAGACGCTGCAGGTTATCCAGGCGCTCGCTGGCGGTTGGCAACGGGTTGCGGGTGAAAGCCTGTTTTTGCTCTGCCATTACGCGGGCGGTCAGCTGGATCTGCTGCTTGCTTTCGTTCAGCGGAACAACGGTGGCGGTCATGTGGATTTCCTCGGTTAAGGGAACTTCCTGGTGAAAGTTTGATCACAGTCAATACCGGTGCCAACGGACTCGCCGGTGAGACTCAGGTCTCAGTACGTCGCAAACCCTGACGATTCCCGACCGGGATGACCGGTCGGGTTTTTTAATGCTCGGCGTCAGCCTTCTGCCTGGCCGGATTCCAGCCAGTCTGACAGCCCCTTGCGGCATTCTTCCAGACCGGTCTTGCTGGTGGCTGAAAACATGACCAGGTGTTCCAGGCACTGACTGTCTTTCAGGGCCTTGCGAATACCCAGCATGGCGGTCTTTGCCTGGCCGAACTTCAGTTTGTCAGCCTTGGTGGCAAGAATCATCAGCGGCAGCTTGTTATGTTCGCACCATTCCACCATCATCTGGTCAAAGTCGGTCAACGGGTGGCGAATGTCCATGACGAGTACCAGCCCGGCGAGGCTGCGGCGTTCTGTGAGGTAGTGGCTCAGGTGTTGTTGCCAGTCGTCCTTCATGTCCCGGGAAACCCTGGCGTAGCCATAGCCGGGCAGGTCCACCAGCCGGCAGTTTTCCCGGTTCAGTGAAAAAAAGTTGATCAGCCGGGTGCGCCCCGGTGTCTTGCTGGTGCGGGCCAGCTTACCATTGGTGGTGATACAGTTGATGGCGCTGGACTTGCCGGCATTTGACCGGCCTGCAAAGGCAACCTCTCGCCCCGCATCCGGCGGGCAGTCCTGCAGCTGTGCTGCACTGACCAGGAAGCGGGCGCTGTTGAAGGAAATTGGTTTCGGAGCTTCGGATGTCACGGAGTATTCCTGAGTGCGAGGTGTCGGTTTGGTGGTCCGGGCGAGAGCCGATGGCTAGCGGGTTGACCTGAGACAGGCCCATGGCATTTATTCATTGGCTCCTTAATGTATAATGCTACACCAATTTCCGGACAGTGCGCAGGTTACTACTGCCAACGGCCCGATAATCGTGCCTTTCCAGTGCTGCCAGCGTCACAAAGAATAACGTTTCAGATGAGAGAATAAGCGGAGCGAGCATGAAGAAACTGATCGCAGGTGTGGTTCTCGGCGTGGGCCTCTCTATGACGGCCCATGGCGCGGGAGATCCTGAAGCTGGTGAGACCCAGGCCGCTGCGTGCGCGGCCTGTCATGGACAGGCAGGTACCGCTCCGGTAATGGGGGTATACCCCAAGCTGGCCGGTCTCGGCGAAACCTATTTCTACAACCAGTTGGTTGCTATTCGTGATGGCGACCGTGAGATCCCGGAGATGACCGGGCAGCTGGACGGCAAGTCCGATGAGGACCTGAGAGACCTGGCCGCCTACTTCAACCAGCAAGAAATGCCCCTGGGGCAGGCGAATCCAGAGCTGGCTGATCAGGGTGAGGCCCTGTACCGTGGTGGCAACCTTGCCTCCGGTGTACCGGCCTGCGCCGCATGCCATAACCCTCAAGGCAAGGGTAATGAGCCTGCCGGTTACCCTCATCTTGGCGGGCAGAGCGCTGAGTACGTGGCCAAGACCCTCAACGATTACCGTGACGCGTCCCGTGGCGGTTACAAGTCCCAGATCATGGTGGACATTGCCTCCCGCCTGACCGATGAAGAAATCGAGGCCGTTGCCAGCTATATTTCCGGCCTGCACTGATTGCAGCCGTATCGGCAAAGCCCTGATAAAAGCCCGCCATGTGCGGGCTTTTGCTTTTTCTGGCTTCCTGTCAGGGTGGTAACCCCGGTATGACTGGATACGGCAGGCTGGCCTGGGACATAATCCCGGGTGAACCTTTTTCCGGTGGCCCTGTCTTTTCCGGGTAACGACCGACATAAAACCAGACTGAATCCAGAGGTATATCCATGGGAATTCTCAGACAACTGATCACCGGCGCTATTGTCGCCACCCTCGCGTTCTCCGCCTCCGCCGAGGGGCAGTGGGAAGAGGGCACGCATTACCAGCGCCTTTCCAGTGAGGTGAGTGCGTCCTCTGGCGAGGGCATCGAGGTGGCCGAGGTTTTCTGGTACGGCTGTGGTTATTGCATGGAGTTTGAGCCCTACGTGCAGGCCTGGAAAGAAGACATGGCAGAGGACATCAACTTCGTTTACCTGCCGGCTCCCATGAACCGTGCCGCGGCAGAGCATGCCAAGGCGTTCTATGCCAGTGAGGCCCTGGATGCCCGCGAGCAGACCCATGATGCGTTCTACCAGGCGCTGGCCGCCGAGCGCCAGAACCTGGCCAGCGCCTCCGACCTGGCCGACTTTGTCGCTGAGCAGGGGGTTGACCGTGAAGCCTTTCTCAAGGCCTTCAATGGCTTCGGCGTGAAGGCGCAGACCCAGCGGGCCATGTCCGTTCTGCGCGGAGCCCAGGTCCAGGGTACGCCTACCATGCTGGTGGCCGGTAAGTATCGTACCTCGCCGAGCATGGCCGGCGGCTATGAGGAAGCCCTCGCCGTCGTTGACTACCTTGTTGAGATGGAGCGTGGTGAAAGCGCTGAGTAAGAAGGCAGCGACCGGCCCCGGGCGCTTTGTCCGGAGCCTGCCATCCGCATGTGCAGAAGGTTGAGATGTATCGAAGGCTGAAACAGGGGTTTGCCGATCGTACCGGCAGGGCTGCGCCGTCAAGGGGGTCCTGTTCGGGGGTCGACCATGTGCCGGATTTCGAGCCGCATCATCATATCCGCCTGCTGACCTTCAATATCCAGGTGGGTATCAATACCGCCTCCTACCACCACTACCTGACCCGGAGCTGGCAGCACGTGCTGCCACACCGGGGGCGGATTGAAAACCTGGATCGTATTGCGACCTTGTTGCGCAACTATGATGTAGTCGCCCTGCAGGAGTGTGATGGCGGCAGTCTGCGCAGTGGCTACATCAACCAGGTGCAATACCTGGCTGAGGCTGCAGGCATTCCCTACTGGCATCAGCAGCTCAATCGCAACCTTGGACCCGTGGCCCAGCACAGCAATGGGCTGCTGAGCCGATTCCGCCCCCTCGATGTCACCGAGCACCGGCTACCGGGTCTGCTGCCGGGGCGCGGCGCCATTATTGCCCGTTACGGTGACGCAGACGACCCCCTGGTGCTGGTGATCATGCACCTGTCCCTGAGCAAGGCGGGGCAGGTCCGGCAGCTGGCCTATATCCATGAACTGATAGCGAACTATCGCCACGTGGTGCTGATGGGGGATCTCAACAACCATGCCGAAGAGTTGCTGACCAATACGCCGCTCAGGGACGCTGACCTGGTGCCGCTGCCGGCAACCGCGCACAGCTTTCCCAGCTGGCGCCCGGAGCGGGCGCTGGACCATATCCTGGTCAGCCCCAGCCTGGAGATCCGCAACTCGGAAGTGGTGAGCTACCCGCTGTCCGATCACCTGCCCATTGCCATGGATATCGCCCTGCCGAAGGGTTACCTGGAAACGTTCTGACTGGAAAGGCTGGGCGTCGGATAAAAGCAGGCACAAAAAAACCCGGCCATGGCCGGGTTTTTTTGTAAGCGGCGATCTTATTTGATCTTCGCTTCCTTGTACGCAACGTGCTTGCGGACAACCGGATCGTACTTCTTGATCTCGATCTTTTCCGGAGTGTTACGCTTGTTCTTCTTGGTCGTGTAGTAGTGACCAGTACCTGCTGATGAAACCAGCTTGATTTTCTCGCGCATGATGCGGCTCCTTATACTTTCTCGCCGCGGGCACGAAGATCGGCCAGCACAGCGTCAATGCCTTTTTTGTCGATGATGCGCATACCCTTGGTGGATACGCGCAGCTTCACGAAGCGTTTCTCGGACTCGACCCAGAAGCGATGGCTCTGCAGGTTGGGCAGAAAACGACGCTTGTTGTGGTTCATAGCGTGAGAAACGTTATTACCGGTTACCGGCCGCTTACCGGTTACCTGACAGACTCTGGACATGTTTGCCTCCGACCTGAGCTTGGGTCCTGAATACGAATTCGTTTTAAGGGAGCCTCTGAAGCTGATCCTTCGCAGAGGTTCCTGACATCGGGTCTCTGGTTGCTTTACGTGTCTGCAGTGCGCACGGTGCTCGCCAGACGCCGCCAGAAAGGGACGCTTTTATACCAGAACGGGGCACCTAACGCAAAAAATTGTTGGGAAATTGTGCAGCGTCCAGGCCGACGGCCTGGACCAGCGGTAAACTACATCAGGCCGCGTTCAGCGAGGGAGATCGTCTCGCCATGCCCGACAACCATATGATCCAGGACCCGAATGTCCACCAGCCCAAGGGCATCCTTGAGGCGGCGGGTCAGGGAAATGTCTGCCTGGCTGGGTTCGGCAATCCCTGATGGGTGGTTGTGGGCAAAGATAACCGCCGCCGCATTATAGTCCAGCGCCTGGCGTACGACCTCCCGGGGGTAGACCGCCGCACCGTCAATGGTACCCCGGAACAGTTCCCGGTAACGGATCACCCGATGCCGGTTGTCCAGGAATAGGCCGGCAAACACCTCATGGGGCTGGGTACCCAGCCTGGCTGCCAGGTAGCGCCGGGTGTCTTCAGGAGATGTCAGCGGGTCACCCTGACGAACGGGCTCGTCCATGACCCGGCGGGCCATTTCCATGGCAGCCTGCACCTGGGCGTACTTGGCTGTACCGAGCCCGCGAACCCGGCAAAAGCCGTTGTGGGAAGCCGTCATCAGGCCCCGCAGACTGCCAAACTCATCCAGCAGGTGCCTGGCCATGGCCATCACTGGCATGCCGGCTGTTCCGGTGCGCAGGAATATGGCAAGCAACTCGGTATCAGACAGGCTCTCAGCGCCGTGGGCGAGCAATCGCTCCCGGGGGCGCTCGTCCCGGGGCCAGTGTGGGTGTGCTGATGTATCCATCCCGGATCCTTGTGGGTGCTCCTTGCGTTCATGGGTGCCGCGGCGAGGACTGACCCGGTCGGACCGTCCGCGACGACAGCGACAGGAATCTTAGCATGACCGACCCACTGTCGGGGAAGTGTCGGCAATGCTATCTTATAGCCCTTTGAACGGACACGGGTAAAACGGAGACACCATGGCCAGACCGAACATCCTGCTGGGTATCACCGGCGGTATTGCTGCCTATAAAAGTGCAGAGCTGGTGCGGTTGCTCAGGAAAGCCGACTACCCGGTACGGGTGGTCATGACACGGGGTGCCGAGGCCTTCGTTGCCCCGATGACCTTCCAGGCCCTCAGTGGTGAGCCGGTGCGTAGCTCCCTGCTGGACCCTGAAGCAGAGGCCGGCATGGGGCATATCGAGCTGGCCAAGTGGGCAGACCTGGTGGTGGTGGCACCGGCGTCGGCGGATTTCATGGCACGGCTGGCCCACGGCCTGGCCGATGACCTGCTGGCTACTGTGTGCTGTGCCACAGAGGCCCCCATAGCCCTGGCTCCGGCGATGAACCAGGCCATGTGGGGCAACCATCGTTCACAGCGCAATGTCCGCCTGCTCGAAGAAGACCCACAGATTACCCTCTGGGGCCCTGACCAGGGCAGCCAGGCCTGTGGTGACACCGGGCCGGGACGGATGCTGGAACCCCAGACCCTGTTCGGCCTGATCGATCAGTTTGAGACGCCGGCGCCCGGCAAGGCCGGCCCGCTGACCGGGCGTCGGGTGGTTATCACTGCCGGGCCCACCCGGGAACCCATTGATCCGGTGCGCTACATCAGTAACCACAGCTCCGGCAAGATGGGCTACGCCATTGCGGAGGCCGCCCGGGCCGCAGGGGCCGAGGTGACCCTGGTCAGCGGTCCGGTCAGCCTGCCGGCACCAGCGGGGGTGCAGGTGGTGCCGGTGCAGACCGCCGAAGACATGTTGCAGGCCAGCACTGCCGAAGTGGACAGGGGCGCGGATATCTTTATCGCGACGGCTGCTGTGGCGGATTATCGTCCGCTAGCGGCCGCCGACCAGAAAATGAAGAAGGCCCGCGAGGCCCTGTCCCTGGAACTGGTCCGTAATCCCGATACCCTGGCCACCATTGCCGCCCGGGACGATGCTCCGTTTACCGTGGGCTTCGCGGCGGAAACAAACGATGTCGCTGCGTACGCCACCGACAAGATGAAACGCAAGAAGCTGGCGATGATCGTCGCCAACGATGTATCCGCCCCGGGCATTGGCTTCAACAGTGACCAGAATGCGGTCACCGTGTTCTGGTCCGGTGGCCAGCGTGACATCGGTCCTGCGGCAAAGAGTGATATCGCCCGGGAGCTCATCGCCCTGATTGCCGACCGGCTACCTGCCTGACCCCAAAACCGTCCTGAGGAAGAGAAGTATGAGTCACCAACCCGTGCAGATGCGCATCCTGGATGACCGCATCGGCCAGGATATTCCCATGCCCACCTATGCCACCGATGGTTCCGCCGGGCTGGACCTGAGAGCCTGCCTGAAAGCACCCGTGACACTGGCGCCCGGCGAGTCCCTGCTTATTCCCACCGGGCTGTCCATCTACA
The DNA here is from genome assembly GCF_023156245.1 of Marinobacter bryozoorum. Taxonomy (GTDB): domain Bacteria; phylum Pseudomonadota; class Gammaproteobacteria; order Pseudomonadales; family Oleiphilaceae; genus Marinobacter; species Marinobacter bryozoorum. The sequence goes on from NZ_JAKZAH010000001.1 coordinate 172,696, forward strand.
TCGAGGACAACTCCCTGGCGGCCGTGATCCTGCCCCGCAGTGGCCTGGGTCACAAGCACGGTATTGTGCTGGGCAACCTGGTGGGACTGATTGACTCCGACTACCAGGGTGAGCTGATGGTGTCATGCTGGAACCGCGGCACCACGGCGTTCACCGTGAATGTGGGCGAGCGTATTGCACAGCTGGTGCTGGTGCCGGTGGTGCAGGCCCGGTTCGATATTGTCGATGAATTCCACGCCAGCGAACGGGGCGAAGGTGGCTTCGGCTCCACTGGTCGACACTGAGAAAGTTTCCAATACGCCAAATGTGTCATTAACGAATTCATGTAACCATCTATACTGACAGCCATTCACCCTTTGAAGACTACGCAGTGCTAAAAAGCCGTCGAGACGGAGCCGACTATGAAACTTGGCAAGAAAAAGGAAGCGGCAGGGACCGCTGAACCGGCGTCCGGGGCCGCTTCCGATAACAAGAAAGCCATGGCGAAAACCGCAAAGGGCAAGGCACCGAAGGCATCGGCGGGCAGCAAGGTTCGCAAGCTTTCGTCGGTAGCCGTGGGCCAGGCCCTTGCCGTGATCCTTGTCGGCATGGTGGTGGCTGCCGTGCTTTACTTCGCGGTCTTGCAGCCCGCTGAAAACCGGGATCAGCAGCAGATGGCTGAGCGGGGCGCAGACCTGGCAGCCGACCGGCTGGGGCAGCGCATAAGCTTTTTACAGTCCCTGACTCAGGGGCTGGGCACCCAGACCTCCGTGCGGGACGCCCTGGGTGAGATCGGCGGTGCCCGTGAAATGGCCAGTGAGCTGCAGTCCATGATGTCGGGTGTCGAACGGGTGTTCCTGTTTCCCTATGGGTCCATACCCCGGCGTGCGGATGAGCAGGCGGGCCTTGGCTTCGCTACCCTGGACCTGGCCCGACGTGCGGAAACTGGCCGCTCTGCTGCCCCGGATGCATTTCCGGCAGATGGTGGCTGGCGGATACAAATGGCCGCCAGGGTTCGCAATCCGTCCACCGAAGTGTCTGAAGGCACGCTGGTGATCCAGTTTGACGCCAGTGTACTGGCGGACGTACTTGCCGGTATGAACGGCCAGGCCACGCTGATCCAGACAGTAGGGGGGCAGTCCCGCAACGTTGTCAGTCGTGGGCAGGGGGGCGGGCCCGAGGTGACACGCTCGCTGTCGGTTCCTGACTGGAGCCTTCGCTATCAGCCGCAGCCGGTGCCCGGTTCAATAACACCCCTGGTTCTGCTGGGCCTGGTCATCGCAGGTTTCCTGGTCGCTGCAATCACTGTGTGGCTGCTGTTGTCGTCCGCCCAGTCCGGCATCCGCAAGGAGACAACCCGCCTGGTTCAGTGGGCCAACAAGGCGTTTTCAGGTGATCGTACGGCGCCCCCCCGGTTTCACTGGGAGACACCATCGGTACTGGCTGATGTGCTGCATCGGTTGAGCAAGGCGGTGGAGAAGCGGGTTGAAGGCAATGCCCGCAAGGCTCCAGAGCCAAAGCCCGCGCAGGCGGGCGATCCAGGTATGGGCGAGCCCCTGTTCCAGGAACGGGATATGCCGGACATCGATATGCTCGATGGCGACGAAGATGTGCTCGGCTTCGGCGAGAGCCCGGCCGGTGCCACGCCGGAAGTGACCGAAGCCCCGGTGCCTCGTGCCGAACTGTCCCCCTCCATATTCCGGGCCTATGATATTCGCGGCATTGTCGGTGAAACGCTGACGCCGGAGGTGGTTCGCCTGATTGGCCAGTCCATTGGCTCGGAGGCGTTGGACAGAAGCCAGGATACGCTTTGCATTGGCTATGACGGCCGCCACTCCAGCCCTGAACTGGCCGATGCCCTGGCCCGGGGCGTGATGGAATCCGGGTGTAATGTCATTCGGCTCGGGGCGGTGCCAACGCCGGTGCTCTACTTTGCCACAAACCACCTTGGCACCGGCTCAGGGGTGATGGTGACGGGCAGCCATAATCCGTCCAATTACAATGGCCTGAAAATCATGCTGGGTGGCGAAACCCTGGCGGAAGAGGCCATCCAGAGGCTGTTGCAGCGGGCGCAGACCGGTGACCTGCACCAGGGTGAAGGTAGCGCCTCGGACCAGGATGTGCGGCGGGATTACCTGGACCGTATCCTGGGCGACATTGCCGTGGCAGCCCCCCTGAAAGTGGTCGTGGATGCCGGTAATGGCATCGCCGGTGAACTCGGGCCGCTGTTGCTGGAGGAGCTCGGCTGTGAGGTGATCCCGCTTTATTGCGAAGTGGATGGCAGCTTCCCCAACCATCACCCGGATCCTGGCAAGCCGGAGAACCTGCAGGACCTGATTGACCGGGTCCGTCAGGAAGGTGCCGATGTGGGCATTGCCTTCGATGGTGATGGTGACCGCCTGGGCGTGGTCACCAACGAAGGCAAGATTATCTGGCCCGACCGTCTGATGATGCTCTTCGCCCGGGATGTGGTTTCCCGCAATCCCGGTGCCGACGTACTCTTTGACGTCAAGTGCAGCCGCCGTCTCAGTGGCGTAATCTCCGCCGCCGGCGGTCGCCCGGTGATGTGGAAAACCGGCCACTCCCTGATGAAGGCAAAGATGAAGGAAACCGGTGCCCTGCTGGCGGGTGAGATGAGCGGGCATGTTTTCTTCGGTGAACGCTGGTATGGCTTTGATGACGGGCTCTATTCGGCTGCACGGTTGCTGGAGATCCTCGGTATCGAGGACCGCCAGGCCAGCGAGGTCTTTGCCGAGTTCCCGGAGGATATCAGCACCCCGGAGCTGAACCTTGAGGTGACGGACGAGGGCAAGTTTCGCATTATCGAGCGTCTGAAAGACCTGGCCGACTTTGGCGAGGCCAATATCACCACCATTGACGGCGTCCGGGTGGATTATCCGGATGGCTGGGGGCTGTGCCGGGCATCCAATACCACCCCGGTGCTGGTATTGCGGTTCGAGGCGGAAAACGAGTCAGCCCTGGAACGCATCAAGCAGATTTTCCGGGGACAGCTCAAGGCGCTGGCCCCGGATGTGAACATAACTTTCTGAACTTATGACCTGAGCCCGGTGCGCCGGGCCGAACCACTGACAAGGCAAGATGAATGGCACTGGATCGTGATACGGCAATGCAGGTGGCGGACGTCCTGAGCAAGGGGCTGCCCTATATCCAGCGGTTTACCGGCAAGACGGTAGTGATCAAGTACGGCGGCAACGCCATGGAAAACGAGGAGCTCAAGAGCAGCTTCGCCCGTGACATGGTGCTGATGAAGCTGGTGGGTATCAATCCCATCGTGGTGCACGGTGGCGGGCCGCAGATCGGTGATCTGCTGAACCGGCTCAACATCAAGTCTCACTTCGTCAACGGCATGCGGGTCACCGACTCGGAGACCATGGATGTGGTTGAGATGGTACTGGGCGGCCAGGTGAACAAGGAGATTGTCTCCCTGATCAACGCTCATGGCGGCACCGCAGTGGGTCTCACCGGCAAGGATGGCAACCTGATCCAGGCCCGCAAGCTGGAGGTTGTGGGCAAGTCTGACGAGGTCAGCCGCCCGGAAATCATCGACATCGGCCACGTTGGTGAGGTGGCGCTGGTGAATACCAAGGTCATCGACATGCTTACCCACAGCGATGTGATACCGGTCATCGCGCCCATCGGGGTGGGGCCGGACGGAGCCTCCTATAACATCAATGCGGACCTGGTCGCCGGCAAGGTGGCCGAGGCGGTGAAAGCGGAAAAGCTGATCCTGTTAACCAACGTTTCCGGTCTCAAGAGCAAGGACGACAAGGTGATGACGGGCCTGACTGCCGCCCAGGTCAATGATCTGATCGAGGATGGCACCATCCACGGAGGCATGCTGCCGAAAATCCGCTGTGCCCTGAGCGCAGTCGAAAACGGTGTACGTACGGCCCATATCATCGATGGCCGTGTGGCCCATGCCACGCTGCTGGAAATCTTTACCGACGAGGGGGTGGGTACACTGATTTCCCGCAACTGACTCGCCGGGTAACCCGGTCTGCCGGCCACGGGTGCTCCACAGGGAGAGGAAGCCTTGAGAAAACTGTTGTCGCTGAGTGTGATCCTGGCCCTGCTGGCCTGGGGGGCCTACAAGGGAGCGGTCTGGTGGTACGCGGATCAGACCATGGGGGAACTACGTCGGTCGCTGTCAGACTATGGGGCACTGGAGCGGGGCAGTATCAGCTCCGGGGTCGGCGGTGAGCTGGTGCTTGAGGATACCCGTTTCCAGTCGTTCCGGCTAACCCGGGCCCTGACAATCCGGCAGCTGCACCTGCAGGCAGGTTCACCGCTGGCGCTGCTGCGGGGGCTCCGGGATGCACACGAGCTGCCCCCTGAATGGCGACTGGAGGCCTCTGGCTGGCGTTTGCCGCTGGACTCCGCCATGCTGCGCAACTGGGTCACCGACACCGATCAGCAGGCGCCAAGGCCCCTGTTCATGCCAGTGTGTGGTCCGGATGCCCGGCAGCAACTGGGCAGTGGAGACCTGGTCCGCATGGGTATCAATGACCTGGCGGGTGACGCCCAGCTGCGTCAGAGCGCCGGAGGGGTCCGCCTGGAGGTGCACGTCCGGGAATCCGGTGGTTTCGGGGTGTTCTGGGAGGGTGCGCGGCTGCGGCTGGATTCCGGTGCCGTCACCCTCACGCCGGGTGCCGATAAAACCCGGGTTGTACTGCGGGATGGCGGCATGATGCGTCGTGTAACGGCCTATTGTGCCCGGGAAACCGGCTTGCCGCCGACAGCCTGGGCAGACCTTGTTATGACTTCTTTCCGCGAAGGGCTGGAGAGCCGGGGGCTGAAAGCTTCACCCCAGCTGATGGCCTTGTACCGGCAGTGGCTGACAGAAGGTGGCGAGCTGGCGGTGACCCTGGACCCACAGGCACCCTGGCCGGGGATACCGGTGAGGCATTCCGTGGACTCGCCGGAAAGCCCCCGAGCCTCGACGCCTTCGTCCCTCACGGTTTCCTACAACGGTGCCTCAGTACCGGACGTCTTCCTCTCCCGGGTGGAGCCGGTCACCCCGGATGTGCCGTCACAGGCGCTGGAACCTTTACTGGACCCGGGGCAGGCACCGACTGTCGCCGGCTGGCAGGTCATCGCTCCGGGGCAGGCCGGGGACTGGCTTGGTTACACGGTCCGGGTTACCCTGATTAACGGGCGTAACGTGGAAGGCCGGCTGACCCGTGTGGACGAGCAGCAGGTGGAGGTAGCGCGCCCGGTGGATGGTGGTGAAGTGGCCTACCCGATGACCCGTCGTGCCGTGGATCAGATCGCGGTATGGCGTCGCGGGCAGCGGGTTGCAGACTGAGGACCACCGTCCCTTCAGGATTGACCTGCAGGAGCCGGCAAGATGAATAACCCGACCAGCCAGAAACCGTCTGACAACAGGCAGGGTCCACCGGATGTCCGGACCATGCTGGAGCGCCTGGTAGGCATTCCGTCCATCAGCAGTGCGTCGGCAGACTGGGATCACAGTAACGAAGCGGTTGTGAACCTGCTGGCGGAGTGGCTGGGTTCACTGGGATTCCGCAATGAGATCCTGCCGGTGCCGGGCATGCCCGGCAAATACAACCTGGTGTCCACGCTAGGCTCGGGGCCTGGCGGGCTGGTTTTATCCGGCCATACCGACACGGTTCCGTTCGATGACAAGCGCTGGCAGAGTGATCCGTTTACCCTGACTGAGCGGGATAACCGCCTGTACGGTCTCGGTACCTGCGACATGAAAGGGTTTTTCGCCCTGGCCATCGAAGCGGCGAGGGAAGCGGCGCAGCAGCCGTTGAAGCAACCGCTGATCGTGCTGGCAACCGCCGACGAGGAAAGCTCCATGAACGGCGCCCGCGCGCTGGCAGAGGCAGGCTATCCGAAGGCGCGGTACGCGGTAATCGGGGAACCCACGGAACTGCGCCCTATCCGCATGCACAAGGGCATCATGATGGAACGCCTGGTGTTTGAAGGGCAGTCCGGGCACTCGTCTGACCCGTCCCTGGGGCACAATGCCCTGGAAGGGATGAACGAGGCCATGAATGAACTGCTGGCCCTCAGGACCGGTTGGCAGGAACGGTACCGCAACCCGCATTTCCGGGTGCAACATCCCACCATGAACCTGGGCTGTATCCACGGTGGCGACAACCCCAATCGTATCTGCGCCCGTTGCGAGCTGCACTTTGACCTGCGGCCACTGCCGGGCATGGACATGGCTGAACTGCGCCAGGCGATACTCAGCCACCTGGAGCCGGTCGCCCGCAGACGGGAGCTTTCGCTGACTTTCGAGCCCCTGTTTGATGGCGTGCCGCCTTTCGAGACCCCGGCGGAAGCCGAGCTGGTGAAGGTCTGCGAAAAACTGACCGGGCACCAGGCAGGCGCTGTCGCCTTTGCCACCGAGGCCCCCTGGCTGCAGCAGCTTGGCCTGGAAACCCTGGTGATGGGGCCTGGCTCTATCGACCAGGCTCACCAGCCCGACGAGTACCTGGACCTGGCCCAGGTCAAACCAACCATTATGTTGCTGAAACAACTGATCAGGCATTTCTGTCTATGAGCGTATCCGACTGGCTGCACAGCTTTCGTCACTCCTCCCCGTATATCAATGCCCACCGAGGCAGTACCGTGGTTTTGGTATTGGGCGGTGAGGCGCTGGCCAGCGACAACCTGCTGAACATTATCCATGACATCACCCTGCTGAGCAGCCTGGGTATCCGCCTGGTGGTCACCTTCGGTGCCCGACCCCAGATTCAGCAACGCCTGGAGCGGGCGGGTCATCAGTCTGAATTTGTCGGCGGCCTGCGGATCACGCCGGAGCAGGATTTGCCCCTGATCATGGAGGCTGTAGGTAGCCTGCGCTCGTGGCTGGAGAGCCGACTGTCCATGGGGCTGGTGAATTCCCCCATGCATGGCGCGAAAATCCGTGTATGCAGCGGCAACTTTGTCGCTGCCCGGCCGGTGGGTGTGCTCGACGGCGTGGATCATGGCTATACCGGCCGGGTGCGGCGGGTGGATACGGCGGGTATCGAGCGCCTGCTTGAGCAGGGGCATATCGTGCTTGTGCCGCCTCAGGGCTACTCACCCACGGGGGATATTTTCAATCTTTCCTATGAGGACGTAGGCAGCCAGGTGGCTTCTGCCCTGCGCGCTGACAAACTGATTGTGTTTACTTCCGATCAGGGTGTTCTGGATGAGGATAGCTCGCTGGTACGGGAACTGACCGTGCGCCAGGCCCTGCAGAAGGTTAACGAACAGGTGGTATCCGGCCATGACGCAGACCTGCTGAGGGCGGCCTGTGATGCCTGCACCCGTGGCGTGCGGCGGGCTCACATCATCAGCTATCTGCGGGACGGAGCCATCCTGGAGGAACTGTTTACCCGGGATGGCTCAGGTACCCTGGTCACCGATGACAACTATGAGCAGGTCCGCCGTGCCAGGGTAGAGGACATCGGCGGTATCCTGGAGCTTATCCAGCCCCTGGAAGACCAGGGGGTGCTGGTGCGCCGGTCCCGTGAAATGCTGGAAACCGAGATCGACCAGTATGTGGTGGCCGAGCGGGATGGCATGATTATCGGCTGCGCCGCCCTCTACACCTATCGGGAAGAGCAGGCCGGGGAACTGTCATGCTTTGCGGTGGATCCGGCCTATCGTCGCGGTGGCCGGGGTGACGAGATTCTCGCGATGATTGAACGCATGGCCCGGGCCCAGGGCCTGGCGCGGCTGTTCGTGCTGACCACCCAGACCGAGCACTGGTTCAGGGAGCGGGGGTTCGAACCCTCGACGGTCCAGTCACTGCCGGGACCGAAGTTGGCTGCGTACAATACCAGCCGCAGATCCAAGGTCTTCGTCAAGAATATGGGGTGAAAACGGTATCGCTGGCGGCACTGTGTTGCCATGGGCAATAGCGAGCGAATGCCCGGCTCGCCATGAAACGCCCTTGACGAAGCGTCGCCAAAGTAGTCACATTAACCAACGGCAACAAAAGGGTCCCGCTTTCGACGGCGGCAAGCTGCCAGCGACCTTGTTTTCACGCCATTACGTCTATAATGACCACAGAGCCCGTTCCGGCCGGATGGGCTGGCCGGTTGTCCCGGTCTGCTGAGGTCGCGTTGCGGGTGGTCACCAATCGCCCGTTGTGAGGGAACCAACCCGGTCGGCAGAGTCTGCCGGGCTACACCATTGATCAGGTAGTGAATGGATCCGAAGGAACGACGCTCCAGCCCCCGACGTCCCATCAAACTGGCTGCCCAGGTAGACCTGGGGGAAGCCGGGATGTGGCCCTGCCAGATTGCTGATTTCTGCGCGGAAGGACTGTTTGTCCGATATTCCGGTGATACCTCCGCCAGGATTCGCGCCTACCTTGAACGATACCCCGGCGAAGACCTGGGCATTTATTTCCGCACCGGCGACAGCCAGGAACGCCATCAATTGAAGGCCAGGCCGGCGCGCCTGATTGATGGTGCCATGGGTGTTGAGTTCACCCGTTCCAGCCCCCGGGCGGTGGAGGCCATGCTCAGCCAGTGTGGAGCAGATGGCGGGTCCCAGGAGCGAGTCTCTCTCAAGCCGCCCAGTGAACGGGTACAGTTTATCCTGCACCAGTGTGCGCGGAGTGTTACCCGGCATATCGAGCCGCTGATGAGTGACTGCTTCGTGGCCATGGCCGAAAACCTGCGACAGGCTGCCCTCAAGGCGGCCAGCGACCAGCAGGCCAATGAGTTCATGGATGCTGCCTCCCAGGTGGGGAGTCGTCAGCGTTCGTTCTGGCTGCTGATGTCGCGCTACCTTGAGTCACCCCTGAAGCCGGAGCGTGAGGGTCAGTCCACTTCCAGTCTCTCACTGGTGGACAAGGGCGAATTCGAGGACTGGCTGGCCATCAAGGTGATGGTGACCAAGGCCGATACCCTGTATCGCGCCGAACTCCTTCAGCTCCGTATGCGGCTGGATCGCCTCGGCGTTACCAACGCTACCGGTCACCAGAATCCCCTTGGTCCATCGCTGGTCTGCGAAGCCTTCCATACGGGCCTGGAGAGTCTGCGTGCCAGCCGGGGGGTGGAAAAAGTCTGCCTGAAAACCTTCGAGACCCTGGTACTGCAGAAGATTGGCCCACTGTACGAAGAGCTTAACCAGATCCTGATTCGCCACGGCATACTGCCGGACCTGGACCTCAGTCGCTACCTGAGCGAACGTAAACCACGCAGTGAGCCGCCGAAACCGGCACCGGCCCTGGCGCGGGCTGCCAACGAACCGGTAACGCCTGTGGTTGAAAAAAAGCGGGTGCCAGGTGCTGGCAGTACGCCTTCAGGTGATGGCCGCAGCCAGGGTTTCCAGGAGCAGATGACCCTCGCCCGGTCCGCCTTTGAGACCGTGCGCAACCTGGTGGGATCCCTGAAGGCGGGCCGGGTGGCAGAGCAAGCGCCGTTGAGGTTTGCCGAGAATGCCCGTCCGCTGTCGCAGGGCGAACTCCAGGCCCAGCTCCATACCTTGCAGAGGGCACCGCAGCCTGGCGAAGAGGCTGCGCCCCTGAAGGACCGGGTGATCGGTCAGGTGAAGCGCTCCGGTGACCATGCCCTGGACGAGGAGCAGCAAGCGACCCTGGACGTAGTGGACCGGTTCTTCCGCAGCGTGGTGGAAAGCCCGAGGCTGACTGAGCATGCCAGGCAGCAGATGCGCCACCTGGAAGTGCCGGTGCTCAAGGTGGTTTTGCGGGACCCTGCCTTTTTCGACGATATCGAAAGCCCGGTCCGGGGGGTGATGAACCGCCTGGCGCAACTGGGCGCACGTGGAGGACGTACCAATCCGGCTGTACAGCGTCGGGTAGATGACCTGGTCGATCGAATTGCCGCCGAGTTTGAGCAGGACTCGCAGGTATTTGAGGGTGCTGTGGGTGAACTGGATACGCTGATTGACCGGCAGAACCTGATCTATCGCCGCAATGTGGAGCGGGTTACCGCTGCCGCCGAGGGGGCCCAGAAAGTCGCCGAATCCAGGTCTGCCGTCCGCCGGGCCCTCGACGAACGGCTGGGTGGCCGGGAAGTTCCCCGGGCAGTCGTCAGCCTGCTCAATGCGGGTTGGCGGGACCTGCTGTCGCTGACCTGGATCCGGCAGGGGCCGGACAGTCAGCTATGGCAGGACTACCTCTCGGTCCTGGATACCCTGATGGCCTTCGCTGACGACCCGGAAACGACCATCAACCTGTCGGAGCTGCTGAGACTGATACAGGAGGGGCTTGGCTCCATTTCCAGTAACCACCTGCCCGCGACCCAGGTGCGGGAAGAGCTCAAGCAGTTCCTGGTGCGTTCGCCGGGCACGACGATGGAGCGTGTCGCCATGCCCCGGGCCGGGTCCGAACAGGACCCCGGTCGTAAGCAGGAGGAGCGCCTGCAGAGGCGCCTGCAACGCTGGATCGCCCGGGCCCAGAAGTTGCGCACCGGCGACTGGCTGAAAGACCAGAGTAATGGCGACCAGGTTCAGTACATCCGCCTGGTCTGGATTGCGCGGGGCTTCAACCGGTTTGTGTTAGTTAACCACCAGGGTATGCGGGTGGTGGAACTGGAGCTGGCAGACCTGGCAGAGCGGATGCAAAAAGGGCTGATCGTGCCCGACAGTCAGTATGAGCGCCCGCTGGTGGATGAGAGTATCGACCGTATGGTACGCAAGGTCTATGAGCAGCTGTCCTGGGCCTCTAGCCATGACGAACTGACCGGATTGCTGGAGCGTCGTGAATTCGAGCGGGTACTGGAACAGCAGCTCAATCGACACGAAGATGAGCGCACCCTGGTGCGGCTGGACTTGCGCCAGTTTCGGCTGCTCAATGACACGGCCGGCCTGGCCGCTGGCGACGAGGCCCTTCGGCGGGTGGCCGGAATCCTTCGGGAGAAGTTGGTGGATGGTATGCCCCTGGCGCGTTTGGACGGTGACGAATTCGGGTTCCTGCTGCCGTCGGAGGAGGCCGCGCCTATGGTGGCGGGGATTATCCATGCCATCGAGACACTGGAGCTGAACTGGCAGGGCCGCAGCTACCGGCTGTCGGCAAGCGCGGGCCTGGCCCCGCAGTTGCCGGGGCTGGCCACCGCCGGTCGGTGGCTGCGGGCCACCGAAGAGGCCTGCCGGCTGGCGAAGACCCGTGGTTCTGGTAAATACGCGGTCTATCAGCTGGAACCGGAGCATTTCGACAAGCAGGAGCAGATTGCGGCCAAGGTGGCCAGCCTGGGGGACCTTGACGAAGAGCGGATGCTGCTTCGATGCCAGAAGATCATCCCGTTGCACAAGGACACACGGCTGACCACCCAGTATGAAGTGCTGATCAGCATGTACGATGATCAGGGTGAACTGATTACCGCTGCTGACTTCGTACGCATGGCCGAGCGGTACAACCGCATGCAGTTTGTGGACCGCTGGGTGGTGGGCTACATGCTGGACTGGCTACGAAACCGGAATGGCCGTCAGGGCAGCGCGGGGCAGCGCCAGCCCGGTTACTGCATCAACCTGTCAGGTTATTCGCTGAACGATGAGGCCTTGCTGGAGTTTATCTACAGCAAGCTCAGCGAGGCCGATGCGCCGATTGAGCGCCTGTGGTTCGAGATCACCGAGGCCGCTGCCATCCGGGATGTGCATTCGGTGGCGGAGTTTATCGGCGAGATGCAGGAGCTGGGGTGTCGGTTCTGCCTGGGCAGCTTTGGTGCCGGCCCGGCGTCCTATCAATATATGCGCAGCCTGCCGGTGGACATGATCAAGCTTGATGGTGCCTTTGTTGGTCAGATCGCCGAAAGTGAGACTGACCAGGCCATGGTCCGTTCCATGGTGGAAATGGCCCATTACCTGAACCGGGAAGTCATCGCTACCCACATTGAAAGTCGTGAAGCCCTGGATATGCTGCGCAAGCTGGGTGTGGACTATGGCCAGGGCTACGTCATCGAGAAGCCGGGTCTGCTGGAGAGCCTGGGGGCGCCTTGACCACCTGGCATCCGGACGTCTTGTCAGGCCGTCAGTTGACCGTTCTGGTAGTCGCGCAGGGTCTGTTCGATTTCCTCCCGGGTGTTCATGACGAAGGGCCCATACTGAACCACAGGTTCACCTATGGGCCGGCCGGCGATCAGCAGCACCCTGGCGCCTTCCTGGCCGGCAGCTACCGTCAGCCGGTCACCCGCTCCCAGTACCGTGGCGGCTGAACGGGAAAGCGCCTCTCCACCGATGCGGGCTGTCCCTTCGTACAGGTACACCATGGCACTAAGCGGTGATGCGACCGGCAAGGTCATCGAACCTTCCGGGTCGAGGTGCAGGTCGGCATAGAGCGGCTCGGTAGAGCCACCGGTGATGGCGCCCTGCCATGTCTGACCATCCACTGTAAGCTCACCGGCGATCAGCCTTACCTCACCCTCATCGAGCATGATTCGTGGAATCTCCTCCGGCTGGATGTCCCGGTAACCTGCCGGCTTCATTTTTTCTGCCGCTGGCAGATTCAGCCAGAGCTGGAAGCCCCGCATCAGGCCCTCTTCCTGCTGTGGCATTTCAGAATGCACGATGCCCCGGCCCGCCGTCATCCACTGGACACCACCGTTGCGAAGGTTGCCCCGGTTACCCAGGTGATCCTCGTGGAGCATATGGCCCTCAATCATATAGGTGACGGTCTCGAAGCCCCGGTGGGGGTGCGCGGGGAAGCCGGCAATATAATCCTGTGGCCGGTCGGAGCCGAATTCATCCAGCATCAGGAAGGGGTCCATGCGCACCAGTTGGGTCTGCCCAAGGGAGCGGCGGATACGCACGCCGGCACCGTCCGAGGTTTCCAGGGCGGGTATGGCGCGTTTAATGATGCGTTCGGTCATGGTGACCTCCTTCTCTGGTTGGCTGACTTCACCATTAAAGAAGGTTAGCGGCGGGGAAGAAACCGGAAAATTCCGGCCCCGGTGTTCAGTAAAACTGAACAAGGCCTCTTTATACCCGAAACCCGGGTGCCGGGGCCGGCCCGTCGGTCGGGCGTGCTGTTACTGGACGTTGCGGGAGTAAAAGATTTCCAGCATTTCCCGCTTCAGCCGTTCCTCGATGGAAGCGGCCTCTTCCGGGTCCAGGTCGCTGGCGTTGACGCCGAACACGTAGTTATCGAGGTCGAAGTTCTTGAGCATCATCTTGGTGTGGAACAGGTTTTCCTGGTACACGTTGACGTCAATCATCTGGTACGAGTTCTGGGTATCCTCGGTCAGGTAGTTCTGGATCGAGTTGATGTCGTGGTCAATGTAGTGCTTGGTGCCGTCGACGTCCCGGGTGAAGCCCCGTACACGGTAGTCGACGGTGACCACGTCGGAGTCGAAGCTGTGAATCAGGTAGTTCAGTACCTTCAGCGGCGAGATCAGGCCACAGGTGGACACATCGATGTCCGCCCGGAAGGTGCTGATGCCCTCGTGGGGATGGCTTTCCGGATAGGTATGTACCGTGACGTGGCTCTTGTCCAGGTGGGCAACGATCGCGTCTGGCAGCGGGCCTGGCGATTCCTCATTGTCGGGCTCGTCACCAGTGAGCTCGTGTTCGGCGATCAGCATGGTGACCGAGGCGCCGTGAGGCTCATAGTCCTGGCGGGCAATATTCAGGATGTTGGCGCCGATGATCTTTACCACATCGGTGAGGATCTGGGTCAGGCGCTCGGCGTTGTACATCTCGTCGATGTAGTCGATATAGGCTTCACGCTGCTCTTCGGTCTGCGCATAACAGATATCGTAGATGTTGAAGCTCAGGGATTTGGTCAGGTTGTTGAAGCCGTGCAGCTGGAGTTTGGATTCCATGTTCAGCCCCTCCGGAGAATGGAGATGGTTAGGTACAGACTCGTCCATCAACCACGGATGGTCCGGTCTGCCGAGGCCGCCACCGATTACTGACCATTTTCTGAGCGCAGACCGGCGGAGAAGGGTGCGTATTATGCACACCGCCTCTCCGGTTGAATAGCCTTTCGAACCACATTTTAGCAGGGCAGGACGGCCTGTCAGATGCCGCTCATCCCCAAATCACGGTGCAGGGTATTGGCATCCTTCCGGTCCGGTTATGCAGGACGGACCTCGTAGCTGTGGGTGATCTCGACACCGGCCTTTTCAAGCATAATGGAGGCGGAACAGTACTTTTCTGCCGACAGGCTGACCGCCCGCTTGACCATGTTGTCCTTGAGATTGTTGCCGGTCACCACGAAATGCAGGTGGATCTTCGTGAAAACCGATGGCACCGCGTCAGCCCGCTCTGCTTCCAGCTCGGCGTGGCAGGCCGTGACGTCCTGGCGGCTCTTCTGCAATATGCTCATCACATCAAAGGAAGAGCATCCGCCGAGCCCCATCAGCAGCATTTCCATGGGGCGTGGCCCGAGGTTCTCGCCACCGTGGTCCGGCGGTCCGTCCATTTGTACTTCGTGGCCGCTACCGCTGGCAGCTTTGAAGCTGGCCTTGCCTGTCCAGTCTATGGTTGCTTTCATTGGAATAATCCTTTGGTCTGAACTCTGGCCCGAAATGCTAGCACAAAGCCGTAAAAACCTGTGAGATGGTTCGCTATTGAGACGTGCGTTATGGACGACTTTGTGACTCGGGCTTAACATCATGAGTCGTAGTCGCATTTCGTCTACAAAAGCGACATACCAAGCAGGATTTGGGCGGAGTACCCTCGCCAGAGGTTCCCCTGTGAACAATAAAACAGCTGCAGGAGAGCGGCTTCATAAACGACAAGCGTCCATGGACGGTGACACCTGAGGAGGCACGACACTTACCATGGCTACCATCGTTCGGCCCGTTGAGCAGAAAACCAAGCACCTGGACTACTTCCTGTCCCAGTGCCATCGCCGTCGCTACCCGGCGAAGAGCACGATCATCTATGCCGGTGACAAGAGCGACTCCCTCTTTTTCATCGTTAAAGGTTCTGTCACCGTTATCATCGAAGATGAAGACGGTCGTGAAATGATCATGGCCTACCTGAACTCCGGGGACTTCTTCGGGGAGATGGGACTGTTCGACAACATGGATTCCCGCAGCGCCTGGGTGAAAGCCAAGACGGAATGCGAGGTGGCGGAAATCAGCTACACCAAGTTCCGGGAAATCGCCCAGCAGGATCCGCGGGTGCTCTATTTTATCGGCGAGCAGATGGCGACCCGGTTGCGTCAGACCACCCGCAAGGTGGGTGACCTGGCCTTTCTGGATGTTACCGGTCGCGTGGCCAGGACCCTGCTCGACCTGTGCAAGGAGCCCGATGCCATGACCCATCCGGACGGCATGCAGATCAAGATCACCCGCCAGGAAATTGGTCGCATCGTTGGTTGTTCCCGTGAGATGGTGGGGCGGGTACTGAAAACCCTGGAAGAGCAGGGCCTGGTTCAGGTCAAGGGCAAGACCATGGTGGTCTACGGAACCCGGTAACCGGGTGCTTTGCTTCCTGCCTGGCTTCACCGGGCGGGAAGCTGCCCCAGCCCGCCAGGCGGACTGAAAAATACGAGGATTGTATGACACACAGCCGGCTGGCGCGGTTGGCAGTGCTGCTCGGGGCGGTGCTGCTGACCGGATGTTCCCGTTATGATCTCTACGAGTGGCTGATCGCCGAAGAGCGCGAAAAAGCGGGTCTGGAACTGGCGGAAGCTACCCTGGGGGAGCTCTCCGTAACCTACCTCAGTCGTGGCTCGCCATCTGACGCCCGGGCCCTGGTGATGGTCCATGGCTTCGCCGCGAACAAGGACAACTGGGTCCGTATGGCGGCCCACCTTCCGGAAGACTACTACCTGGTTATCCCCGACCTGCCCGGGCACGGCGACAGTAGCACCGCCGGGCCAGAGGCCTATACCGTCGAGTCCCAGGCGGCCACGTTAGTTCAGCTGATGGACGAGCTCGGCCTGGACCGGGTGGATATGGCGGGTAACTCCATGGGCGGTGGCATTACGGCCTATTTCGCCAGCCGGTATCCGGACAGGGTAGACACCATTGCCCTGTTTGATCCTGCCGGTTCAACCCGGTATCCATCCGAACTGGACGAAGCCCTGGCCGAAGGCCATAACCCGCTGGTGGTTCGTGAGCCGGGTGATTTCGACAAGTTGATGGACTTCGTGATGGAGCAGCCACCCTTCGCGCCCTGGCCTGTCACGGCCGTCATGGAAGAGCAGGCCATGGCCCGGCAGTCCATTAACGACCAGATCTTTGAAGCGATCCTGTCGTCCGGTGAGCAGCTGGACCTGTCAGGCATTCTGCCGGCTATCAAAGCGCCCACCCTGATTGTGTGGGGCAAGCAGGACCGGGTACTGGCCCCGGAGAACGCTGAAGTGTTTGCCGCTGGCATAGAAGACAGCTTGGTGGTCCTGCTTGATGGGGTGGGCCATGTGCCGATGCTGGAGGTCCCTGAGCAGTCAGCACAGTTATGGCACCAGTTTCTCCAGCGTCACCCGGAGAAATGATTCACAGCGCCTTCGGCGGCACTGAAGGAGTGCCGCCGTATCAGTGATGGGTCCGATAGCACTCGGCAACGGGCTCCAGCAGGGCGCCCCTTTGTTGGTGCCATTCCTTCAGCCCCGGCGGCAGTCGACCGGGTTTGGGCCAGGGTACCGGGTACTCTGGTGGCATGAACAGCGGCGCAAACAGGGCCCCGGCGGTAATATCCGCCCGGCTGAAGCTGGCACCCGCCAGGTATTGTCCGTCCCGGTAGATCCCGTTGATTTCTTCCAGCAGGTTTTCGATGGTGGCTTGCGCGCGGGCAGCGGTTTTTTCGTTGATGTTCATCATTTCCCGCATGGCTTCGTCCACGCGGCTGAAGCCAAGTCTCAGCAAATACTGGTTCCAGAACGCCGTTTTTGCCGTCAGCAGGGGTGCCACCACCTTCGGTCGCTGCAGCAGGTGATGGTAGGCAAAGGTGCGAACTGCCGGGCCTGCTTCGTCGTCCAGGCGTTCCTCCCAGGCCCGCGCCGCCGCCTGCCCATTAGTGTCCTGGGGAAGCAAGGGCTTATCGGGAAATGCGCTGTCCAGGTGATCGAGGATCTTATTTGAACCCTGGATAGCCATGCCGCTGTCCACGAGCACGGGTACCGACGTTTTTCCCTGCCCGGTCAGCCCGCAAACGGTCTTGCCGTGCATGCCGGGCAACAGGAACTCGGGCTCGTAGGCGATGCCCTTGTAGTCCAGGGCCCAGCGGACTTTTTCGGAATAGTGGGAGATGGCGAACTGGTAGAGTTTCAGGGGCATGGCCGGGCTCACTCCTCGCTGGTGTAGCGACGCTGGATTCGATCAAAGGTACCGTTGTCCCTGAGGCGGGCCAGTGCCGCCTGCAGGTCGTCCCTGTGCGCCATAACGGGAGATTTCCGGGATATGGCAATATAGGACGTTTGACCTGAAAGGGTGAAGGGTGAAACCCGGAGCCGGTCAGAGACGGTGGCTGCCGAGTGGCGACCGACCAGTTCCGGGGCCACTACGACATCGAGCCGACCAGCCTCCAGCATACGCATCAGCATGGGGTAGCTGATTCCCGGCTCACGGATAAGGGATGGGTCTTTGTCGAAGTCGGCGTTATAGGTGCTGCCCCGAAGTACCTCGATCACCTTGCCCTTGAGGTCAGCGTAGCGGGTGATGCGGTTTTCCGGGTGCACGTAGAAGAAGTGCTTTGGCTCTGGCGGGAAGGCGGCGATGGAAAAATCCAGGTAGCCAATTCGCTTTTCTGTAGGCAGTGCCCCGAGCATGATGTCCGCTTCGCCCGACTCCAGCATCCACAGCACCCGGCGAAAGGGCACCGCCTGGTACTCGATTTCCCAGCCCAACTGGTCCGCGAGCGCATTGAAAACATCGATGTAGAAACCACGGGCTTCGCCATCATCCAGGATCCGGTAAGGCGGTGAGTGATTCACGCCGACGGTTACCTTCGTGGCGTTCGCCAAAGGGCTCAGCAGGCATAACAGGAGTACAGGGATCAGTCGATGCATGGCGCTCGGCATTGGTTTATATGGCATTGAGCATAGCAGACTCTGTCCAGCTGAACTGCTCACCAACGCGGAGGAATGCCTCGGGCAAGGGCGCTGTCAGGCGTAGCCACTGACCGGTGACCGGGTGCGATAACTGCAGGTGGCTGGCGTGGAGGTACAGGCGGCTTTCGCCAAACGCCTCTGCAAAGGCCCGGTTGTGGGGGCCCTTGCCGTAGCTGCTGTCGCCGATAATCGGGTGGCTGATGTGTTTGAGGTGACGACGTAGCTGGTGTCGCCGGCCGGTGGCGGGCCGACAGCGCACCATGGCGTAGCGGCTGGTGGGGTATCGCCGGTCCACGGCCCAGTCCACCGTTGCGCGGGCCAGTCGGTGGTAAAGGGTCAGGGCCGGCTGGGGTTCGGCATCCGTATTGCGCCGGGAGCCCAGGTCATCCTTCACCGTCAGGGCGTGGCGGATAATTCCCCCCAGGGGCGGATGGCCGCGAACAATCGCCAGGTAGTCCTTGCGTACCCGCTGCTCCTGGAAGGCCATGGCCAGCTCACGTGCGCCGTCCCGGTCCAGGGCGAACACCAGCAAGCCGGAGGTGGGGCGGTCCAGGCGGTGGGCCGGCCACACCCACTGTCCCAGCTGGTCCCTCAGGATCATCATGGCAGAGCGGGTTTCCCGGCGGTCGATCTCGCTGGGATGGACCAGCAGGTTGGCGGGCTTGTCCACGACAACCATGTGGTCGTCCTGGTAGATCAGTGGCAGGGTTTCCTGGGGCATGGGTCAGTTAAAACGTATCGAAGGCTGGTGTCGACATCATACCCTGTTCGAGGGGGTGCACTCACTAATCCGTTTGCCGGCCGGCGTTCCATTGGGTATGGTTCTGCTTTCTTTTTAACCTCGTTTTTTATCCCATCCGGAATAGCGCGATCATCATGAGCAAGACACGAGTACTGACCGGTATCACCACCACGGGCATCCCCCACCTGGGCAACTACGCCGGCGCCATTCGTCCGGCGATCCGCGCCAGCGAGCAAGGCCAGAGTGAATCCTTTCTTTTCCTGGCGGACTACCACGCCCTGATCAAGTGCCAGGAGCCCGCCCGGGTGCAGGAATCGGTCCGCGCTATTGCCGCTACCTGGCTGGCCTGTGGCCTGGATCCGGAAAAGGTGACCTTCTACCGTCAGACCGATGTTCCTGAAATCACCGAACTTAACTGGGTGCTGACCACCGTCACCGCCAAGGGCCTGATGAACCGGGCCCATGCCTACAAGGCGGCGGTGCAGGAAAACGAGGAGAATGAGGGCGCGGATCCTGATCGCGGCATTACCATGGGGCTGTTCTGCTACCCGATCCTGATGGCGGCGGACATCCTGATGTTCAACGGCGAGAAAATCCCCGTGGGCCGTGACCAGACCCAGCATATTGAAATGGCCCGGGATATTGCCCAGCGCTTCAATTACCTGTTCGGAGAAACCTTCACCCTGCCGGAAGCGGTAATCGAAGAAGCTTCCATGGTGCTGCCGGGTCTGGACGGTCGCAAGATGTCCAAGAGCTACAACAACACCATCCCGCTGTTTGAAGGCGAAAAGAAACTGCGCAAGGCTATCAACAAGATCAAGACCAACCTGCTGGAACCCGGCGAGCCCAAGGACCCGGATACCAGCGCGGTGTTTTCCATCTATTCCGCGTTTGCCAGCCAGGAGCAAGCGGCCGCCATGCGCCAGGAGTTTGCCAACGGTATTGCCTGGGGCGAGGCCAAGAAACAGCTGTTCGAGCTCCTCAATGACGAACTGGCGCCCATGCGGGAGACCTACAATACCCTGATGGACGACCCGGCCCAGCTGGATCGTATCCTGCAGCAGGGCGCCGAAAAGGCCCGGGACTACGCCACCCCGTTGATGGCTGATGTGCGCCGCAAGGTGGGTATTGGTCCCATTGCCGGATAATGTTGCGAACATTAATGGTGCGCTTTTCGGCTTGGCGCACCGGAGTTGTGCGCTTTAACATTGTTTTGCTTTTTACTTGCTGAAAAATAACGAATTATTGGGCGCGGAAGTTGCATCGGTGATGTCGGTTGCGGCGCTTTGTGTGCCGCCGTGGTGACCGGTGTCAGGCTGCCTGTGGGAGATTTACCATGCGGGCGCCTGCCACCGGTTGGAGTCGACATCACCGGAACATCACGCACTATGATCCTTAACAGCAATAGTATGCCCCTCTCGGGCAGCGAAAAGCGCTGGCTTCCGTGGCTTGGGGCCAACGGCAAGCTTTCGCTTGCCTGGTCCTGTTTTTTGAACCGCTCCCTCTACCGCACCAACGAACAGATTTTCGAGAACACTGCTCGCACACGAGTGGCCTTGCTAAACGGCTGGGCAGAGAGCAAATGGGCGTTTCTGGAAGGGTTGGAACAGCGCCTCAGCGGCCTCATGCCGACGGAGGTTCCAGAAGTTCTGGCACAGGCCCGTAGACGCCTCAGGGAGATTGCCGAGCTGTGTGTTGTTGACGATCAGGGGAGGGTGCTGGCCTCCACTGTGCCCTCCCGTAATGGCGCCCGGGACCTTCCATCGGATGCGGTACGCCGTGGTCTCTCTGATCGCTTTCTTCATGGACCATACAAGGACCCGGTGACGCGGCAACTGGGTCCAACCACGTCCCGTTTTCATGACGACGTTACCCTGATGTTTTACCAGCCGGTCACCCTTGCCAGCGGCCAGCCAGCAGCGGTCTGTGCCCGCATTCCCAACGATGTGATGGGTGACCTCATCCAGCGGGAGGCCGGACATGTATTCGAGGAGTCTGGTGACAACTACATCTTCATGCATGAAAGTCGCTTCGATCCTTCGATTGAGGCCGGCACGGCGTTGTCCCGCTCCCGTTTCGAAGATGCCACCTTCAGTCACGGTGATAACTTGAAAGACGGTATCCGGACCGGGTTTGGTACCCTGCGGATCCACGAACACACGGAATTCGAGATCCGTTTTACTGACCCGGCCACCCGGCAACTGCATCCGGGAGTGCGGGAAACCATGGCCCGGGGCGAAAACCTCTTTGTGAAATACCCCGGTTACTCGGATTACCGGCACATTCCGGTCATAGGCAAGGGCGTTACCTTTAGTCTGCCCGGGTCCCCGGACCGTTGGGGGATGATGTGCGAAGCTGACCTGGAGGAAGTTTACCGGCGTCGATCCGTAGAATATCAGCTGACAGTCCAGGTGGGCGTGCTGTTGCTGGTGCTCTGGGCTGTGAACCTCGGGCTTGCCGCTAGTGGTGTCTCCCTGACCATTGACACAATGCTGAACGGATTGGCGGTGCTCGGCGGTCTGACGCTCTTTAGGTTGGGTATGGCGCGTCCACTTTCCCGCCGGCTGGGTCGATTGGCAGATGTCGTCCGTGGGATTGCTGAAGGCGGCGGTAACCTCAGCCAGCGGGTGGACCTGGAGCAGATGCGGAGGGACGAAACCGGGGATCTGGCCCGCTGGATGAACAGCTTTATCGACAGCCTGGATGGAATGGTAGGACAGGTCATCGAGCTGGCCGACAACTCGGGCCAGGCCAGTGACGAGCTGCTGACCCAGAACCGTGCAGCCGGTGACCGGATAATGTCAGTGTTACAGGAGATCGACGCGATGCTGGAGGGTGCCCAGAGCCAGCAGCGTGAGATCGACTCCGCCTCCAGCACGGCCCACAGTATGCGATCAGCCATGGAGGAAGTGGTCGCCAACGCCCGGGAACGTCTGTCCCGGGTCACCCGGGAAACGGAAACCGTGAGACAGGTTATCAGTGATTCCGCACTGAGCATCCAGGCCGCTAATGATCGTACCAGTGAGATCGTGGAGATGGCGGAAATCATCGATGAAATCGCGGACCAGACCAACTTGCTGGCCCTGAACGCTGCCATTGAGGCTGCACGCGCGGGAGAGCACGGGCGTGGTTTTTCCGTAGTGGCGGACGAGGTACGCAAGCTGGCACACCGTACGACGGAAGCCACCCGCGAGATTGGCGAACGCCTGGCCAGTGTCCAGGCGGATACCCGACAGGCGGTACAGACCATGGAGCGGGGTATGGCTGATATGGATGAGCGCCTGCGTCATGTGGAGTCTGCTGCGGAAGACAACTCAGGCCTCACCGAGATTGTAGATAGCCTGTTCTCAACTATTGATGTGGTGGCGAAAACCAGTGAATCCCAAAGCCGGCGCACCTCAAGGGTTGGCCAGGGTGCGCGGGACATGAGTTCGGTCATAGGGCAACTCAGGGGCAAGGCCGAACTGACTGGCCAGGCTTCCCGCAAACTGCAGGCTCTGACTGACCAGTTCCAGGTGACCGGGACGGGCTGACGCGGGCTGTCACCCGTTTGACGCATTGCCCTGGTATGTTCAGGGGATTCTGGACGCCGGGGTGAACATTGGCAGAACTCAAGCAACAGACCTGCCATCGGGAGGTTGCCGAAGAAAAGGCTCGTCGCAGTACCGGCCAGCGTCATTGTCTCCGTACGTTTCTGCCGGAGCTGGTGGAGCTGGAAAGAACGCTGGCCGACGCGCCAGCTGCTGTCTGTACGCGGGTTATTGAACGGATCGCGGTGAAGGACCTGGCGCTCCCGGTTTACCGTGTTGATATAGGGGCGGCCGGGCCAGATAAACCGGTCGTGCTGATGGTTGGCGGCGTTCATGGTCTCGAAAGAATCGGTAGCCAGGTCGTCACGGCCTGGCTGGGCAGTCTGGCCGAACGTATGCGATGGGACGATCACTTCAATGAGTTGTTGGAGAAGGTCCGGATAGTTGTCCTTCCGATCCTCAACCCCGGTGGCATGTTCCTGAACCAGAGGGCCAATCCCTCTGGCGTGGACCTGATGCGCAATGCGCCGATCACCGCCCAGGGGGAAAGTACCTTCCTGCTGGGAGGCCAGAGGTTGTCACCGAGGCTCCCCTGGTATACCGGTGAGCCGGAGCAGGGTATGGAGCCGGAGTGCGAGGCCCTCAAGGCGGTCATCGACGAAATGCTCCCGGGCCGGCCGTTCAGTCTGGCCCTGGACTGCCACTCAGGTTTCGGCTGGCAGGACCAGATCTGGTTCCCCTACGCCTACCGTCGTCGTCCCATGCGCCGAATCGATTCGGTAATGGCACTGAAGCTGCTCTGGGAGCAGGCCTACCCCAACCACCGCTATGTCTTCGAGCCCCAGTCGGCCCATTACCTGACCCACGGCGATCTCTGGGATTACTTCTACAAGCAGGTGAATCGCCAGGGCGCCGGCACCTTCATTCCCCTGACCCTCGAGATGGGTTCCTGGCGCTGGTTGCGCAAGCGTCCCCGGCAACTGTTCCGTATGGAGGGCTTCTTCAATCCGCTGGTGCCCCACCGCCACCAGCGAGTGCTTCGCAGTCACCTGTTGCTGATGGACTTCCTCCTTCATGCTGCGGTCAGTCACGATAACTGGCTGCCAACCGGGGATCAGGCCCGGGTGCTGCGGGAGGCTGCGTTGACCCACTGGTACCGGGAAGCCTGAGGCTATGCCGGCAGAAGGCGATCCCGTGAACTGGATCCTGTTGCGGGGGCTGACCCGCGAGAAAGGGCACTGGGGGGATTTCCGGGAGCGGCTGGCAGAGGCTTTCCCGCAACAACGCTTTCACGTGATCGATCTGCCCGGCACCGGGGAATATTTCCGAGAGGTGTCCCCTTCAACTATCGCCGATATTCGCCAGAAGGTGCAGGCTTGCGCTGCACCGATCGCGGGCCCCGTCGGTCTGCTTGGCCTGTCCATGGGCGGGATGGTGGCCCTGGACTGGGCGCAGGCCGAACCGGAGCGTGTAGCGCGGCTGGTGCTGATCAATACCAGTACCGGATTCAGTCCGCCGTGGCAGCGTATGAGGCCCGCCGCCCTCGGTAAAGCGCTGGGGGTGATGGTCAGGCGAACTCCGGCTGTGCGGGAGCGGGGTATACTAGCCTTGACCTCCAATCGGCCAGTAACGCCGGAGGTTAAAGAAAACTGGCTCGCTATCCAGCAACGCCGGCCGGTGACCTTCCGAAACGCCGTCGCCCAGCTCCGGGCTGCCGCCAGCTACCGTCCTTCCTCCGCGGCGCCCGCGGCCCGGGCACTTCTGCTGGCCAGTGCCGGCGACCGCATTGTGCACTGGCACTGCAGCCGTATCCTCGCCCGGCGCTGGCAATGGCCCCTGGCGGTCCACCCGGATGCGGGGCACGACCTGGTGCTGGACGATCCGCAATGGGTCGTTTCTCGACTGGAGGCTTTCGCGTTTGGGAACCAAGCGCCTGCGCCAGACGTTTCCGTGCCTTGACGGTTCTGCGCGAACAGGCCAATCTGTCGCAGACTACTGACTCTGCGCTGGTGGCAAGGAAGCCGGAGCGTCGTGACCATCCATAACAACAGTCGAGGTGTACTCACCCATGAAGATTTTCGAGACGAAAACGGCCCCCAATCCCCGTCGTGTGCGTATGTTCCTGGCCGAGAAGGGCCTGCTGGACAAGGTGGAATTTGTAGAACTGGACCTGCAGAAAGGGGAGAACCTGACCCCGGAATTCCAGGCCATGAACCCCATGAAGAAGGTGCCGGTAATGCAGCTGGATGACGGCAACTGCATTGCGGAAACCATGTCCATCTGTCTCTATTTCGAGGAACAGTATCCGGACACCACGCCCCTGATGGGCACCACGCCGCTGGAGAAGGCGCAGCTGGACCAGTGGCAGCGGTGGCTGGACTACTACTTCTTCGTACCTACCGGTATGTGCTTCCAGCATAGCACTGGCTACTTCAAGGACCGAATGAACCCGATTCCCGAGTGGGGCGAGGAGGCTGGCAAGCAGGCAGCGAGCTTTATGGACTTCCTGGACCGGCACCTGGAAGGGCGCAAGTTTATCTATGGTGATAGCATTACCGCCGCCGATATCACCGCCCTGTGCGTGCTGGATTTCGCGAAGGTGGTCAAGATCCGTATCAGCCCGGAGCAGAAGAACCTGCAGGCCTGGTACGACCATATGAAGGAACGTCCCTCTGCAAAGGCCTGATGCCATGACAAAGGAAGCTGCCCTGACTTGCGCGCTCGGTACCATCGACAGCGCCAACCGCCAGGATCCGAACATGGAACGTGTGGACGGCCAGGTATTGCCACGGGAATACGCCTACAGCCTGCATATGACCCGCTGGCTGTTTGCCCTGGAGGCACAGCCGTCCGAGCGCATGCAGATCGCCTGCCGGGCCCAGCATATCGAACGCTGGACCCGGCCCCGGGCGGATTTTCCGGAAGGGCGCAAGGGGTATTATCAATGGCGCCAGGCTTGCGGCCGGTTTCACGGCGAGCGGGCCGCGGAGATCATGGCACAGTGTGGTTATCCGGAAGCGGAGTGCCAGCGGGTTGCCACTATCCTGACCAAGCGGGAGTTGCGTAGTGACCCTGATACGCAGCTATTGGAGGACGTGGCCTGCATGGTGTTCCTGGAGCGCTATTTTGCGGATTTCTACGAAGATAACCCGGACTTCGACAAGGAAAAGTGGCTGCGTATTGTGCGCCGCACCTGGGACAAGATGAGCCCCCGGGCCCATGAGGCAGCGCTGCAGCTGGCCGGCACCATGCCGGCCCACTTGCAGGCGGTTTTGAACGAAGCACTTGAGGGGGCCTGAAGGCCCCCGGACTTCCCTCAAAGCATCAGTCGAACAATTCCCTCAGCTTTTCGCCAGGCTCTGGCGCCCGCATGAACGATTCACCCACCAGGAAGCCGTAGATTTCCCGCTCAGTCATGGCGGTAACGTCCTCCCGCGTGAGGATGCCACTTTCGGTGATGGTCAGGCGGTCTGACGGAATGCGCTGATGCAGGTCGAAGGTGGTGTCCAGTGATACGTCGAAGGTGTGCAGGTTGCGATTGTTGATGCCCACCAGCGGTGTGTTCAGGGTGAGGGCGTCGCCCATCTCCTCGCCATCATGGACTTCCACCAGCACGTCCAGTCCGATTTCGTGGGCAATGCCCTCGAGTTCCTGCATCTGGTCCTTGGTCAGGCAGGCGGCAATCAGCAGGATGCAGTCGGCGCCGATGGCCCGGCTTTCGTATACCTGGTAGGGCGCTACCATGAAGTCCTTGCGGATCACGGGCAGGCTGCAGGCGGCCCGGGCTGCTTTCAGATAGTCCTCGTGCCCCTGGAAGAAGTCATGGTCGGTGAGAATCGACAGGCAGGTGGCGCCGCCTTCCTCATAGCTTTCGGCGATGGCGGGCGGGTCAAACGGGTCCCGCAGGATGCCCTTGCTGGGGGATGCCTTCTTGATCTCGGCGATCACGGCGGGCCTGCGCTGGCCTGTCCGGTCGGCCATGGCCCGGGCAAAGCCCCGCGCCTCCGGCTGGTCGCTGGCCATGGCCTTGAGGTCTGCCAGGGGGGCGGTGCGTTTGCGTTCGTCGATTTCTTCCCACTTGCGGTCCACGATCTTGCGGAGGATGGTGGGGGTCCGGTCGTTGTGTCGGTCAGTCATGGTGTCAGGCTGCTCAGTCAAAACAGTGTGAAAAGTCAGCCAGCTCGGACATCTTGCCGGCGGCCAGTCCGCTGCCCATGGCGTCCAGCGCCATGTCTACGCCCATCTTCGGTGTTGTTGCCAGCCCGGCGACGTAGATGGCTGCGCCGGCATTGAGGGCAATGATGTCCCTGGCCTTTTCGGCCATTTCCTCATGGCCCCGGCCGAAGGCGGCGTGGATCAGTTTCAGGGAGTCTTCGGAGGTGTCTACGGTGAGGCCGACGAGGCTCTGACTCTTGATGCCCAGGTCTTCCGGGTTAATGTCGTATTCCCGGATTTCGCCGTCTTTGAGTTCGGCAACATGGGTTGAGGATGCCAGGCTGATTTCGTCGAGGCCGTCCTTTGAGCAGACGACCATGATGTGTTCGCTGCCCAGTTTCTGGAGCACTTCCGCCATGGGGCGGCACAGGGCGGGGGTGAACACGCCCAGCAGTTGGCGTTTGACGCCAGCGGGGTTGGTCATGGGGCCAAGGATGTTGAATATGGTCCGGCATCCCAGTTCCTTGCGGGGGCCGATGGCGTGTTTCATGGCGCCGTGGTGGCTGGGGGCGAACATGAAGCCGACTCCGATCTGTTCCACGCAGCGGGCGACCTGTTCCGGGGTCATGTTGAGGTTGATGCCGGCCTTTTCGATGAGGTCGGCACTGCCGCTTTTGGAGGATACGGCCCGGTTGCCGTGCTTGGCGACGTAACCGCCGGCGGCGGCTACGACGAAGGCGGATGCGGAGGAGACGTTGAACAGGTTGGCACCGTCGCCGCCGGTGCCGACGATGTCGACCAGGGGTTCGGCATTGATCTGGACGCCGGTGGCCAGTTCTCGCATGACTTCGGTGGCGCCGGTGATTTCGTCGATGGTTTCGCTCTTGATGCGCAGGCCCATCAGGAAGGCGCCGATCTGGGCGTCGGTGGCCTCACCGTTCATGACAATGCGCATGACCGCTTTCATTTCTTCCCGGCTCAGGTCCAGGTTGGAGGCGATTCGGTTCAGGGCTTCTTTCATGTCCATGGTTTGGTGGGCCTCGTTTTGGTTTTCTCTTTGACGTTGGGCTGCGTAGATTATGGGTGCCTGGTCTGCTTGGGAGGTGTCCTTTTGGGGAACCGCGCGACCAGTGCTACCGAAGTGATTGCTGACTTCGGTGCCGGGCCGGTGGGTGCAGGGGGCATTTTCTCCGCCGCAATTCAGGGGCCATCCATGGCGCCCGCCTTGCTCCGCGCCATCCATCGCGCTGCTGCGAAAATGCCCCCTGCACCCCCCGTCCTGTGAGCAACTGTGATAACGCTACGTTTACCACTATTTACGGTAAGGGGCCTGACCTGCGTACTTGTTTGCGGCTTGCACAGAGGACGGGGTGGGGGATTATTTTTCAGGACCGTCGGCAGCCATGGATGGCTGCCGTCGAGCCCCACATGGACGTGCTCGTGGGCGTGTCCAGAAAAATGATACCGCTCCCCGGCCGGTACCCGATCCATGGCAATCAGCCAAAAGGCCTGATTCTAAGACCGCAAAAAGTTCCGCAAAAGCTCATGCCCTTCCTCAGTCATAATCGACTCAGGATGGAACTGCACCCCCTCAATGGGCAATGTTTTGTGCCGAATGCCCATGATCTCCTCAACGGAGCCATCCTCGTTGCGGGTCCAGGCGGTTACCTCCAGGCAGTCCGGCAGGGTTTCCTTCTCGATGACCAGGCTGTGATATCGCGTTGCCTGTAACGGATTACTCAATCCGCGAAACACACCGATGTCAGAGTGGTAAACCGGCGACACCTTACCGTGCATCACCTGGCCGGCGCGCACAATATTCCCGCCATAGACCTGCCCGATGGCCTGGTGGCCCAGGCAGATGCCGAGAATTGGCAGTTTGCCCGCAAAGTGGCGGATCGCCGCCATGGAAATACCCGCTTCGTTGGGTGTACAGGGGCCAGGGGAAATCACCAGGCGCTCCGGGCTCAGGGCCTCGATTTCATCCACCGTAATCTCGTCATTGCGGTGAACCTGGACGTCCGCCCCCAACTCTGCCAGGTACTGCACCACGTTGTAGGTGAAGGAGTCGTAGTTGTCGATCATCAGCAGCATGATTGTCTCCCCCGCCTCAGTGGTCGTAGTCGTTGTAGGTCATGGCAACGGCCCGGAAAATCGCGCGGCCCTTGTTCATGGTTTCTTTCCACTCCAGGCGGGGAACCGAGTCTGCCACGATGCCGGCGCCGGCCTGGATGTGCAGGGTCTTGTCCTTGATGACCGCGGTGCGAATGGCGATGGCGGTGTCCATGTTGCCGTTGAACGACAGGTAGCCGACAGCGCCGCCGTAGACGCCCCGTTTGACCGGTTCCAGCTCATCGATAATCTCCATGGCCCGGATCTTGGGGGCGCCGCTCAGGGTGCCGGCGGGCAGGGTGGCCCGCAGCACGTCGAGGCAGGAGGTGTCCTTCTTCAGGCGCCCGGTGACGTTGGAGACGATGTGCATCACGTGGGAGTAGCGCTCCACGATCATCTTGTCGGTCAGTTTGACCGTGCCGGTCTCGGACACGCGGCCGGCGTCGTTGCGGCCCAGGTCGATGAGCATGAGATGCTCGGCGATCTCTTTCGGGTCTGCCAGCAGTTCCTTCTCCAGTGCCCTGTCCTCGGCGTCGGTGGCGCCGCGCTTGCGGGTGCCGGCGATGGGCCGGACTGTGACTTCGTCGTCTTCCACCCGAGCCAGGATTTCGGGAGATGAGCCCACGATGTGGAAGTCATCCAGGTCGAGGAAGTACATGTAGGGCGACGGGTTGAGCACCCGCAGCGACCGGTACAGGTTCAGCGGAGGCGCTTCGAAGGGGATGGTCATGCGCTGGGAAATCACCGTCTGCATGACGTCGCCGTCGAGCACATAGCCCTTGATGCGGTCCACCGCTTCCTCGAACCGGTCCTGGGTGAAGCCGGAGATGAAGTCGCTCTCATCCACCGCCTTGCCGCGCAGGTGTTCCGGTGTGCGTGGGGCGTTGGCGGTCTGGCGGTGGAGCCGTGCCTCCAGCTCGTCGATGCGGGCCAGGGCCCGGTCGTAGGCGCCGGGTTCATTGGGGTTTACATGGACAATCAGGTGCAACTTGCCCCGCAGGTTGTCGAACACGACGATTTCGTCCGACACCATCAGCAGGATATCCGGCGTGCCGATCTTGTCGGTGGGGCAGGTGTTGCGCAGGCGCTTTTCGATATAGCGTACGGTGTCGTAACCGAAATAACCCACCAAGCCACCGTTGAAACGGGGCAGGTCGTCCAGGTCCGGGGCGTTGAAGCGGGCCTGGTATTCTTCCACGAAGGTGAGCGGGTCCTCACGCTTGGTTTCCTCGATCACCTGGCCGTCACGGGTCACGGTGATGTTGTCGCCGTATACCTTCAGCACTTCCCGGCAAGGCAGGCCGATGATGGAATAACGGCCCCATTTCTCGCCACCCTGAACGGATTCGAACAGATAGGAATACGGGCCACTGGCCAGCTTGAGGTAGGTGCTGAGTGGTGTGTCCAGGTCAGCGAGTACTTCGCGGTACACGGGAATACGGTTGAAGCCGGCCTCGGCCAGCCGGTCGAACTGTTCGGGTGTCATGGTAACGTCCTGAAATCTGATCTGCGGTTGCTGGCCGGCTCACCCGGGCAGCAGCGTTTTTATTGTGGCGCGCAGGTCGGTTGCGTCGCCAGGCTTGTCAGCCGGTACGCCATCGCCACCATCGTGTTGCGCGGGTCGTCAGTACCCCGCGTGATGCAGTCAGATTCAGTCCCTGCACGGCAGGAATCTCCCGAATGAAAGGGGTGGGTTTGCAACAAACTCTCCAGAGGTTACAAAAGCTCCGTCAGCGAATCAACAACTACCTCGGCGCCGAGTTCGTCTACCGGGGGGCCATAGTTGTAACCATAGCGGACCAGGACGGCTGGCAGGCCGGCGTTGCGGGCGGCTTCGGCATCGGCCCGGGAGTCACCGATCATCACGGTTGTACCCGGGGTTCCGCCCAGGGTGCGCATGGCCAGCAGCAACGGCTCGGCATCGGGTTTTTTCACTGGCAAGGTGTCGCCGCCAATGATCATCTCGAACCAGTGCTCAAGCCCCATGCGCTCCAGCAAGGGGCGAACAAAGCGCTCGGGTTTGTTGGTGACGACCGCCATGCGGCAGTCGGTATCCTGGAGTCGCTGCAGGCAGGCTTCGACACCGTCGAAAACCGTGGAGTGACTGCCGTTCAATACCTCGTAGGACTGGAAGAACTGCTCGCTGGCATCCCGGAACAGGGCGTCGTCGATAGGTTCTGCGTTCTCCCAGTCCACGCGGCCTGTCAGTGCGCGGCGCACCAGTACCTGGGCGCCATTGCCCACCCACTGGCGCACCTGCCCGGGACCGGCTGCCGGGCGACCGAGCCGGGTCAGCATGTCATCGATGGCGGCCGCCAGGTCTGGCGCACTGTCTACCAGCGTGCCGTCCAGGTCGAACAGGGCCACGCCGGGCCACAGGGAGGTGAAGCGTCGTCTGGGTTCCACGGTGTGTTTATCCTGCCTTGGCGATTTCGGCGCGCATGGCGTCGATGGTCGCCTTGTAGTCGTCGGTATTGAAGATGGCCGAGCCGGCTACGAAGGTGTCGGCGCCGGCCTGGGCAATCTCGCCGATGTTGTCGGCTTTTACGCCGCCGTCGATTTCCAGGCGGATCTCGCGACCACTGTCGTCAATGCGCTTGCGGGCCTCGCGCAACTTGTCGAGGGTGCCGGGAATGAACTTCTGACCCCCGAAGCCCGGGTTGACGGACATCAGCAGCACCATGTCCACCTTGTCCATTACGTAGTCCAGGTAGCTCAGGGGCGTGGCCGGGTTGAACACCAGCCCGGCCTTGCAGCCACCGTCGCGGATCAGTTGCAGGGACCGGTCAATGTGGTTGCTGGCCTCCGGGTGAAAGGTGATGTAGCTGGCGCCGGCATCGATAAACATGCGGATCAGGTCGTCCACCGGCGAGACCATCAGGTGGACATCGATGGGTGCCGTTACCCCGTGCTTGCGCAGGGCCTCACACACCATGGGACCGATAGTGAGGTTGGGCACGTAGTGATTGTCCATGACATCAAAGTGAACAACGTCGGCGCCGGCGGCCAGGACGTTGTCGACTTCCTCTCCCAGGCGGGCGAAGTCAGCGGAGAGAATGGACGGTGCAATCAGTGCGGGCTGTTTCATGATGGTCTCGTCAAACGGCTGTATCGGTCGTGGAAGAGGCATCCGGCTCCCTGTGGTAAAATTTCCCGGCGCCCAGGCGTCTGCCCGGCGGGTACTGGGGTAGTCCGGTTGAAATCGGACGTTATTCTAACAGCTCTGAATGGGGAATGTCCGTGGCCTCTGCGGGAATGCATAATCTCGATATCACTCGCTGGCTGGCGGTGGTGATGACGTTGGTCCTTGTTTTGATCAACCCCGCCACGGCGCAGGATGCGGCTCCGGGCGGTGATGCCGGGGCCGCCGGGCAGGATGCCGGAGACGGTGAGTCGAAGGAGGGCTCAGGCAAGCCGTCGGTTGAGCGTTACTTCATCCGCTCTGCCGGTGACTCGGGCATGCTGGCACAGCGTTACCCCCACCTGGCGGTATGGCTTGAACCGGACGGTGCGCCCCGGGCGCTGGCGCTGGTGGAGCGGGAGGTCACCGAGGCGGCGAAAGGCGCGGTGGTGCTCCTGGCAGACGAGGGCCAGACGGCAAACCACGCCTTGCTCGCTGGATTGCGTAGCCGTCTGACAGAAGCTGGCTGGGCGGCCCTGTCACTGGGTAACAGCCAGGTCAGCCCCGGCCTGCAGCTTGCCAGGCAGCGGGCAGGGGAAGCCGGGTCGAGGTCGGGCCAGGATAGTTCCGATGAAGGCGAGCCGGTGATGATTGATGTGAATGACCAGGCCGCCGAGGATCTTCTGAAGGCCCATCGGGATGAAGTGAATGCCCGCCTGGACGCTGCCGTTGCCTGGCTGCAGGAGCGGGATTACTCACAGGTGGTATTGGTCGGGGTTGGCCGCGGCGCGCTGGCGGTCAATGGTTACCTGCCCCGGGCGCCAGCAGCGGTGTCACGGGTCGCGTGGATTGCGCCGGATTTTGGCAGCCAGGCACCGGGTGAGCTGGTATCCGCCCTTGAGGGCAAGGTAGTTCGGTTGCTGGATATGTATCCTTCCCGCTCCTCGGCCGGGCCGGGTCGGCGGGCGGCCTTCCGCCGGGCAGGGATGAACGGCTACGAGGCCCTGCCGGTGCCATTGGCAGGTGGTGAGTCGGGCCGGCATGCGGCAGCGATCGCCAGTCGCCTTGCGGGTTGGGCTGGCGGAGACTGAGACCCTACCGGGGGGCCGGAGCCGCTGCCTTGCGGAGCCTGTTGCGGCCATCGGCCTTGGCCTGGTAAAGGGCGCTGTCGGCGCGGACAAACACATCGCTGACGTCCTCCGCCGGGACGGCTTCTGCGACGCCACTACTGACCGTGACCGGTGTCGGCGTGTCAGTCATGGCAGCGATGCGCTCCCGCAGCCGCTCGCCCACAACGACAGCCTCTTCCAGTTCAGTGTCGGGCATAATAACGACAAACTCTTCCCCGCCGATCCGTGCCGCTACATCAATTTCCCGAATGTTGTCCTTCAGAGTGGTAGCGACGGCCTGGAGTACCGCGTCTCCAACCGGGTGGCCATGGGTATCGTTAACCTGCTTGAAGTGGTCGACGTCCATCAGCACCAGGGATACCGGTGTCTGGTTGCGTTCCAGCACGGCGAGCTGGTGGCTGAGGGTCTGTTCGAATACCCGCCGGTTGGCCAGGCCGGTCAGGCTGTCGGTGGTTGCCATGTGCTCGAGTTTGCAGTTCAGTGCCAGCAGCTCGTCCTGTTTTTCCTGCAGCGACTGCCGGGCCAGCTCCAGTTCCGCATAGGCCTTTTCCTGTTCTGCTACGGCCTGTTCCGCCATTTGCCGGGCCGACAAAAGCTGCTCTTCAAAGACGTGGCGTTTGTGTATGGCCATAACGGAAAGGTCGTAGCGGGTTTTTCCACCGGCGCCTTCAGTGACGTCGCCGTTAATCAGCATTGGCATGTCGGCACCGTGGCGGCTGCGCAGTCGCAGGTAGACCTCACTGGCGTGGCCGTGGTGCTGCAGCAGGGGCAGCAGGCTGGTCAGATAGAACATCCGTGCGGCCGGGGAAAGCAGCTGGTCGATGCGCATACCGGGTAGCTTGCGGGGCTCGTACTCCAACCAGTGGGCCAGGGTGCCATTGGCCCAGGTTATGATGCCGTCCTGCTGAAGGCTGAGCAGTCCACAGGGAAGCCGGTTGATATCGGGCGGGGCCTGCGGCATGGCTCAGTCTTTCGCCGCTTCGCTGGCATGGTCGGTGCGAAGGGCCGCCCGGATACCTGTCACCACGGCCCCGGGGTTGCTCATGTGGGGGTAGTGGCCTGTCGCACCGAGGCGCGTGGTGCGACAGGCCGGAAGGTGGTCGCCAAGGTAGGCAACCACCTCTGGCGGTACGATCACGTCCTGCTCGGTGTAGAGGATGTCCACCGGTACCGGTACTGATGGCAGTAAATGTCTGACATCACTGAGAAAGGTGGCTTCGGCAAATTTGCGGGAAATCACCGGGTCGGCTGCGGCAAAGCTTTGGCGCAGTTTGTCTGCCAGTTCCGGGCGGTGGCTGTTGGCCATGGCCAGTGGCGAAAGGTAGCCGGCCCATTCGAAATAGTTGTGTTCCATCATGTCCAGCAGGTCGAGGATGTCACGCTCCTCAAAACCGCCATGGTAGTCCGGCGGATCGTTGATGTAGCGCGGTGACGGGCCGATGGCAATGATCTGTCGGAAATGGTGGGGCGCTTTTCGCGACGCCAGCATGGCGATGGTCCCGGATACCGAATGCCCGACCAGTGTCACGGGGTCGCTGCTGCTGGCCGCAAGCACCTCGACCAGGTCTTCCGCGTAGCCGTGCAGGGAGGAGTGACGGCTCCGGTCCCAGGCGCCGAGGTCGGACTGGCCACAGCCGGTGATGTCAAACAGTACAAGGCGAAAATCAGGCGCAAGGGCTTCCGCGACGGGTTGCCAGATCTGGTGGTCGCAGCCGAAACCGTGAGCCAGTACCAGGGTATGATCGCCCTCGCCGAGGGTTTGCACGTGGTTGCGCCGGATAACGTCTTGCATAGTGGTTCCGGGGGAGGTCACCTTTTGAGATATGTGTCACGTTTTCGGAGAGAGTCTGGCCGGGGGCTGTGAAAAACGCCAGTATCGATACGTTATGTTTTGTGACATTCCCGGTGCTTAGCGGGTCAGCCGTTCCCGGCGCTTGACCACCTCCCAGGCTTGCTGCAGCCGCAGCAGCTGGTCCCGGGCGTGGGCCTGTTCTGCCGGTGTAAGATCGTCCCGGAGTTTGTCCGGATGGTAGCGGGAGACTTCCCGGCGATAGCATTGTTTCATATGGAAGAAGCTGTCGCCGGCCTCGACGCCGAGGATGTGATAGGCGTCCCGCAGGGTTTCCGGTTTGGGTGGCGCAGGGGCAATCCACACCTCCTGGCGGTAAACCCTGAAAATCCGGTCCATGGCCGTCAGGGGCAGGCCCAGCTGATAAAAGCCGTCTTCGCAGCGATAGCGACGGGGTTTTTCGGGGGCGCCGAACAGCTGGGCGCCATGACAAAGACAGAGCCCTATCAGCAGGCTGGTGCGCTGGGGCCAGGGGCCCTGCAAGCGGAAGCCTGCGAGCATCAGGCCGGACAGCTCGGCACTGTCACGGCCCTGGTGGAAACGCCGGATCGCCTTGCGGCGTTGTCCGGGCGCAAGGGCCAGGCCGGTCATCAGTTGTTCGGCAAAGCCGATGTCTTTCTCGGTGACACGGCCGTCGGCTCTGGCCAGGTAGCCAAGGCAGTAAAAGAGCGCGTTGCGGGCACCGCGACCGACCCGGTGGCGGCTGACAAGTTCGCCCGGCCGGTGGCGGCAGGCGACGAAACCGGCCAGCAGTTCGTCCAGCAGGGCCTCGGTGCGCGGTGGCAGGGTTTGGGGGGCGCGTCCGCTCATGGTGCCGTCAGGATTGTCTGGTTCGGGTGAGCAGTTGGTCCAGCTCGGCCAGCCGCAGTGATGTGCCAATGTCCATCCACTGCCCGCGGTGGTGCAGACCGAACACCTCTCCCCGGGCCATCGCCTCGCGGAGTACCGGCGCCAGCTTGCGGGATCCGGGGGGCAAGCCCTCGAATAACGAACTGTGCAGCAGGCTGATGCCGGTGAAAGTCAGGCGGTTGCTGCCGGTTGCCTGCACCTGGCCGCTGGCCTCCAGGGCGAAATCTCCCTCCGGGTTGTGGGGTGGGTTGTCGGTCAGCACCAGCATCGCGATACCCTGCCGGGGAGGCCTGAGCTGCCGGAGGTCCAGGTCATGCCAGATATCGCCGTTGATCACTGCGAACCAGCCCTCGTCCGACTGCAGCAGGGGCAGGGCCTGTATGATGCCGCCGGCGGTTTCCAGGGGCTCGCCTTCCCGGGACCAGGCGATGGATACGCCGTATTCTTCGCCACTGCCCAGTGCGGACTCCAGCTGTTCGCCGAGCCAGGCATGGTTAATCACCAGTTCCCGGAAGCCGGCGGATCTGAGTTTGCGGATATGGTGAACGATCAGCGGCTCGCCGCCGGCCTGCAGCAGCGGTTTGGGGGTCGTCAGCGTCAGCGGACGCATGCGCTCCCCCTTGCCGGCAGCCAGGATCATGGCCTTCACAGTCGGGGGCCTGCGCCGGGGGTGGCAGGGCTGGTGCCCAGTTTGTGGTGGATAGCCGGCACCACTTCGTCGGTCAGCCACTGGTGGAAGTGGCGCAGCGCGGGCAGCGGGCGGCTGGCTTCGACCAGGTAGTTGACCGTGCGCGGGATATCCGCGAGGTAGCCGCTCTTGCCATCCCGCAGGTAGAGGCGCGCAAAGATGCCCGCGGCTTTCAGGTGGCGCTGCATGCCCATCAATTCAAACCACTGGCGGAAGGTGTCGCTGTCGGCCTGGTGAAGGCCGGCTTCCCGGGTCAGTATCCGGAAGTCTTCCAGCCAGCCGTTGCGGCGTGCTGGCGCCCATTCGATATAACAATCCTTGAGCAGGGATACGATATCGTAGGTGATGGGGCCCTCAACGGCATCCTGGAAGTCAATAACTCCCGGAACCGGGGTGTCAGGACGCACCAGCAGGTTGCGGGAGTGATAGTCCCGGTGAACCGGCACCCGGGGCTGGGCCAGCGCGCTTTCTTTCAGGAAGGCAAAGGTGGTTTCCAGCATGCACCGCTCGCCATCGGCCAGCTCCATCTGCAGCAGGCCTTCCAGCAGCCAGTCCGGGAACAGGTTCATCTCGCGGTCGAGCAGGGCTTCGTCATAGGATGGCAGGGGGTAGTCGCCTCCCACCGGTACCTGCTGGATGCGGACCAGCTCTGCCATGGCCTCGCTGTAGAGTTCATCGGCGGTAACGCCGTTGAGGCGTCCGAGCATCAGCCGGTCGCCAAAGTCCTCCAGTAACAGAAAGCCCTGCTCCAGGTCCTCGGCGTAAACTTCGGGTACCGAAATGCCGTGCAGGCGCCAGTGCCGTGCCAGGGCAACGAAGGGGTGACAGTTTTCGTGGTCCGGGGGCGCATCCATCACGATGGCGGTCATGCCCTTGCCGGCCCCGGATTTGCCTTTGGCCCGGAAATAGCGACGGAAGCTGGCATCGCCACTCACTGGCGTCAGGTGGGCGCGGTCAAAGCCCGGGTGTCGGTGAACCCAGGTGGTGAGTTTTTCCAGGCGAATGTCCATGTTGTCGGTGCCCTTTGATCAGGTTGAACGGTATCCGGCTTGCCGGGGTGAGGCGGTGCGGATCACCCGGATCCATGGAAGGCAGAGTATACCTTTGCTGCAAGACTATGGAACCATTGGCCCGGCGCGTTAACAAGCCTCTCTGAGGCGTGTAAACTAGCCACCATTTGCCGGGCAAGCTGCCTGGCCATGCCGATCATCAACAGGATCCCGATCCGGTGCCACAAGATCAATACGCCAGAGTCACTGACCCCAAGCAGTCTGTTGTTGCGGTACGACACTTGCCGTCGGCGGCCTTGCTGGCCGGTTTCACCCTGTCCTTGCTTGCTGTGCCGGTGCTGGCCCAGACGCCTGGCGCGGCGGCCATGGACTGGCACCCGAGGTCGGAGCTGCCCGCGGAGGTCCGTGCCCGGCTGCCCCGGTTCTGTGAGGGTGGTTACCTGCAACCGCCCGTCGCCACCGGTGAGGGCTCCCCTGAAACCGGGGCGCCGGTCACGGCCAGCGCCTTGTCCGCCCGCTATGAAGTGGACACCCGGCTTGTTCTCCGGGGCGATGTGGAGTTGAGCCAGTCCGGGATGGCGATGACCGGTGGTGAGGCGGTGTTCGACCAGGTGGCAGGCCAGGTGGATATTACCGGTCCCATGACCAGCCGAAGCGCCGGGATGCTGCTGACGGGTGAACAGGCCCGGTACGACGTGAACTCGGGGTTCTTCACCATCGATGACGCCAGCTTTTTGTTCCATCAGTCCGAAATGCGGGGCGAAGCAGCTCACATACGTCGCCCGCAGAACCATATCATTGAAATCGACCAGGGTTACCTGACCACCTGTGCGCCGGATCGGAATGACTGGTCCCTGGTGGCCTCGGAGATTCGCCTGAACCAGGCGGAGGGCTTTGGCACCGCGACCAATATTCGTCTGCAGGTCAAGGATGTACCCGTATTCTACTGGCCCTGGGCGAGTTTCCCGATTGATGACCGTCGCAAGACCGGCTTCCTTTATCCAACCTTTGGAAGCTCCAATGCCGGCAGCGGTTTCTACCTCTCCACACCTTATTACCTGAACCTGGCTCCCCATTACGATGCCACCCTCAATCCCCAGTACATTCACGGTCGGGGACTTTTCAATGAGATTGAAGGTCGCTACCTGAGTGAGCTTGGGGAGTCTGTCCTGCAGGTGGGCTTTATCGATGATGACAGCGAGTACGAAAGGGAATTTCCCGGTGAGTCTGGCAAGCGCTGGGGCCTGGATTTTCAGACCCGGGCCAGTTTCGGTGGCGGCTGGGCGGGTTACGTGGACTATTCGGCGGTGTCCGACGATGACTACCTCAGTGACCTG
Organism: Marinobacter bryozoorum; assembly: GCF_023156245.1. GTDB lineage: Bacteria > Pseudomonadota > Gammaproteobacteria > Pseudomonadales > Oleiphilaceae > Marinobacter > Marinobacter bryozoorum. Next base: position 211,148 of record NZ_JAKZAH010000001.1, read on the forward strand.
AACCAGACCCTGGATATCGGCAGCGATACCCACCTGCTGCGGCAGGGTGGCATCCGCTACCAGGATGAGTGGCAGTTCTTCGAGGCCTACCTGTCCGGCTACCAGACGATTACTGATACCGTGGCAGACAGCGATATTCCCTATGACCAGTTGCCTGAGGTGAATTACGGGGCGGTAGCGCCGCTGGGTCCGCTGGAAGTGGCGATCGACAGCCAGTACACATGGTTTGACCGGGACAATGCGGGCCTGACCGGGCTTGACCGGGCGGTCGGTCAGCGGACCCGGGCTGTGCCGGAGGTGGCTCTTCCCCTGAGGGCACTATGGGGTTACAGCCGCCCCTCGGTCAGTGTCGATCAGACCTGGTATGACCTGGACGACTATGAGCTGGGTGACGGTTCCTTTGATCGCACCGTACCCGTGGCTGAGTGGGACAGTGGCCTTTATCTGGACCGGGAAGCCAGCCTGTTCGGGCGGAGTTATAATCAATCCCTTGAACCGCGCCTGTATTATGCCTGGTCAGATGCGGAAGAAGACCAGGACCATATTCCGAACTTTGATGCGGGGTTGCGCTCGTTCCGCTTTGATAACCTGTTCCGGCCGAACCGTTTTGTCGGGGGGGACCGCATCGGTGACACCAACAAGACCGTAGTGGCATTGACCAGCCGCTTTAACGATATGGTCAGCGGGGTGGAAAGCGCCCGCTTCAGTGTGGGGCAGGTTTACTACCACGATGATCGCGACGTCAGCCTGTTTGGCCGTGGTGCAGAAACGCGCAGTGAGTCGCCCTACGCGGGTGAAGTGGTCCTGCGCCCGACAGACACCTTCGATATCCGTGTATCCGGGCTGTGGGACCCCCGGGGAGGCCACACCCAGGAGGGGCGTAGTGTGCTGGCCTATCACTCGCCGGATTACCGCTACCTGGTCAGTGCCGGGCATACCTATACCCGGGGAGCCAGCCCGGATGATGGTTTCGAGCAGATGGACCTGGGGGCGATTTTCCCGGTCACAGACAACATCAGCCTGATCGGCAGGTGGGTTTACGATTCACAGCTGGATCAGACCGTAGGTACACTGGCAGGCTTCGAATACAACAGCTGCTGCTGGAATTTCCAGTTGGTCAATCAGAGTTACCTGACCGACGACGAAGAAATGGACAATCGCATCGTATTCCAGGTTCAGCTCAAGGGCCTGGGTGGCTCAGGGGGTACCCGCAGTACCCTGTCTGATGCCTTCCCGGGCTACGAGGCACGTGAACGCCGGCGTTTCGGTACACAGAACATCAACCCATGAACGAGGTAACTATGCAGGCAAACCGTGGCCTGACAGGATTCAAGAGATGGCTGGTGGCGGCAATGCTGCTGCTGGCGACCAGTGCCCAGGCCGAACGGCAACTGCTGGACCGGGTCATCGCCATAGTGGATGACGGTGTGATCCTCCAGTCGGAGCTGGATGCCCGGGTTAACACTATCCGCTCCCGGCTCGAGGGCCAGGGCACAGGGCTGCCGCCGCGCCAGGTGCTGGAGGAGCGGGTGCTGGACCAGCTGATTACCGAGAATATCCAGCTGCAGATGGCCGACAACATGGGCATGCGGGTCAGTGACAACGAGCTGAACGAAACCATCAATCGCATTGCCCAGAGCAACGACATGACGGTCCGGGAGTTCGAGAGCCAGCTGGCGGCGGAGGGGGTCACCTACCAGGAAGCCCGTGAGCAGATCCGTCGTGAAATGCTGGTCAGCCGGGTTCAGCAGCGCCGGGTCGACAGCCGGATAAGGGTTACTGACCGCGAGGTGGACAACCTGGTGCAGCAAACCGGTGGACAGGCTGACACCAATACCGAGTACCTGCTGGCCCACATCCTGGTGTCAGTGGGCAATTTTTCCAACGAGGCGGAAGTGAACCGTGCACGGGAGAAAGCGGAGAGACTGCGGGACGAAATTGCCAATGGCCGTGATTTCCAGTCCGCCGCCGTTGCTGAATCCGACGCCAGCAATGCCCTGGAGGGCGGGGTGATGGGCTGGCGTAGCCGCTCGGACCTGCCTTCCCTGGTGACTGACGTGGTTCCGGATCTGCCGGTAAACCAGCCCTCCGGGGTGCTGCAAAGCGGCAGTGGTTTCCACATTGTGCAGGTGCTGGACCGCCGCGGTGGCGAGGCCCGTAATGTCATCGTGCAGTCCCGGGTGCGTCATATCCTGATCCGGCCCACCGAGGTTATCTCGGATTCCCAGGCTGAACAACAGATCGAAGAGCTATACCAGCAGCTGCAGGATGGCGCGGATTTCGCGACGCTGGCCAGGGAGTTCTCGGATGACCCGGGATCCGGTTCCGACGGGGGCAACCTGGGCTGGGTCAGCCCGGGCCAGATGGTACCGGCTTTCGAAGAGACCATGATGAACGCGCCGGTAGGGGTAGTTACCCGCCCGTTCCGGTCCCGCTTTGGTTGGCATATCCTTGAGGTCCGGGAGCGCCGGGACCAGGATGTGAGCGACCAGGTACGTCGTTCCGAGGCCCAGCAGGCACTGTATCGTCGCAAGTACGAGACGGAACTGCAGAACTGGCTGCGGGAAATCCGCGACGAGGCCTATGTGGAGATCAAGAACACATGACCGCCGGGGTCATCTTGGCGCTGACCGCGGGTGAACCCGCCGGAATCGGCCCGGAGCTCTGCCTGCAGCTGGCCACTGAGGACCGCGCTCAGCAGGTGGTTGTGGTGGCCAGCATGAAACTGCTCGAGGACCGGAAAGCCCTGCTCGGCCTCGACGTGACGTTGCATGCCTGGCAGCCGGGGGCCCGGGTAATGACTGCAGCGGGCCAGCTGTCGGTGCTGGATGTGGCCGGTATTGCGGATACCACGGCAGGCAGGCTGGACCCGGGTAACAGCCAGTATGTGCTGGACACCCTGACCACTGCAGCCCGGGGCTGCCTGGATAACACCTTTGACGGCATGGTGACGGCGCCGGTCCACAAGGGCGTGATTAACGAGGCTGGCATTGCCTTCAGTGGTCATACCGAGTTCCTGCAGGAACTTTGTGGCGTGGAGCGAGTGGTCATGATGCTGGCTACCGAAGAGCTGCGGGTGGCGCTGGTGACCACCCACCTGCCATTGAAGGATGTCCCTGCAGCGATTACGCCCGACCGGATCAGTCAGGTGGCTCGCATCCTGGACCAGGACCTGAAGACCTTCTTCGGAATTGCCCGGCCGAGGATTCTCGTTGCCGGCCTTAATCCCCATGCGGGGGAGGGTGGTCACCTTGGTCGCGAAGAGATCGAGGTTATAGAGCCCACCTTGGCCGACCTGCGTCGCGAAGGCCTGGATCTGACAGGGCCTTTACCGGCAGATACCCTGTTCACCCCTCACTGGCTGGATAACGCAGACGCGGTTCTGGCCATGTACCACGATCAGGGGTTGCCGGTACTGAAGTTCCAGGGATTTGGCCGGGCCGTGAATATCACACTCGGGCTACCTGTTGTGCGCACGTCAGTGGACCACGGAACCGCGCTGGACCTGGCCGGAACCGGCCAGGCCGATGCCGGTAGCCTTCATGCAGCGATTCGAGTGGGTGAACAGATGGCCCGTTATCGCCGTGCACATCAGCCATCAGCAGGAGCGGGGCATTGAGCAACAAAGCCGGCCACCAGGCCCGAAAACGGTTCGGGCAGAACTTTCTCCACGATCCGGGTGTTATCGAACGTATCGTCCGTTCCATCAGCCCGAAGCCCGATGACCGGCTTGTAGAAATCGGCCCCGGTCTTGGGGCCTTGACCGAAGAGCTGCTGGCGGTGAATCCGCGCCTGCAGGTGGTGGAGCTGGACCGGGACCTGGTCCCGATACTGCGTACGAAATTCTTTAACTATCCCGAGTTCCGCATCCATGAGGCAGACGCCCTGAAGTTTGACTTCAGCGAGCTGGCGCAGGACGGGCCGCTACGTATTGTGGGCAACCTGCCCTATAACATTTCGACTCCGCTGATCTTCCACCTGCTGGAGCAGTCCGGGGTGGTTAAAGATATGCACTTCATGTTGCAGAAAGAAGTGGTCCAGCGCCTGGCTGCGGGGCCGGGTGACAACAATTACGGGCGCCTGGGTATCATGGCGCAGTATTTCTGCAAGGTTCAGCCACTGTTTGAAGTGGGCCCGGGGGCTTTCAGGCCAGCACCGAAAGTGGACTCTGCCATTGTCCGGCTGGTCCCCCATGAAAGGCTGCCGCACCCTGCGCGGGACCTGGCTACCTTGCAGATGGTGGTACGCACCGCGTTTAACGCCCGGCGCAAGACCCTACGCAAGTCCCTTGGCAGCCTGGTCAGTGTCGAAGAGCTGCGGGCGCTGGGGATTAATGACGGGCTGAGACCTGAAAACCTGGGCCTGGCCGAGTTTGTTGCCATTGCCGACTTCCTGGTGGAAAACAGGCCCCAGGCCGACACCGTAGAAGAGGCAGATCATGACTGACTACGCCATTGGCGATATCCAGGGCTGTTACGACCGGTTGCTGGATGTGCTGGACAAAGTGGACTTTTCGCCCTCACGTGACCGCTTGTGGGTGGCCGGCGATATCATTAATCGCGGCCCCTCGTCCCTGGAAACCCTTCGTTACGTCCGCAACCTGGGCAGCTCGGCCGTGGTCGTGCTGGGCAATCACGACCTGCACCTGCTGGCGGTGGCCCTGGGTGGCCACAGTGTGAAGAAGAAAGATACCCTGCACGACATCCTGGATGCACCGGATCATGGAGACCTGCTCAACTGGCTGCTGCAGCAGCATATCTGTGTCCACGATAACGAGCGCAACTTCGTTATGGCCCATGCCGGCCTGCCCCATATCTGGAGTGTCGACAAGGGCGTTGCGCTGGCCCGGGAACTTGAAGCCATCCTGCGGGGGCCGGATGCGGCGGATTATTTCCGTCAAATGTATGGCAACTACCCGGAGTGCTGGCGTGATGATCTGCAGGGCATGGACCGCTGGCGCATGATCACCAACTATTTCACCCGTATGCGGTTTATCGCCGAGGACGGCACCCTGGAGCTGGCCACCAAGGAGTCTGCCGGTCATTCCCCGGAGGGTTATGCGCCCTGGTTCCGCTATCCACGCACTGACGATGTCCGTGTGATCTTCGGCCACTGGGCGGCGCTGGAGGGGGAGACCGGCAGTGACCGGTTTATCGGCCTGGACACTGGCTGTGTCTGGGGTGGCAAGCTGACAGTAATGAACCTGGATACCGGCGAGAGGATCCACTGTGACTGCTGACAACCGCCAGCTCCCCGCGCCTGTCCAGCGCACCTGGCTGGCCGCCGGGGCACTGCTGGCACTGTTTGCCGTGATGGCTGGTGCCTTTGGCGCCCACGGTTTGCGAGGCATGGTCAGCGACCGGGGCCTTGAAGTTTTCCAGACGGCCGTTACCTATCAGATGTACCATGCCATTGCGCTGGTTTTGATTTCGCTGCTTTCCATCACAGGCCTGTGCCGCCGTTTGCTGGGTGCTGCCGCCGGCTTTTTCCTGGTCGGCACGCTGCTTTTCAGTGGCAGCCTTTATCTGCTGGTGCTGACAGACATCCGCTGGGTCGGCCCGGTGACGCCTTTGGGTGGACTCTGTTTTATGGTGGGCTGGGCCCTGGTGGTGGCAGCTGCGATACGTCGATCTGCTGGTAAGTGAGTCTGCTATGAATGTGATGCTCAACGGGGAACCCCGTGAACTCCGGGATCCGTATACCCTGCAAGCCCTGATTGAAGTGCTTGGCCTGGCCGGCAAGCGCCTGGCGGTGGAAGTAAACGAGGATATCGTACCCCGCAGCCAGCACAACGAATTCCGGCTGAATGAAGGTGACCGGGTCGAGATCGTCCACGCTATCGGTGGTGGCTGACCCGCACAGACTTTCATCCACATGCCGTTTTACCAGACCATCAAGGATTCCAATGACTGAACAAAGCCCGACCCCATTGCCGGAAGACAAGCCACTGGAAATTGCCGGTCGAATTTACCGGTCCCGCCTGTTGGTGGGCACGGGTAAATACCGTGACCTGATGGAAACCGGACATGCCATTGAGTCCAGTGGTGCCGAGATTGTCACCGTGGCCGTGCGCCGTACCAACCTGGGCCAGAATCCGGACGAGCCCAACCTGCTGGACGTGATCTCGCCGGAGAGTTACACCATCCTGCCGAATACCGCCGGCTGCTTTAACGCGAAGGACGCAGTGCGTACCTGTAAGCTGGCCCGGGAACTGCTTGATGGTCATAACCTGGTGAAGCTGGAAGTGCTGGGAGAGGAGAAGACCCTTTACCCGAATATGACCGAAACCCTGGTTGCTGCCGAGGAACTGATCAGGGATGGTTTCCAGGTGATGGTGTATTGTTCTGACGACCCGCTGTTGGCAAAGCGCCTGGAAGAGATGGGGTGCATTGCCATCATGCCCCTGGGTGCGCCCATCGGCTCCGGCCTGGGTATCCAGAACCGTTACAACATCCGACAGATTGTCGAGAACGCGAGTGTACCGGTGCTGGTGGATGCCGGTGTCGGTACAGCCTCTGACGCTACCATTGCCATGGAGCTGGGCTGCGACGGTGTACTGATGAACACCGCCATCGCCCAGGCCCAGGATCCTATTCGCATGGCCAAGGCCATGAAGCTGGCCATCGAGTCCGGCCGTGAAGCCTACCTGGCGGGCCGTATGCCCAAGAAGGCCTACGCCAGCGCGTCCTCGCCCATTGATGGTACGTTTTTCTGATTCAACAGCGCCCCGGCCCCGTTACCCCTTAACAGAGTAGTGCAGTCCTGTCATGAACAACCCGAAGCCCAGCCGCAAGGAGGTCATCCTCCAGGCCCTGGTTGAAATCCTGGAAACGGAGCCGGGTGCCCGTATCACCACCGCCGGCCTCGCCAGGGCGGTGGGCGTTACCGAAGCCGCCCTGTACCGGCACTTTCCCAGCAAGCGCAAGATGTTCGAGGCTCTGGTGGACTTTGCCGAGGATACGGTGTTCTCCCGCTGCCAGCTGATCTTGCAGGAGCAGGAAGACGCCCAGGTTCGGTTGCAGCAACTGGTCCGGTTGGTGCTGGTCTTTGCCGAGCGGAATCCGGGACTTTGCCGTGTGCTGACCGGCGAGGCCCTCAGTGGCGAGAACGAAGCCCTGCGCAAACGGGCGAGTCAGTTCTTCGAGCGCCTCGAAACCCAGGTCCGCCAGATCCTCAAGGAAGGGGAAATCCGCCAGGGGTTGCGACCCTATCCCAGCGCGCCCCGCGCTGCCGACTGGCTTATGACTTTCCTTGAGGGGCGAATCCAGCGCTTCGTCCGGTCCGGCTTCAGCCGTGCCCCATCAGCTGAGTTCGACGAGCAGTGGCCGATGCTGGCAAAGAACCTCTGGCCCGGGGATTGAAGGCGGAGTAGCCACCTCGCACAAGACTTGTGGTAACGGGTGGACTAGCGTGGCAGGTATACCCATGTTCCGGAGACCCTGCCATGTCTGAGCAACACCCCATTTCCCGCTTCCCGATTCCTGATGTTTCCAGCCTGCCGGATGACCTGCGCACGCGTATTGAAACCCTCCAGGAAAAGATGGGCTTCATCCCCAATGTGTTCCTCGGCCATGCCCATCGCCCCAATCAGCTGCGGGCTTTCCTGGCCATGCACGATGACCTGATGGAATCCGATGAAGGCCTGAGCCGTGCCGAGCGGGAGATGATCGTTGTGGCCACCAGCAGTGCCAACCAGTGCCTGTATTGCCTGGTATCCCACGGTGCCTTCCTGCGCATCCGCTCGAAGCAGCCCTGGCTGTCAGACCAGGTGGCTGCCAATTACCGGGATGCGGAAATCAGCGACCGACAGCGGACCATGCTGGACTATGCCGTCAAACTTGCCCAGACCCCGTGGCTGGTGGGAGAGGACGATATCCGCACCCTGGAGCAGGCGGGGTTCTCACAGGACGCAATCTGGGACATCGGCGCCATCACCGGCCTGTTCGCCATGTCCAACCGCCTCGCCGCCCACACCGCCATGCGACCCAATGCCGAGTTCTATGGCATGGCTCGATAATCCATTTATAACGACAGTAAAAAGGGGGTTGAATGCTGTTCCAGGAATCCGAAAAATCCAGGGACCTACTGGACCGGGTCCGGCAGTTCATGGCTGAGGAAGTCTGCCCGGTGGAGCACCTCTACCGGGAGCAGGCCAGCGGAGAGAACCGCTATCGTACGCCAGCCATTGTCCAGGAGCTGAAGGCGAAAGCGAAGGCTGCCGGTTTGTGGAACCTGTTCCTTCCCGGTGACCATGGTGCCGGGCTGACCAACCTGGAATATGCCCCCCTGGCGGAGGAAATGGGCCGGGTGTTGTGGGCACCGGAAGTGTTCAACTGCTCGGCACCCGATACCGGCAATATGGAAATCCTGTCCATGTTCGGCACCCCGGAGCAGAAGAAGCAATGGCTGGAACCGCTGCTGGCGGGTGAAATCCGGTCGGCGTTCTCCATGACGGAACCGGCGGTCGCATCCAGTGATGCCACTAATATCCAGTGTGAGATCCGTCGGGAGGGGGACGAGTACGTCATCAATGGCCGTAAATGGTTTACCTCCGGTGCCATGAACGAGGCCTGCAAGTTACTCATCGTAATGGGCAAGACCGACCCGGATAATGTTGACCGTCACCGCCAGCAGTCCATGATCCTGGTGCCGAAGGACACGCCAGGCGTGCGCATTGTGCGGGATATGACGGTGTTTGGTTATGACGAGGCACCGGTAGGTCATCCCGAAGTGGTGTACGAGAACGTGCGTGTGCCCGCGTCGAATATGCTGCTGGGTGAGGGGCGTGGCTTCGAGATTGCCCAAGGGAGGCTTGGTCCAGGTCGGATCCACCACTGCATGCGACTTATTGGCTGTGCCCAGCGGGCCCTGGAAATGCTGTGCCAGCGGGCAGAGCAGCGGGAAGCGTTCGGTCGCAAGTTGTCGCAGTTCGATTCCGTCCGGGAGGAAATTGCTGAATCCTTCTGCGAAATTGAACAGGCCCGCCTGCTGACCCTGAAAGCCGCGGACAAGATGGACCGGGACGGTAACAAGGTCGCGAAGGACCTGATCGCCGCCGCCAAGATCGTGGTGCCTTCCATGGCCGCCCGGGTTATTGACCGGACTATCCAGGTATATGGTGGTGCTGGCGTATGTCAGGACACTTTCCTGCCGGAAGCCTGGATGTATGCTCGCTACATCCGCATTGGCGACGGCCCGGACCAGGTTCACCGGGCGGCGTTGTCGCGGCAGCTGCTCAAGGCTTACGGCGCCTGAGCCGACGGCCCCCAGCAATACAAAAAGCCCCCGGATTTCGGGGGCTTTTTGTTGATATCAGGGTTGTCTCCCGATGCCTTTGACGGCTGCGGGCCTTAATCCGAAAAGTAGCCTTCCATATCCTTACGGATCATATGCTTCTGGATCTTGCCGGTGCCGGTGCGGGGGAACTCCTCCACCACCACAATGGCCTTTGGCACCTTGAAGCCTGCCATGTGCTCCCGGCAGTACTCGATCAGCTCTTCCTCAGCCACGTCTTCGCCGGGCATCAGGATAACATTGGCGGTGATAGCCTCGCCCCAACGCTCGTGGGGAAGTCCGATGACGGCGGCTTCTGCCACCTTGGGATGGCCGATCAGGCAGCGCTCCACCTCCAGTGAGGCTACGTTTTCGCCACCAGTCTTGATCACATCCTTCTTGCGGTCGGTAAACCAGATGGCGCCATCCTCATCGATCGAAGCGATATCGCCACTGTGGAACCAACCGTACTTGAAGGACTCCTCGGTCTTGTCAGGCTGGTTCAGGTACTCGGTCATCACCTGGGGGCCGCGATAGACAATCTCGCCGGCTTCGCCGGGGGGCAGCAGCCGACCGTGATCGTCCATAATGGCGACCCGGGTCATGGGCGTGGCCGTGCCCCAGGAGCCGGCCTTGCTCCACTGGTGTTCCGGCCGGATCAGGCAGGTAGCCGGGGTAAATTCAGTCTGGCCGGAGCCCAGGATAACATCGGCATTGGGGAAGGCATCGTGGATAGCCTGGAGTTTCGACTCTGCCATCGGCGCCATGGCATAGAGGGCCCGTCCCACGGATGAAAAGTCTCGTTTGCTCGCCTCCGGGTCGTTCAATACCTCGTTAAACATCATGGGCAGGAATACCAGCATATAGATCTGGTGTTCCTCGATCAGCCGGGCACATTCACGGGCATCGAAGCCCTTGGCCATCACCAGCTTGCCTCCCATCATGAACGTCGGCAATGCCAGGCAGTTAACGGCGGTGCAGTGAAACAGGGGGAGCTGGCAGAGCATGGCCGCTTCGGCCGGAAGCCGGTTGGAGATGATATTGGCCATCGCGGCCATGGTTACAGCCAGGTGACTGGTGACCACACCTTTCGGGTTCGCTGTGGTGCCTGAGGTATAGAGCAGCTGTACCGGGTCACGGTCGTCTACAACCACTTCGACCGGCGTATTGTCCCCTTGGTCGGTCAGCTCCTGCACCGGTTTCCAGGTGTGGCCACCAGCGGTCTGGGTAGTGCTTCCGGTCCAGTACAGAAACTCAAGGTCGGGCAGCTGGTCCGGTAGTGCCTGGCCGGCGTCGGCAAGCGCTTCTTCGACGATCAGGATTCGTGTGCGGCAGTCTTTCAGGCAGTAGGCGATTTCGTGGGGCTTGAGGCCCAGGTTTACCGGTGCAAAGACCAGGTTGGCCTTGGCGCAGGCCATATAGCTCACCATCAGCTCGATGCAGTTGCGTGCCAGGATGCCAACGGGCTCTCCCGCCGCCAGACCCAGTGCCAACAAGCTATTGGCCATACGGTTGGACTGGTCTTCGAACTCCCTGTAGGTGAGGGTTCTGCCATCATCCACCATGGCGACATTGTCAGGGTGAAGGTCGGCAGTCCGTGTAAGGATATCGCCTGCGCATACGCGGTCGATCATATTCATTCCGGGGTCAGTCAGATGCTGTGCTTGCCTGGCCATTGCAGCCTCCGCAGTGTCGGGTTCATTGTTTTTGTCATCACAAATTTAGCGGATGGCAGGAATTTGAGCAAGCGTTTGGTCTACAATGTACGTGAGGCTTGCGAACAACATTCACCGGTTTGTTGGTGGCCTGCAATACAGGGCTTGCTATAGAATGCGGCCCGTTTTTAATCCTTTCTCAACCCTTGCAAGGGAGAGCCGGAACCTTGGAATTCAGTGAAGAGATCCGTAACAAGCTGATAGAAGATGGCAGGATCACCGATCCCAAAAGCCCCCGCGGCGTAGTACTTAATACAGCTGCCAGTCTGTTCCGGCGCAAGGGTTACCTGCAGACCACGGTGCGGGATATCGGGCGAGAGACCGGCATTCTGCCTGGGAGTATTTTTCACCATTACCGCAGCAAGGATGAAATCCTGCGCACGGTAATGGAAGAAAGTATTGTCCTGAACCTGGAACGTCTCAAGCGGGCACTGGAAGCCCGCCCAGACCTGGAGGATCGCCTGCGCACGCTGATTTCTGTGGAGCTGTATGCCATGAACGGCGAAACCGGCGAAGCCTGGAGTGTCATGGTCGACGAATGGCGCAACCTTTCAGATCAGGGCAAGGCGACCATACTCAGGTTGCGGGAAGAATATGAGGGGATCTGGCTGGAAGTATTGCGGGAAGCTCACCAGGCTGGAATCGTGACCATGGAGCCGGACATACTTCGCAAGTTGCTGGCAGGTTCCCTGCACTGGACGCCGACCTGGTTCCGTCATGGGGGAGGCCTTTCCCTGGAAGATCTCACCGATCGGGTCTGGCAGCTGGCCACGGGTCATCGTCCCTGACGACCCGGAGTCTGTTTGTTGCCCCGGTTTACTGGCCGCCGGGGTGGGTTCCCATGAACTTGGACAGAATGCCCAGCATGACCTCGTCGGCACCGCCGCCGATGGAAACCAGGCGCAGGTCCCGGTAGAAGCGGGTAATCAGGGTTTCGTTCATGAAGCCCATGCCGCCGTAGTACTGGAGGCAGCTGTCAGTCACTTCCCGCGCGAGTCGTCCCGCCTTAAGCTTGGCCATGGAAGCCAGTCGGGTCATGTCCTCTCCGTTGATATACCCTTCAGTACACCGGTAAACCAGTGACCGCAGCAGCTCCACTTCGGTCTGCAGTTCGGCCAGGCGGAAATGAATGCTCTGGTTGTGCAGTAGCGGTTTGCCGAAGGCAACGCGCTGGCGGGTATATTCAGCGACATCCTCGATGCACTTCTCCAGTGAGCGAATAAGGCTGGCGGAACCCCACAGGCGCTCTTCCTGGAACTGCTGCATCTGGTAGATGAACCCCATACCTTCTTCACCGATGCGATAACGCTGGGGCACCCGCACGTCTTCAAAGAAGATCTGGGCAGTGTCGGAGCTGCGCATACCCAGCTTGTCCAGCTTGCGGGCTACGGTGACGCCCGGCGTATCCATGGGCAGAACGATCAGCGACTTGTTCTTGTGCATCGGGCCGTCGCCGGTGTTGGCCAGCAGGCACATGAAGTCTGCCTGGGTGCCGTTGGTGATCCACAGCTTGCCGCCATTGATGATGTAATCGTCACCGTCCTTGCGGGCGGTCGTCTTGATGGAGGCAACGTCGGAGCCCGCACCCGGTTCGGATACGCCGATACAGGCCACGTAGTCACCGGAAATCGCTGGTGCCAGGAATTCCTTGCGCAGTTCATCGGAGCCTATCTTGGCCAGGGCGGGCGTGGCCATATTGGTCTGTACCCCGACGGCCATGGGTATGGAGCCGCAGTTGGTTTCACCCATGGCTTCACAAAAGGCCAGGTCGTAGCTCCAGTCGAGTCCCATGCCACCAAAAGCCTCGGGCTTGGTGATGCCGAGGAAACCCTTGGCGCCCATCTTCCGGAAAAGTTCGCGGGCAGGGAAAATGCCTTCTTTCTCCCACTCGTCCACGTAGGGGTTGATTTCCTCTGCAACGAACTTGCTGACGGAGTCGTAGAGGCTCTTGTGCTCGGTGGTGTAACGCATGTTGCTCTCCGTTGGGGGAAGGCTGTAAGCCGCCTTCGATTCAGTTATTGTTACTGCCACGGCCCGGGTCCGGAGCGCGTTCTACGGTATCCGGGGGTGTCAGCTGGTCAGTGTCACGGTTATTCAGACATGAGACCAATCACTCGGTCAAATTATTCTAGTCCCAATCTTGAATTTGACCAAGTGTTAGGTCTAACCTTGGGTTGATAATAACCGAGAGGGTAACGCAATGAGTTTTACCCCCAGCCATCAACAAACAGATAGTCGTCTGATGTTGATCGGCGACCACCGGGTTTTCTATTACGGACTGCTGGGCAGGCCCGGGGTGCGTAACTTCGGCTGTGCCACTCTCTATGTTTCGGAGCGTCAGCCGTTACAGATCAATTTCGGGGATGGTTGGCAAACCCTGCCAATAGCCTGGGTTGCGCCCTACACGCCGCACAGGATTCGTACCAGCGACCGGCACCTGGCCGTGGTAATGCTGGAGCCCGAATATACCGATACCGCGGTGGCAGCAGCCTGTATCCGGCGCAAGTTGCAGGACAACCCTGCTGCAGTGAAGGCGAGGATCCTGGAAGGCGTGAATCGATTGCAGCAGGTTTCCGCCAACACGCGCCTTTCTGATGCGGAGTTCGACGACCTTCTGTTCGGCCAGTTATTGCCGCGAAGGTCTCTGGACCCGAGGGTGGGCCACGTGGTTGACCGGATTTGTGAGAACACCGCGGACCCTTGCAGTGCCTCGTTGCTGGCCGAGGGAGAAGGGCTTTCCCTTTCTCGCTTCCTTCATCTGTTCAAGGCAGAAACCGGGGTGTGCCTGCGGAAATACCGCGCCTGGCGCCGTGCGCGGACGTTGCTGTACCACGTTCGTTCTCCGTCTACGCTCACGGACATTGCGCTGGAAACCGGCTACCCCGATTCCACGCATTTCAGTCATTCCATACGGCGCATCTATGGGCTTCCACCCAGGGACATTGTCAGTGGATCACGACGTTTGAGGGTACGGCTGCAGGTTTCTGGCGCAGGTTACGCAGAGGCATTGCCTGCAGCCAGTGCACGCAAGTTACCTTCGGGTACCGCTGCTATGGTTCAGGGCTCCGCCTTCGCATGAGCAATACGACGATCAGAGGTGCATCATGACCCAGGAACAAATACAACAGACTGACCCCGGCCTTGGTTCCCACTACATCGGCGGTATCGGTGACTGGCTGCGTTACCATGCCTGGTATCGGCCGGAAACCGAGGCCCTGATCTACAACGATGACCGGGTCACCTACGCTGAGCTGGATCGCCGGGTTAACCTGGCGGCTGACGTGCTTGCCGGCAAGGGTGTCGCCAAGGGGGACCGTGTCTGCCTGCTGATGATCAACAGCACGGCATTCCTCGAAACCTTCTTTGCCTGTGCCAAGTTGGGTGCCATTGCCGTGCCCCTGAACTTCCGGCTCAGTCCCAAGGAGCTGGAGTTCATCATCAACGACGCGGAAGCCTCGGTGATCGTCTACCACGCCCGCTTATTGCCATTGCTGGAGCCCATTCGCGATGAAACGACCCTGCAGCATGCCATTGCGGTGAATGGTGAGTGCGGCGAGGGGGTTCGTGGTGCGGAGGGGGATCCGGATTACCGGGAGAGCCTGGCGGCCGCAGATGACACGGATCGTAATATCCTGGTCGGGCAGGACGATCCGCTGATGATGATGTACACCTCCGGAACCACCGGCAAGCCCAAGGGCGCGCTGCTGACCCATGCCAACCCTACCTGGGTGGCCATCAACACCCAGATGAGTCCGCTGGCTTTCAATACCTCGGACAGCACCCTGACCGTCGCCCCGTTGTTCCACATCGGCGGGCTCGCGATCTACACGCTGCCCATGCTCTATTGCGGCGCCCGCATCGTGTTGCAGCCGCAGTTTGAGCCTGAAAACCTGCTCAAAACCCTTGAGGAGGAGCGCATCACCACGTTGTTCGTGCTCCCGGCCATGTGGCTGATGCTCAGTCAGCACAAGGGATTCGACGACTATGACCTGTCAGCCCTCAAGGTGCTGCTGTCGGGGGGCGCACCCTGTCCGATCCCGGTGATCGAGTTCTTCCAGAAGCGGGGGTTCCAGTTCCTGGAAGGCTTCGGCATGACGGAAACCTGTGCCTCGGCCTGTGTGCTCAATAACGAAAACGCGGTACGCAAGAACGGATCGGTGGGTAAGCCGTTGATCCACGTGCAGATGCGCGTCGTGGACGAGAATGATAACGACGTGGCGCCCGGTGAAACCGGCGAGCTGGTGCTGCGTGGCCCCAGCATGTTCCGGGAGTACTGGAACCGCCCTGAAGCCACGGCCGAAGAATGGCGCAACGGCTGGTTCCACAGTGGCGACCTGGCCCGCCAGGATGATGAAGGTTTCTATTACATCGTTGACCGCAAGAAAGACATGCTGATATCCGGTGGCGAGAACGTCTATCCCACCCAGGTGGAGCAGGTGCTCTACCGTCACCCGAAAGTGCGGGATGTGGCGGTGATCGGTGTGCCGGACGAGAAGTGGGGCGAAGTGCCCATGGCACTGGTGGTACCGGAGGAAGGAGAAGAGCCAACCCTGGAGGAAATCCAGGCCTACTGCGGTGAACACCTGGCCCGTTTCAAGGTGCCAAAGCACCTGGCCGTAATGGAAGAACTGCCCCGCACCGCCACCGGCAAGGTACTCAAGCGCGAGCTGCGCAAGCAGTACCAGTAATTCGCCTGAACAGAAACAACCGAGGAAGATCCATGACGACCAGCAGTCCCTTTTATACCGCCGAACACGAAGCCTTCCGGGATTCGGTCCGTGCCTTTGTCCGCAAGGAAATCGAGCCCTTCGTCACCGAGTGGGACGAGGCCGGTACCTTCCCGCGAGAGCTTTACAAGAAAGCGGCCGACATTGGTTTGATACCTCTGGGGTACCCGGAGGAATACGGTGGTATCGAGGCAGATCTGTTCTACATGATCATAGCTGCCCAGGAACTGGCCATGGCCGGCTGCGGTGGTCTTTCTGCCAGCCTGATGAGCCATGGTATCGGCTCGCCGCCCATCGTCAAATATGGATCGGAGGAGCTGAAGCAGCGTGTACTGCCGCCCATCTACGCCGGTGAGGCGATCAGTGCCCTTGCTATCACCGAGCCCGGTGGTGGTTCGGACGTGGCGGCACTGAAAACCACGGCGAAACGGGATGGTGACCACTACATCGTTAATGGCTCCAAGACCTTTATCACCTCCGGTATGCGCGCAGATACTTACACCGTGGCCGTACGCACCGGTGATGCTGGCCATAAGGGCATTTCCCTGCTGGTGATCGAGCGGGATACTCCCGGCTTCACTCGCACGCCCCTGGACCGGAAGATGGGCTGGTGGTGTTCCGACACCGCCACCCTGTACTTCGACGACTGCCGCGTGCCGGCTGGCAATTTGCTGGGGGAGGAAAACCAGGGCTCGAAGATGATCATGAACAACTTCAACTTCGAACGCATCTTCATGGCAGCCGGCTGTATCGGCTTTGCCCGGGCCTGCTACGAGGAGGTCGTTGACTATGCCCGCCAACGCCAGACCTTTGGCAAGTCGCTGATCGAGCACCAGGTGGTTCGCCACAAGCTGGCGGATATGTACATGAAGATCGAGGCCAGCCAGGCCTATCTGGAAAAACTCGCCTGGCGTATCGATCACGGGGACAACCCGGTAGCCGATGTGTGCCTGCTCAAGAACCAGAGCACCCTGACCATGGAGTACTGCGCCCGGGAGGCCGTGCAGACCCTGGGTGGCGCCGGCTTCCTGCGTGGACCCAAGTCTGAGCGCATCTATCGGGAAGTGCGGGTTAACGCCATCGGTGGCGGCGCCGAGGAAATCATGCGGGACCTGGCGTCCCGGCAGCTTGGCCTTTAAGGGCCTGGCGGATTCATCAAGTCAGTCGAGGTTGAGATGTCAGACAAGGTTATCAAAATCGGTGGTGCTTCCGGGTACTGGGGTGACACAGCCCTGGGGCCGAAACAGCTGATCAGCTACGGTGATGTGGACTATCTGATCCTGGATTACCTGGCGGAAATCACCATGTCGATTCTCGCCAAGGCCCGCTCCCGTGATCCGGAAGCGGGCTATGCCACGGACTTTATCGACCGGGTCATGAAGCCCTGGGTCAGGGACATTGCCGACAAGCGTATCAAGGTCATCGCCAACGCTGGCGGTGTCAACCTTGAAGCCTGCCGCCGGGCCCTGGAAGCGGTAGCAGAGGAGGCCGGTGTCACCCTGAAGATTGGTACGGTAGAAGGGGACAACCTGCTGGACCGGGCCGGTGAGCTCCGGGGCAAGGACCTGCGGGAAATGGAAACCGGTGCGCCGATGCCGGACAAGGTCATGAGCGTGAACGCCTATCTGGGTGCCTTCCCCATTGCTGCGGCCCTGGATGCCGGAGCGGATATCGTGGTGACCGGTCGTTGTGTTGACAGCGCCCTCGCCGTGGGGCCACTGATCCATGAATTTGGCTGGAAGCCCGAGGATTACGACCGCCTTGCTGCCGGTGGGCTGGTGGGTCACCTGATCGAGTGTGGTGCACAGACCAGTGGCGGCAACTTCACTGACTGGGAAGATACCCAGGCCGGCTGGGAAAGCACCGGTTTCCCCATTGCCGAGGTGTCGGCGGATGGCAGCTTCGTGCTGACCAAGCCGCCGGAGACGGGTGGCCTGGTATCAGTACTGACGGCCGGTGAGCAGATGCTTTACGAGATCGGTGATGCCCATGGCTATCTGCTGCCGGACGTCATCTGTGACTTTACCCGGGTTACCATGGAGCAGGTGGGTGAGGACCGGGTCCTGATCAAGGGTGCCCGGGGCCGGGAGCCCACCTCCACCTACAAGGTCAGCGCCACTTATATGGGCGGCTTCACCTGTATCGGCAGTTTCGTGATCGTCGGCCGGGATGCTGCGGCCAAGGCCCGTCGTATGGGCGAGGCAATCCGCAATCGAACCTCCGCCATGCTGGAAGAAGAGGGCCTGCCGGCATTTACCAAGAGCGACCTGCAGGTGATTGGGGCCGAGGCCATGTTCGGCGACCAGGCCAGACCGGAAGCGCGCCAGGCCCGTGAAGTCGTTCTGCGCCTGGGTGTCCATCATCCACGAAAGGAAGGTGTGGAGCTTTTCTCCAAGGAGTTCGTCGGCGCTGCGTTATCCATGTCGCCGGCCGTTACGGGCGTAACGCCCGGGCGTCCGCGCCCCAGCCCGGTCGTCAGCCTGTTCTCAGGGTTGATCGACAAGGATCAGGTGCCGGTAACGGTGAAGGTCGGCGGCGAGCCCGTTGCCCTGCAGGTGGCCAGTCTGCGAGGCCAGGGCCAGCCGCAACCGGCCGCGCCGGTGGAGCCGCCCCGGGTGTCGGAGGGCCGCACAACCACCTTGCCATTGATCGATCTTGCCGTCGCCCGCAGTGGCGACAAGGGCAACTACGCCAATATTGGCGTGATCGCTCGTGACTCCCGTTATTTCGATGTGATTCGCGCTGCCCTGACCCCTGAGCGTGTCAAAGCCTGTTTCAGCGGGCTGACACGGGGCGAGGTGACGGCGTATCCGTTGCCGGGTATTCACGGCATCAACTTCCTGTTGGCGGAGTCCCTGGATGGTGGGGGTGTCAGCTCCCTCCATCTCGATCCACAGGGGAAAACATACTCCCAGGTACTGCTGGAACTGGAGATTCCGGTGCCGGAACAGGATGCCCGTAACTGGGGTCTGATCTGATTTCCCCGGCGACATCAATTGCCTGGGGCCGAAAATAACAATGAGGTATGGATCATGAAAATGAAAACACTGGCCCGGGCTACCCTGGCCACCGTCATGTCTGCCGGCCTGCTTATGGCAGGCCAGGCACAGGCCCGTCAGCTGACCTACGCCATGGGATTTCCGCCCAACTCTGACTCGGATGTTGCTGGTCAGAACTTTGCCGAAACAGTGTCCGAACTCACTGATGGTGAACTGACCGTCAAGGTATTTGCCCTCTCATTGCTCAATTTCGCGGAAACTCCCGGCGGCGTCCGGGATGGTATGGCGGATATGGGCTACGTGCTGACACCTTATTTCCCGAACCAGTTCCCCCACATGAACCTGGTGGCGGAAGCCTCCATGCTGATCAACCTGATGGATGAGTCCCTGCGCGGGCGCGAGGGCTACGCCTATGTGGGTGCCATGGCGGAGTTTGTCCTGCTGAACTGTCCGGACTGCCTGGCGGATATGGAAAAGGAAAACCAGGTCATGACCAGCAACGCTGGCAGCTCGCCATATGGACTGACCTGTACCAAGCCCGTGACCAACCGTGAACAGCTGGAAGGTGCCCGTCTGCGGGTGGCCGGCTCTCACTGGTCACGCTGGGCCCAGGCTTTTGGTGCAACACCGGTAACCCTGTCGTCCAACGAGGCAGCCGAGGCGCTGAGTCAGGGCGTAGTGGACTGCGTGGTGATTTCGGCGCCAGAGCTGACCAACCTGGGTCTGTTCGAGCATGTAACCGACATTACCATGTCGTTTCCCGGCGGTATCTTTGCGGGTACGGCGACCACCAATATGAACCGGGATACCTGGCAATCGCTGAGTGAGAGCGAGCGCGAAGCCATTCTCAAGGCGGGCAGCCGCCTGGCCGCCGAGATTCCCTATGTTTACCACGACCGCCAACAGAAAGTGCTGGAGCGAATTCGTGACGAGCAGGGTGCCAAACTCCATGAGGCGGACCCGGAACTGCTAGCGGAGATCCAGGATTTCGTCCGTGCTGACCTGGAGCGGATGGCAGAGTTCTATCGTACCGAGCGCGGTGTCGAGAACAGCGCCGAGATGCTTGCGCGCTTCGAAGAGATCCTGGAAAAGTGGTCGGGTCTTGTAACCGATGTGGGCTCCCATGACGAGCTGGCCCAGCTCTACTGGGATGAGGTCTACTCGAAGATTGATGTGACCACCCACGGGATGTAAGGGTTCTGGCCTTCATTTCGTAATTGTGATGCCAGATAGTTGCAAAACTATCTGGCATTTTTGATGGTAATTAAGGCATCATCATGACTTTGATAGCAAGCGCTCGATAAGCTTGCGATGACTGATCCCCTGCCATGTCACAGGTGGGGTCGTAACACCGGAGAAACTCTATGGAACGCATCTACCTGAACGGCGCAGCGGGACTCAAACTCGCTGCTGACGTTGCCGGCCACCCGGAAGACCAACCTGTGGTCATGCTCCACGGTGGCGGCCAGACCCGGCACTCATGGGGTGAGCTGACCCGCACCCTGGCCGGAAATGGCTATCGGGCAATGACCGTGGATATGCGTGGTCACGGTGAAAGCGACTGGTGCCCTGAGGGGGACTACAGCCTCGATCGCTTCGTAGAGGATGTACATAGCGTCCTGTCCGACCTGGAGCGCCCCCCGGTGCTGATTGGCGCATCCCTGGGTGGCATCAGTTCCCTGCTGGCTGCCGGCGAGGCAACACACCTGCCGATTGATGGGCTGGTACTGGTTGATATCGTGCCCAGGATGGAGCCCGAAGGCGTGCAGCGCATCCGTCAGTTCATGTCGGCACACATTGGCGGTTTCGACTCCTATGAAGAGGTCGTCGAAGCTGTTAATGCCTATATGCCGCACCGGAAGGCCAAGCCCCGCTCCAGCGAGGGCCTCCGCAAGAACCTGCGGACAGGGGAGGACGATCGCCTGTACTGGCACTGGGATCCGGCTTTTATCAGTGGCGATCGCACACCGGGGTCCGTCCGTAACGTGGAGCGGTTGCGGGATGCTGCGAGGCGCATCGATGTTCCCACCCTGCTGGTACGGGGCAAGATGAGTGACGTGGTCAGCGAGGAAGGGGTAAAGGACTTCCTGCAACTGATTCCTGGTGCCCGTGCGGTTGATGTGAGCGGGGCAGGGCACATGGTGTCCGGTGATCAGAACGATGTCTTCAACGATGCCATCCTGGAGTTCCTGGCGGAAGTCCAGGAGGCCGGCCGCTGCGGCACCACAGCCTGATTCTCTCCGTTACATCGTTGACTGACAGGAAGACTATCAGGGAGGGCTTTCGACCCTCCCTGTCCTGAATGGGGTTCAGGAAATACCCTGGGCTGTGGCCGCCTCTTGCTGGCTCTCCAGTGCCCTTTTGAAGGCGTCACGATGCTGGACCCTCTGCCAGTAAGCCAGGGTGTTGGGGCCAAACTCGTTTTCCATGTTCAGATTCTCTGCCAGCATCAGTGCATAGGCTACGGAGATATCCGCTGTGGTGAAGGTGTCGCCAAGGATCCACGGCGAGGTTTTCTCCAGTGAGGCTTCCACGCCCCGCAGCCTTCCGAGGAACCACTTCTTATAGTCTTCCGCGACCTGGGGTACTCGGCGCTCTTCTGGTTCAAGGCGGGTGTAGCGCAGCACCAGGGTCTGTGGGAAGGTGAGGGTGGCCTCACCGAAGTGCAGCCAGTTCAGGTAAGCACCGTAACGGGGGTCGTCCACCGGAATGTTCAGCTTGCCCTGACCATACCGTTCCGCCAGGTACTGGGCAATGGCGGATGACTCCGTCATGAAGGTGTCACCGTCAAAGAAGGCCGGGATGGTACCCAGGGGATTGATGCCCAGGTACTCCTTTTTGAACATCCGGGGCGGGAACGGCAGCATCATCAGTTCGTAGTCCAGGCCCAGTTCTTCCAGTGCCCATAACGCCCGGAACGAACGGGCACTCATGCAGTGGTACAGCTTGATCATAGGTTTCTTTCCGTTTGTTGGTTTTTTGTGATTCTAGTATTGACCAATCGCTTGATCAAATTTATTTTGAAGAAAAGGGCAGCCCCGGAACCGCGCCAGCCAGTTCACACAAGACGGGCGCAAAGGATTCTTTCAGCATAGCCCGATAACAGGCACTGGTTTTGATGCCAGTGAGGAATTCACGAACCTGGAATACCAAACCTATGGCAGTCATCGAGTCCAAACTATCGGTTGGCAGCGACACGTTTCGCGAGAATCAACAGGGTATGCTCTCTCTGCTGGAACGCATCCGCGAACTGGAAAACCGCACCCGGACCAAGTCCGAGGCTTCCAAGGAGCGCTTCGAGAAGCGGGGCCAGTTGCTGCCAAGAGAGCGTATCGCCCTGGTGCTGGATCCGGGTGCGCCCTTCCTGGAGCTGTCTACCCTGGCCGGTTATGGGCTGGATACCCCGGACCCGGACCAGAGTGTGCCCGGTGGTGGCGTGGTGGCCGGAATCGGCTACGTTTCCGGCGTAAGGGTGATGATTGCCGCCAACGACTCGGGCATTGATGCCGGCGCTATGCAAGCGATGGGTCTGGAAAAACAGCTGCGGGTCCAGGAACTGGCCCTCAAGAACAAACTGCCCTACGTCCAGCTGGTGGAGAGTGCGGGCGCCAACCTGCTGAAATACAAGGTGGACCAGTTTATACACGGCGGTACCCTGTTTGCCAACCTGACCCGCCTGTCGGCGGCCGGGCTGCCCGTGGTCACGGTCACCCACGGCTCGTCCACCGCAGGCGGTGCCTACCAGACCGGTCTGTCCGATTACATCATCATGGTTCGTGACCGCTCCAGGGCTTTCCTTGCCGGACCGCCCCTGCTCAAGGCGGCCACCGGTGAAATCGCCACCGAGGAAGAACTCGGTGGCGCCGAGATGCACACCAGCATCTCCGGACTGGGGGATTACCTGGCAGAAGACGACCGCGACGCCCTGCGCATGGTGCGCGAGATTGTCGCCCAGCTGGACTGGGATGGTGAGCTGCCGGAAGACAAGCCACGCTCCTTCCAGCCACCTCGCTATGACCGGGAAGAGCTGCTGGGCGTCATGCCCATGGACTACAAGCGTCCGGTGGACATGAAAGAGGTGATTGCCCGCATCGTGGACGACTCCTACTTCCTGGAGTTCGGTGCCAATTACGGGTCCTCCACTGTGTGTGGCCATGCCAAAGTTGAGGGGCTGCCGGTGGGCATCATCACCAATAACGGCCCCATCGACCCGGCCGGCGCCACCAAGGCGACCCACTTTATCCAGGCCTGCTGCCAGTCCCAGACGCCAATCCTGTACCTGAACAACACCACCGGCTTCATGGTCGGCAAGGAATACGAGCAGGCGGGCATCATCAAGCACGGCTCCAAGATGATCCAGGCGGTGACCAACGCCACCGTGCCCCAGATCACCATCTACTGTGGTGCCTCCTTCGGGGCGGGTAACTATGGCATGTGCGGGCGCGGTTTTGCGCCCCGGTTCTGTTTCTCCTGGCCCAACGCCAAGACCGCTGTCATGGGCGCCGAACAGGCCGCCAAGACCATGACCAACGTCACCGAAGCGGCCATGAAGCGCAAGACCGGCGAAGTGGATCACGACAAGCTCGCCGCCATGGAAAAGAAAATCGTAGACACCTTCGAGAGCCAGATGGATGTGTTCACTACCAGTGCCAGGCTCCTGGATGATGGTGTCATCGACCCTCGTGAGACCCGCTCGGTACTGTCCTACGTGCTGTCGGTCTGTCGTGACGCGGAGCGGCGTGAGCCCCAAAAGATGCAGTTTGGTGTGGCGCGCCCCTGACCCTGATGGAATCCCGGAACCCGGCCGGTATTGCCGGCCGCCCAAAGAATGAGAACGGTGTCTGACTATCATGACCACGACAACAGCAAGCAAACCGACCCCCTTTACCAAGGTGCTGGTCGCTAACCGGGGCGAAATCGCGCTCCGAGTTATCCGCTCCGCCCGTGAACTGGGTTACCGGACCGTAGCGGTCTATTCATCCGCAGACAGAAATGCCCGCCACGTTCGGGCTGCTGACCAGGCCGTAGCCATAGGCGGCGACCTGCCAGCGGACTCCTATCTGCGTATTGACCGGATTATCGAGGCAGCAAAGCTCAGTGGCGCCGATGCGATCCATCCCGGATACGGTTTCCTGGCTGAAAACCCGGAACTGCCGAAGGCCTGCAAAGAGGCAGGTATTGTCTTTGTGGGCCCGTCTGCCGAGTCCATTGTCTCCATGGGACACAAAGCGGGTGCCAAGCAACTGATGATGGATGCGGGGGTGCCCTGTGTGCCCGGTTACCAGGGTGAAGACCAGGACGAAGGGCGCCTCATAAAAGAAGCGGACAACGTGGGCTTCCCCATCATGATCAAGGCCACCGCTGGTGGCGGTGGCCGGGGCATGCGCCTTGTCGAGAAAGCGGAGGACTTTCCTGCCGCCCTGCGCAGCGCGCGGTCCGAGGCGGAAAGTGCCTTCGGTGACCCCGAAGTGATCCTGGAGCGGGCGATTATCAACCCGCGCCATATCGAAATCCAGATCATGGCGGACCGCTACGGCAACGCTGTTTACATCGGAGAACGGGATTGTTCTATCCAGCGCCGTCACCAGAAGGTGGTTGAAGAAGCCCCATCACCGGCGGTGTCGCCGGAGTTGCGGACGCGGATGGGCGAGACCGCCGTGACCGCCGTCAAGGCCATCCATTACGAAGGGGCCGGCACCCTGGAATTCCTGCTGGACCAGGATGGCAACTTCTACTTCATGGAAATGAACACTCGCCTGCAGGTGGAGCATCCGGTAACCGAGTCCATCACCGGGCTGGACCTGGTTGAGCTGCAGTTGCGGGTCGCCGCCGGCCAGCCGCTGCCCCTGAGCCAGGACGACATCGTGCTGAAGGGTCACTCCATTGAAGTGCGTCTGTGCGCGGAAAGCCCCAGTGAAGGGTTTATACCCCAGAGTGGCACCATGGCGCTGTGGCACATGCCTGACACCCTGAGGGTAGAGGATGCGGTGGAGTCCGGTTCCGAGATTCCGCCTTTCTACGACTCCATGATCGCCAAGCTGATCAGCACCGGGGCGGACCGGGAAGAGGCCCGCCGTCGCCTGGTCAGTGGATTGAAGGACGCTACCGCGCTGGGCGTGGAAACCAACCAGGCCTTTCTGAGTGCCTGTCTGGAGCACCCCACCTTTATCCAGGGGGAGGCGACCACGGCGTTCGTAGAAAATCACCAGGACGAACTGCTGGCAAGGGACCAGGGCACCGATGACCGCGCCCGGTTACTGGCCGCCGTGCTGCTGTATACCACCGACGCACAGGGTAGCTACGGTGGCTCGGTCAGCACCATTACCCATCGCCTGCCGATCATCTTCCGCTTCAGTGTTGGCGGGGAAGCCGCCGATGCAAGGGTGAGCAATCAGGGTAATGGCAGCTTCCGGATTCAACTGGACGACGACGCTGCTGAACTGACGCTGGATGCTGTGGACGGTGCCCGGGTGCGATTCACCTGCCAGGGACTGTCGGAAACCGCGGAGATGATTCGTACGGGTTCCCGCCTCTACCTGCGCTACCGCGGTGAGTCCTACCGTGTGGATGACCATACCCATGAGGCCGCCGTTGCCGGTGACGAAACCGGTGATGGCGTCATCCGCGCCTCCATGAACGGCCGGGTGGTGGCCCTGCATGCGGGTGAGGGCGACACAGTCGAAGCCGGCCAGCCGGTGGTTGTGCTGGAAGCCATGAAGATGGAACACGTCCACGTGGCGGCAGTGGCAGGCACGATTGTGTCGCTCACGGTCAGCGAAGGGGAACAGGTCACCGCTGGCAAGGTGATTGCGGAAATTACCCCGGCTGAAAGTGCTGCAGCGGCCGAAAGCAACTGATCAACCAGGAGTGCCATGATGTCTGAACAAGAAGCTGTCTTGCTGGAACAGAAGGGTGCGGCCCTGTGGATCACCATCAACCGGCCCGAGAAGCGCAATGCGATCAACAATGACGTCATTGCCCGCATTCGTGAAGGCTATCTGAAAGCCGAGTCCGATCCGGACATCCGCGTCATTGTGCTGACGGCTGCCGGAGAGAAGGCATTCTGCGCCGGCGGTGACCTTCAGCCGGGTCAGGGCTTTGCCTTTGACTACTCAAAGCCGAATGCCGAATACGCCGATCTGTTCCGGCTGGCGGTGAACACCACCACGCCCTGTATCGTGCGGGTAAACGGCGTCTGTATGGCGGGCGGCATGGGCCTGCTCTGCATGGGTGATATGGCCGTCGCCCACAGCAACGTAAAGTTCGGCCTGCCAGAGGTCAAAGTGGGCCTGTTTCCCATGCAGGTACTCAGCCTGATGCAGCGCCTGGTACCCCGGCGTGTGCTACGGGAATGGACCCTCACCGGCGAGCCGTTCACCGCAGACGAGGCATTGCAGCATGGCCTGCTGAACCATGTGGTGGCGCCGGAGGAACTGGATGCCAAGGTGGACTGGCTGATCGATCGCCTGACTGACAAGTCACCGACTGCTATCCGCCGCGGCAAGTACGCCATGAAGGCTATTGAAGATATGAGCTTCGAGCAGGCCATTGCCTATACCGAAACCCAGCTGGCCACCATGACCCTGACGGAAGATGCGAAAGAGGGAATGGCCGCGTTCAATGAGAAGCGTGCTCCCAGTTGGCCCGGCCGCTGAAGGCACCAGGCTTTATCCCGGGTTGTTGTATATTCTCCTGAGCGACGCTTACCCCACCTTTGTGTGGGGTTTTTTATTTTCGTCCTGCATAGCCAGTCAGCACAAGAACCCAACCCCGTAGCGGCCTAGAGTCGAAGACGACTATCCAGAACATGCAACAGGGAACAATCACAATATGAAAGCCGTTCTATGCAAGCAGTACGGTCCGCCCGAGGCGCTCACCGTGGAGGACGTGCCTTCTCTGGAACCGGCGGAGGGTGAGGTGATTATCTCGGTACACTCCTGTGCCGCGAACTTCCCCGATACCCTGATCATCGAGGGCAAGTACCAGTTCAAGAGGCCTTTTCCCTTTGTTCCTGGCGGAGAGGTGGCCGGCACTATCAAATCCGTGGGGGCCGGTGTTGAAGGCTTTGCTCCCGGCGACCGGGTTATCGGTATCCCGGGCTGGGGCGGATTTGCCGAGGAGGCACCTGTGGCAGCCAGTAAGGTCGTGCGACTTCCGGATGGCGTCAGCATGGACGCTGGTGCAGCGCTGGTTATCACCTATGGCACGACCCACTATGCCCTCAAGGACCGGGCCCACCTGCAGCCGGGCGAAACCCTGCTGGTGCTGGGGGCCGCGGGTGGCACCGGCCTGTCGGCCATTGAACTGGGCAAGGTGATGGGTGCCCGCGTGATTGCCGCCGCCTCCACCGATGAAAAGCTGGAAATTTGCCGCAAGCACGGCGCCGACGAAACCATCAATTACAGCAACGAAGACCTGCGGGACCGCATCCGGGAGCTGACCGACGGACGTGGCGTGGATGTGGTCTACGACCCGGTGGGCGGCGAGTACAGTGAGCCAGCCCTGCGGGGTATGGCCTGGAACGGCCGCTTCCTGGTGATCGGTTTTACCACCGGGAACATCCCGAAACTGCCCCTGAACCTGACCTTGCTCAAGGGCTGCTCACTGGTGGGGGTCTTTTATGGCGCCTTCCAGGACAGGGACCCGGCACGGTTCCGCGAACTGATGGATGAACTGACCGGCTGGCTCGCCGATGGCCGGATTGCCCCCCGGATCACCGCGCGCTACCCGCTGGAGGAAACCGCCAGGGCGCTGATCGACCTGAAGGAGCGCAGGGCCACCGGAAAGCTGATTGTCTATACCGGGCGTGGGCGCGATGGAGGCTGAGCCATGGAGCTGAACGGTAAGGTCGTCGTTGTAACCGGTGGGGCCAGTGGTATCGGAGCGGCAATGGTTCGTCGATTTGCGGCGGAAGGTGCCAGGGGCGTGGTGGTTGCCGACCGGGACATCGAAGCAGCAAGCCAGGTTGCGAAGGATATCTCTGGCCTGGCGGTGCAGGTAGATGTCAGCGTTGCCACCGACATTGAGCGGGTTGTGGATGTGGCCACAGCTCAGTATGGCCCGGTTGACCTGTTCTGCTCCAATGCGGGTATCGCGGTGCCCGGCGGTATCGAACTGCCGGACGAAGTCTGGAACCAGACCTGGGACGTCAATCTGATGGCCCATGTGCATGCTGCGCGTACGCTGGTACCCCGCATGCTGGAGCGGGGCAGCGGATACTTGCTGAACACCGCATCCGCTGCCGGCCTGCTGTCCCAGTTTGACGCACCCTATGCGGTCACCAAGCACGCTGCTGTCAGCTTTGCGGAATGGCTTGCCATCACCTATGGCGCGCGCGGTATCGGTGTCAGTTGCCTGTGCCCGGGCGCTGTCGACACCCCGATGTTTCGCAGCGCTTCCGAGGTACGGCAGGAACTGATGTCCGGTGGCCATGAACTGACCGCTGACGATGTTGCCCAGACCGTCGTGGATGGTCTGCGAGACGAGCGTTTCCTGATCCTGCCCCACGAGGAAGTGCTGACCTACTACCAGTCCAAGGCAGAGGATATCGACCGCTGGCTGCGGGGTATGCAGAAACTGCATGCAAAGGCTGACTGAGTAACCAGCCGAGCGTTGGCGATACGTTGGCAGGAGGTGGGCCTGCCCCGGCAGGCCCACCTGTTATCGGTCACTGACCATAGTTCTCCACGTCCACTTTTGACAGTACCTCTTCCCAGTAGATTGCTGCCAGGTCTTCGGCGTCATTCAGCTCCGCCGTATCCATCAGTTTGATCCACTTTTCAACAATGGGCCGAAGGATTTCGATCTTGGCATCGGCATTAGCCATGCCATATTGCTCGCTGTAATTGCTGGCAATCCTCGGAACGTCATCTTCTACGAACGTCCGGGACGCTGTCACCAGCTCATCCGATGGCTCATGAATTGTCACACCGCTGTCCCTGGCCTCCGCGAAATCCCTGTCACCATAGGTCTGGTAGCGCCAGGTTACGTCAGCCATAAGGTGGCTGGCCGCCTTGAGCAAATCCTCGCGATGCTCGGCAGAGAGATCCTGCCACGGGGAAAGGCCGACACTGACCGAACCGCCGGAGAAAACACCACCAGGTATGCCCACGGTGATGTCAGTCACCACATCCTTGAGTCCGAAATTACCAAGTTCCGGGTTGGATTGAACCGTGCAGTCCACCACCCCCTGTTCCAGGGCCTCGTAGACCTCGTTTCCGGACAGGGAAACGCTGGTTGTGCCAAAGTGTGAAGCCCAGCGTGACCACTGGGCCCCGGCAACCCGCAGTCGTTTACCTTTCAGGTCTTCGGGTGTCTCGATGGGGCTGGTACAGAGCAACTGGTACTCGGGGGTCGCGCCCATGGGCAGGTAGATCTGGCCCTGTTCGATGAAGTCCTGCACGCAGTCTTCGCAGTTCAGCAGCAGAAACTCACCCATGACGCCGGCATAGACCATGCCCTGGCGTCCCTTTGCGCGGGAGTCCAGTGCCAGCAGCATGGTCAGCTCCGCTGCCATGTTCGCGTGGGGGTATTGCCTGGGATAGTAGGGTGTCAGCACATTACCGATGTCGGCAATGCCGTCGCGGACACCGTCGGACATCTCGGCGAGGTTCAGCAGTGACATGGCGTAGCTCTTGGCGGTTACCTCGCCACCGGTTTCCTCTGCCAGCTTGTTGGCGAAAGTGGTCGCCGCATCATCTGCGGCAGAGTTGGGCGGGAATCCCAGTGCATAGCTGAGTTCCTTTGCCTGGCCGGTCATGGTGACGGCAAGGCCGCTGGCCAGGGCGATCGGGAGAAGGGCTTTTCGGAGTCGGGGGGATACAGGCATGGTTTGCCTCCGTTATTGTCGTTGTTGTACCGCAGGTCAGGTTCTCCCTGGTCAGGATTTCAGGGCTTTACGGCTCCCCAGAACTACGGTATTCAGTGCAGCGCCGCCATCGATCAGGATGTCGACGCCGTTGATGTAACCGGCCAGGTCGGAACACAGGAAGGCAATCAGGTTTGCCACTTCTTCGGGCTCACCAACACGGCCGGTGGGAACCAGGCGGATGGCCTGGTCAAAGATTTCCTGTGGCATGGCCATGACATTCTCGGTGCCGATGACGCCGGGAAGAATGGCGTTGCAGGTAACGCCCTTGCCCGCAAACTCAAGGGTGACGTTCTGGGTCAGTCCCAGCACGCCGGCCTTGGAAGCGGCGTACCCGGCCTGGTTAAACAGGCCACCGCGGGCCGCTGCCGAGGAGATATTCACAATACGGCCCCATCCTCGCTCGGCCATGCCGGGGGCAATGGCCTGGATCAGGTTGAAGGGGCCGCTGAGGTTTACTCCCAGTTCCCTCTGCCAGGCTTCCGGTGCCATACGGCTGATAGGAGCAATGTTCTTCACGATACCGGCGTTATTGACCAGGATGTCAATGTGGCCGAGTTCTCCCTCAACGGATGCCACGGCCTCCCGCACTGCCTCGTTGCTGGACACGTCGGTCTTGCGATAGGTTGCCCTGCGTCCCAGCAAGCGCACTTCCTCTACCGTGGCGGCTGCCTGGTCATCAATGTCCAGGATGGCAATATTGGCACCCAGTTCGGCCAGCCGGTTTGCGGCGGCCCGTCCCAGTCCCCTTGAACCACCCGTGATCAGGGCGGTCTTTCCTGTCATTGATATCATCACTTGTTCTCCAGGTTGCGAGCGGGTATCGCCCGGTCAGGGGATGTCCAGTCCAGACCGATCTGCGCCGGCAGCGCAGGGTCCATGGCGGCCCGGTCGGCGTTTTTCTTGTAGCTGAGCTGGCGGCAGGCCTGCCCCGGTTTCTGCTGAGCGTGCCCGTCAATCACAAAGAATCTGGGGTTGGAGCCTTCGGGTCCGTCCTTGAGCTGGGCGCGGTTCGAGGCTGCACAGTGGGTGCAGTAGGTTGGTGCCTGGTGGCGGTTGAAGTTGATGTTGTGGGGTTCGGCCATGGTCGGCGAAAGCGGCTCCCCATAGTGGAACATGTCCCGCCACATCTCGCCCCGGAACAGTCGCCCGCCACTGCCACAGGGGTCGAGCCGGAACACGAAACGGTCGTCTTCTTCCGTTACCGAAAAATCCGCGCAGTGGTAGTTCCAGGTCTTGGCAACTTCCTCGAGCAGCTCCTGGTCGCTCAATGCACTGTAACGGGGAAACCCGGCGTCAAAGGCCGGTTCGTAGGTCTGGGCCAGCATTTCGTCCAGGTAGTCGGCGCCGCCCTTGTCCAGTGCCGTGGCGTAGAAATACTCCAGCCACACCACACCGAAGTCATGCCATGGCTGCCATTCCTTGCGCTGTCCCCTGAGCAGCGGCTCAATGTCGGTCTCGCCGGCGTCCAGCTTTTCCCGGGCCAGCTGAACCCGGGTTTTCGGCAGGGTCTCAAGCTCCTGGTCGGTGAACAGCCGGCTTCCCTGACTGCTACGCTTGCGGAAGCGCATGCGGCAATGGCCATCCTCGCCCTTTTCGGTGGTCCAGACGTCCTCGCCCAGGGACTCATTCAGGGCCCGCTGGCATGCCTTGCAGCCCTGGCAGAAGGTGCTGATGCCATCGCTCCAGCGTCCATACCAGTCCGGGTGACGGTCGGGTAGTCCCTGCCGGTCGAGCTTGCCGCCACTGCCGCAGGGCGCCAGGTCCAGGACGACCTCGGCGTCGGTTTCCTGTAATGCGTTGAGGTGGGCGTCGCCCTGATATCGATAGATGCTGACCAGGTCAGCGAAAGCGTCCTTCTCGTCGCCTTCGCGCAACTGGGCATGCCAGGTTTTCATCAGTTGCTGGCCGATGACTTCCAGCAGCCGGCGGGCCTCGGCTTCGCCAAAATCTTGTCTGAGCTTGCCCATTTTCCGGGCCAGGGCATGGGCCGAGAGGGCATCAAGCCCGGCGTGGCCCTGTGCCATCCGGTCAAGCCAGCTCCGGACAGAATCCAGGTCGTCCGCCAATAGCGCGTCCAGCGCATGCTCTTCAAAGGGAAGGATCAGGTCGTCGATCTGCTGCTGGGTAAATTGTCTGGACATGGTCAGAATCTCCCCGGAGGTATTCAGACGGTTCAAATGGAGGAGAAGTGAAGGTGGAAGGGAATGCCTTCCACCCACTGTGTGGTCAAGGTGTTTCGAGGGCCCCGGACTGGCGAATCCAGATGCCGTCCTGTACCTGGAACAGGCTGGCGGTAGCGGCACCGTTACGGGTTTCTTCATCGAAGTAGTAATCCGCGCCGAACAGGTCCGGTGCCTCAAGCTGTTTCAGTTGGGCGACCAGGCTGTCCACGGTCAGATCTTCTCCGGCTGCTGCGGCGGCCCGGTTGAACAGTTCCACCATGGTGTAACCCAGCACCGAGAATCCGTCCGGTTCGGCACCGAACTTTTCTTCGTAGGCGACTGCCCATTCACGCAGCTCTTCAGACTCACTGCTCGCTGCGTAGGGGATTTCGACCCCGGACATGGCGTAGTAGCCTTCGACAGCCTCACCACCGAGTTTTGGCAGCTCGGTGGTGTAGGAGGCCGCGCTGCCGAAGAAGGCAGGGCTCCAGCCACGGGTCCGGGCTTCGTTCATGATGCCCACGGGCTCCCGCAGGGCGGCCCCGATAACCACCAGGTCACAGTCGGCGGCCATGAGCTTTGCGACACCAGAGGAGAAGTCTGTGGAGCCCCGCTGGAAGGAGGTGGTTTCGACCATTTCCTTGCCGAGTTTCTCGAGACCCGCCTCCGCCCCCTTGAGAACCTCTGTACCGAACTCGTCATCCTGGTAGATGGCGCAGGGGCGCTCGAAGGAGTTCTCCTCCATCATGTACTGGATGCCCGCTTCCATTTGTCCGTCATAGGTCGCCACGGACGCCCACTGCAGATCGTTAATCGGGGTATAGGTCTGGCGGGCAGCACTGAAGGGAAACAGACTGGGTACGTTGTTCTTGGTCAGTTCCGGAATGGTAGCCATGGCGGTGGCGGAGCCCATTACGCCCATCATGGCGAAGATGCGGTCCCGCTGAATCATTCGCTGGGCAGCAAGCAGGGCGCGCCTGGGCTGATAGCCGTGATCGTCAACGACGAGGCGTATTTCCCGTCCGTTTATGCCCCCCTCGGCATTGAGCTCGTCGACACGCATGGTCATGCCGTCGAGGGATTTTTTACTGAGGGCAGCCAGTGGGCCGCTCAGGTCCTGGATGGTGCCAATGGTGATCTGGTCATCGGTCACACCCTGGGTCCTGGCACCGGCCGGCAGGCTGACCAGTGTGGTCAGGCCTACGGTGAGTGCACAGGCGAGCTTGATACCGTTTGTTGTTGTCATGGTTCAGTACTCCTGCCACGTCAGTGGCGGTTGCTCGGTGGAAGACCCGGTGGTCTTGCCGGGTCAGTACATGCTGTTGATCAGGTCCTTGTATTTCTCGCTGATCACCTTTCTTTTCAGTTTCATGGTCGGGGTCAGTTCTTCGTCCTCGGCGGTCAGGGCCTTGTCGATAATGCGGAATTTCTTGACCTGCTCGACCCGGGCAAAACGCTGGTTCACCCTGTCAACTTCTTCTGAAATCAGGGTTACGATCTCCTCGGCCCGGCACAGGCTGCCGTAGCTGGAGAAAGGTATGGCGTTTTCCTGGGCGTAGTGTTCGGCGTTGTCCTGGTCCAGCATGACCAGGCAGGTCAGGTAGGGGCGCGCGTCCCCGATGATCACCGCATCGGTGATGTAAGGGCTGAACTTGAGCTCGTTCTCGATCTCCGTGGGCGTGACGTTCTTGCCCCCGGCGGTGATGATGATGTCTTTCATCCGGTCCGTGATTTTGAGGAAGCCGTCTTCATCCAGTTCGCCCACGTCGCCGGTGTGGAGCCAGCCATCCCTGATGGTTTCGGCGGTCTTTTCCGGCAGGTTAAGGTAACCCTTGAAGACAATGTCTCCCCTGACCAGGATTTCCCCCTCGTCGGAGATGCGGATCTCCACTCCCGGCATGGGTTTGCCGACGGTGCCCGGTCGGGACTGGCCTGGTGTGTTGGCCGTGGCAAAGCCGGAGGTTTCGGTCTGGCCCCAGCCTTCCACCAGGTCGACGCCCAGCGCCAGGTACCATCGAATCAGTTCCGGGGAAATTGGCGCCGCACCGGTTACCAGTACCCGTGCCCGGCCGATGCCGATCATGCGTTTGACGTTGCCCAGGACCAGCCAGTCCAGTAGCCGGAACCACAGGGCCTGCCCAAGGCGGGGTTTCCGTTTTTCCAGCCGGCAGGCGGCCATCCGGTGACCGGCGTCGATGGCAATCCGGTAGCAGAAGCGTTGCAGGGCCGTGGCTTCAGCCAGTTGAACGCGGATGGCCGAATAGAACTTCTCCCATACCCGGGGCACGGCCCCGACCATGGTGGGCGATATCTCCCGCACGTTTTCCGGCACCGTCTCGAAGTTTTCCACGAAGTTCAGGCGAACCCCCGCATGCATGGAGGTATAGCAGCCGGCGATGCGTTCGCCCACATGGCACATGGGCAGGAATGCCATGCGTTCATCACCCTCGAACATGGGCACCGCCGTCAGCCAGGCCCGGACATTGGCGAGTATATTGTGATGGCTGATCTCGGCACCCTTGGGCTTGCCGGTGGTGCCGGAGGTGTAGACCAGTATCGCGGTGTCGTCCGGCTGGATATCCCGTTGCCGGCTCCACCATAGCTCACGGATGTCAGGAGACTGCTGCTGTCCCAGGGTCTGCAGGGCTTCCAGGCTCATCACCTGGGGGTCATCAAGGTCATGGAGCCCCTTCATATCGAAGACAATGACCTTTTCCAGCAGGGGCAGGGCATGGCGCACCTGGAATACCTTGTCCAGCTGCTCTTCGTCTTCCACGAAAATGAAGCGGGAGGCGGAGTCCTGCATCAGGAATTCCACCTGGCTGGCTGCGTCTGTGGGGTAAATGCCGGAACAGATTCCGCCGGCGCCGAGTATGGCGAGGTCAGCGTAAAGCCACTCGCGCACGGTATTGGCCAGTATGGACGCCCGGTCCCCCGGGCCGAGGCCCAGGGCGATCAGTCCGAGGCCGAGGTCCGTGACGAATTTTTCGGCGTCGTGCCAGGTGACTTCCTGCCAGATGCCGAATTCCTTCTGGCGTAGCAGGATATCGGCTCCCCGTTTTGCACAGGCAGCCTGGAACATTTCCGGAACGGTTCGGGTGTTCCCTATCGTCATGGCTTGGGTATCCGGCATGCCGGCTTCACCTCTTGGCTGGCCAGAAGCCTGGACCGCCCGGTCCATCCCCTGGCTGTCGGTTTTCATGCCCATTTGCGTGTCTTCTTCCAGCGGCGGCGTTCAACACCGGTTTCTTCTTTCTGGCCCAGGTAGAACTCCTGTACCCCCTCATCCTGGAACAGCTTTTCGCAGGGGCCCTCCATCACGATCCTCCCGGACTCAAGGACGTAGCCATGGGAGGCCGTTTGCAGGGCAATGCTGGCGTTTTGCTCAACCAGGAGAATCGTCGTACCCCAGTCCCGGTTGATGCGTCGGATGATGGTGAAGATTTCTTCGGTCAGCTTCGGAGAAAGGCCCAGGCTGGGCTCATCCATCAACAGTACCGAGGGACGGGCCATCATGGCGCGCCCTATCGCAAGCATCTGCTGCTGACCGCCGGAGAGCTTGCCGGCCTCCTGTTTTTCCCGGTCCTTGAGTATGGGGAAGTAGCGGTAAACCGCTTCCAGATCCTCCAGGGCCTCGACCCGACTGGTACGGGTATAGGCCCCGAGCCAGAGGTTCTCGCGAACGGACAGCAGTGGGAAGACCTGGCGACCCTCCGGCACGTGCGCAATACCCATGCGGACGATCAGGTCGGCGCGCTTGCCACCAATGGCTCTTCCCAGGTAGTGGATACTGCCTTTGCGGGGGTCAACGATGCCGGAAATACACTTGAGAATGGTGGTCTTGCCGGCGCCATTGGCACCAAGGATGGTCGCTATGGTGCCCTCCTGGATACTGAGGGAGACGCCCCGAAGGGCCTGCACCGAACCATAGGACGCTTCCAGGTTCTTGATCTCGAGCACGGTATCAGTCATTACGCCACGTCCTCCCGGGTTCCCAGATAGGCTTCCGCAACGGCCAGGTTTTCCTGGATTTCCCGGGCGGTGCCTTCTGCCAGTACACGACCGTTGCTGACCGCAAGGACCCGGTCTGACACCTGGCTGACCAGGCGCATATCGTGCTCGATCATCACCACGGTAATCCCCAGCAGGTTACGGATGTCTTCGATCCAGAAGCTCAGGTCGTCGGTTTCCTCCACGTTGAGCCCGGAAGAGGGCTCATCCAGCAACAGGATGCGAGGCCGGGCGCACAATGCCCGTCCCAGTTCAATAAGCTTCTGGACACCATAGGGCAGGTTGCCCACGACGCTGTCGCGGTAATGCTGCAGATTGAGCAGGTCGATCACCTGTTCCACCGCTTCCCGGTGCTCGATCTCGGCCCGCCGTGTCGCCGGTGTGAACAGCATCTGCTGCCAGAGACGGGTGCGGGAGTGGCAGTGACGTCCCACCAGCAGGTTCTGGAGGACGGTTTCGTGTTCGAACAGTTCGATGTTCTGAAAGGTCCGCGCCAGCCCAAGGTGGGTGAGATCCTGGGGTTTCCTGGCAGACAGGTCGTTACCATCGAACCAGATGCGGCCGGAAGAACTGCGATAGATCAGGCTGATCATGTTGAAAATAGTGGTCTTGCCCGCTCCGTTAGGGCCGATGATGGTATAGATCTCACCTTCCCCGACCCGGAAACTCACATCGTCCACGGCCCGGATGCCGCCAAACTCCATGGACAGGTTCTCAACCGTCAGTAAGGCCATGGTGTCCTCCTAGCTCAGCCGGTCCGATTTGACGTAACTTTTTTCGCGCTTCATCAGGCCCTTGCGATAGAGCGGGAAGAGCTGGAACCAGGTGCGTATCTTCACCCAGCGCCCATAGAGCCCGGCAGGTTCGAGCAGTACGAACAGAATCAGGATAGCCCCGAAGATGGTGGGCTGCAGGCCTGGTTGATAGGCCAGGCTGGAGGGCAGGTACTCCCTCAAAATGGCGATGAACTCCGGCAACATGGTCATGAAAAGTGCGCCGAGAAAGGCACCGTGCAGCGAACCCATGCCTCCGATCACAATGATCATCAGCAGCTCAATGGAAACGAAGACGCCGAACTGCTCCGGAGAGATGAACTGGAGCTTGTGGGCGTACAGGGCGCCGGCCAGGCCGGTTATGGCTGCCGAGATGACGAACGCCAGGGTTTTGTAGCGGGCCAGCCCGATACCCATGCTGCGGGCCGAGATTTCCGAGTCACGAATTGCCACGAAGGCCCTGCCGGTGGGGCTCCTCAGCAGGTTTT
Source organism: Marinobacter bryozoorum (assembly GCF_023156245.1). GTDB lineage: Bacteria > Pseudomonadota > Gammaproteobacteria > Pseudomonadales > Oleiphilaceae > Marinobacter > Marinobacter bryozoorum. The sequence goes on from NZ_JAKZAH010000001.1 coordinate 248,166, forward strand.
TCAGGATCAGCAGGGTCAGGCCGGTCAGACCCAGTGCCAGGTAATAGAAACCGGATTCCGAGTCCAGGGTAACGCCAAGCAGTGTCACTGGCTCGAGAAGCAGGCCCATGGAGCCGCCCGTCACGCTCTCCCATTGCTGGAGGGTAACCTCGACAATGAAACCGAAAGCCAGGGTCGCAATGGCCAGGTAGATACCCTTGAGGCGCAGTGCTGGTAGCCCCACGACGAATCCGGCCGCAGCAGACACGGCCATGGCCATGGGCAGCGAGACCACGAAAGGAACGCCGCGGGCTGACAATACGGCTTCGGTGTAGGCGCCCACCGCGAGGAACGCCGCATGCCCCAGCGAAATCTGCCCGGTAAAGCCGGACAAGAGCATCAGCCCCAGCCCCACAATGGCGTAGATGAGGACAAAGCTGGCCTGCGAGAGGTAGTACTCGCCCAGCAGCAGAGGCAGGACAAGCAATACCACCCCCAGGGCCAGGTACCAGCCCATGGTGATCCGGTCCTTGAACAGGCGGATGTCCTGGTTGTATGACGTCTTGAAAAGGAATCGCATCAGTCGGCCCGCCTAGACTTTCTTGGTCAGTTTTTCACCAAACAGACCGTTTGGTCGGATAATCAGAACCGCCAGCAGCACCACGTAGGCTGAGACATCCTTGATGCCGTCCGGCAGGTAACGCCCGGAAAGCGCCTCCACAATGCCGATGATCAGGCCGCCAACAATCGCTCCGGGAATGCTGCCAAACCCTCCGATGACCGCAGCGGGAAAGGCCTTGAGGCCGATCAGTCCCATGTTGGCGTGAACAAAGGTGATGGGCGCCAGCAGAATACCGGCAATGGCGGCGACGGCAGCGCTGATACACCAGATCAGGGTATTGACCCTGGCGACCGGAATGCCCATGTAGTGGGCCGCAAGCTGGTTCTGCGAAATGGCCTGCATGGCCACACCCATGCGTGTATAGCGGAAGAAGGCGAACAGCAGTACACAAAGCACAATCGTCACCAGGATGATCATCAGGTGACCGGCGGACAGCACCAGCTCACCGAAGGCAACGGTCTGGTCTGCATAGGGGGTGGGCAGGCGGTGGGTCAGGGTGCCCCAGCCGGGGATGAGGCTGGCAAGCCCCCGGGCAAAGAACCCGAGGCCAATGGTGATCATCACGATGGAGAAAATAGGCTGTCCGAGAACCGGGCGTATCACGGCCCGCTCGACCGCACCACCAATCAGGGCCATCGCCAGGACGGCGAGCACTACGCTCAGCCAGAAGGGCATGAACTGCAGTCCGCCCATGGTCAGGGCAATGAAGGCGCCGAACATCATCAGCTCGCCCTGGGCAAAGTTCACCACTTCCGTGGCCTTGTAGATTAACACAAAGCCCAGTGCCACGAGGCCGTACACGCAGCCAATGGCGATACCACTGAGTATCAGTTGCAGGAATTCATTGAGCACAGTTTGTCCCCCGTCTTGGCTCTGTTATGCGTTCCCTCCGGGCACTTGGGTGCCGGGGGTTCAGGAACCGGATTCGCTCAGAGCGGGGTTGCCACCGCGCTCAGGGAGCCGGTGGGGACGCCTGTGACTTTAGGGACGATCGGGTCTTGATGGGTTGTTGTCATTATTGTTCTCACGCCAGTCGGTTATGGGTTGTTATTGTTGTGTTGTTATTTTCAGGCCCCGTTGCCTATGAATTCCCTTTCTTCCGAAATCCACAGGGGCGACCGGGCCAGATCGATGAAGCGGGCCTCATCTTCAATCAGTGCCTTGCCAGCCGCCCTGCCTTCGGGCGACGCGCCCTTCTCTGCCATTTCATTCAAGTCTGAAAACCACAATTCTGCAACGCCATCGAACGCCTCTGGTGCACCACGGGCTTCGGCAATCTTTGAGAGCTGGGGGGCGGACAGGGTGTAGCTCTGGACATAGCGCTGGATGCCAAGGGCCTGGGCATGCTTTTGCACCAGGGGTGCGTGCTGGTTGGCCCAGTAATCCCGGAATGCTTCCAGGGACATCCCCGGCTTTCTTCGCAGGCAGAAAATCAGCTTTACCATCGACAATCTCCTTCAGCTGTTGGGCCAGAATAGGGAGGTTGATCTGCCTGTGACTTGCGTCAGGTGGCTATGGGTCGTTCAGCTTCCAAATGTTTTTGTTTTGAACACGGGCGGGCCTCTCAGGCAGCCAGTAGGCACAAGTGTGGCTGTCTCCCGGCTGTTAACTTGAAGGCCGGGAATGGTGAGGAACAGTTGCAACGCATCCATGTGGCCTTCCCTTGATCCCCCCATCGACCTGGTAACGGAGTGCCCATGACACTCGCGGAGAGATCCCTTCACAACCGCTGGTACGACAACACAACCCAGGCGCTGTTTGCCGAAGTCTGTGCCGCTCAGCCGGACAAGGTTGCCATCGTTTTCGAGGGCGAGGAGATCACCTATCGCGTTCTGCAGGAACGGGTTAACCAGTTGTCCCAGGGTTTGATCAGCCTTGGCGTAGGCAAGGGGGATGTGGTCTCCGTATTGCCCAGCCCGACGCCGGAGTTTGCGTGCCTGTACTTTGCGACGCTTCAGCTGGGAGCCATCATCAATCCGCTGAACCTGCTGTGGGGCGTCCTTGAATTCCAGGGTGTGTTGCCCCGTAACAATCCCAGGGTGATCGTCACGGTCGATCACTATGCTGACCGGGATTATATCCGCACACTGAAAGAGTCAATTCCTGACTTACAGGTTGAAGGGGCGCGGGTTTCCTCTGAGGCAATTCCTGCACTTACTCACATGGTGTGCCTGAGCCGCCAGCAGCTGCGTCATGACGGTTTCCTGGATTTCAGTGACCTGGAACAGCGTGGTGCGGACTGGGACCAGGCGACATTCGACCGGCTGATCACAGAGGGTCGTCCCACCGATATCCAGTTTATGTGCCAGACCTCGGGTACCACCGGGCTCTCCAAGAGCGCCCTCTGGGATCATCGGCCCCCGTTGGCGACGGCCCATTTCGGTGCCAGGAACCTTTGTTACCAGGAAGGCGATTCCTACATCAATCTCAGCCCCTTCTATCACAACAGCGGTTTGTTCGGACTCAATCTCAGTCTGACCCTGGCTGGTAGCACACTGCATCTGATGGAACAGTTCCGGCCGGAACAGGCGCTGAAAATCATCGACAAGTACAAGGTAACGGCGACCTTCGGCTTCGATTCCCACTGGCAGGGACTGTTCCGTGTACAGGGTTTCGACGGGTATGACTTCACCATCTCCAAGGCGGTGCTTGCCGGTGAGCCCCGAAGCTACGACCTGGTCAAGGAGATGTGCCCGGAAGGCGCGACCATCAACAATCTCTATGCCCAGACCGAGAATGGCCCGCTGGTTTCGCTGGCGGAACATGACTGCATGGATTACCGCATCAAGAAGTACACCCATGGCCGGCCCCTGTCGGGGGTTGAAGTGGTTATCAAGGATCTGGAAACCGGTGACCGGGTTATCCAGGGCCAGCCAGGGGAAATCTGTTACCGCAGCCCCTTCCTGTTCCGGGGCTACCATCGCCAGGAAGAAGAAACCCGGCAGTCCTTTGACGAGGAGGGCTACTTCCACAGTGGTGATTACGGAACCTTCGATAACGGCTATATCACCTTCCTCGGCCGGCTCGGTGGCGTGCTGAAAACCGGCGGGGAGAACGTCTCTACCGTGCGGGTGACCAACCTGCTGCTTGAGGTGTTCCACGAAGCGTTCGATGACGTCAAGACCATTGGTGTGCCGGATGATTACTGGGGATCGAAGATCGTTGCCTTTGTCAGGCCCCGGGCCGGACACACCCTTGGTTCAACCCGGGACATCCGGGAAGCCTGTAAGGGCGTTATGGCGATCTACGAGATACCGCAGGAATTTCTGGAATGGGAGGGCGCCTGGCCGGTGACGCCTGAGGGCAAGATCGATTTCCGAAAACTGGATGCAGAAGCCAGATCCCGTCTCGGGCTGGACCATTGAGGAGTTTAACCATGGCGTTGCTGACACCGGAACTCAATGCGGCGGTCGGGCGCCAATTACCCCCCGTCAGTGCAGAAGTGACCCGCCGCGAAATCTGCAAATACTCGGCCGCTACCGGCCAGCGCCTGCAGCGGTTTATCGATGGGGATGAGGCGCCCCCCATGTTTCTGTTTGGACTTTTCCTGCCCATATTGCCGCGGGAGCAGTTGGGCCATGATGGCCTGCCACCGGACACGGGGCTGGTGCCGGAACTGCCCCTAAAGCGGGTGATGGCCGGGGGCACACAGCAGACCTGGTTCCGGGGCATCTATCCCGGTGATGTTCTGGTTTCCCGCCAGACACTGGTGGACCTGTTCGAAAAGGAAGGGGCGCAGGGGCCGCTGATCTTTGCGGTGGTTGAGAACCGTGTTGAAACCGAAGCGGGGGAGCCGGTCATGACGGAGCACTCCACCCGCATTGCGAGGTAACCATGAAGCTATCCCGGGTTCATGTCGGCGACCCATTACCGGAGCGGGCGTTCAAGCCGGATGAGGTGCAGTTGTTCATGTACAACGCCGCCATCTGGAACCACCACCGGATCCATTATGACCACCCCTACACCACTGGTGAGGAGGGCCACCCTGGCATCGTGATTGACGGCCCGCTGCAGGGGGATTTCCTGACCCAGCTGGTGCTGGAGTGGGTGGGCACAGATGGCGTCCTGTCGGGCTTTGAATACAGCAACCGGAAGGCGGCCTATATCGGAGAAACGCTGCGCGCCCGTGGGCGCATAACGGAAGTCCGGGAGGCCGACGGGGAGGTCGACGTCGAGCTCGCCATTGTGAACGAGGCCGGAGAAGTCATAACGCCGGGGAAGGCGAGCGTGAGGCTCCACCAGTGAGCCAGCAGGCCGCCCACATCATCCCGACAACAACAAACTGCGTTCATCAAAGGGGGAAACCATGACCGCACAGCTACCACCGGAACTGGCATCGGCCTTCAGCCTGGAGGGTAAGGTGGCCCTGGTTACCGGGTCGACCATGGGGATTGGCGAAGCGACCGCCCGTGTGCTTGCCCAGGCAGGTGCCCATGTGATCATCAGTAGCCGCAAGCAGGATGAGTGCGATGCCATTGCTGCCGGCTTTCGTCAGCAGGGGCTGAGTGCTGAAGGGCGTGCCTGCCATATTGGCCGTATGGAGGATATCGAAGCCATGTCTGCCTGGCTGAAAGAGGAACATGGCGGCCTGGATATCCTGGTCAACAACGCAGTGCTCAGCCCCTGGCGAACCATTGAGGACACGGAGGTGGGCCTGTTCACCAAGACCGTCGAGGTGGACCTGAGAGGCTACTGGTTTATGTCGGTGGAAGCGGTAAAGTTGATGCGCCTGAAAGGCGGCGGCAGCATCGTCAACCTGGCCTCCGTCGCTGCCCTGCATCCGGACCGGATGCTGAGCCTTTATTCCACCCTCAAGACTGCCCTGATCGGTATGAGCCGTTCGTTCGCCCTTGAGTTCGGTGGAGAAGGCATCCGGGTCAATACCGTTCTGCCCGGCGTCATCCAGACCAAGCTGGCGGATGCCTTTGACGCCGATACCAAGAAACGCATTGTTGAGAAGACTACCGTCAAGCGTCTGGGTGAGCCTGAGGATATCGGGTACTCGGTGCTTTATCTGTGTAGCAACGCCGGCGCCTATGTCAGCGGCACCAACCTGGTGGTCGATGGCGGGTTTTCGGTTGCGTTGATGTAGGGGAAAGATCGTCGGTTTGACCGAGGCGCGGTAGTTCACGACGTGATGAGATATCAGTCCCCATCAATAACAAGAGAAACAAACATGAGCGTGATCGAACTGAAAGTCGAAGATGGCGTTGCCATCATTACCCTGAACCGTCCGGAGGCAAAGAACGCCATCAACCAGGCGGTTGCCGAGACCATGGACAAGACCCTGGATGAGCTTGAAGCCAGGGACGACGTGCGAGTGCTGATCCTGACCGGTGCCGGCGGCTCCTTCTGCGCCGGTATGGACCTGAAGGCCTTTGTGGCCGGTGAGAAGGTCGTCACTGATGAAAAAGGCTTCGCCGGTTTCGTGCAGGCAAAACTGAGCAAGCCGGTTATCGCTGCTATCGAGGGCTATGCCCTGGCCGGTGGCTGCGAGCTGGCCCTCAGTTGCGACCTGATTGTCGCGGCTAACAATGCCAAGTTCGGCCTGCCGGAAGTGAAGCGTGGCCTGGCAGCGGGTGCTGGTGGTCTGCTGCGACTGCCCCGTCAGCTGCCGTACCGGGTGGCCATGGAGCTCGCCCTGACCGGTGATATGGCGGACGCCCAGCGGATGTATGACCTGGGGCTGATCAACCGGCTGGTCAATGCGGGTGAGGCCATGTCTGGCGCCCTGGAACTGGCCCGCGCCATCGCTGTCAATGCGCCCATGTCACTGAAGGCGACCAAGAATGTGATCGCACAGCAGCAGGACTGGTCCCTGGACGAGATGTTCGATCGCCAGGCTGAGCTGATTGCCCCGGTGATGAAGTCGGAGGATGCCATCGAGGGTTCGCGCGCGTTTGCGGAGAAACGTGCCCCGGTGTGGAAGAATCGCTGAGTCTCAGTGAGTTGTGAAAAGGCCCGCTAAACCGCGGGCCTTTTTCTTGGGCGTGATTTCTAGGGGCTGGTAACGGGGTGTTTCTTCAGCTCCAGCCGGCCCAGCTGGTTGCGGTGGACCTCGTCAGGGCCATCCGCAATCCGCAGGAATCGCGCTACCGCGTAGGCGGCGGCAATGCCGTGGTCATTGATTACCCCGGCACCACCGTGGGACTGCATCACCCAGTCGATGACCTTGCAGGCCATGTTGGGCGCGGCAATCTTGATCATGGCAATTTCAGCCTTTGCGACCTTGTTGCCCACGGTATCCATCATGTACGCCGCTTTCAGGGTCAGCAGGCGGGCCTGCTCGATGGCGATGCGGGACTCGGCTATCCTCTCCAGGGTGACCGTCTGGGTGGACACTGGCTGGCCAAAGGTTACCCGCTGCTGGGTGCGCTGGCACATCTGCTCGAGCATCCGCTCTGCCAGGCCGATCAGGCGCATGCAGTGGTGGATGCGGCCGGGCCCCAGGCGGCCCTGGGCGATCTCGAAACCGCGGCCCTCACCCAGTAGCATGTTGCCGGCGGGCACCCGCACATTGTTGAATTTCACCTCGGTGACCCGGTCCAGGGTGTCGTAGCCGAATACCGGTAGCGGCCGCACAATCTCCACGCCTTCGGCATCCCGGGGCACGATGATCATGGACTGCTGCTTGTGCCGGTCCGGGTTGTCCGGGTCGGTTTTGCCCATGAAGATGAACAGGGCGCAGCGGGGATCGGTAGCACCGGAGCTGAACCACTTGTGGCCGTTGATGACGTACTCGTCGCCATCCCGCGTAATGGACGACTGGATATTGGTGGCATCGCTTGAAGCCACTGCCGGCTCGGTCATGGCGAAGCAGGAGCGGGTCTTGCCCTCCAGCAGCGGTTCCAGCCAGGTTTTCTTCTGCTCATCGGTGCCGTAGCGGGCCAGCACTTCCATATTGCCGGTGTCCGGTGCGCTGCAGTTGAAGACTTCCGGCGCAAAGGCAACCCGGCCCATGATCTCGCACAGGGGAGCGTATTCCAGGTTGGTAAGACCAGCACCGTGCTCAGACTCCGGCAGGAACAGGTTCCACAGCCCTGACTCCCGGCCAAGGGCCTTGAGCTCCTCGAGTTTCGGGGACACCTTGTAGGGCCCAAGCGAACGGATTTCTTCGATGATGGCAGTTTCGTTGGGATAGATATGCTCGTCCATAAAGGCCTGCAGCTTTTCCTGCAGACCCCGGACCTTGTCGGTGTAATCGAAATTCATGGGGGCATCCTCGCGATTGTTGTCCCACGAGGCTGACACCGGCGCCCCGGCTTGTCTTGTGTCAGGGCGCTGCCGGTGTGCCGCCACCCATCACTGGCCGTCAGAAATCCAGGCAGATCTTGCCAAAGTGCCTGCCTGCTTCTTCGTGGCGGAAGGCTTCTGCAATTTCTTCCAGCGGGAATGAGCGGTCAAGCACCGGGTGCAGGTCATTCGCTTCAATGGCGCGGACCATGTCCTGCTGTTGGGCCCGGCTGCCGACGATCAGCCCCTCCAGCCGCGCCTGCTTTGCCATCAGCTTTGCCGTTGGAACGTCCCCGGTGCGGCCGGTGAGCACGCCGATCAGCGAGATGTGGCCGCCGATGCAGACCGCATCAATGGACTGGGGCAGGGTGCCCGGGCCGCCTACTTCGATGACATGGTCCACACCCTGGCCACCGGTTAGCTCCAGCACACGCTGGCCCCACTCGGGTGTCGCCTTGTAGTTGATGGTGTGGTCGGCTCCCATCGCAGTGAGCTTCTCCAGCTTGTCATCGGACGAAGAGGTTGCAATGACTCTCGCCCCCATCATCTTTGCGAATTGCAGGGCAAAGATGGACACGCCGCCGGTACCGAGCGTGAGCACAGTATCCCCGGCCTTCAGCCCGCCGTTGACCACCAGCGCACGCCAGGCGGTCAGGCCCGCGGTGGTCAGGGTGGCGGCTTCGGCGTGGCTGTAGCCTTTCGGCGCCAGGGTAAAGGCGCTTTCCGGTGCCACAACCTGCTCCCGGGCGTAGCCATCGACTCCGTCGCCCGGGGTTGTGCTGAAGTTGGCGATGGGGGCAGGGCCGGTCAGCCACTCCGGAAAGAAGGTCGAAACCACATGGTCGCCTACCTGGAAGTCCTTCACTTCCGGGCCGACCGCTTCCACCACACCGGCACCGTCTGACATGGGAATGCGGCCATCGTCGGTGGGAATGCGACCGGTCACCACCGAGTAATCATGGTAGTTCAGGGAACTGGCGTATATCCGTACCCGTATTTCGCCGGGGCCAGGATCACCGGGTTCAGCGCCTGTGGTGACGCTTAGCTGATCCAGTCCGCCGGGTTTGGCCAGGGTAGCGAGTTTCATAGCACCTCCGGTTGAGGGTTGATCGGTTGTCTGGATTGTCAGGGACTTACGTCAGCATAGGGTAAGGGCGCGGGGGCAACAAGGCACGCCGGCCGGAGTGGAGCCGGCCGGCGGACTTTGCTGCAGCTGGGTTGTCACCCGGCAGGGACGCCCCGGCGCCAGGCGCCAAGGCGCAGGGCACTGGCCGTAATCGCGCCGAACAGCAACATACCGGCGGCGATACAGGCGTAGACCGCATCCAGTCCCATTCCGAATCCGTAAGCCACCAGCGAGGCGCCACCAATGGCGACGACAAACCGGACCAGGGCAGCAAAGACCGGCCACTGGATAAAGCCCGCTCCCTGGGAACCGAAGTAGAGGGCAAGCCCCAGCCCCTGGAACAGGAATACCGGGCCCACGATCTGCAGGAACCTGGCACCTGCGCTGAACGTTTCCGCATCATCGGTAAACAGGCCAACCCAGAGCCCCGGTGCGACTGCCAGCAACAGGCCGATGCTGCCAGTCAGCACCGCCGCAAGCGCGCCACCGGTCCAGCCCACCTGCTCGGCCCTAGCCACCCGGCCAGCGCCCACATTGGTGCCAACGATCGCGGTCATGGCGGCGCCAATACCGAACACCATCGGAATCAACAGGAACTCCAGCCGGGCGGCAATGCCATAGCCGGCTAGGAGTCTGCGCGGCAGAAGTATTTTGAGCAAGTGACCCCGCCGCGTCGAATCACAGTTCGGCCCGAGAACGTATCCACAATATCCAGCCGAATAGAGT
>NZ_JAKZAH010000010.1 GCF_023156245.1 Marinobacter bryozoorum
GGCCGGATATATGGCAGCAACCTGTCCCTCATCAGACTCTGGAGCCTTGCAAACGGGGAGGAGACCATATATGGATTCCGTGGCAAAAAACGCTCGTCAGGAAAGTGTAAGCCCCCCATCCACAATCAACGTCTGCCCCCGCATGTAGGAAGCCAGCGGTGAGGCCAGGAACAAGGCAGGTCCCGCCATTTCATGGGGCTCGCCCATCCGCCCTACCGGAATGGCTGCCTCGGCCATCTGCTTGCGTTTCGGGTTGTCGGTGGTCACTTTCGTCATCTTGGTAGCGACAAACCCGGGTGCAATGCCGTTGACCGCGATACCCTCGGGTGCCCAGGCCTCGCCAAGGGTGCGCACCAGTGCCACCGCCCCTGCCTTGGAGGCATTGTAGGCCGGGTTGCCCTTGGTGGAATGGAACGCCGCCGTCGAACTTACAATGATCAACGAGCCCTGGCTTTCGGCAAGCTGGTCGTGGAACTTCATGGCGCAGGTCCGCAGGCTGTTGAGGTTCACATTGATGACATGGTCCCATCCATCCCGCTCGAACTCGCCGCGCTTGTAGACCACCACACCCTGGCACAGGATCAGCACATCGAGTTTGTCGAAGGCAGGCTGGACACGTTCAATCGCATCCATATCACCCACATCCACCTGCGTATAGTGCAGGCCGCCAAGATCCGAACCCTCGGCGGCATCATAGTCGTCCGCCGACGCCCGCGTGCCCCATACATGTACCTCGGCGCCCCGGGCACGGAAAGCCTGGGCAATACCATTACCGATACCGCTGGAGCCGCCCACTACCAGTACCGTCTTCCCGGTGTAGTCCAGATCGTTCATTGTTGTTTTCTCCTGCCATTATGGAACATGGGTAGAACAATCCACGGTAATCAGCCCGTCGGAGCGGAGCATCGTCCGATCCGACGATGCTCGGACAAACGGCGCCCGTTAAGGTGAAAATCAACAACAATAAAAGGATTCCTGTCACGCCATGATGCCTTCCGCCATGCCCTCAGACCTGCTTACGCTCAAATCCCTTTATACCGGCGCCCTGAGCCGTTTCGGCAACCGTTGCGCCCTGACCATGAACGGGGACATGCTGACCTATGAGGAATTGCTGCAGCAATCAATTCGCGCGGGCAATGGCCTGATTGACCTGGGCGTTCGCCCCGGTACACCGGTGGCCATTGCCATGGCCAACTGCCTGGAATTTGCCATTGCCGATCAGGGCGTGATCCAGGCCGGGGCCATCAAGGTGCCCCTGAACGATATGCTCAGTGATGATGAAGTGCTCTACATCCTGGCGGATGCTGGGGTCCGGGTAGCCATTGTGGATGCACGCCGGGTGGAGCTGCTGGAAGCAAAGCGCTCGCAACTGCCAGACCTCGACACCGTTATTGTGGTTGGTGACAGCGCCCCGTGCCCGACCGGGATGCTACCCTGGCAAGGCTTCCTGGCCCACGCACGTCCGGAATACACCCAGGTGGACATCACCCCGGACCAGCTCGCGTTTATTGGCTACACCGGGGGCACCACGGGCAAACCCAAGGGCGTGATGCACAGCCAGCAGAATGTCTACCTGAACCTGTTCTCTCACCTGACCGAACTGGGACTGCAGGACGATGAACGACTATTGCTGACATCCCCGCTGCCCCACGCCGCTGGCATGCTGTTACTGACGGGCCTGCTCAAGGGCGCCACCCACTTTATCGAGCCCGGCTTCGATCCGACCACCGTGATCCGCCGGATCAGCGAAGATCGGGTAACCCTCACCTTTATGGTGCCCACCATGATCTACCGGTTACTGGACTGGCTCGACGAGCAGCCCGGCCCGGCACCGGATCTGGGCGCCCTGCGCACCATGCTGTACGGTGCCGCCCCGATAACCGTGGACCGCCTGCAGCAGGGCCTGGCCACCTTCGGCCCTGTTTTCATGCAGCTCTATGGCCAGACGGAAGCACCAAACTTCATCACCCGGCTACGCCGGGAAGACCACGACCCCGCGCATCCCGAGCGCCTGCTCAGTTGCGGCCAGCCCGCAACTATGTCGAGGGTGCGAATCGTTGATGACCTGGGCAACGAAGTTCCGGTGGGTGAAAGCGGCGAAGTCACTACCCTGACCCCCTATAACATGCTGGGCTACCACCAGTTGCCGGAGAAAACCGCTTCCACACTGGTGGATGGCTGGGTACATACCGGGGATATTGGCCGGCTGGACGCCGAGGGGTATCTTTACCTGCTCGACCGCAAAAATGACATGATCATCAGTGGCGGCATGAACGTGTACACCTCGGAAGTTGAGAACGCCCTGCAGCCCTGTGAGGGCGTCGCCCAGGTGGCCGTGGTTGGGCTGCCAGACCCGGATTGGGGTGAAGCGGTGACTGCCTTTGTGGTACCCCAGCCCGACACATCACCGGATACAGCCGAGCTGCTGGCCCACTGCAAGGCAACCCTGTCAAAATACAAGGTCCCCAAGGCCATTCACCTGGTCGACAGCCTTCCGGTGACCGCTTACGGCAAACTCGACAAGAAAATCCTTCGTCAGCAGTGGAGTGAACCCAAATGAGCCGAGTAATCATCGCCCCCTACCCCCACCAACTCGGCGGCCACTGCGGCTCAGGCGCCCTTCGAGACCTGCTGCACTGGGCCGCGCTGGGCTGGGACAACCTGCCCGGTGACGGATTACCGGGTGAGGGCCTGGTGTTCGGCCTTGGGGGCGGGCTGTCTTTTATGTATACCCGGTACCCCGGCCTCACCCCGCCCATATACCTGGTAGGCCGCAACGCCGATATGGAGCTGGATTTCTGCCGGCGGCTGAATATCGATACCCGCCGTCAGCAGACAGACGACCCACAGGAGGCCTGGCGCTCGGTAAAGGACGAGATAGACGCCGGCCACCCGGTCATGGTCTGGTGCGATATTGCAGAGCTCCCCTACCTGCGGGTGCGGTTATCCAACACCCGCCACGATGTGGTGGTTATTGGTTACGATGACCGGCAGAACACCGTTTTCATCGTGGATAACGACCGGGAAGATATCCAGGAAGTGCCCATGGAGGCCTTCCGTCGGGCACACGGCTCCAATGGCTTTCCCGGCCCTAACCGGTTCGCCACCTATCCCATGCGTTTTCCGGCTCGGTTACCCGATCTGCTGACTTGCGCCCGGGAGGCCGCCGCCTCGGCTACGCGGGTGCTTGGCGGCGAAGATGCCCTGCTGTTCGACGTATCCAGCCTGCCTGAAGGGAGCCTGGTGGCATCCGGCGTGGAGGGTGTCCAGGCATTCGCCGATGACATCATCACCTGGCCCTACCGCCTGGATCCCGATGAGCTGACTGCTGCCGTGAGAAGCATACCGGTGTTCGTGGAAAAGGCTGGCACAGGTGGGGGCTTCTTCCGCCGGCTGGAAGCCAGCTTCTGCCGGGACGTGGCCCATGCCACCGGCGACACTGCCTTCGCGACCGCTGCGGAGGCCTGTCAGCGCAGCGCTGACGCCTGGAGTGCTCTCGGGGAAATCGCCCGGGCAGAGCAACTGGACATCCAGGCCATCAGTGAAGCTGCCCACCAGCTGCCCGCCCTGGAACTGGACATGCAGCAGGCACTGGGACAGGCCAGCGAGCCTGGCCCGGCGAAGTAACCAACCAACACAACGAGGAATCAACCGATGGCAACCCAGGTCAGTGCTGACGAGCTACAGGCATTCATGAGCGGCGAGTTTCCCCAGGCGACCATCACCGTGGAAAGCGTGGATGACAACGAAGCCTGGGTCCGCCAGCCAGTGGACGAATCCCACCTGCGCCCCGGCGGCACCGTGTCCGGCCCCACCATGATGGCAACCGCGGATACGGCCGCTTATGTAGTGGTACTGTCCCATATCGGCATCGTGCCCCTGGCGGTCACCAGCAACCTGAACATCAACTTCCTGCGCAAACCGGAATCCGGCAAGGCCCTGCTCGCCAGGGGCACCCTGCTCCACCTGGGCCGCCGCTCAGTGCTGACAGAGGTGAACATCTACTCCGAAGGCCACCTCGAAAAGCCGGTAGCCCATGCAGTAGTCACCTACGCGATTCCTTCCTCCCATAAAACCAGCTGAAAGGGCGCAGCCATGCCCCCGGGGCCTGGTGTAGAGAACCGGGGAAATAGCACCGCGCAATATGTGTGATCTTGCGGCGTTTCACAGGCGCGGCATATAGCCTATTCTCCCGCTCAAGAACCGGCCCTTGAGACTCCCGCTCACCCTGAGCCTGTCGAAGGAATAACGAAAAGGCGCTGGTAGTCGGCGGCCAAATCACCCTTCGACGAGCTCAGGGTGAACGGAGCCTGAATCGAAGGGGGCAAAACGAGATTCCTACGACCAAACCCCGCTCACCCTGAGCCTGTCGAAGGGAGCCCGTCGAAGGGGGCTTGTCGAAAGGCCTTTAACCAGGGAAACCAACGAGGCGTTCATGACGTTCTGGGTATACATTCTCCGTTGTGCAGACTACAGCTACTACACCGGCCACACTGATAACCTCGACCAACGTATTGAGCAACACAAGTTCCGCACCTTCCCAACCTGCTATACCGCCAGCCGGCTCCCGGTAGAGCTGGTTTTCAGTCAACCATTCCCTACACGGGACGAAGCCCTGGCCTGCGAACGGCGGATAAAGGGCTGGAGCCGAAAGAAGAAAGAGGCAATGATTACTGGTGACTGGAGAAGGGTGTCTGAGCTGGCGAGGAACACCCTTCGACAGGCTCAGGGTGAACGGTCCCTTGAATAACACCAAGCCAAAGCCAGGATCGGTACGGCCACTCCCCGTTCGCCCTGAGCTTGTCGAAGGGCAGCCAGAAAAGCAACAAGGCCGGCGAGCGGAAAAGTCTCAGAACTGGTGGGAGCCACCCTTCGACAGGCTCAGGGTGAGCGGTATCAGGCGGCACGCGGGGCAGTGCTGGGGCGGCTTATCCCAGGTGGCTTAGACCGGTGTCAGCGCACCCAGCCCAGAGCCCGTTCGAACAGCGCTACGGTGCTGGCGTGTAGCAGGTCGCCCGTGGCTTTCGGGGCCTTACCCGCGCAGGCGCGGGCGTGGGTTCCCTCCAGGATAATACCAAGCTTGTAGCAGGCGAGTACCGCGTACCAGTCAATGCTGGACGTATCCCGATGGGTACGGGCGCGGTAATGTTCAACCAGCTCATCGGCATCCGGAAAGCCTTCCCAGGGCTGAATGCGGAAACCTTCTATGGTGTCGTCGGCCGGTGTTTCCCCTGGCCAGGTGGCCAGTAGCCAACCCAGGTCGAGCAACGGGTCACCGATTGTAGTCAGTTCCCAGTCCACAATCGCCGCCAGTTCGCCACTGTCGTGACGGTACATGACGTTACCAAGGTGGTAGTCACCGTGGATGATACCCGGCTCAAAGGACGAAGGCCGGTGACGATCCAGCCAGCCAGCGACGGTCTCCACACCGGGAATGGCCTGCGGGCCGGACCAGCCGGGGAAGTCTCCGTAACCCTTGAGCTGCTGGCGCCAGCGATTCACCTGGCGCTCAAGGTAATTGTCCGGTTTGCCAAACCCGGTAAGGCCAACAGCCTGGTAATCCACCGCGCCCAGGGCAGTGATCCCCTCCACCAGCGACAGGCCCATGCGGTGCCGGATCGCCGCATCCGAAGCGTGGAGTTCCGGCAGGCCATTCACCGGCGCAAAGCCTTCCACCGGCTCCATCAGATAGAAAGCGGCACCAAGCACCGCTTCGTCAGGGCAACCGGCCACAAGCCGGGGATGTGGCACGTCAGAGTCCGCCAGCGCCTCGAGCATGCGCATTTCACGGCGCATGGTTTCGTTGGAATTGGCGCGAAGATGCGGCGGCGGCCGCCGAAGCACAAGGCTTCGCCCGTTGTAGTCAAAGCGCAGGAGGAGGTTCTGGGTACCACCCCCAAGCAAGTGCGCACCGGTGACCTCACCGTCGCCAAGCCCCTGCCCGGCCATCCATTTAGCCAGTTTTCCGGTATCGATATATGCCTGCCAGTCCATAGGTCTCATCCCCGATTATTGCGCTCGCCCCAGCATATCGCGAGCAATGACTTCCTTCATGATTTCAGAAGTACCGGCATAGACTGTCTGTACCCGGGCATCCACATAGAACCGGGAGATTGGATATTCGACCGTATAACCGTAACCACCGAACAGCTGCATACAGCGATCGATACAGCTGCATTGCATCTCGGTGAGTTGCAACTTGATCACAGCGGCATCCACCGCAGTCATTTCGCCGGCCAGGTAACGCTGCAGGCACTGGTTGTAATACCCGCGCCCCATATCCAGGTCTGCCCGAACCTGTGCCAGGGTAAACCGGGTGTTCTGGAAATCCGCAATGCGCTGACCAAACGCCCGGCGATCCTGCACATAGTCCAGTGTCAGCTGCAGGGCCCCCTCGATGGCTCCCAGCGCTTGGGCAGCAACGCCCAGACGTTCACGGGGCAGCTCCTGCATCAGATAGCCAAAGCCCTTGCCGGCCTCACCCAGCAGGGCATCGTCCGGAACGACCAGGTCATCGAAGAACAGCTCAGCGGTATCGCTGGCGTGCTGGCCAATCTTGCGGATCGACTTGCCACGAGAGAATCCTGGCAGGGTGGTATCAACCATGAACAGTGACACCCCGCGAGCCCCGGCACCGGGATCCGTCTTGGCACAGACAATAACCATGTCCGCCAGGATACCGTTGGTTATAAAAACCTTGGCGCCGTTGATTTTCCAGCCTCCATCCACTTTCTGGGCGGAGGTACGCATACCGGCCAGGTCACTGCCGGCACCCGGTTCCGTCATGGCAATCGCGCCCAGCACCTCGCCACTTGCCATCTGCGGCAGCCAATGGGCCTTTTGCGCGTCGGTGCCCAGCCGTTCAATGTAGGGAATAACAATATTTGAATGGATGTTGTAGCCACCGGTCAGCCCCCCGAAACCCTGCCGTGATATTTCCTCAACGATCATCAGGCAGATATCCGGCCCTGCGTCAGAGCCGCCGTATTCCTCGGGAAGGTCCACGCCAAGCAGGCCAGCCTCGCCCAGCTTGCTCCAGAGTTCCCTGGGAACCTGGTGGGCTTCCTCCCAGCTTTCATAGTAGGGCGCGACTTCCTGCTGGAGAATGCGCCGCACCATATCAAGAAACAGGGTGCCGTCTTCGCGCTCAGTGGCTGCCACGCCGGGGGTAGTCTTTACAGTCGTCATGGTTGCTGGTCCTTGTCGTTCTTATGGGCAAACACTCTTGACCGACTATCTTATTCCCTCCGTCCATCAGAATAACTCGTCAGAACCGACGAATGGCACAGCGGTCAATCGTGCCACTATGCAGGGGAACGCTTTGAAACAATAAACCTGGAGATTGTCATCATGGCTATTCCCGCTTCCTTCCAGGGCCGGCTCAAAGTCCCGGCCATTGCTGCACCCATGTTTCTCACGTCCGGTCCGGACCTGGTGGTGGAAACCTGCCTCAACGGTGTCGTAGGCACCTTTCCTGCCCTCAACCAGCGCTCTACCGAGGGCTTTGTCGAGTGGCTGGAAGAAATTGAACGGCGCCTTGAAGGCAAGGATGCTGCGCCCTATGGGGTCAACCTGATTGTTCACCGCTCCAACCCCCGCCTGCAGGCAGACCTGGAGCAGGTCGTAAAATACAAGGTGCCGCTGGTGATCACCTCACTGGGCGCGGTGCCTGAAGTGGTAAAAGCGGTGCATTCCTACGGTGGCCTGGTGTTCCATGACGTCATCAACCGCCGCCATGCGGAGAAGGCCGCCGAGGCTGGTGTGGATGGCATTATCGCAGTGTCTGCAGGCGCTGGTGGCCATGCAGGCACCGTGAGCCCGTTTGCGCTGGTGCAGGAAATCCGCCAGGTGTTCGACGGCACCGTGATCCTCGCCGGCAGTATCAGCACCGGCGCCCAGGTCGCGGCATCACGGCTTATGGGGGCTGACCTCGCCTATCTTGGCACCCGCTTCCTGGCGACCAGGGAGTCCATGGTACAGCCCGAGTACAAGGCGATGGTTCGTGACACCCATGCCGCCGATATCGTCTACACCCCCAAGGTCTCCGGAGTGAACGCCAATTTCCTTCGGCCCAGCATAGAAGCGGCCGGCCTGGACCTGGCCAGCGACGAAGCCCATGGCGGCCTCGATATGGAGAACGAGGCCAAGGCCTGGAAGAACGTCTGGTCCGCCGGACATGGTGTCGGCGCTATCCAGGATGACCCGTCCGCAGCGGAGCTGTGTCAGCGCCTGGCAGCGGAATACCGGACTGCCATGAAACAGGCCTGCAACGATGAGTTCGCCGGCTAACTGAACTCCACCCGGGAGCCACCCAGCAGGGGCGGCTCCCGCCCCCTCTCTGATCCTCGCCCCAGCCATTACGGCCGCACTCATCCAGGCCTGCCCCGGCTATCGGTTAACCCCAAAACTGCACAATTCGTCGTTTCCGACGATAGCTGACGGACTACTCGTAGCCTAGCTTGAGAGCTACTGTCCAGATATCACAAAACAAGAATTATCAGACAGCCACCAAGCCAACGCTCGATGCTCCATCCCACAACAAAAAGCGGCTCACAGAAACGGGCCGCAATAACCAGGAGATGTCCCGATGCGTAAAGCCCTACACCTGCCCGCCGTGGTTTCGGCCGCTGTTCTGTCGACCGCCATGCTGGGCCAGGCCCAGGCCACCGAACTGAAGTACGCCACCGGCTACCCGCCCAACTCCATAGGATCCAAGGCCGCCGACCGGTACGTGGAAGCCCTGAAGGAATATTCCGACGGCACCCTGACTGGCAAGGTTTACCCCCAGACGCTACTCAACTTCATGGAAATGTCCGATGGCCTGCGGGATGGCATGGCGGATGCCGGCGCCGTGCTGCTGACCTATGCCTCGACCGAATATCCCCGCGCCAACCTGGTGGGTGAGTCATCAATGCTGCTCGAATTCACCGACCTTGAACAACACCGGGCCGGCATGGCCTTCGGGGGCGCCATAGCGGAATACCTGTTCAACCACTGCGAGTCCTGCCTGGATGAATTCACACAACAGAACCAGGTCTACGCCGGTGGTGGGGCCAGCACCCGCTACATGTTGCTGTGCAATGAACCCGTAACCACCGTCGAAGACCTCAAAGGCAAACGCCTTCGCCACGGCGGCGCCAACTGGTCACGCTGGGCCGAAGCCATGGAGGCCTCACCGGTGTCCATGTCAGTGAATGAAATGTATGAAGGTATCAGCCAGGGCGTTCTGGACTGCACTATCCAGTCCACACCGGAACTGACGATTTTCAAGATGATGGAAGTGGTCACCCATATCACCACAGATGTGCCGGGTGGGGTTTACGGTACTTCCAGCAACAGCATCAATCGGGACTTCTGGCAGTCGCTGGACACCACCCAGCGGGAAGCTGTGATGTACGCCACTGCGGTGACTTCCGCTGACATCACCTGGGCCTACGCGCAGGCCAGCCTGGACAACCTGGAGACGGCTCGCGAGCGGGAAGACATCACCGTCCATGCGCCTTCAGAGGGCCTGGTCGAAGCCAACCGGAACTTTATCCGGGCTGACCTGGAGCAGATCGCCAGCGCTTACCAGGAGCGGTATGGCATTGCTGACGGCGAGGAGATGCTGGAGGACTTCCGCCCCATCATCGAAAAGTGGGCCAACATGGTCGACGATATCGACTCCCCCGAGGCACTCACCAAGCTCTACTGGGATGAAGTCTACTCAAAAGTCGACGTAGACAAGCACGGCTTCTGAACCAGCACTGATAACAAGAAACAAGGAGACCCGAACACATGTACCTGACGCAACCCCTGCACAAAGCCCTGATCGAGGCACCGAACCAGACCGCCACGGTCTGCCATGGCCGCCGCCACAGCTACCGGGAGTTTGTCTCCCGCATTGCCCGGTTGGCCGCAGGCCTGAAAAAGCTGGGACTCAAAGAAGGCGACCGGGTAGCGATTCTGAGCCTAAACTCGGACCGCTACGCGGAAGCCATCTATGCCACCTTCTGGGCCGGGGGTGTTATCAACCCGGTGAATATCCGCTGGAGCCCGGCAGAGATCATCTATTCCCTGGACGACTGTGAAAGTACGTTCCTGGTTGTGGACGACACCTTCAGCCCCATGATCAATCCGTTGAAGGAAGGTTCGAAATCCCTGAGCACGGTAATCTACTCCGGCGACAAGGAAACCCCGGACGGCACCCATAATTTCGAAGACCTGGTCCGCGACAACGAGGAAATGGAAGACACCCTGCGCAGCAAGGACGACCTGGCAGCGGTGATGTACACCGGTGGCACTACCGGTAAGCCCAAGGGCGTCATGCTCAGCCACATGAACCTGTTCAGTAACGGACTGGGCTCCCAGGCGGTGGCAAACATGCCGACGCGTTCGGTGACCCTGCATGCGGCACCCACCTTCCACGTTGCCGGTACCGGGCTGATCCTGCAGGCGGTCGCCCGCCACAGCACCAACGTGATACTTCCCATGTTCGAACCCAAGGCGGTGCTGGAGGCGATCCAGAACGAGGGCGTAATCGAAACCTTCCTGGTGCCTACCATGCTGCGAATGGTGCTGGCTCACCCGGAGTTCGGCAACTATGACCTCAGCGGCCTGCAGCACATGATGTACGGCGCCTCTCCCATGGACAGTACCCTGCTGAACAAGGCTCGCCAGGCGATGCCCAGCGCCGGCTTCCTGCAAGCCTACGGCATGACCGAGCTGTCGCCGACGGTCACCATTCTGACCAAGGACTGGCACACTGACGAAGGCTTTGAAAGCGGTAAGATGATGTCCGCCGGTCGACCACTGCCCATGGTGGAAATCCGCATCGTGGATGGCGAAGACAACACTGTGCCCAACGGCACCCGTGGTGAGATCGTGGCCCGGGGCCCGGTGGTCATGCAGGGTTACTGGAACAAGCCCGAGCAGACCGCGCAGGCCCTGCGCAACGGCTGGATGCACACCGGCGATGCCGGTTACATGGATGACGACGGCTTTGTCTATGTCGTGGACCGCATCAAGGACATGATTGTCACCGGTGGCGAGAACGTCTATTCCGCCGAGGTGGAGGAAGCCCTGCTGCAGATGCCCCAGGTGGCCCAGTGCGCGGTCATCGGCGTTCCGGATGAAGACTGGGGTGAGCGTGTCCATGCCACCGTCGTGGTAAATGACGACGCCGAGCTGACCCTGGATGAGGTCATGGCCCACTGCAAGACCCTGATCGCCAACTACAAGATCCCCCGCAGCGTGGAAATCCGTGACGAACTGCCCCTGTCCCCGGCGGGCAAGCTGCTCAAGTACAAGCTGAGGGAAGAACACTGGTCCGACCGGGACCGCAAGGTGAGCTGAGCCACAACACAATACAACAACAATGAACGGGAGTACCCGATGACTTACCTGAAAACCCCGATAGCCGGCTTTATAGCCGGCGCCGCCCTGACCGGCATGCTAGCCGCCGGCAACGTGGAAGCTCGCGAGCTGAGCTTTGCTTCCGGCGCCACGCCAAACTCCATCGGCTCCAAGAGTATTGAAGTGTTCTCCAACGCGCTAAAGGATCGCAGTGGTGGTGACCTGACCGTAAAGCCCTACATGCAATCCCTGCTGAGCTTTATGGAAACGCCTCCTGGCCTGCGCGATGGCATGGCGGACTTTGGCGCGGTGCTAACACCCTATTTCCAGACTGAGTTCCCCAGCACTATCATGCTGACGGAGCTGACCATGCTTCTGGAGCTGGATAACACCACAGCCCGGGAAGCGACCTATGCCTTTGGCGGTGCCATCTCGGAATATGTCTTCAACAACTGCCCCGAGTGTGTCGAAGAATATACCAAGAATAACCAGGTGTTCCTTGGCATCTCCGGTAGCACCCCCTACACCCTGATCTGTAACAAGCCCGTTGTAACGATGGAGGACATCGAAGGCAAGCGTATCCGCATTGGCGGCCCGCAGTGGGCCCGCTGGGTGGAGGCGATGAGCGCCTCTCCCATTTCCATGGCGGTTAACGAGGTCTATGAAGGCCTGGGACAGGGGGTACTGGACTGCACCGCCCACAACCTGCCGGACCTGACTAACTTCAACTTCATTGAAGTGACCAGTGACATCACCCTGGGCGTACCCGGCGGCGTATTCGGCGGCATTGCCACACATATGAATGCCGACGCCTGGAAGGGTTTGTCCGCTGAGAACCGTGAGGCTGTACTTTACGGTTCAGCTGCCATCGCCGCTGAACTTGCCCACCTTTACGTGAAGGAGCACGAGGAAAACAGGGAACTCATTGAAGAAATGGAAGACATTACCGTGCATGAGGCCAGTGATGAACTCAAGTCGGCAACTCGCAACTTCATTGAGAATGACGCAGCCACTATTGCATCCCGCTACCAGGAGAAGTACAGCATCGACCGTTCAGGGGAGATGGTCGCGGAATTCAGGGAAAGCCTGGCCCGCTGGGTAGAGCTGGTGAAAGACGTAAAAACCCGGGAAGAGCTGCAACAGCTCTACTGGGATGAAGTCTTCTCGAAGGTGGATGCAAGCCAGTACGGCATGTAAAAACGAAGATCAACCAGCAACAAGGGGCCGGGAGGCAACTCCCGGCCCCTTTGCGTTACGCTGACCGCAATTCCTTCTTCAGAATCTTGCCCACCGGGTTACGGGGGATGGCCTCAATCAGCTTCATCTTCTCGGGAAGCTTGTAGACACTCATACCCTGCTCCTTCAGGTAGTCGTTGATTTCCTCCAGGGTCGGCGGATTGTCCTCATCCGCAGGCACCACGCAGATACACACCCGCTCGCCCATGATGTCATCCGGCTGGGGTATCACGGCCACGTCCTGCACCTTGTCGAAGCCGAGTACCGCGTTCTCCACCTCCACACTGGAGATGTTGAAACCGCCGCGAATCACCATGTCCTTCTTGCGATCGTAGAAGCCTACGTGGTTGGCATCCTGCACGATGAACAAGTCACCGGTCCGGAAGAAACCGTCATCCGTGAATGAACGCTCGGTGATATCCGGGCGCTGGAAATAGCCGGCAAACAGCCCCGGGCTGCGATAGCAAAGCTCACCGATGCCACCGGGCTCGGTGATTTCCTCATCCCGGTCGCCGAGAATCTTTACCTCGACACCATAGATTCCGGAGGGCCACTCGACGCCTTCCTTACCCCACCAGGGCAGGTGGTCCACCCGCATGTCCAGGTCAGGCACATCGGCCGGGCCGGCCACCAGGCTGGTGCCCTCGTTCTGGCCCCAGATATTGACAATATCGATTTCCCAACGGCGCTTGAACTCCTGCATGGACCAGGCGGAGGGTGGCGCTGAACCGGTGGTAATGGTTCGCACACTGGACAGGTCCAGTTGGTCCACGTTGGGCAGCTTGGCAATCATGTTGAGCATCGCCGGTACCAGGATGGTGTACTGGATGCGCTCTTCGGTCAGCTGGCGCAGCAGGATCTCAGGCGTGATCGGATGGTGCAGCACCAGGGTTCCCGCCGCCGCAAGCCAGGGCACATAGTTCACGCCCACCGCCGTCATATTGACCAGGGGTGCCACACAAAGGATACGGTCTGCCGGCTGCAAGCCGCAGGTGGTAAACACCAGGCTGATCAGGTACTCCCAGTTGTTGTGACTCATGGGGCAGCCCTTCGGGTCCGCCTCGGTACCCGAAGTCCAGCACAGGGTGAAAATGTCGTTGGCATCCACCGGCACATCGGGTAGCCGGCCAGGCTCGCTGCGGGCAATATCGGTCAGCTCCTTCAGGCCGATGTACTGCTCGAAACCCAGCTCCTGGCCAAGGGCCTGGTAGTCAAAGCCGTGGAAGCTCTCGGCCGAGACATAGAACCTGGCACCGGTCATTTCTTTTACATAGCCCACATCCTTGCGCCGCCACTGCATAGGCAAGGCGGAAAGCAGCCCGCCAGCCTTCGCCGCCGCCAGGTACAGCATGGCCAGCTCCCACACATTGGGCAACTGGGCCACCAGTACGTCGTCCTTGCCGAACCCCCGGCTTGCCAGCTCGGCCGCGGTGGCATCTACCGCCCGACCAAACTCCGCCCAGGTCAGGCGCTGGGCTGGCGTACCCACCAGCTCGTCCCGGTTGGGGGGATCCACTACCGCTTCCCGGTCCGGGTGGGCGGCGCAGTTGTCGGCAAAGCGCTGGAGCAGGTTTTTCTCGCGCCAGTAACCCTTGCCCGTGTATTCCTCGATCAATTCAGGTTTATGCAGGATCATGGTTTAACGCTCCTGTTGTCGCAGCCCGGTGAGCGATGAAGCTCACCGGACAGCTTGTGGTTCCTGGGGTGTCGTATGGTTACTGCCCGTACTGGCTAACATCTACCTTGGAGAAGACTTCCTCCCAGTAAAGTTCTGCCAGGGCTTCGCCGCTGTCGACGCCTTCCACCAGGGCAACCCACTTCTCGAGGATAGGCTTGAAGGTCTCGATCATCTCACCAGCATTGCTGATGTCATATTTCTCGGCATAGGTGGCGGCCATGGCATCCAGGTCCTGCTCGATAAACTGGCGGGTCTGGGCCCTCATTTTATCGCTGGCCTCATGGATCTCGATACTGTCCAGTTCGTCAGCAGTCTCCATGTTCGCCAGGGCGGCCTCGGCGTAGCCCCAGCTCAGCTCCGCTGAAAGCACCGCAGAGGCTTGTAGCACAGTACTGCGCTCACCTTCGTCCAGGCTGTCCCAGGTGTCCTTGTTGACCGTGTTCGCAACACCGGCAAACACGCCGCCAGGTGCCCCGGTGGTCAGGTCAGATACCACTTCCATCAGTTTTACAATGGTCAGCTCCGGCGCGGAGTGAACGGAACAGTCCACCACACCCTGGCTGAGGGCCTCATAGGTTTCATGCTGGGGAACAGACACCGGGGACGCCCCCATGCTCTCCACCCAGCGCGACCACTGGGCACCACCAATCCGCATGCGCTTGCCCTGCAGTTCTTCCATGGTGCGAACCGGCTTGTTACAGAGCAGGAAGTAAGGCGATGTGCCACCCCCGCCAATGAACACCTGGTTCTGGGCATCAAATTCGTCGGTACATTCCGGGCAGTGGTTGAACAGGTACTCGGACATGGCACCGGCATAGGCCAGGCCGGCGGTTTCCGCCGGTGCGCCGGTCAGCTCCAGCAGCATGGAGATTTCCGCTGCCAGGTTGGTGCTGGGAAACTCCGCCGGGAAATAGGGCGTTAACACCAGGCCACTGTCGGCAAGGCCATCCCGGACACCGGATGGGGTCTCGGAAAAGCTGAGCAGTGACTGGGGATAGACCTTTGCCGTCAGTTCGCCATCAGAGTATTCGTCAAGCGCCTCGGCAAAGGCATCACCCGCCACGGCGCCAATGGATTGGGCGGCGTAACCTGTGGCATAGCGCAGGCTCTTTGCATCCGCCGTGGCAGCCATCAGGCTTCCGGCAACGGCCAGGGGAAGGGCGAGGCGAGTGAAACGGGGCATAGTGAGGTAACGCATTACAGCTCCTTTTTGCACCAGCTCAGGGTGCATTTGTTGTTGTGATATTGCTGTCCAGTATTGCCGGGTAGTCCCGGGCAACGCACAGCTTAAAAAGCGCTCGCAGGAAGGGCGTCGTCTGATCCGACGAGTTAAGCCTGGCCCCCTTGCCACAAATCGTCGAATCGGACGACGTCGCGGCCCCGGACGTACGAGACACTGCCCCAAAAGCCCTGCGACAACCATAACAACTTCAGGAGAGTGCCATGCAAGCACTGATGCAAGACAAGCCCCTGCTCATTTCGTCACTGATCGAGCACGCCGCCACCTTCCACCCGGAAACCGAGATCGTCACCAAGACCGTGGAAGGTCCGATGCACCGCACCAACTACCGGGAACTGCGCAATCGCTCCAAGAGAATGGCCAACGCCCTCAAGACCCTGGGTGTGGATTTCCAGGACCGGGTAGGCACACTGGCCTGGAACACCTACCGCCACTACGAACTGTACTTTGGTGTTTCTGGCAGCGGTGCCATCCTGCACACGGTTAACCCGCGCCTGTTTCCGGAACAGCTGACCTATATCATCAACCACGCCGAAGACAAGGTGCTGTTCTTCGACATCACCTTTGCCGACATGGTGAAGCAGCTGGCACCGCAGCTGGAGACGGTAGAGGCCTTCGTGGCCATGACGGACCGGGAGCACATGCCGGACATCGACCTGCCCAACCTCTATTGCTATGAAGAGCTGATGGAAGCGGCCAGCGACGACTACGAATGGCCGGAGTTCGACGAGCGTACCGCGTCATCCCTGTGCTACACCTCCGGTACCACCGGTAACCCCAAAGGGGTTCTCTACGGCCATCGCTCCACCGTTCTGCACTCGCTGATGCAGGTGGCACCGGACGCCTTTGAAATCAGCAGCCGCACTGCGATGTTGCTGATCGTGCCCATGTTCCATGCCAACGCCTGGGGCGTGCCCTATTCCGCACCCATGGTCGGTGCCAAGATGGTCCTGCCAGGTCAGCACCTGGACGGCGAAAGCGTCTATCAGCTGATGAAGGAGGAGAATGTCACCTTCTCCATGGCGGTTCCCACGGTCTGGCTGATGCTGTTCCAGTACCTGGATTCCACCGAGGGTGCCAGCCTGGACAACCTGAGCCTGACCGGCGTGGGTGTGGGCGGCTCCGCCCCCCCGATTGCCATGATCGAACGTTTCCGCAAGTCCGGTATCGACATGGTCCAGGGCTGGGGCATGACCGAGACCAGTCCGCTGGGCGTTATCAACAAACCGCTGCCCAAGCATGACAGCCTCAGCGATGACGACATGGCCAGGCTCAAGACCAAGGCCGGCCGTGGCATCTGGGGCGTTGAAATCAAGATCGTCAATGATGACGGCGAACGCCTGCCCTGGGACGGCAAGACCTCCGGTCACTTCTATGTCAAAGGCCCGTGGATTGCCAATGGCTACTTCCGCCAGGAAGGAGGCAGCAAGCTGGACAGCGAGGGCTTCTTCCCCACTGGCGATATCGGCACCATCGACCCGGACGGCTTCCTGCAACTGGTGGACCGGTCCAAGGATGTGATCAAGTCCGGCGGGGAGTGGATATCCTCTATCGAGCTGGAAAACGCCGCTGTCTCCCACCCCGAGGTGGCAGAAGCCGCGGTTATCGGTATCGCCCATCCCAAGTGGCAGGAGCGGCCCCTGCTGATTGCAGTGCTCAAGGACAACGCCACCATCGGCAAGGAAGAGCTGATGTCCTTCCTTGAGGAGCACGTGGCCAAGTGGTGGCTGCCGGACGATATCCTGTTTGTGGACGAACTGCCCCACACAGCCACCGGCAAACTGCTGAAGACCAAGCTCCGGGAAGAGTTCGGTGATTTCAAGCCGGTTACCACCGGCTGAGCCGCTACCCCGCCGGCCCACAGGGCTGGCGGGGAACTTCATGGTTCCTTCCATGCACAGTACTTTCCTGCAAGGTACTTCCAATGATTGATCCAAGCTTTATCGGATTCCGGTTGCCGGTCCATACCCAGCTGGTTGAAGCCGGCCGACTGCGTTTCTTTGCCCAGGCGATTGGTGAGACCAACCCGGTGTACCTGGACGAAGACGCTGCAAGGGCAGCCGGCTGGCGCTCCCTGCCGGTACCTCCCACCTTCCTGTTCTGCCTGGATATGGAACGGGACAATCCCTACGACTACATGGACACACTGGGCATCGAGCTGGGCAAGGTACTGCACGGCGAGCAACACTTCAGTTACCACCAGGTAGCCTGCGCGGGTGACCGGTTGACCTTTGACTCCCGGATTACCGACATCTATCAGAAAAAGGCCGGTGCCATGGAGTTCGTGGTGCGGGAAACCGCCGTCTTCCGGGAAACCGGCAAGCAGGAACCGAACAGGCTCGCCGACCTTCGTTCCATCATCATTATCCGTCACAGGTAAGACCTATGCGCCCTGATGTCGACACCACTTCCGTCAAGGTGGGGGACGAGATTCCCCCCCTGTCCACGCCACCCATTTCACGACTGACCCTGGCGTTATATGCCGGCGCTTCCGGCGACCATAACCCCATTCACGTGGACCTGGACTTCGCCCGCTATCATGGCATGGACGATGTCTTTGCCCATGGCATGCTGGCCTCCGCCTACCTCGGCCGCATGCTCACCAACTGGCTGCCCCAGGACGCCCTGGTCAGTTTCGGCATGCGTTTCGTGGCGATATCACACGTCCACGATGAACTGAGCTGCAGCGGAAAGATCACGGAACGATTTGAAGAAGCCGGCGAACAAAGGGCACGGCTGGAACTCAGCGTGGTCAACCAGCATGGCGAGACCAAGGTGGTTGGTGATGCCGTAGTGCGCCTGGAGCCATAACATCATTCTGCTGCCGACCTACAAACACCGGAGTTTAACCCGATGAGTACCACACCGAACTTTGCCACCCGCCATGAACACCATTTCGGTGACCGCGTTGTACGCTGCTACCAGGAACGCCCGGCCAGCGTGCTGGACTCGTTCCTGGCCTCGGTTGAGCGGGCACCGGAAGCGGACTGCATCGTCTGCGAAGGCCAGCGACTCAGCTACCGGCAGGTGGCCGACCGCGCCGAGGCCATGGCTGCCCAGCTCTGGCACCGGGGTGTCGAGCCCGGGGACCGGGTTGGCCTGCTGATCGGCAACAGTGCCGAACTGGTACTGACGGTACTGGGTGTTCTGCGCGCAGGTGCCATCGTCATGCCCCTGAACATTCGTGAACAGGGGCCCGGCCTGCGTTATATGCTGGAGCATTCCGACGCCAGGGCGGTTGTCTTTGCCAGCGACCAGGGCAGCAAACTGCCCACCCCCGATGAACTGCCCGGCCTGAGGCACCGCTTTGCCATCGGCGGCAGCGACGAGCACAGCGAGCCCTTCGACAACCTGCTGAAAGGCGCCCGCACTGACCTCCCCCTGCCGGGAATCAGGGAGGAAGATCCGGCTGTCGTCCTGTACACCTCCGGTACCACCGGCAAGCCCAAGGGCGTGATTCTCACTCACCTCAACATCATCCACTCGGTGATGCACTTCCAGCACACCATGGCGCTGGGAGACGGCGAGCGTAGTTTGCTGGTAGCACCGGGCAGCCACGTCACCGGGCTGGTGGCCAATTTGCTGACCATGACCCATGTGGCCGGCGCCATCGTGGTCATCCCGGCCTTTGATGCGGTGGAAGCGGTGAAGTTGTTGGCAAGGGAGAAAGTGACCCACACCATCATGGTGCCGGCCATGTATAACCTGTGCCTGTTGCGCACCAACTTCCGTGACCATGACCTGAGCGCCTTCCGCATCGGCGGCTTCGGTGGCGCGCCCATGCCGGAAAGCACCATTGCGCAATTACGGGAGCAGCTGCCGGACCTGGAGCTGATCAACGCCTACGGCGCCACCGAGACCACCTCCCCGTCCACCTGCCTGCCCCTGGGCGACGCCGGCGAGCATGCTGACAGCGTGGGGCAGCCTGTGCCCTGCGGTGATATCCGCATCATGGACGACCACGGCCGCGAAGTGGCCCCGGGGGAATCCGGCGAGCTGTGGATCAGTGGCCCCATGGTGTCACCGGGTTACTGGAACAACCCGGAAGCCAACGCCCGGGAGTTCACCGCCGGCCACTGGAAGTCCGGGGATATCGGCTCCATGGACGAGCAGGGCTTTGTGCGGATATTCGACCGCAAGAAGGACATGATCAACCGGGGTGGCTACAACATCTACAGCGTGGAACTGGAGAACCTGATTACCGGCCACCCGGCAGTAGTGGAGTGCGCGGTGATTCCCCACCCGGACGAGGTACTGGGGGAGAAGATCCATGTATTCGTCACCCAGGTGGACGGCCAGGAACTGAGCGAAGACGATATCCGCCAGTTCTGCCGGGAGAACCTGGCGGACTACAAGACACCGGACTACGTGACCATCCAGGACGAGCCTTTGCCTCGCAATGCCAATGGCAAGCTGGTGAAGGCCGGGTTGAAGGAGCGGATAGAAGGGTAAAGATTTTTGCCACGGAATCCACGGAAGAACACGGAAGGAAAAGACGAAACTACGAAGACACATATCGCTGTTCGCGCTCAACCATTTAATGGCCGATTTTTTCGTGGCTAAGGAAGAGCGCTTTTCGTTTTTTCCGTGTTCTTCCGTGGATTCCGTGGCTAACCAGTCCTTAAGCGTAAAGCGACTCAATAACCTCCGTGTACTTCTCGTAGATCTTGCTGCGCCGCACCTTCATGGTGGCCGTTACTTCATCGTCGTCGTGGTCCAGTTCCTTGGTCAGCAGCGAGAAGCGCTTGATCTGCGCCACCTGGGGTAACTGGTCGTTGCCCTTGTTGACTTCCTGCTGGATCAGCGCATTGACCTGTTCATGTTCCGACAGGCTGCGGAACGTGGTGTAGGCTACCCGCTCCTGCTCGGCCCACTTGGCCACGGTTTCGAAGTCGATCTGGATCAGCGCAGACACATACTTGCGGGCTTCACCAATGACAATGCATTCCTTGATATAGGGACTCGCCTTGATGGTGTTCTCGATCTCCGTGGGTGACAGGTTCTTGCCCCCGGCGGTGATCATGATGTCCTTCAGGCGATCCACGATGCGCAGGTGCTCGCCCTGCCATTCCCCGACGTCGCCGGTGTGCAGCCAGCCATCTTTCAGGGTCGTCGCGGTGGCTTCGTCGTTCTTGTAGTAACCCTGGAACATACTGCCGCCGCGCAGCAGGATCTCGTTGAAGTCGCCGAGCTTCACCTCGACGCCCTTTACTGCCTTGCCGACGGTTCCCAGCTGAATATCGTCAACGGGCTGGGCGGTCGCGACCCCGGTGCTTTCGGTCTGGCCATAGACTTCCGCCAGGGGCACGCCGATGGTGCGGAAGAACTCCAGAATGCCAGACGATATGGGCGCGGCGCCGGTCATGGCGATGTGGCATCGCCGCAAGCCGACATAGTTCTGCAATGCCCGGAATACCAGCCAGTACCAGAGGCCATAGCGGGCCTTGTCTGACAGGCTCCATTGCGCCTTCGGCTTGGTGGCCAGGGGCGCGCAGGCAGCCATCGCCCGGTTGAACAGGGACCGGCGCAGGCGCCCGGTTTCCTGGATCTTGATATAAATGGACGAGTGTAGCTTTTCCCAGATCCGGGGCACGCCGAGGAAAAACGTCGGCGCGATCTCCCGCAGGTCCTCCTGCACGGTGCGCAGGCTCTCGCCGAAGCTCACGGTGCTGCCAACGTACAGCGGCCCGATATTGGTGAAGGCCTGCTCCGCAACGTGGCACAGGGGCAGGTAGGAAAGGCTGGTATCGTGCTCGCCGATATCCAGCAGCTCGATCAGTCCCGGCGCGGCTGCATGCAGGTTACGCCAGGAAATCATGGCGCCCTTGGGCCGGCCGGTAGAACCTGAGGTGTAGATCATCAACGCGGTCTCATCCATGGACTGCCCATCGAGCAGCTGGTCAACGATGCCCGGATGATCCTGTTCGTAGGCAGCGCCCATGGCCTCCACATCCCCGAAGGGCGTAGGCGGGTCCGGGTAGTGGCGCAGGCCCTTCATATCAATAACAATGTTGTGCTTGAGGTGAGGCAACTGGGGCCAGGCTTCCAGGATCTTGTCGGTCTGTTCCTGGTCCTCGCAGATCACCATGGTGGAGTCGCTGTGCTCCAGCACATAGGCCACCTCGCTCCAGGGGCTGGTGGGGTAGACCCCGACACAGATGCCCTGTACCAGGCCAATGCCCATCTGGGCGATGACCCATTCTTCACGGTTTTCGGAAATGATGGCTACATGGCCGCCGGGTTCCAGTCCCAGGACCCTGAGCCCCAGGCCAAATTGCCAGGCCCGGCGATAGTAGGTCTGCCAGTCAATGGCCTGCCAGATGCCAAAGTCCTTCTGACGCAGGGCCAGGTCATGGGGCCGCTGGCGGGCATGCTCCCGCAGCATCTGCGGCAGGGTCAGTTCAGGTAATGCAGGTGCTGTCATGAAAGCCACCGTTTGCGACGCTTGTAGTGCTTGATATCCCGGTAACTGCGGGCTTCGCCCTCGTTGCCGCCAACGCCCAGGTAGAACTCCCGAACATCTTCGTTGTCGGTAAGTTTGTCCGCCGGCCCGTCAATCACAATCTTGCCGTTCTCCATTATGTAGCCGTAGGAGGCTATGGCCAGTGACACCGCCGCGTTCTGCTCCACCAGCAGAATGGCAGTGCCCTGCTCCCGGTTGATACGGGCGACGATTTCGAAGATTTCTTCCACCAACAGGGGCGCCAGGCCAAGGGATGGCTCGTCCAGCATGATCAGCTCAGGCTGTGCGATGAGCGCCCTGCCCAGGGCAAGCATCTGCTGCTCACCACCGGACAGATAGCCCGCCAGCTGACGCCGGCGTTCCTTCAGACGGGGAAAGTAGTCATAGACCATGTCCTGCCCCCCACCCGTACCCTGGCCGCGACCGGTCAGGGCATAGGTGGCCGCCACCAGGTTCTCTTCAACGGTCAGGTCTTCGAATACCCGGCGGCCTTCCATAACGTGGAACAGCCCGTCCCGCACCAACTTCTCCGGTGGCCGGTTCTTGAGGCTCTGACCATTGAAGCGGATATCCCCGGCAGTAACCTCACCGTCCTCCAGGGACAGCAGACCGGAAACACTCTTCAGGGTGGTGGACTTTCCGGCCCCGTTGGATCCCAGCAGCGCCACGATGGCACCGCGGGGAACCCTCAGGGACAGGCCCCGGAGGACCTGCACCGTCTTGTTATAGACCACCTCGATGTTGTCAACTTCCAGAACGGCGTCCATAGTGGCCTCAGTCGAGGTGAATCCAGTCAGATACCGGCTCGTAGCGACCTTCGCTGGCATTCACACGCCAGATACGGCCAACCGGGAACGACATGTCCTTCACAGTCACCGGGATACCGATGATGCCGCCGGTGTCCCAGTCCTCGATGGAAGCCAGGGCTTCGGCCATGTTCTCACCGGTCAGCTCCTTGCCGGCGTCCAGGGTACGCTTGACCACCTCGGTCCATACCATGGCGTTGAACCAGCCCTGCATGTAACCGGTCGGACGATAGCCAGCCTCCGGGTCGCTCTTCTCGGCCTGGGCCCGCAGTGCGTCCAGCATGGGTCCGCTTTCTTCACTGTCGTAGTAGTTGTAGGGCATAACGCCCATGTAGCCGTCGGCGTCCTCACCCATTTTGTCGATGATCAGCTTGTCAGAAGACCAGAAGGTACCCATGAACTGGGTGTCCAGGCCCATCTGGCGCATCTGCACCATGAACTCGTTGATCGGCGACAGGATATAGCCGTGGAATACCACGTAGTCCGGGCGGGCACGGCGCATTTTCAGCACTTCGGCGGATACATCCACGCTGCCGGGCTTGGTGACGATTTCCTCGACAACCTCGATACCCAGCTCTGCGGCCCGCGCCTTGCCGTTCTCGATGGGGTCCTTGCCGAATTCGGTATCGCTGTAGACAAAGGCCACCGTGGGCATATCACCGTCTTCACCCTGGCTGGCAATGTATTCCAGGATAATGCCGAACATCTGCGTGTAGTTGGGGCCGGGGATAAACTGGTACGGATAGGTTTCGTTATTGGTCAGTGCCGTGGCGAAAGAGGCACCGCTCATGAGAACGGAGTTCATTTCGTTGACTTCAGAGGCAATCGCCTTCATGAAACCGGTACTGTCACCGTAGTAGGTGGCCAGGTTCTCGTTACCGGAAATCTTCTTGAAAGCCGCCACGGAACGATCCACCTCATAGGCAGTATCTTCCATGATGTATTCCACCGGGTGACCGTTTATCCCGCCCTGATCATTGAGCCAGTTTGTATAGTCCGTCAGGCCGGCATGGAGGTGAATACCGGCAAAGGCAAACACCCCGGACAGCGGGATGGAGCCGCCGAATACGATGGGATCCTTGTCCTGGGCCATGACCGGTGCGGCCAGTCCCAGGGCGGCCACCACGCTGCCGATACCGGCCAGCCGGCGACCCTTTTGCATCAGTTGGTTGAACATGGGGTCTTCTCCTAGCTTCTTGTTGTTGGTGTTATCGGGTCTTAATGGACCGCAGCAGTGTTCAGCTACGGAATGGCCACAGGTGGAAGAAGCGACGTATGCGCCGCCAGATCTCCGCCAGCCCGTGGGGTTCGAATATCAGGAAGCCCACAATCAGGGCACCGAAAATGATCTCCAGCATGGGCGACATGAATACCGGCGCATTGGGCCAGATGGGCGTCATTACCGCCGTCAGCAGTTTCAGCGCTTCCGGCACCAGGGTCATGAAGGCCGCGCCCAGGATACCCCCCAGCAGGTTACCCATACCGCCGACGATCACCGCCGCCAGGTAGAAAATGGACATGGACAGCGGGAAGCTCTCCGGGGTCACCACCCGGTAGAAGTAAGCGAACAGGCCGCCGGCAACCCCCGCATAGAAAGAGCTCAGGGCAAAGGACATCAATTTGTACTTCAGCAGGGGGATACCCAGGATTTCTGCCGAAATGTCCCGGTCACGGATGGCGATGAACGCCCGGCCTACCCGTGTGCGGAACAGGTTCTTGGCAGCGAGCAGAGCCAGTATGGCCAGCGGCACGATAATGAAGTACATAGCAAAGTCACTGCGGAATTCCAGCCCGAACAGGTGGGCGGGTTGCAGGCTCAGACCTTCCATACCGCCGGTCACCGGTTCCCATTCTGCAAAGATGAAGTGCAGGAACACGCTCGCCGCGAGGGTGGCAATGGCCAGGTACAAACCTTTCACTCGCAGGGATGGCAGGCCCACAAGTACGCCCACGGCTGCGGCCACCAGCCCCGCCAGCAGCAGCGTGACAGGGAAAGGCAACCCGGTATTCAGGGACAACCAGGCCACGGTATAGGCGCCCACCCCCATGAAGCCGGCCTGCCCGAGGGAAATCAGCCCGGTGTAACCGGTCAGGATGTTCAGGCCGGTGGTACTGATCACCGCGATGCCGACCAGGCACCCGAGATACAGAAGGTAGGAACTGGCCATGAACGGGAAGGCCAGCAAGGCTGCCAGCAGCAAGGCAAACCAGATCTTCTGGGTGCTGCTGGTCCAGATGGCCTCATCGGCCAGGTACGTCTGTTTGGCGTCGCCGATTCTCATTTTATACCCGCTCTATCTCATGGGTGCCAAACAAGCCGTAGGGCTTGAACACCAGAATGACTGCCAGCACGGCAAAGGTGGCCGGCATGCGGTACTCCCCGCCCAGGTAGGCGCCGGCCACGGTTTCCAGCCAGCCGATAAATACCCCGGCGACAAGGGCGCCGAGGATGCTGTCCAGCCCGCCGACGATGACCACGACCAGCACACTCAGGCCGATAATGCCGAACTGCGGACTCAGACCGCCGGTAGCCGCCACCAGTATGCCCGCCAGGGAAGCCGCCAGTGAACCGAACACCCAGGCCAGGTTGAATACCCGACGCACGTTGATACCCATGGAATAGGCCGCTGCCTGGTCCGAGGCTGTAGCCCGGAGAGCCACGCCGCCGCGGGAAAAGCGGAAATACAGCAGGTAAAGGATCAACATGGCCATGCCGATCAGGAAGCCGTAGGCGATCTTCGGCGCCAGGTACATCTCCCCGATGAATACCGGCGTACGAGGCAGGAAACTCGGCAGCAGCTGGGGGTCAGCTGTCCAGATCAGTTCCACCAGCCCCACCAGGATACTGGCGATACCGATGGTCACCATCACCACGGAAATGGGCGACTCCCCCAGCATGGGCCGGATCATGGTTTTCTCGATCACACCGCCGAGCAACGCACCGCCAAGGACCGCCAGTGGCACCGCCACCCAGGGGGACATTTCCATACCACCGGCAAAGGCCAGGAACAGGTAGGCGGCAAACATCATGATCTCGCCAATGGCGAAGTTGATAACCCTCGTGGCCTTGTAGATGATCACGAAGCCCAGGGCGATCAGGGCATAGAGCCCGCCCATGGCAAGGCCGGCAAGACTGATTTCACCAAAGAACAACCAGTCCATCAGGCAGCCTCCTGGTCCGGGTTGAGCCGCTTGCGCAGATCATCGATATCGCTGTTGCCCAGGTAAGCCTTGATCACCTCGGGGTTCTGCTGGACATCGTGTGGCTCACCCTCGGCAATGACCTGCCCGAAGTTGAGCACGGCAATGTGGTCTGAAATGTCCATCACCATGCCCATATCGTGCTCCACCATCAGCACGGTAACGTCCCACTCTTCCCGGATATCCAGGATAAAGCGGGCCATGTCCTCTTTCTCTTCCCGGTTCATGCCTGCGACCGGCTCATCCAGCATCAGCACCTTCGGCCGCATGGCCAGGGCCCGCGCCAGCTCTACGCGCTTCTGCAGGCCATAGGGAAGGCTGGCTACCGGTTGCTGACGGATGTGGTCTATCTCCAGGAAGTCGATGATGCGCCGCTCCACTTCTTCGCGGATTTCCATCTCCTCACGGCGGGCACGGCCATAATAGGACAGGGAGCCAAGCAGGCCGGTTTTCATATGAACATGGGCACCGAGCTTGATGTTGTCCAGCACCGTCATGCCCCGGAACAGGGCGATATTCTGAAAGGTACGAGCCAGCCCGAGGGCCGCCCGCTTCGGGGGCTTGATCCCCTTGAGGGCCTCACCCTGGTAGCGGATTTCACCCTGCTGGGGTTTATAGAAGCCAGAGATGCAATTGAACAGCGAGGTCTTGCCAGCACCGTTAGGCCCGATCACGGTCGTGATGGTGTCTTTCGGCACATGGAAGCTGACATCCTGCAAGGCATGCACGCCACCAAATGACAGCGACAGCTGGCTGATTTCCAGTATGTTCACAACGCCTCCGTGTACTGACCCGCATCCACATTCCGGATATATGGCCGGGCGGATCAATACCAGGAGCGGGTCATTTGGTTGTTGTTTTTATCTATTCGCTAGATTGCGCGGGCGCCTGTCGGAAAAAATCGTCCATTCCGACGATATTTCAGGAACACTCATTTTGACGGTGCCTTTGACACTGAAAAGCATAAGGACGGCAAAATCGTCCATTACGACGATCAGGGGGCAGACAGGGTGGCCTATTGTCGACTTGATCCCGGAAACCAATCGTCAGACGTCCCAGCCCCCTCCCGCAGCAATGTGTATGCGGGTTGGGGGGCAAAGCCGACAGCCGCACCACAAGGGCCTCGCCAATGAGTGACAGCAGTAACACGCAAGCCAGCCAATCTGACCGCAGAACGGATTTTGAACCAGCCGCCCTGGTCGCCTACCTGGGCAAACAGTACCCGGACATGGCCCCGCTGGATGCCGGGCAGGTTGAGATCACGCCTATCTCGGGCGGTCAGTCAAACCCCACGTATTTCGTGACCGTTGGGGAGCGCAGGCTGGTTCTGCGCAAGGCACCCAATGGCGAACTGCTGCCCGGCGCTCACCGGGTCGACCGGGAATACCGCATCATGGATGCCCTGTCCGGCTCCGGGGTACCAGTACCTGACATGGTGCGCCTGGAAGAAAACAAGGCCGTGCTGGGCGCTCCCTTCTACCTGATGCAGCGCCTGGATGGTCAGGTGTTCCATGAAAGCACCCTGCCCGACCATGATCCCGAGGCCCGGACAGCTATCTACAGGCACAAGGCCCAGGTGCTGGCAAATTTGCACCGGGTAAACCTGGCGGAAAAAGGCCTGGAGGATTATGGCCGCACCGGACCTTTCTTCTCTCGCCAGATCCACCGCTGGACCAAGCAGTGGGAGCTGTCCAAGACCCGGGAAATCCCCGAAATTGACCAGCTGGCAAAGTGGCTGGCAGAAAATGATGACGGCGATGAGACCTCCACCCTGGTCCACGGTGACTACCGCATTGGCAACCTGATGCTGCACCCCAGCGAGCCCCGTATCGTCGGTGTGCTGGACTGGGAGCTGTCCACCCTGGGCCACCCACTGGCAGACCTGGCCCATGCCACCGCCATGTGGCACATCACACCGCAAGAGTACGGCGGCCTGATGGGCGCCGACCTGAAGGCCCTAGGCATTCCCGAACGCCAGCAATTTGAAGAAGCCTACCTGGAGGCGGCCGGGTTCAGTAACGGACTGACCACCTTCCACCATGCCTTCGCCCTGTTCCGCTGGGCCGTGATTTTCCAGGGCATCGCCAAGCGCGCCGAGTCCGGTAACGCCGCCTCTGAGAATGCTGCCACCGTCGGCGCCCTCGCCGTTGCCCTTGGGCGCCGGGGGGCTGAGTTGTTGTCGGGCGACCAAGGCCCGCGTTGACCAGTCCTGTGGACCGAAAACCGACAAAGCCGATATTCTGCAATCAGACTTCGAACACCAAAGGTAAGACGCCGTGACCAACGATCCCATTGTAATTACCAGCATGGCCCGCACCCCCATGGGGGGCTTCCAGGGCGACCTGAAAAGCCTGTCCGGCACGGACCTGGGCGCAGCGGCCCTGAAGGCCGCCATCGAACGCTCGTCCCTGGGTAGCAAGGACGTAAGTGAAGTGATGATGGGCAACGTGCTGCCCGCCGGCCTGGGCCAGGCGCCGGCACGCCAGGCGGCCCTGGGCGCCGGGCTGGACCTGTCGACGCCCTGCACCACCATCAGCAAGGTGTGCGGCTCCGGCATGAAGGCGGCCATGCTGGCCCATGACCTGATTACCGTGGGCAGCGCCAATATCATCGCGGCCGGCGGCATGGAAAGCATGACCAATGCGCCCTACCTGGTACCGAAGATGCGCAACGGTGCGCGTCTCGGCCACGCCGAGATGCTGGACCACATGTTCTTCGACGGACTGGAAGACGCCTACGAGAAGGGCCGGCTGATGGGCACCTTCGCCGAGTCCTGCGCAGACCACTACAGCTTCACCCGGGAGCAGCAGGATGAGTACGCCCTGGCCTCCCTGGACCGGGCCCTGAAGGCCATCGAGAAGGGGCATTTCCGCAACGAAATTGCCGCCGTGGATACTGGCCGGGACACGGTGGACACCGACGAACAACCGGGCAAGGCCCGGCCCGAGAAGATCCCCACCCTCAAACCCGCCTTCCGCAAGGACGGCACCGTAACCCCGGCCAATGCTTCCTCCATTTCAGACGGCGGCGCGGCCCTGGTGCTGATGCGGCAGTCGGAAGCCGAGAAACGGGGCCTGAAACCCCTGGCTGCCATTCGCGGCCACAGCAGCCACGCCCGGGCGCCGGAATGGTTCACCACCGCACCGGTGGGCGCCATCGGTCAGCTGATGGAAAAGACTGGCTGGAATGTGTCGGATGTGGATCTGTTTGAAATCAACGAAGCCTTCGCGGTGGTCCCGCTGGCCGCCATGAGGGAACTGGACATTCCCCATGACAAGGTCAACGTCCACGGCGGCGCCTGCGCGCTGGGTCACCCGCTGGGAGCATCCGGGGCACGTATTATCGTGACCTTGCTGGGCGCCCTGGAGACCTATGACCTGAAGCGGGGTGTGGCGTCACTGTGTATTGGTGGCGGTGAGGCTACGGCGATTGCGGTGGAGCGGTTGTAATCGTCAGGCTGGTTTGCTGCCACCCCCCGACTCCTTGTTAACACGGGGGCTTGGCAGAAAATTACAGCTCGACCAACATCCACTTGCCGCTGCGAGCTTCCTCCTGCGATTACAGCTCTTTATCAATAGTCTAAAACGCCGCTGGTCCACCACTACCCTTGGCATTCCATGGCATTGATTCTCTAATTTTTAACTGAAGGCTCAGGCTCATTCCGAGGATGCGGAAAATACTCAACCACTTCATTCATCAGTCTCCTCTCTCAGCGATCGCCTGATTGAAAGATGCTTCTTTTAGCTTGCTCTTCGTGCTGTAGATGCTCAACCAGGTCACTCCACCCAGCGTTTTCCAAATCCCCATAAGAAGCATCTTGCAGCGACTCAGCCTCGTCCATTAAAGGAGGCCCTCCTTTTACTGCATTTTCCGGAGAATCCCATTGGGATTCGCAATCGTCACAAATTACTAGCAGCATCTCTCGGGCAGGATCTTTAACAACGATCAATTCACCTTGGCGGCAAACAGGGCACTCACCAATGCTAATTAAGCTCATTATTCACCTCCTAAAAGCGGGAATTCATAGTTTTTCGGTAACGGAGGGGTGCCGCCGGATGGATAAGCAGTGACAACCCGATTCGTTCCTTTCTCGGTAATAATGGTCACGTGATTGAAATTTTGTAACTGGCCCCCGGCTCCTCCAGCAAAACCCGAATTGTCTCGTGGAACCACATAGATATCACGATTTCCTACGGTAATGGGTGTTACATCACCAGACTTCGCTTTTCTCCAAGCATCGTTAACTACCTCCACTGCATTGCCATAAAATACACCCTGATTCGGTTTATTTAGATTAAGCGATCCATGATTCCGAGACACATGATGCGCGGCATCACCGCCAGTTCGCGGACTCTTTCTCGTCCAGTCAAGCAACTGAATTCCATCGGGAATTTTTCTGGCGACCACTATGCTTGCCAGAGCCGGCGTAATTTCCCCTGCAGCCCGGCCGTCACCACCCAACGCATCTACCACCTTGCTACCCAAGGCTCGGAAACTCTCGCCGATCCCCTGCCAGTACTCGGCGACTTTCGGGTTCATGCCCTTGGGCGACAGCGCAGACATCAGGCCTACGGTGTTGCCTATGAAGCTTCCAAAGTTTTCGACCGGTTTGAACACGGGGTACATGACATTACCCCAGCCAGATGTAGTGTCGTACAGCTCGGTCTGCTCGGCGGCAATGTCCGATGAGATTGCTGAAACGGTGTCCGTCAGCCCACTCGCGTAGTCCTCTCCCCAACTGCGAGGCCTGTTCGCCGGCCTGTGGCCCGAGACCCTGGGTCGTTCCATCCGGAGGCCCGGTCCGTTCAGGACACCGATATCCAAGAACTCCGCCTCCCCTTCTGGCGGGCCGTCATTTCAGAGACCCGAAATATTCCGCTCCAGGTTAGGCTCGAGATAAACAAACAGTTCACCCCGATGGATCTTGTCCGTCAGGTCGGAAACCAGTTCATTGAGATTGCGCGGGCGGGTCCAGGGCTTCTGGAAAACCAGTTGCCAGACGTCGAGCAGACGGTAATTGAAGGGGTCGCCGGTGACTGACCGGGTCAGGCGTAGCAGGTGGTCGCGGGCGTAGGCGCGGTCATGGTGGAAGGCCAGGCGGGGGCCCTCGAAGAAATCGTCGCCGTGGTAACGCCGGGTGAACGAATAGATACGGCCCAGCGGGCCCACTATGCGGATGGGGTCCTGGTATAACATCCCTGTCGTCCCTGTGTGGATTGCTTCCCTTGATGCACTGGCCCGAATCCTTGCTGGCCAGTGCCCTTATGAAACCCTTTTACCCGTGTATCGTCAAGATCACAGGCAGACCGGTTCCACCGTTCGGAAAAGCGATTCCCGCTTCAGCCCCTCACTCCGGGGGAGCAGAAGCGGGTGGTACTCAAACCTCAGGATCAGCAAACTTCGGTGCCCGCTTCTCCAGGTTGGCGTAGATTGCCTCGACCTGGTTGGCGCTACCGATAATACGATCCTGCTCCCGGGACTCTTCCAGCAGGATGCGGGCGGCGTGCTCCTGCGGGGTGATGGCATTGTTGAGCATGCGCTTCATGGCACGGATGGCGTCCGGGCTCTTGCCGGCGATGGTCTGGGCCATGGCCAGGGCTTCCTCCCTGGGGTTGCCGCCGATGTGAGTGGCCATACCCAGCTCCCAGGCCTCCTGGCCGGTCAGCACACGACCGGTGTAGCACAGCTCACGGAATACATCGGGGCGCACCAGTTCATTAAGCAGCACCATGCCACCCATATCCGGCACCAGGCCCCATTTGATTTCCATCACTGCCCACTGGGAGTCCGGCGTCGCAAAGCGGATATCGGCGCCGAGCGCAACCTGCAGGCCACCACCAAAGCACACACCATGCACGGCGGCAATCACTGGCACCGGCATTTCCCGCCAGACCATGGCCACGTACTGGGCCAGGTTGGAGTCACCGTGGGTGCGGGGCTCCAGGCCATTGCCGCCGACACCGGCACCGCCACCCTCGGCCATTTTCGAGAAGTTCCCCATATCCAGGCCCGCACAGAAGCAGCGGCCTTCACCGCTGATCACCACGGCCCGCAGGGTGGGGTCTTTCTTCAGTTCCTCGCCGACGTTGGCCAGGTTGGTAAACATGCCGGTGTCCAGCGCGTTCATCTTGTCAGGGCGGTTCAGGCGAACCTCCACCACACCTTCCCATTCGGTACGAATGACCTGTACGGTTTCGGACATTGCAATTTCCTCAATAACAGCAGGCCTGCTCAGGTAGAGCGCTTGGCCTTGTCCTGGTTGTTGACTTCAGTAATCGCTTCACGTGCGCGACGCCACTCGTCATCGCCCCACGCCGACAGGGCGGAGAAGTTGGCACCGTCGGCCTGGTACTGGCCACCGTCGATCGCTATGGTCTGGCCGTTGACGTATTCGGCACCCGGCCCCAGCAGGAACACGGCCAGGTTGGCCAGTTCGGGATAGCGGCCAGGCCGGCCCATGGGGCTGTCGCCCAGATCCATCTCGCCCAGCGGACCCAGGCGCTTGCTCATACCTTCGGTGGGGAACAGCCCCGGCGCGATGGCGTTCAGGCGGATGCCCCGGTTGCCCCACTCTACCGCAAGTGACTGGGTCATGGCATTAATGCCGGCCTTGGACATCGCCGAAGGCACCACAAACGGTGAGCCGTTCCAAACCCAGGTGGTTACAATGGACACCACCGATGCCGGCTTGCCCTCCGCCAGCCAGCGCTCGCCGCAGCTCTGGGTGACCAGGAAACTGCCCCGGAACACGATATTGGCGACGGCATCAAAAGCCCGGTGGGAAAGGTCCTCGGTACGACTGACGAAGTTGCCGGCCGCGTTGTTGACCAGGCCAGTCAATGCACCGCCGTCATCCCAGATCTGCTGGACCATTTCATCAATGGCCTCCGCGCTGCGGATATCACAGGGAATGGGGCTCACCTTGCCGCCGTGGCGCTCCATCAATTCATTGGCAGTTTCTTCCAGAACGCTGCCACGGCGGCCGCAAATATAGACGTGTGCCCCGAGAATCAGGCACGCCTCCGCCATTTCCTTGCCCAGGCCTGTGCCGCCACCGGTCACCAGGATGCGCTCGCCCTTGAGAAGGCCTTCGCGGTACATCAGTTCTTCAGCTTTCATGATTGTTCTCCTTCGGGAGCATAGTGGGGTTCACGTTTTTCAAGGAAGGCACTGACACCCTCACGGAAGTCATCGTCCTGCACACACAGGATCTGGTTACGGTCTTCCATGGCGACAACCGCATCCAGGCCCTGGGCGTCGATTGCCAGCCCAAGCGCTTCCTTGGTCAGCCTCAGCCCCAGTGGCGTGGCTCGCAGCATGTCGGCAACCAGCCCTTCCGCGTGTTCATGAAGTTGCTCCAGGGGGGCAACCTGGCTGGTGAGTCCCAGCTCCCGTGCCCGCTCCGCCTCAATAAAGCGACCGGTCAGCAGGTATTCTGCGGCCACCGACGCACCCACCATGCGTGGCAGGAAATAGCTCACGCCCACATCACAACCACTGAGTCCCAGTTTGATGAAGGCCGCATTCATGCGGGCATCGGGCGTCAGCAAGCGGATATCACTGGCCAGGGCAATGGCAAAGCCGCCACCACTGGCCGAGCCCTGGACAATGCTGATAATTGGCTGCGGGCAGCGACGCATGGCTACCATGATGTCCCGCACAGCCCGCTGCTCATCCAGTGCGCCGCCAACCCTCGGATTGATCGGGGTCTGGGCCTGCTCCTTGAGGTCCAGCCCGGCGCAGAAGGCACAACCTTCCGCCGCCAACACCACCACTCGAATATCGCGTCGGTAATAAAGCTCGTTGAAATAGCTTC
Source organism: Marinobacter bryozoorum (assembly GCF_023156245.1). GTDB lineage: Bacteria > Pseudomonadota > Gammaproteobacteria > Pseudomonadales > Oleiphilaceae > Marinobacter > Marinobacter bryozoorum. The sequence continues at coordinate 33,775 of NZ_JAKZAH010000010.1, forward strand.
GCAACGCCTGAATCAGGGGACGATCCAGGGCGTTCAGTGCATCTGGCCGTGCCAGTGTCAATCGGGCGACACCGCCGGATTCCTCGATTTTCAGGGATGGGATCCCATCTGCTTTGTTGGATGACATGAACAGTTTCCTCGCCAACGGCAATGCTGCAGACATGCAGCAAGCCCGGTTATCGAACATTCACTTCATGATCATTTGATGAGCAAGCTTAATCATCGTCGGAACGGACGAACCGTTATGGCAGGCTGAAAAAGGCAGGAAAACCGCCTCATCCATGAGGCCAGGCAATAAATCCGTCAGAGTATATTCTTGAGCTCGCGGGCAATCAGCAGGCGTTGCACCTCGCTGGTACCTTCGTAGATCTGGGTGATGCGGGCATCCCGGTACAACCGCTCGACCGTATAGTCTTCCAGGTAACCATAGCCTCCATGAATCTGGATGGCGTGGGAGCACACCTCCTCTGCCAGCTCGCTGGCAAACAGCTTGGCCTGGGAGGCCTCCGACAGGCAGGGCTGGCCGGCGGTTTTCAGGCGGGCAGCGTGGACCACCAACAGACGTGCTGCATTGAGGCGGGTATGCATATCCGCCAGCATGTTGGCGATGCTCTGGTGCTCGGTCAGCGGCACGCCGAACTGCTGCCGCTCGCGGGCGTATCTGAGGGCTGCTTCAAAGGCAGCTCGGGCCACGCCCACTGCCTGCGCGGCGATACCGATACGCCCCCCTTCGAGGTTGGACAGGGCAATGGACAGGCCCTTGCCACGCTGCCCCAGCAGGTTCGCTTCGGGAATACGGCAGTCGTCCAGGGTGATGGCGCAGGTATCCGAGCCACGAATACCCAGCTTGTGCTCCATCCGGTCCACTTTGAAGCCGGGGTTGTCGGTGGGTACCAGGAAGGCAGACAGGCCCCGCTTGCCCTGGTCCGGGTCGGTCACCGCAAAGACCACGGCAAGTCCGGCCCGCTTGCCATTGGTGATGAACTGCTTGGCGCCATTGAGCACCCACTCGCCGTCCTTCAGCTCCGCCCGGGTCTTCAGGGCATGGGCCTCGGAGCCAGCCTGGGGCTCGGTCAGGCAGAAGCAGCCAATGGTCTGGCCGCTGGCCAGGGATGGCAGCCACTGCTTCTTCTGCTCCTCGGTGCCATAGTTGAGTACCGGGGCACAGCCCACGGAGTTGTGGACACTCATCAGGGTGCTGGTGGCACAGCAGCCTGCAGCGACTTCTTCCACGGCCAGGGAGTAGGCGACGTAGTCCACGAAGCTGCCGCCCCACTCCTCCGGCACCACCATGCCCAGCAGGCCCAGTTCGCCCATCTGCCGGATCACGGCGTCATCAATGTAACCGCACTTGTCCCACTCCGCCGCCCGGGGAGCCAGTTCACTCTGGGCAAACTGGCGGGCCATGTCGCGGATCATCCGCTGGTCTTCGTTGAATTCGATATCCTGCATGGTGGTATCTCTTGTCTTGTTCTCGTCAGTTCAGGAGGGTCTGGTCTTTCATGACACTGCCATAACCACTAGCGGCCGGCCTCGTCGAAAAAGACGGAAACCTGTTCCGGCCTCAGTTCATCGATGCTGGCAATACGCCATTTTGGCGACTTGTCCTTGTCCACGATCAGGGCACGGATTCCCTCGACGATATCGCCCTTGTCGAACCAGAGGTAATCCAGCGCCAGCTCCAGCTCGAAAGCCTGCGGCAGGGACAAGTCCCGACCGCGACGCACCAGCTCCAGGGCCACGGCCATACCGATGGGGGAGCGTCCTTCGATCGCTTTCAGGGTTTCCCTGGCCCAATCCGCAAACTCCGGGCGCTGCTCCTGGCGAAGGGAGTCACGCACCGCTATGAGATCGGCCTTGGCAAAGTGCTCATCGATGGCCGGTTGCAGCGTGGCAAGCCGGGATTCACCCGGGTCTCCCGACAGGTCACCCAGTCCGGTTTTTAAGGCTTCATCGCTGCTTGCAACGGTGGCTGCCAGCGCGGTGTCGAGGTTTTCCAGCCGGTCTTCCGGTATGTACAGGTCAGCGAGGCCAGCGTAGATGGCATCAGCCGCATTGAGTTGCGTACCGGTGACCGCCAGGTATTCCCCGAGCCGGCCTGGCAGACGGCCCAGGAAGTATGTCGCCCCCACATCCGGAAAGTAGCCGATACCGGTCTCGGGCATGGCCAGCTTCGCCCGGTCACTGACGATGCGCAGGCTGGCGCCCTGGGCCACGCCCATACCGCCACCCATAACGATACCGTTCATCACCGACAATACCGGCTTGGGGTACTGGTGGATCGCCTGGTCCAGGGAGTACTCTTCCTCGAAGAAGACCCGGTGCAGGGTGTCGCCGGACTGGTAGCTGTCATAAAGCGCCCGGATATCGCCACCAGCGCAGAATGCCTTGTCGCCGGCGCCAAGGAACACCACTGCGCCGATGGCATCGTCACCGGCCCAGTCATCCAGCTGCCGGTGTATCGTCTGTACCATGCCCAGGGTCAGGGCATTCAGGCCCTTGGGCCGGTTCAGGGTCAGGTAGCCGTAACGACCCCTGACCTCAACCATCACTTCTGGCTGATTGTCACTCATTCCTCTTCCTTCATGTATCGTTTGATAATGGCCGAGAAGTCCAGGTGCCCATTACCGGCAAAACTCATGGACTGATATAGCTGCTGGGCCAGAGCCCCCATCACCACCGGCTGACCACTGGCCTTGGCGGCCTCGGTGGCCAGGCCCAGGTCCTTGATCATCAGGTCCATGCCGAAACCGCCGGTGTAGCCACGATTGGACGGCGCTGTTTCGATTACCCCCGGGTAGGGGTTATAGGTATCGGTACTCCAGCAGCGGCCACTTGAGGTATTGATAACCCCTGCCAGCACTTCCGGGTCCATCCCCATGGAAACGCCCAGGCTCATGGCCTCTGCCGCCCCTATCATGGAGATGCCCAGCAGCATGTTGTTGGCCATCTTGGCCACCTGGCCGTTACCGGCGGCGCCACAGTGAACAATGTTCTTGCCCATGTTTTCCAGCACCGGGCGGGCAAACGCAAACTCCTGGTCTTCGCCGCCGACCATGAAGGTCAGGGTGCCCGCCTGGGCGCCACCGGTACCGCCGGAGACCGGCGCGTCCAGCATGGGATTGCCCTGGGCGGTGGCCTGTGCGGCAACGTCCCTGGCCGTCATGGGGTCAATGGTGGAGCTGTCGATCAGGTGAACGCCTTTGGGAACATGGGCCAGCAAACCGTCATCTTCCAGGTAAACCCCTTTCACATGGCGAGCCGCCGGCAGCATGGTGATAATCAGCTCGGCGCCGCTGCGGGCCACCGTGGCAATGTCAGCCGCGGCGGTGGCGCCTTCAGAAACCGCCTTGTCGACCGATTCCTGCACCAGGTCAAATACCGTCAGCTCGTGGCCTGCCTTCAGCAGGTTGCTGGCCATGGGCCCACCCATGTTGCCCAGGCCGATGAATCCGATTTTCATGGTAATGCCTCCGATCTTGTTGTGGCTGTTGCGAGAGCTATTGCGCTCGACCATCACGCCCTCGCCACAGCCTTTTGTTGTACAGGCTATTGATGCTTGAAGTCCGGCTTGCGCTTTTCCACAAAGGCGTTCATGCCTTCTTTCTGGTCATGGGTTGCGAAGATGGCGTGGAAGATCCGCCGCTCGAAGCGCACACCTTCTGCCAGGCTGGTTTCAAACACCCGGTTGATCGCTTCCTTGGTCATCATGGTGCTGGGCAGGGATTTTTCGGCAATGGAGTTGGCAGCCTTCAGGGTTTCCTCCAGCAGCTGGTCCGCCGGAAACACCTGGGCAACCAGGCCAGCGGTTTCCGCTTCCTTCGCATCCATCTGACGACCAGTGAGGCACATTTCCATGGCCTTGGCCTTGCCGAGGGCCCGGGTCAGGCGCTGGGTACCGCCGATGCCCGGCAGCACACCCAGGTTGATCTCCGGCTGACCAAAGCGGGCGTTATCGCCGGCATAGATAAAGTCGCACATCAGCGCCAGCTCACAGCCGCCACCCAGGGCGTAGCCCGCAACGGCCGCGATCACCGGCTTGCGCCGCTGGCCGATACGGTCGGCCTGGGCAAAGAAGTCATCCAGGTAGATCTGGGGATATTCCAGTACTGACATCTCCTTGATGTCGGCACCGGCGGCGAAGGCTTTCTCGGAACCGGTCAGCACGATACAACCGATATCCGGGTTGCGCTCGTAATCGTCCAGCGCCAGGTTCAGCTCTTCGATCAGCTGGCTGTTGAGCGCGTTCAGTGCCTTGGGGCGGTTCAGGGTAATGACACCAACCCGGCCCTTTACCTCGGTGAGAATCGTTTCGTAAGCCATGTCAGCTCTCCTCGGTTATCGCAGGTTGATGGTGGTGTTCACAGAACCGACCTGCTCGTCCTCATCGAACCAGCGTGAGGTCACGGTCTTGGTCTGGGTGTAGAACTGCACGACCTGCTTGCCATAGGGGCCCAGGTCGCCCAGCTTGGAGCCCCGGGAACCGGTGAAGGAGAAATAGGGCACGGGCACCGGGATGGGCACGTTGATGCCGACCTGACCTACATCGATATGCTCCTGGAAGCGATGGGCCGCAGCGCCGGAGCGGGTGAAGATGGCGGTACCGTTGCCATTGGGGTTGGCGTTGACCAGGTCAATGGCCTCATCAAGGGTTTCCGCCTCCAGCACGCACAATACCGGACCGAAGATTTCTTCCTTGTAGATGGTCATTTCGGGGCTAACGCCTGAGAAGATGGTGGGCCCGATAAAGTTGCCCTTCTCGTAGCCCCGTACGTTCGGATCACGCCCATCGAGAACCAGCTTGGCACCCTCGCTGACACCCTGCTGGACCAGGCCTGTCACCCGTTCCAGCGCCTGGGGCGTGATCAGCGGGCCTACATCGGTACCCTCTTCGGTGCCGGCGTTCACATTCAGCTTCTCGGCCCGACGGGCCAGCTCCGGCAACCAGTTGCGGGCCTCGCCCACCAGCACCAGGGCGGTGACGGCCATGCAGCGCTGACCGGCGGCACCAAAGCAGGAGCCTACCAGCGCGTTGAGGGTCTGCTCCTTGTTGGCGTCGGGCATCACCACGGCGTGATTCTTGGCGCCCATCATGCACTGCACCCGCTTACCCGCCTGGGAAGCACGGTTGTAGACATGGGTACCAACAGGCGTAGAGCCAACGAAGGACACGGCCTTGATATCCGGATGATCACAGACACCGTTAACCATATCCGGCCCGCCGTGGACCACGTTCAGCACACCCTTGGGAACACCCGCTTCCACGGCCAGCTCCACCAGTCGCATGGTCACCATGGGATCACGCTCTGAGGGCTTGAGTACAAAGGTGTTGCCGGTAGCAATGGCCATGGGGAACATCCACAGGGGAATCATGGCCGGGAAGTTAAAGGGGGTAATACCGGCACAGACACCAATGGGCTGGCGCAGGGTGTAGGTGTCCACGTCACCGGCCACATTGTTGGCATACTCACCCATCTGCAAGGTGCCGACACTGGCCGCATGCTCCACCACTTCCAGGCCGCGGAACACGTCGCCTTCGGCATCCGGCAGGGTCTTGCCCTGCTCGGCGGTGAGCATCGCCGCCAGTTCTTTCATGTTCTCGCGGATCAGTTGCTGGTACTTGAGGAAGATACGGGAACGTACACCAAGGGAAGTCTTGCGCCAGGTCTTGAAAGCCTCCCGGGCGGCACTGACGGCTGCTTCCAGCTCGTCGGTTGTCGCAAAGGGAACCTTCGCCAGCACTTCCTGGGTGGCCGGGTTAGTCACGTCCCGCCACTCAGTGGTCTTCGATTCGACAAATTCCCCGTCAATCAGCAGTTTGACGGTAGGCACCTGTGTATTCATGGGGATTTCTCCAATGTTGTTGTTCTCAGGACAAATGTAAAACGCTTTCCGGATAGTAGCAGTGCATTTTTAAGCGCTACAATGGCGCTCAGTGCAACCCCGATCTGCAAATATACACAAGCCGCACACAAAATCACCAAGCCGGATATCAAAATGGACTGGAACAACCTGAAGTTCTTCCTGGAACTGAGCCGCGCCGGCAAGTTGACCGCTGCCGCCAGGCGCATGGGCGTGGACCACACCACCGTGTCCCGCCGTATCCACGCCCTGGAGAAAAGCCTTGGCATGACCCTGTTTATCCGTGAGCAGACCGGCTACAGCCTCACCGAAGCGGGGCGGCAGCTACTCCCCCAGGTAGAGCAGATGGAGAGCGCCAGCGTCCGTATCGAACAGAGCCTGCCCGAAGCCGACGAGCAGCTGTCCGGCCAGGTACGCATCGGCGCCACCGAGGGCTACGGCACCATCATGCTGGGGCGGGAGCTGGGGCACCTCACCCGCCGCTACCCCCACCTACACCTGGACCTGCTCGCCATGCCCAGGGCCCTGCGCCTGTCCCGGCATGAGGCGGATATTGTGATCACCCTGGAGCGACCGGAACGCGGCCCCTTCATCGTCACCAAGCTCACCGACTATGTGCTCCGGCTCTACGCCAGCAAGGACTACCTGGAGGAGCTTGGCCCCATCAAAACCCGCAGCCACCTCGGCAAGCACAAATTCGTCAGTTACGTCGACGACATGGTGTTCAGCCGCGAGTTGCTGTTCCTGGACGAAATCGCTAGCTCCGGCGAGGTCAATATCCGTAGCACCAGCGTCCTGGCCCAGCAGGAAGCCATCGCCACTGGTGCCGGCATCGGCATACTGCCCGCCTTTTCTGCCGATATCGACGACCGGCTACAGGTGGTCCTGCCGGACCAGGTCCGGTTTATAAGAACGTTCTGGATGCTGATGCCGGAGGAGCTTCGGCACATTGCAAGGATGCGGGTGACCTGGGATTTCCTGAGGGAAAGGGCGGAGCAAAACCGGGGGCGGTTGATGGCTACCGCCCCAACGGATGGACTCGCTCAGCGCCTGACCAACGAATAAGCCGGAAACCCAAGCCCCTGGCCTTGCTCAGACCAGCAGCGCCAGGAACAGCAACAGAAGGGGCAAGGCAGCGGCAACAAACAAGCCATTCCAGCCAAAGGCTACCTTCAACTGGGAAACCCGCCCGAAGCGGGCCAGCAGGCTGACCGCCGGCCCCATGGGGGACAGCATCATAGCCAGGGAGAAGCCGATAATCAGCGCCACCGCGATGGGCATGATGGCCATGCCGGCGGCTTCCAGCTGGGGCAACAGGCCACCCACAATGCTCAATGAGGTGATAGGGATGACACCGATGGCCGACAGCAAGGGCAGCAGCAACATGCCCGCCACTGCCACCAGGTAGACACCGGCCTCCCGCGCCGCAACGCCGGAGATGAGGTCATCCGGCACCAGGGTCATCAGGGCCACGCCCAGGCAGGCGGATGAGGCAAAGATCGCCATCTCGTTGCTCATACCCGCCACGTTCTGGGTGGCCTCCCGGAACACTGCCAGCGGATCACGCTCCTTCCAGAGCATATAGAGGATCGTCACCGACGGTACCGCGATCATCGCCGCCCGGGAAACATTGAATCCGGCGGTATACACCAGCAGGGCCATGCATCCGAGAATCAGGGATACAACCACAATCAGGGTGCGGGAGCCCTGGGGCCAACCTTCCAGCTTTACCCGCTCCTCACTGATCTTGCGGAACCGGCCCTGTTCCAGCACCCAGCCGACGCCGATCAGCAATGCCGCTGCGGCTATGCCATAGGGCAGCAGGCCGGACCAGGAAATGTCCGGAACCTCCCGGGTAATAATGGCGACAGCCACGCTGGTGGGGGCCACCAGCGGGACCAGCGAGAACCCCCGCAGGGCGCTGATCAGCACACTGCGAATCCAGTTCAGCCGGGACTGCCCCTGGATATTGCGCTCATCAAGCGTGGCGGTGAGTGTTCCGCACAGCAGATTCATCACGCCAAAATTGAGCACCGACGCAATGCTCAGGGTGGTAACGGCGTACTTGGGGTACAGCAGAAAGGGCGGTCCACCGAGTAGCACGTCATGGATACGGCGCAACACCTCGAACCGCCGCACAAGGCACTGCATCATCCCCAGACTACCCAGAAAGGCACCGTAAAACCCAGCGGAGGCGGCCGCATCGAGGAGCCCCGCGCCGGTCAGCTCCCCGGTAGCCGCCAGGGCGCCGACAATGGCCAGGGTCACCAGCAGCAGGGACCGGGAGTAAACACTGATGCGGCCCATAAAGAGCGTGAAGTAGCCGATAAACAGGCAACCGGCAGCTATACTCAGGGTACGTGCGGACGTCATCAGCGCCAGCAGTTCAATGACAACGGCCAGCGACAGCAGGTAACGGCTCATAGAAGGCGGACTTCCCCGGAGACCAGGTGGCGATGAGTGCGGCCCTGACAGCTTGCAATTGCCCATCGGCCGGATTAATCTTTAGCCACCCTGAAGTTTGAATAAAATTCAGTTTCGCTTGATGAAACTACATCATCATTTTTGCTAAGACAAGCGCCTGGCATTTTCCGTTATCATAGGGCGGCACAAACTGGATTCCTTATTCACCGCCCGCAAGGTTAACCCCCCGGGTGGATTATCAGCACAGGAGAGAACATGAGCGCCTATATCTACGACGGCTTGAGAACCCCCTTCGGACGCCACGCCGGCGCCCTGGCCAAGGTCCGCCCGGACGACCTGCTGGCCAGCGTTATCAAGGCCGTGATCGAGCGCAACGGTTTCGAGCGCAGCGCTTACGAAGACGTGATCGCCGGCTGCACCAACCAGGCCGGCGAAGATGCCCGTAACATTGCCCGCCATGCGGGCCTGATGGCCGGCCTGCCTGTGGAAACCGGTGGCCTGACAGTTAACCGCCTGTGCGGCTCCGGCCTGGCGGCTATTATTGATGCAGCCCGCGCCGTGCGCTGTGGTGAAGGCGATCTGTTTATCGCCGGTGGTTCTGAAAGCATGAGCCGCGCCCCCTTCGTCATGGCCAAGAGCGAAGCACCCTATTCCCGTGACTTCCGCATGTTCGACAGCACCATCGGTGCCCGCTTCCCCAACCCGCGCGTAGAAGCGGAGTTCGGCAACGACACCATGCCGCAGACCGCTGACAACATTGCCAAAGACCTGGGACTGAGCCGCGACAAGGTCGACGAATTCGCCGCCCAGAGCCAGGCTCGCTATGAAGCTGCCCGTAAACTGGGCTTCTATGACGAGGAAATCCTCGGCATTGAAGTGCCCCAGGGCCGCAAGAAGCCGCCGGTCACCGTGGACCAGGACGAACACCCGCGCCCGCAGTCTGACCAGGCTGCCCTGTCCAACCTGCGCCCGCTGTTTGAAGGCGGCGTGGTAACCGCAGGTAACGCTTCCGGTGTCAACGACGGCGCCGCTGCGCTGATCATCGGCTCACTGGAAGCCGGCGAGAAGGCTGGCATCAAGCCTCGCGCCCGTATCGTCTCCGCTGCCATTGCCGGCGTTGAGCCCCGGGTGATGGGTTACGGCCCGGTTCCCGCCAGCGAGAAAGCCCTGGCCCGCGCCGGCCTGTCCATCAACGATATGGACGTGATCGAAATCAACGAAGCCTTCGCGGCCCAGGTGCTTGGCTGCACCACGAAACTGGGCATCGACCAGACTGACCCGCGCCTGAACCCCAACGGTGGCGCCATTGCCGTAGGCCACCCGCTGGGTGCTTCCGGCGCACGGATCGCGCTGACGGCTACCCGTCAGCTGGAACGCATGGAAGGCCGCTACGCCCTGATCAGCATGTGCATCGGCGTAGGCCAGGGGATTGCCGCCGTTATCGAGCGGTACCAGGACTGATCCCCAACCATAAGGGCGGCGAGGCTCCGGCCCTGCCGCCCACACCAAACCCCCAACAGGGCGGCGCCGAGTGCCGACACCGCCCGCCAGTACTTCAGGAGACACACTATGGCTTCCGCTCCCTGGGACGACCTGCTTCAGTTTGACAAACAGCTTGATGAAACCGAACGCCAGGTTCGAGACAGCATTCGCAGCTTCTGTGACCAGCGCCTGATGCCCGGCATCACCGAGGCCAACCGTCACGAGAAGTTCGACCGCAGCATCTTCAACGAGATGGGTGAGCTGGGCATGCTCGGCGCAACCCTGCCGGAAGAGTACGGCGGCCCGGGCCTGAACCACGTTTGCTACGGCCTGATCGCCCGTGAAGTGGAGCGTGTGGACTCTGCCTACCGCTCAGCCCTGAGCGTGCAGTCCTCCCTGGTCATGTACCCGATCTTTTCCTATGCACAGGAAGAGACCAAGAAGCGCATCCTGCCCAAGCTGGCTTCCGGCGAGTGGGTTGGCTGCTTCGGCCTGACCGAGCCCAACCACGGTTCCGACCCCGGCGGTATGGAAACCCGCGCCAAGAAGGTTGACGGCGGCTACCTGCTGAGCGGTTCCAAGACCTGGATCACCAACGCGCCGATTGCTGACGTCTGCGTAGTCTGGGGCAAGCTGGACGGCAAGGTCACCGGCTTCATCATTGAGCGCGAAGGCGCCAAGGGCCTGGACACGCCGAAAATCGAAGGCAAGTTCTCCCTGCGGGCCTCTGAAACCGGCTCCATCTTTATGGACGAGGTCTTCGTACCGGATGAGAACAAGCTGGACGTGGAAGGCCTGAAAGGCCCCCTGAGCTGCCTGACCAAGGCCCGTTACGGTATCAGCTGGGGCTCCCTGGGTGCTGCCGAGTTTTGCTGGCACGCCGCCCGCACCTACACCCTCGAGCGCCAGCAGTTTGGCAAGCCCCTGGCGGCCAACCAGCTGATCCAGAAGAAGCTGGTGGACATGCAGACCGAGATCACCCTGGGCCTGCAGGCCGTGCTGCAGCTGGGTCGCATGATGGACGCTGGCGAAGCCACGCCGGATTCGGTCTCCCTGCTCAAGCGCAATAACTGTGGCAAGGCCCTGGACATTGCCCGGGTATCCCGTGACATGCACGGCGGTAACGGCATCTCCGACGAATACCACGTCATCCGCCACGTGATGAACCTGGAGGCCGTCAACACCTACGAGGGCACCCACGACGTCCACGCCCTGATCCTGGGTCGTGGCCAGACCGGTCTGCAGGCGTTCAAGTAACACTAGGGGCAGTTCCGATCAGAAAACAGGGCCTTCGGGTCCTGTTTTTTCGTTTCAGGGCACCGGTAATAACGGTTTGGGCCCCAAACGAGCAATGTCCGCCTCAATCCACTAGAATAGTTCTGCCTGTTCCAATGGCCTCCGCCTGCCGGCATTACCCTTGCCGCATGTCTTTATGATCGCTTTTGATCAACCTGTTTCACCAGGCGGACCCAATCCTACAAAAACGACCTCGGCCTGCGGGTCCAAAATACCGGACTCTCCCTCACCAGGCCCCACAGGCACACTGGGGTTACGCCTGCTCCGGCCCCTCTCAGGGCCCGGGGAATTGACACGTCAAGGGTGTTCCTCCATCATAGGTATATTCTGCTATGCGGTATATGTTTTCGCTAGAACGAACCGAGAGGTTGATTCATGAACATGAACTACACGGCTGAAGAGCTCGCCTTCCGCGACGAAGTGCGCGCTTTTCTGGACGAAAAACTGCCGGCTGACATCGCTGCCAAGGTCAAGGGCTTCCGTCGCCTGACCAAGGAAGACCACCAGCGCTGGCAAAAGATTCTCAGCGCGCAGGGCTGGTACGCCACCCACTGGCCGGAAGAGTACGGCGGTGTGAAGTGGACCCCGGTTCAGAAGCACATCTGGGACGAAGAGTCCTGCGCCTATGGCGTACCCCGCTCCATTCCCTTCGGCGTGAACATGGTAGCCCCGGTTATCATCAAGTTCGGTAACGAAGAACAGAAGCAGCAATACCTGCCCCGCATCCTTTCCGGTGAGGACTGGTGGTGCCAGGGTTACTCTGAGCCGGGCGCCGGTTCCGACCTGGCCTCCCTGAAGACCCGCGCAGTCCGTGACGGCGACCACTACATCGTCAACGGCCAGAAGACCTGGACCACCCTGGGCCAGCACGCCAACATGATCTTCTGCCTGGTGCGCACCAACACCGAGGTCAAGGCCCAGGAGGGTATTTCCTTCCTGCTGATCGACATGGACACCCCGGGCATCACCGTACGTCCGATCATCACCCTGGACGGCGAGCACGAAGTCAACGAAGTCTTCTTCGAAGACGTGAAAGTGCCGGTGGAGAACCTGGTCGGTGAAGAAGACAAGGGCTGGACCTACGCCAAGTACCTGCTCACCTATGAGCGTACCGGCCTGGCCGGCATCGGTCTGTCCAAGGCCGCCCTGTCCCACCTCAAGCAGCTGGCCAGCCGCCGCCTGAAGAACGGCAAGCCGCTGCTGGAAGACCCCACCTTCAGCCAGCGCATCGCAGAGGTTGAAATTGACCTGATGGCCGCTTCTATCAGTAACCTGCGCATCATCGCGGCCGTAGAAGGCGGCGGTGTTCCGGGTGCCGAGAGTTCCATGCTGAAGGTCAAGGGTACCGAGATTCGCCAGGCCATCAATGACCTGGCCCGTCGCGCCCTTGGTCCCTACGCGATTCCGTTTGTTGAAGAAGAAATGAGCTACGACTACGACGGTGAGTTCCTGTCCGACGAGAACGCCGCCCCGCTGTCTTCTCAGTACTTCAACAACCGCAAACTGTCGATTTTCGGCGGATCCAACGAGATCCAGAAGAATATCGTATCCAAAATGATTCTGGGACTATAAGGAGGCGACCATGGACTTCACTCTGAGCGAAGAGCAACAGATGTTGCAGGACACCGTGGCGCGTCTGGTCCGCGGTGAGTACAGCTTTGAAAAGCGCCTGGAGTTCAGCGAGACCGAGCTGGGCTTCAGCGAAGATTTCTGGAAGCAGCTCGGCGAGCTGGGCCTGACAGCCGTGCCTTTCCCCGAGGAACTGGGCGGCTTTGGCGGCGGCGGTGTCGAAATCCAGTCCGTCATGACCGAGCTGGGCCGTGGCCTGTGCCTCGAGCCGTACCTGCAGTCTGTGGTTCTGGGTGGCGGCATCCTGAGCCAGGCAGGTAACGACGAGCAGAAAGAAAAGTACCTGGCCGGTGTTGCCACCGGTGAGCTGAAAGTGGCTGTTGGCCTGCAGGAGCCACAGGCGTTCTACAACCAGAACGAAGTTGCCACCAAGGCGGAGAAGTCCGGCGACGGCTACACCATCAGCGGCCGCAAGGCGGTTGTAATCGGCGGTCACTGTGCCGACCTGATCATCGTGTCTGCCCGCACTTCCGGTGATGTGAACGATGCCGACGGCATCAGCCTGTTCGCCATCGACCCGAGCGCCGAAGGCGTTGAGCGTCGCACCTACCCCACCGTTGACGGTGCCAAGGGCTGCGATGTCTTCCTGAACAACGTCCAGGTAGGCGCTGACGCCCTGCTGGGTGACGAAGGCAAGGCGGCTGACGTTATCGAATACCAGACCGGCCGTGCCATCGCCGCCCTGTGCGCCGAAGCCGTGGGCTGCATGGAAGAAGCCAACGAACTGACCCTGGAGTACCTGAAGCAGCGCAAGCAGTTCGGCGTACCCATCGGCAAGTTCCAGGTACTGCAGCACCGCATGGTCGACATGATGTCCGAGCTGGAGCAGGCCCGCTCCATGGCCATCCTGGCCGCCAGCTACGCTGATGCCGAGCAGAGCGACGAGCGTCGTCGTACCCTGGCTGCCGCCAAGAACGTCATCAACCGTGCCGGCCAGTTTATCTCCGAGAAGGGCGTCCAGTCCCACGGCGGTATTGGCATGACCTGGGAATACAGCTTCGCGCACTACGCCAAGCGCCTGGTCATGATCGGCCATCAGCTGGGTGACGATGACTTCCACCTGGAGCGTTACGCGTCCCTGCTCCAGGCCAGCTAAACGGTTAAAGGACAGAAAAGAACCTGTCGGGTCTCTCCTCCAGTTGGAGAGCGTTCGGGCGGCCCCTAACAGGGCCGCCCTTTTTTATGGGTACGGCCAACGATTTCGGCCCGGGCCGTTATCGAGCTACACTGTCATCCATCCCCCCAATAACAGGGAGCCCAAAATCTCCCGATGCCCAACAACAAGAGGATTACGCAGTATGAATGCATCCAACATCACCGGCACCAACACGATGGATACCGACGAGCTGAAGAAAGCCGAATGGAAAGTCCGTACCGAGCTGGCCGCCGCCTATCGCCTGGTCGCCCTGTACGGCTGGGAAGACCTGGTGTTCACCCACCTGTCTGCGCGGGTACCGGGGCCGGATCATCACTTCCTGATCAACCCCTATGGGCTGCTGTTCCACGAGATCACCGCGTCATCGCTGGTGAAGGTGGACAAGGAGGGCCAGGTGGTCGAAGCCGGCGGTATCGACCGGGTCAACCCGGCTGGCTTTACCATCCACAGTGCGGTTCATATGGGTCGCGATGACGCCCACGCCGTGATGCACGTCCATGCCGCCGACAGTGTGGCCGTATCCGCCCACAAGGAAGGCCTGCTACCCCTGAGCCAAACCGCCATGCTTTGCCTGGATCACCTGGCGTATCACGACTATGAAGGGGTCGCCCTGAACCTGGATGAACGGGAACGACTGATCCGGGATATCGGCGACAAGAACATGCTGATGCTTCGCAACCACGGCATACTGACCGCTGGCAGTTCCGTACCAGAGTGCTTTACCTACCTGTACTTCCTGATGAAGGCCTGTGAAATCCAGGTGCGCACACCGGCACCCTATTGCCTGCCATCACAGCAAGCCATCGAGACCACCCGTGAGCAATCCCAGTCACTGGGCAAGGCTGCGGCCCTGACCTGGCCGGCGCTGATCCGCCTGCTGGACAGCAAGAACCCGGGCTACGCTGTCTGATTAACCTGCCGGTCGCACTGGCAAAATGTAAAAAGGGGTAGCAATCAGCTACCCCTTTTTCATAGCGGAAGTCTTACTTCTTTCCCATACGGGCCAGCGCCGCATGGCAATCATCCGAGCGCAGTCGCTCGGAGAAGACCTCACGCTCGCGCTCCAGGGCATCCTTGGTCATGGCTTTCCACGGTGCTTTCATCAGTCGCTTGCTGGCCCTGAGGGCCTCACGGGGCTTACCAGCAAGCTTTTCGGCCGCAGAAAAGGCTTCTTCCAGGGCCTTACCGTCAGCCACCGTGCGGCTGATCAGGCCGATCTCGGCCGCTTCGGTAGCGCTGAGAACATCCCCCATCAACAACAGATCCGCCGCCTTGCGGGCGCCCAGGTGAAGCGGCATGGTCACGGTCGAGGCCGCTTCCGGCACCAGCCCCAGGTCCACAAACGCGGTCTTGAAGCGTGTCGACTCACCTGCATAGACCCCGTCTACATGCAGCAGCATGGTGGTTCCGATGCCGATGGCCAGGCCCTCGGCAGCAATCAGTACCGGCGTGTCGCAGTTCATCAGGGTTTCAATAAAGGCCAGGCCGGCGGAGGGCTTTGGATTGGTATCCGTGGCACGGGCACGGAAGTCATCCAGGTCATTGCCAGCGGTAAACACACCGCCATCACCGCTGATGACAATGGCGTTGACGGATTCATCGGCCGCTGCCTGTTCGACAGCTTCGGACAGGGCCGTATACATATCCCGGGTCAGGGCATTTTTCTTCTCGGGGCGGGAAATCAACAGGTGGACAAAGCCGTTCTTCTTTTCAGTCTTGATCATGTAGCCTCCAGGCGGCATCAAAATTTCGGAATACTGTTTCACAAAACGACCGGATATTCTATGTTCGTCACTCCCACACGAAAACAACCACAACGGAGCTACCATGGACTTCCACAAGCTATCCGCCTTTGAGCTGGCCAGGGGCATCAAGGCCCGCGAATACACCAGTGAACAGGTGCTGGACCACTTCCTTGAACGCATCCGACGCTATAACCCGGCCCTGAACGCCGTTGTCGTAATAAAGGAAGCGCAGGCGAGGGAGCAGGCGCAGGCTGCTGACACGGCCGCCGCAGAGGGTCGTGACCTGGGCCCGCTCCATGGCGTACCCATGACCATCAAGGAAACCTTCGAAATCGAAGGCTGGCCCACCACGGCGGGTCACAAGGGCTACCAGGACCATATCTCTCCCCGCACCGCCGTCGCGGTGCAGCGACTGTTGGATGCCGGCGCCATTGTCTTCGGCAAGACCAATGTGCCGGAGTTCGCCGGTGACCTGCAGTCTTTCAATGAGATATACGGCACCACCAACAATCCGTGGAACACCGACCTCACCCCCGGCGGGTCGTCCGGTGGCGCTGCGGCAGCCCTGGCCGCAGGCCTGACACCGCTGGAACTGGGCAGTGATATCGGCGGCTCAATTCGCACCCCGGCTGCCTTCTGCGGCATCTATGGCCTGAAGACCACATCCGGGCTGGTTCCCATGCGGGGCCATGTACCGGGCGCGCCCGGCAGTGTGGCAAAGCGGGATATGGGTGTGGGCGGCCCACTCGCCCGGCACCTGGATGATTTAGAGGCAGAGCTGGACCTGCTGTCTGGCCCCGATGACGACATGGCCCCCTGGCAGGTGAACCTGCCCCCCACCAGCGGGAAATCCCTGGAGGAATACCGCTTCGCCACCTGGCTCAATGACGACTGGGCACCGGTAGACAACGAAGTACTGAGCGCGCTGGTGGGTTTCTGTGACGGACTGAAGTCCCTCGGTGCCCACCTGGAAGACGCCCAGCCGGAGGGCCTGACCCTGGAGAACAACCACCGCCTCTACTACCACCTGCTCGGTGGTGTCATGAGCCAGGGCCTGCCGCAGAAGGTTCGGGACCGCCTGGCGAAACTGGCCGACGAAGAAGGCGACGACTATCCCCACCGCTTTGCCCGTGGTGCATTACAAAGTCACGGCGAATGGCTGCAGACGGACGAGGAACGGGCAAAGCTCCAGCGCACCTGGGCCCGCTTCTTCGAAGACCATGATCTGCTCATCTGCCCGGTCACCAATACCCTGCCGTTTCCCCATAACCAGGAGACCTCGGCGATGGCACGTACCCTGACCATTAACGGCAAGCAGGAGCCATACCTGGATGTTACCGTCTGGGCAGGCGTGGCAATGGTCGTGGGACTGCCCGCCATCAGCTTCCCGGTGGGCTTCGGCGACGACGGCCTGCCCCGGGCGGTCCAGATTATTGGCCCCGCCTGGAGCGAGAAAACCCTCATCGATGTGGCACGAAAGGTCCAGTCCAGGCTGTTCCCGGAGGGACTGCCCTGGCCAGAGCTTGAGCAGTCGTAGGGGCTGATCTGCCACATCGGCAGGACAAAACCCCTTGCATAAGCTATCTTTTCAACTGGGTCCGACGGGCATTATGCAACGCCGGGCCTTGCCGTCCCTGGCCCGGTTGCGACCAATGGCCAGACGACTGGTATTGCAAACGCTCGCTCGAATGCGATAAATTTGGGAAACGCGGATTCGTTCTGCAGTCACAAGTTTCGCCTGATGAAATTAATGACAGGATGTCCCCACAGGAAAACAACAAAGAGGTTAAGAAGTAATGCTTAACAACGTTCGCAAAAAACTCACGGTATTTGCCTCGGCGCTTACCCTGGGCGTCTCCGCCGCCCTTGCTGTAACGCCGGCCGCCGCCCAGGAAACCTTTACCTGGAAGGTTCAGTCTCACTGGCCGGGTGCCTCCAGTTCCTACAAGGACAGCCTGGGTCGCCTGAAAGAGCAGCTGGAAGAGCGCTCCGACGGTCGCCTGAAGCTTCAGCTGTTCGAAGCCGGTTCCCTGTTCAAGGCCCAGGAGACCTTCAACGCGGTCAGCCGGGGCATCCTTGAGATGGGAACCATCTCTCCGTCCTACGCCTCTGACAAAATGACCCTGGCGGGCATCGCTTCCGGTCTGCCCTTTGCTTTCCGTAACGTCTGGGAAGCCGCCTATTTCCACCAGGCCCTGGGCTTTGAGGAAATGCTGCGCGAAGAAGCCGCCCAGCACGGCGTCTACTGGGCGACGGACAAGGTTTACCCCACCGAGATGGTGGTCAAGGAGCCGATTGAAAGCCTTGAGGACTTCGAGAGCCTGAAGATCCGCTCTTCCGGTGCCCTGCAGAAGTTCCTGACCGAAGCCGGTGCTGCTGCGTCCTATATCCCGGGCGGCGAACTGTACACCGCACTGGACTCCGGCATTGTCGACGGCGCGCACTGGGGTGCTGCCCAGGGTGCCTACTCCATGGCCCTGTACGAGATCGCCAAGTACCACGTTCAGCCAGCCCTGAACATTGCCGGTACTGACGTTATCATCGTCAGCCAGAAGGCCATGGACAAGCTGCCGGAAGACCTTCAACAGCTGGTCAAGGACGTGCTCCAGGAGCAGTTCTGGTACCGCACCAACGAGTACCTGTACAAGGAGCGCATCACCCTTGCCAAGGCTATCGCTGAGGAAGGTGTTGAAGTGAACACCCTGCCGCAGGAAGTACAGGACCACCTGGTCCAGGTTGGCCAGGCCATGTGGGACGAGGAAGGCGAGCGTAGTGACAAGGCTGCCGAAGCCCTGTCCATGCTCAAGAGCTACCTGAGCGACCTCGGCTACCTGTAAGTCAGTCCAAACCGGCCGGGGGCGCCTTAACGGGCCCCCGGCTTTTTATTGCAAGCCACAAGATTCCTCCCGGAGGATGCCATGCGTGCCATCAGTGCATTCATGAACGGCGTCACCAGAATGAACAAGGCCATTGGCGTGGCCGTGTCTTTCCTGGTATTCGCCATGTTTGTGTTCATATTGCTGGAAGTCTTCCTGCGATATGCTTTCAACGCCCCTACCGTCTGGACCAACGAACTGACCCAGCTGTTGTTCGGTGCCTATGCGGTGCTCTCCGGCGGATATCTACTGGCCCACCGTGGCCACGTCAATGTCGACCTGATCTATAGCCTGTTTGGCCCCCGCATGCAGGCCGCTATTGATGTGTTCACGTCTATCCTGTTCTTCATCTTCACCCTTGCACTGCTGTACTTCGGCGTGGACATGGCACGGGAGTCCATCAGCAGCTGGGAAACCTCCTATTCTGCCTGGAACCCGCCGATCTGGCCGGTGAAGGCCTGCATACCCATTGGCACTGCCCTGCTGGTGCTGCAAGGCGTCGTCAAACTACTGGAAGACATCGCCATTGCGTGTAACCTGAGCTACTACCGGCCGGAGGACCATCCCGAGCATGATCCCAAGGGAGAGCAACTGTGAGTACTGAAATCCTGACCCTGCTGTTTTTCGGCTCTCTCCTGCTGTTCGTTTTCCTCGGCCTGCCGCTGGCCTTTGTACTGGGTGGCGTATCGGTTGTCTTCCTGTATTTCACCTGGGGCTTTGACTCCTTCTACATGGTAGCTTCACAGATCTGGAGCACCATGGGCAGCTTTACCCTGGTTGCCATCCCACTGTTCGTCTTTATGGCGATGATTCTGGAGCGCACCGGTGTCGCCAAGGATCTGTACCGGGCCATGCACCTGTGGTTCGGCGGTCTGCGCGGCGGCCTGGCTATCGGCACCCTGGCCATCTGCGCCATTTTCGCCGCCATGGTCGGTATCAGTGGTGCCGCTGTGGTGGCCATGGGCACCATCGCCCTGCCGGCCATGCTGGCCCGAGGCTACGACCGCAGCATGTGTCTCGGCGTTATTAACACTGGCGGCGGCTGGGGCATCCTGATTCCCCCCAGCATCATGATGATCCTATATGCCCTGATCAGTGGCGTATCGGTGGGCAAGATGTTTGCCGCCGGCATTCTCCCGGGCATCCTTTTAATGGTTCTGACGGCCACCTACATCCTGATTCGCAGCAACCTCCAGCCCCACCTGGCGCCGGCGCTACCCCCCGAGGAGCGTGGCACCTTGCGGGAAAAGCTGGTTTCACTTCGGTCAGTGGCCCTGCCCATCCTCATTGTGGTGATGGTACTGGGCTCGATCATGGGCGGCATCACCACGCCTACCGAGGCCGCCGCCATGGGCGTGCTTGGTTCACTGATTGCAGCAGCGGTCTATCGCAAGCTGGATTTCGCGCTACTCAAGGAAGCGTCCATCCGCACCTTCAAGCTGTCCGGCATGATCATGTGGATTCTGTTCGCTGCCCACGCCTTCAGCGCCGCCTACCAAAGCATGGGGGCCCAGGGCATGATCGAGGGCTTCATTACCCAGATTCCGGGCGGCCCCTGGGGCATTATCATTGCCATGATGCTGATCACCTTCATACTTGGCATGGTACTGGACCCCGTCGGTATCATGCTGATCACCCTGCCGGTATTCCTGCCCATCGTGGAGTCCCTCGGGTTTGATCCAGTGTGGTTCGGCATCCTGTTCGTCATCAACATGGAAATTGGCTACATGACGCCCCCGTTCGGTTTCAACCTCTTCTACCTGAAGGGCATAGTGCCGCCAGACATCACCATGAAGGATATCTACAAGTCGGTGATACCCTTCGTGATTGTCGAGATTATCGGCCTTGTATTGCTGATGATCTTCCCGGAGATTGTTACCTACCTGCCCGAGCTTCTGTTCTGACAGGCAACCAGGTGACCACAACGCCGGCACCCGCAAGGGTCCGGCGTTTTTTTTGGCCGGCCGGTAGCAAATCGTTACCAAAACCTACCCAAACAGCCTTGAGCCCGAACCCAGCCTGGCTTTAACTGGCATGCAGGGACCTGCTGGTCGGGTTCAACTGACCCGAATACCCGGGAATCGGCCAACAAAGACTAAAAAATAACGCCGGGCGGCCGATAACCTCTACAACATTCGATTCACCAATAATAATACTGGCCGGAGCCGTACATGCGTCTGCTTCAGAAAATCTCCAACCTCAACCTCTCCCTGGGCATGAAAATGGGCTCGGGGTTCGCCTTGCTGATCGTGCTGACCATCGTGGTAGGGGCCACCGGGTTCATTGCACTAGGCCAGTTCGGTGACCGGGCCGGTATCGTGGCAGACGCATCGGCCATCGAGGCAGACCTGCTGCAAGCACGGCAGGACGAGAAAAACTTCCTGATTCGTGGTGAACAGAGCTATGTCGAGGAAGCCATCGCCAATACCCGCCAGGCATCGGACCGGGCAGAAGCCCTGAAAGGCAGGCTGGTTGTGCCCGAAGACCATGACCGTATCGATCAGATTCGCCAGGGTATTCAGGCATACGAACAACAACTGCAGGATCTGGTGCAAGTACGGACACTGCGGGATGAGCGCCTGGAAGAGCTTGAGCTGGCCGTACGCGGCGTCACCGGCGGCTTCGCCTCCGAAGACAGCCTGTATGCTACCAACGCAGCCATCCAGCAGATGCGCCGGAACGAGGGCAACTTCCTGGTGGAGAACGAGCAGGAAGCCGTGGAAAGATTCCGCGCCTCCGGTGAGCGGGCAGTCCGAACCATTGATTCCTCATTCCTGGATAAAAACGTCAAAAGTGCCCTGAAGGACCTGCTGGTTCGTTACATCGAGGTATTCAACACGGTCGTGGAAGCTGAGAACCAGACCCAGTCCCTTCAGGAGCAGATGGTGGGAACGGCACGGGATACCCTGGCTACGGCGGTAGAACTCCAGGAAACCCAGCAACAGAAGATGGAAGACGAGCGTACTACGGCATCGATGGTGATTGTTGCCGTGGTCCTGGTGATTGTATTGCTTGGCGCAGCCATCGCCTGGATCCTGACCCGCAACATCACCCGCCCGATCCACCAGGCTGTAGCGCTGGCGAAACGAGTGGCGGACGGCGACCTGCAGGAAACCGTCACCAGCGATCGGGGTGACGAACTGGGCCAACTTCTGTCGGCTCTCGGCAGTATGGTCACGAGCCTGCGGGAACTGGTCAAACACATCAATTCCAGCGCCACCAACATTGCCTCGTCCGCTGAGGAACTGTCTACCGTCACCAGCGAAACCAGTCAGGGCGTCACCCAGCAGCGGGACCAGACTGACCAGGTGGCCACGGCGATGAACGAGATGGTCGCAACGGTTAACGATGTGGCCCGCAGTGCCGAAGAGGCCTTCAGTGCCGCCAACACCGCCAATGAGAAGGCTGCCGCCGGCGAATCCGCCGTTGAGGAAACCCTCTCCTACGTCAGCGAGCTGAATACCCAGGTCGAACAGGTCATGGAGCGCCTGCGCAGCCTGCAAAAAGACAGCGAGAATATCGGGACGGTACTGGATGTGATCAAGTCCGTCGCCGAACAGACCAACCTGCTGGCCCTGAACGCTGCCATCGAGGCCGCCCGGGCTGGCGAGCAGGGGCGTGGCTTTGCGGTAGTCGCTGATGAGGTGCGCTCCCTGGCCCAGCGCACCCAGAGTTCGGCTTCCGAGATTGAAACGCTGATTTCCAACCTGGTGAACAGCACCGAGGATTCGGTAGATACCATGGAGCGGGGCACCACGCTGGCTGGCCAGACTTTGGACAGCGCCCGCACGACCGGCGAGACCATTCGGGAGATTGCGGCAGCGGTGGGCAATATCAGCCAGTTCAATAGCCAGATTGCCACGGCAGCGGAGCAGCAGACGTCGGTGGCTGAGGACATCAACCAGAATGTCACCCAGATTCGCGATGTGAGTGACCAGTCCGCCACGGCAGCTGAGCAGATTTCCAGTTCCAGCAATGAGTTGGCCAGGTTGGGTGAGGATCTGAGCAGCCAGGTCGCTCGCTTCCGGCTGTAACAGGCCATCGCCAGAATAGCCGTGGGTCTGAAGGGGCCCGCGGCTTTTTATTGTAAAGCGTTAAAGACGGAACTCCGTGCAGCAGCTTCCAGGTAACCACTTTCGAAACGAGAACCCTGTTCTCTGACTGTTTCGAAAGTGGTTACCTGGAAGCTGCCCATCCTTGGCGTCGTGTCTCCCGCAAAGAGGTTTCGGGGACCTTTCTTTGAAACAGTAAGAAAACAGGGTTTTCGTTTCAAAGAAAGGTCCCCGAAGCCGCTGTATCGCCGATCTCCACCGGACCATTCCCGCCAGAGGGTCCGGCTAGTGTCCTTCGAAACAGTCAGGAAAACGAAGTTTTTCGTTTCGAAGGACACTAGCCGGACCCGATCCATCAGGAAGCACCCGTTACCTGCCTGCAGGTCCGCTCATATCTCCGGTGCAAAACGCCGAAGGCCCGGTACTTCCTTCCGAAACGAGAACCTTGTTCTCTGACTGTTTCGGAAGGAGGTGCCGGGCCTTCGGCTTTCGGGCTTTTTTGCTTGCCTGCTTTTTTACATCAGGTTGTAGATGAATACGGCCAGTACGGCGACTGGCGTTACGTAACGCAGCAGGTTACGCCACAGGTTGAACAGGCCGTCGGACATGGCCATATCGTCCTGCAGGGATTCCTTTGCCACACACCAGCCAACGAACAGCGCGGTCAGCAGACCGGACAGCGGCAGCATGATGTTCGCGGTGAAGAAGTCCAGCAGATCCAGGATGCCGGTTTCCGCAAAGCGATCGAACATGCCCAGCAGATAGACATCGGACCACACGTTCAGGGACAGGATGGACGCGATGCCCAGCAGCCAGCAGGCAACACCGGCCAGTATGGCCGCACCGGTGCGGGACATGGCGAACTTTTCCTCGACCCACTCGGTAACCGGCTCAAGCAGGGAGATACCGGAGGTCCACGCGGCGAACAGCAACAGAACGAAGAACGCGGTCGCGAACACCACACCCAGAGGCATCTGACCGAAGGCCAGCGGCAGGGTAACGAAGATCAGGCCAGGGCCCTGACCGGCTTCCAGGCCGTTGGCGAATACAAACGGGAAGATCGCCAGGCCCGCCAGCAGGGCTACCAGGGTATCCATAATGCCCACACCTACGGCGGCGCGGCCGATGGACACGTCCTTACCCAGATAGGAACCGTAGGCCATCATGATGGCCATACCCAGGCTCATGGTGAAGAATGCCTGGCCCAGGGCCTGCAGGGCCGTATCCCAGGTGACCTTGCTGAAGTCCGGCGTGAACAGGAAGTCCAGGGCCTGGCCGAAGTGACCGGTGGTGGTGGCATAGGCCACGACCAGCAGCAGCAGGATGAACAGCGCCGGCATCAGGATCTTCGCCGCACGCTCGAGGCCAGACTTGAGGCCGCGGGAGACCACGAAAATGATCAGGCCCATGAACACTGTGTGCCAGAACAACAGGATGCCCGGGCTCGCCAGCAGGTCACCGAAGATGGCGCCCACGGCATCGGCATCCTGACCGGCGAAGTCGCCAACAGCAGAGTGCATGACGTAGGAAGCCGACCAGCCTCCGATTACGGAGTAGAAGGACAGAATAATAAACGCCGCCAGCACACCAATGATGGCGGAGATACGCCAGGCCGGGTTGCTGAGGTTACGCTCGGCTACCAGGCGCATGCTGGCGACCGGATTGCGACGACCATTACGGCCTACAAACACTTCCGCCATCATGATGGGGATACCGATGATGGCGATACAGGCGAGGTAGATCAGTACAAAGGCACCGCCGCCGTTTTCCCCGGTCATGTAGGGGAACTTCCAGATATTGCCCAGGCCTACGGCGGACCCCGCGGCGGCCAGGATGAAGGCCATGCGGGAAGACCAGTTGCCGCGGCTGGCCAGGTTAGTGTCAGACATAGTGAAACCCTGTCGTCGTTCAGTGGAACGCAAGCGTATGAATAGATTAGTTCACTGGCCGTGGCTTTCCCTGACTATTCCGGGCATTCCCTGCCTGTTACCAGCAATTGGCGGCTAATTTTGCCAGTCTGGCGCCGTTGATGCCAGCAGGAATGGTGAGATCGTGAGCAATTCCTGGGGAGGACAGGCTTGAAGGGCCAGCGAAAGCCGGCCCGTTCACGGGAAAGGGCTTACTGGCGGCTGATAAAACGCGACACGAGGTCGTTGAGACCGCGAGCCTGGCTGCTGATGCCTTCGCTGGCGCTCTTGGCACCCTCGGCCTTTTCAGTCGACGAATCCGCCAGCCCGGCGATTCGGTCCACCTGCTGGTTGATTTCATCCGAGACCTGGCTCTGCTCCTCGAATGCCGCCGACATGGTCATGAAGCTGTCCGAGATGCCCTCGATGTTCTGCACAATATCCTTGAGCGCCGCTTCGGTTTCCCGCACCTTGGCCAGGCCCTGATTACCGATTTCCTCGCCCTGACGGGTGGCAGCGACCACCTCGTCCACCTGGGCGCGGAAGTTTTCGATCACCTCGTGGATGGACACCGTGGACTGGCGGGTGCGCTGGGCCAGGGACCGTACCTCATCGGCCACCACCGCAAAGCCACGGCCCTGTTCACCGGCCCGGGCAGCCTCGATGGCAGCATTCAGGGCCAGCAGGTTGGTCTGCTCGGCAATATCCGAGATCAGCTGCGCCGCATCGCCAATCTTGTCAGTGGACTCGCCCAGCCGACCAACAGACTCGCCGATGGTGGCGCCCTGGCTCACCAGTTGCTCAATCGCCTGAAGCGCTTCACCACTGAGCGCGCCACCGTTGTGAGCCTGTTCATTGGCCTGGCGGGCGCCGTCAGCATTGCGATTGACCGTATCCACCACTTCCTGGATGGATGCGCTCATCTCATTCATGGCGGAGGCCACCTGGTCGGTTTCCTGGCGCTGCTGCTCGATGGCATTGGCACCTTCGGCAATCTGGTTATAGCCTTCACGGGCGGTGCGCATCAGGTCGTCCGCCCGGTCTTCGATACGGGCCAGGGCAGTGCGTATGCGGGCCTGCTCGCTCATCAACACCATACCCAGTTGGGCGAACTGCCCGCTCTCGTCGGAATAGGTACGGGCCACCAGCGGATCGCGGAACGCGTCCGGGCGCAGGTCGATCAGTGACCGAAGGCGTGCGTTAACCGACGCCATCTGTATGAAGCCGCCGGCAACAATGCCGCCGACAATCAACGCGACACCGGGCCAGAACGCACCCCAGCCGAGGGCAACCAGGCTGGTAACCAACGGGATAGCCAGGGGCCAGCCGGCCCGGGCCATGGAACGGATATGGGTGCCGGCGGACAAGGGCTGCTTGCCGGCGGAGATCCGGCTGTATAAGCGGGAAGCACGGGCCACCTGCTCCCGGGTGGGCTCTACCCGCACCGACTCGAAACCGGTCATCTCTCCGTTTTCGAGGATCGGCGTGACATAGGCGCTGACCCAGTAATGGTCACCGTTCTTGCAACGGTTCTTCACCACGCCCATCCACGGCTTGCCGGCACTGATGGTGTCCCACATGGCCTTGAACACACTCTGGGGCATGTCCGGGTGGCGAATAATGTTATGGGCCTGGCCAATCAGCTCGTCACGGGTAAACCCGCTGATCTCCTCAAAGTCATCGTTACAATGCGTAATCACGCCCTTCAGCGTTGTGGTACTGATCAGCCGGCTACCGGGCTTCATCTTTGCTTCGCGCTGGGTGACGGGGCCGTTATTTCGCATGGCGGATAAGGTTCCTGACTCGTAGAGGTAACGGAGAAGACCGTTGATGGACTGATTGCTTATCGGCTCAGACTTTGTTGACTTTAGTCAACAGAGACGAATATTAACAATTAGAAAGCACACAGAATGTAAGAAAATGTCACTGGAACGCCTGCCTGGCCCCAACCCCCGCGTCAAGTCGCAAGGTTCAGCCTGGCCCGGGGGTGAAAGCGGGCGTTCAGCCAGAGCGAAAGGGCAATGACAGTGCCCCCGATAAACAGCCGCAACAGGTCAGCCTCCCGGTTCCAGATCAACAGGTTGACCAGCAATCCGGCAGGCACCAGCATATTGTTCATCACCGCCAGGGTGCCGGCATCCACC
Organism: Marinobacter bryozoorum; assembly: GCF_023156245.1. Taxonomy (GTDB): domain Bacteria; phylum Pseudomonadota; class Gammaproteobacteria; order Pseudomonadales; family Oleiphilaceae; genus Marinobacter; species Marinobacter bryozoorum. The sequence goes on from NZ_JAKZAH010000010.1 coordinate 60,348, forward strand.
TGGCAGGCCCCCCGGTTCCACAGGTACAGCCCCAGGCCCGACGCAGCTGCGCCGAGCCAGGCAAGCACACCCCACTGCAACCCGGTTGACGGCAGACGGCTGGCGTCACCGAATATGAGGAAGGACGGCGCGGCAATCACCAGTGCACCGAAGAAGAAATAGCCAAAGGTGCGCCAGGCCGGCACTGGCAGCGGGAAGGCCTGCATCAGGTGCTTGTAGCCCACCTGGCCGGCGGCGAAGGTAATATTGGCCATCTGCAACAACAGGAACCCGGTCAGGAAATCCTGGCTCAGGCCGTCATACCGGATGATCCCGGCGCCGACTGTAGCCACTGCAGCGGCCAGCAGCGCCACCGGCGAGAAACGGCGATAGAGGGCGTCATCGATCAGCGTCACATACAGGGGCGTGAAGACCGTAAACAACAGCACCTCGGGCACCGTGAGATACGCAAAGGAGCGGTACAGGCACAGGTAGGTGATACCGAACTGCAGCGCACCGGTGACCATGATGCCCAGCTTCAACCGGCCCGGCACACCGGCCCAGCGGGTTAGCGGCAGGAATAACAAAGCCGCCAGCAAGACGCGACTGAGCACGGCAAAGTCACTGTCCACATGACCGGCCAGGAACTCGCCGATCAGGCTGAAGGAAAAAGCCCAGAGAACCGTTACCAGAACCAGTAGTGCCATGAATCCACCCACCCTTTTCGAGGGCGGGCACTGTATCATAGCCGGCCAGTGATTTGACCTTATACCCGGGACACCAGCCCATGAACGAACAAGCCGTTATCGAGTCCACCCGCCAATGGGTGGAGAAGGTGGTCATCGACCTCAACCTTTGCCCCTTCGCCCGCCGCGAACTGGTCAATGAGCGGATACGTTTCGCCGTAACAGACGCGCAGACCCAGGAAGAGTTACTGCTGGCACTGCAGCGGGAACTGATAGAGCTGGCCGATGACGACAGCTTCGAGACCACCCTGTTGATCCACCCCGGGATGCTGAACGACTTCCAGGACTACAACGATTTCCTCGATGTGGCAGACGGACTGGTGCAGGTGCTGGACCTGGAAGGGCTACTACAGATCGCCAGTTTTCACCCGCAATATCAGTTTGCCGGTACGGCCGAGGATGCAGTAGAGAACTACACCAACCGTTCGCCCTGGCCGATGCTGCACCTGCTCCGGGAATCTAGCCTGGAACACGCCATAGCCGGCTATCCGAATACAGCCGACATCCCGGAACAAAACATCCAGCGCGTAGAGGGACTTGGCCTCGCGACCATGAAGGCCCTGCTGGCGTCCTGCCAGCAGGGCGATCAGTAGCTGCCGGCAGCCCCTGACATATCCGGCATCTCGTGTGCGATACCCTTGTGGCAGTCGATACAGGTCTTGTCACCATCCGCCAACGATGTGGAGTGAGCCCGAGCTGCCCGTTCGTCCTGTACCGTCAGGTCCATGGAGTCGAACTCGTGGCAGTTACGACACTCCAGCGAGTCATTGGCCTTCAGGCGGTGCCATTCGCGCTGGGCCAGCTCCAGTCGCTTCGCTTCAAACTTCTCCTCGGTATTGATGGTGCCAAATATCCAGCCCCAGACTTCTTTCGAAGCCTCCATCTTGCGGGCAACCTTGTGGGTCCAGCCGTGGGGCACATGACAGTCCGAGCAGGTCGCCCGTACACCGGAGCGGTTACTCCAGTGAATGGTGCCCTGAAGCTCCTGGTAGACGTTGGACTCCATCTCGTGGCATCCGATGCAGAACTGCTCGGTATTGGTCACCTCCATGGCGGTATTGAAGCCCCCCCAGAATATAATGCCCGCTATGAATCCACCCAGAGTCAGAAAGCCCAGACTGAAATGCACGCTGGGCTTGCGCAGCAAGTTCCAATAGCGTTTCAGCCAGGACTTCATTGGCTATCCTCCCGCATACGTCGGATGACTTCGTTCACCGGCAGGAAGTTGTTTTCCACCAATTCATCGGCATCGGTCTGCGGCACATGGCACTGGGTGCAGAAATAGCGCCCCGGGGTCACATCGGCCCGCACCTGGTTATTGCGGTCCATGAAATGGGTCACACTCACCATGGGAGCACCCGCACCTGGCGCGGCTTCGCGACTATGGCAGTCAAGACACTTGTTGAAGCGCCGGTCTACCTGGTAATCGCGGATTACGTGGGGAATCACTGGTGGCTGCTCAGGGTAGTTTCGCACTTCCCGATTTACATCCCGGGGGTCACCGGCAATGGGCGGGGCAGGCAAGTCCTCATGGAGGGTTCCCCCCTTGCGTAAACCATCAGGCGCCGGCGCTGCCAGGGACTGATCCTGGGCAGAGGCGCTGGTGACCGACAGGGCTCCGGCCAGGGCGATAGCGGCGATCCGCACAATCAGGGTATTCATCAGCATTACTCCTCAGGCCAGGCGTACCAGTTCCAGACGGACAGCGCACTTCTTGAAGTCGGTCTGTTTGGAAATCGGGTCGGTCGCGTCCAGGGTCACCTTGTTGATGAGCTTGCCAGCATCGAAGAAAGGCACGTACACCATGCCCCGGGGCACACTCACCCGCCCCCGGGTTTCCACCCTCATGCTGACCTCGCCACGGCGGCTGATCACCCGTACCTCGCTGCCCCGGCGCCAACCGCGTTGCTGCACATCGTCCCGGTGCATATACAGCAAGGCGTCGGGGACGGCCTTGTGCAGTTCACCCACCCGCCGCGTCATGGAGCCCGTGTGCCAATGCTCCAGCACACGTCCGGTGCATAGCCAGAAGGGGTACTCGTCGTCCGGCGATTCCGCCGGTGGCTCATGGGGTACCGCAAAGATACGCGCACGGTTGTCCGGCGTGCCGTAGAACTGGAAGCCGGTGCCCTCCGCCACGTAGGGGTCGGAGCCTTCCCGGTAACGCCACAGGGTTTCCTGGCCGTCGACCACAGGCCAGCGCAGGCCTCGCACCCGATGGTAGGTGTCGAAATCTGCCAGGTCCTTGCCCTTGCCTGCGCCGAAACGGGCATACTCCTCAAACAGGCCCTTTTGCAGATAGAATCCGAAATCCGCGGATTCATGATTTTCGTAATCGCTGTTAATGTCCTCCACCGGATACTGATCGACGTTGCCATTACGGAACAGGATGTCGAACAGGGTCTTGTCCCGGAACTCCGGCGCCCTGGCCAGGTGCTCTTCGGGCCAGACGTCCGCCACGCGGATACGCCGGGACAGCTCCACCGTTTGCCAGAGGTCCGACCGGGCCTCGCCCGGCGGCGCCACCAACTGGTGCCAGAACTGGGTCCGTCGCTCGGCATTGCCATAGGCGCCCTCTTTCTCGACCCAGCCCGCAGCCGGCAGGATCAGGTCGGCCGCCTGGGCTGAAACGGTCGGATAGATGTCAGAAACGATCACGAAGGTGTCCGGATTGCGCCAGCCCGGCAGCGTTTCCTGCATGGTGTTGGGGCCGGCCTGGATATTGTTGGTCACCTGGGTCCAGTAGACCCGCAGTTTGCTGTCCTTGAGCATTCGGCTCTGCAGGACCGCGTGGTAGCCCGGCTTCCCGGGAATGGTTCCATCCGGCAGCTTCCAGATTTTTTCAGCCTTGGCCCGGTGTTCCGGATTGGTGACAACCATGTCCGCCGGCAGTCGGTGCGCAAAGGTCCCCACTTCCCGGGCGGTACCACAGGCTGAGGGCTGGCCGGTGAGCGAGAAGGGGCTGTTGCCCGGGGTGGCGATTTTGCCGGTCAGCAGGTGGATGTTGTAGATCAGGTTGTTCACCCAGACGCCACGGGTGTGCTGATTTACCCCCATGGTCCAGAAAGTGGTCACCCGTTTGTCCGGATCAGCGTAGATGGCGGCCAGCCGGTTGAGCTTGTCTACCGACACGCCTGACACTTCTGAAGCTCGTTCCGCTGTGTAAGGCTTGACGAACTCGGCGAACGCATCGAAATCCATCGACTCCCAGCTGTTGGCATTAGTGGCGTTGGCGGCGTTTTGTTCGCGCGGGTCCTCCGGCCGCAGCCCATAACCGATGTCGGCTGCGCCTTTGACAAAGTTGGTGTGCTTGTCCACGAAATCGTGGTTCACCGCATCGTTACTGATGATGTAATTGGCGATGAAATTGAGGATGGCCACATCCGCGTGGGGATGCATGGTCATGGGCAGGTCGGCGAGGTCATAGCAGCGGTGCTCATAGGTGGAAAGCACGGCCACTTCCGTGTTCGGGTTGGACAGCCGACGGTCGGTTACCCGGGTCCACAAAATGGGATGCATTTCCGCCATGTTGGAGCCCCAGAGCACAAAGGCGTCTGCACTTTCGATGTCGTCATAGACCCCCATGGGCTCATCCGCACCGAACGACCGCATGAAGCCGGCCACCGCCGAGGCCATGCAGTGGCGGGCATTGGGGTCGATATTGTTGCTGCGGAACCCTGCCTTGAACAGCTTGCTCGCGGCGTAGCCTTCCCAGATGGTCCACTGACCGGAGCCGAACATGCCTACACTTTCAGGGCCATAATCCCGGATGGCGCTGGTGAATTTTTCTGCCATGACATCCATGGCTTCGTCCCAGCTGACTTCCTCGAATTCGCCTTCCTTGTGGAACTCTCCGTTGCGCTTGCGCAGAAGTGGCCTGGTGAGCCGGTCCTGCCCGTAGAGGATCTTCGACAGGAAATAGCCCTTTACACAGTTGAGCCCGCGGTTAACCTCTGACTGGCTATCGCCATGGGTGGCAACGATGCGTCCATCCCGGGTGGCAACCATGACGCTGCAGCCGGTGCCACAGAACCGGCAGGGGGCCTTGCTCCATTTGAGCTCGGTGAGCTCCCGGTTGGTCACCAGGTTGCTGGCTGCCGCCGGGGCTGACAGTCCGGCGGCGGCCGCAGCAGCCACAGCGGCGTTTGCCTTGGCAAATTCTCGTCGGGTCAGTTTCATGGTGATAATCCTGTTGTTCTATTGCCCTCATGGGCAGGTTTTTTGACGCTTCAGGCGCTCTTTACTTCGGTGATCATCTGCTGGTCCGCCTCACGGGTGTTCATAACCTCGTGGTAGACCATTGAACAGCCGTAAACGCCCGGAAGGCTTTCAATGACTTCCATCTGATCGAGGATATAGCCCTGGTGTGGCCCCTCGCAGATCACTATCCTCTTACCAGGACCGGCGGGGTCTGCAGGCTGGGGTTCAACCTGCTCGATCCCGTTAAGCGCCAGCTCGAGCGCTTCGTCCTGATCAGGCTGGTAGTGAACAATGAAACTGGCAATATGAACTTCAGGCGGGCCCACATCAGTCATACCCGATCTCCGTTTCTGCTGTTGGTTTTTGCAGGGCGATTGCGTCCTGTGGACAGATCGCCGCACAGGCGAAACAGCCGGTGCAGGCTTCTTCTGAAATTTCCGGCACCGGTGGACGCCCAAGCCGGGGCCGGAAACGGATCGCCCGGGGTTCACAGGCATCCTGGCAACTCTGGCAATGCACTCCGCTATGGGCCAGGCACTGGCTCTCCACCTGGGCCTTCCACTCAAAAGCCACGGCCGTGAGGTCAAATACCGGTTCCGGACAGGCCGCAGCACACTCCCCACAGAACGTACAACCCTCACCCCTGAACACGACCTGCGGAAAGCCGCCATCACCAGGCGCCAGCACCTGTTCCGGACAGGCTGTGACACAGTCACCGCAGCGGGTACAGGCATCGGTAAAGTCGTCTCCGGTCCACGGCGGCCGGTTGCGACTCGCCACGGCTCGGTTCCGCCCCAGAAACAGGGCTCGGCGGGATTCAACAACACCCATCAGACCACTCCTCTGACCCAGGCAGGCCAGGCTCTACTGGCCGGAGACCCATTCAGGCCGGTGGCCCGGGAGGCCCAAGGAAAACCTGGGTCATCCAGATCAGAAAGCCGTAACCACCCACCACGGCAACCGCCAGGATGGGGAACAGGAAAACCACCAGGAAAATAAAGAGGCGCAACTCGGAACTTTTGCGGCTGGTCGATTCAGCACCATCTTGATGGGTTTGGGCCATAGAAAACTCCCTGAGTACTGTTTTTAATAACCCTAGAGCATTTAGGGATATTCGCCAATAAGTTCAAGCTATTGCCTGCCAGAGCGAGAATAGCCAGAACCAAAGTAGAACTTCCTGAGGCCGCACTGGCCAGGCAAGCGTGGTACTGCGCCCAGCAACTGATCCAACGGTGGCCCGTCACCGGGCAGTCTGAAGATTTGAACGCCGAGCCAAATAGGATAACCTGAGGAAAATCCATGAGATCTCCCCTGACTATGCGCCTTGCCCTGCTTTTCGGCCTGCTTGTTCTTGCCTTTCCGGGCCATGCCCTCACCATCGCTGCCGCCTCCAGCCTGCGGCAGGTCATGCCAGAACTTGAAGCCGCGTTCGAACAGCAACATCCGGATACCCCGATCCGGGTGATCCATGGCGCATCAGGCAAGTTGGCCACCCAGATTCTGAACGGTGCGCCCTATGATCTTTTCCTCTCGGCGGACGACACCTATCCCCGACGTCTCGCCGAGCAAGGAGCAGGCGCAACTGAACCGGAGCCCTACGCCGTGGGCCGGCTCGCACTCTGGCAGGGGGATCCACAGCGCCCCGCGCTAATGCCGGAAGAGCTTGCCGGTAGCGATATTCACAAAATTGCCATTGCCCAGCCCCGCCATGCACCCTATGGTCTGCGCGCCCGCGAGGTGCTCCAGGCGCTGGACCTGTGGCAGCTGCTCCAACCCCGCCTGGTCTATGGCGAGAACATTGGCCAGACCGCTGGCATGGTAGAGTCCGGCGCTGCTGACGCCGGCCTGATTGCCTGGTCACTGACCTTTACACCGGGACTTTCAGGCCGACCCTACACACTGATTGACCAGAGGCTGCATAGTCCGCTGACCATGGCCATGGTAATCACCCGTGAGGGTGCTGACTTGCCGGACGCCCGTCGTTTTCACGATTTCATGCTGTCCACCGAGGCACAGGCCATCCTGGTCCGGTACGGCTTCGAAGCGCCGACCAGGAACTGAAACCCCATGCCCGAGCTTTCTCCCCAGGACTGGCAGGCCATAGCGGTTACCCTCAAGCTCTGCGCCCTGACGACGGCCATCCTGCTGGTACTTGCCACGCCCCTGGCCTGGTGGCTGGCCCACCGGCAATCACCTTCGCGCACCGTCGTGCAGGCGCTGGTAGCCCTGCCCCTGGTATTGCCCCCAACCGTGCTGGGGTTCTACCTGCTGATCGCCCTGGGACCCCGCGGCCCTGTGGGGCAGACCCTCGAGGCCATGGGCCTGACCCACCTGGCCTTCAGTTTCGAGGGTATCCTGGTGGCTTCGGTCATCTACTCCCTGCCCTTCGCCGTCCAGCCATTGCTGGAAGCTTTCCGGCATCTCGGGGCCCGGCCGGTGGAAGTGGCCGCCTCTCTGGGCGCTGGCCCGTTGGACCGCCTGTTCACCGTTATTCTTCCGCTATGCCGGGGTGGCTTTATCGTTGCCGCCACCCTCACCTTCGCCCACACCCTGGGTGAGTTCGGCGTCATCCTCATGCTCGGCGGCAGCATTCCCGGCGAAACCCAGGTGCTGTCTGTACTGATCTATGACTACGCCGAGGCCATGGACTACGCAGCGGCTCATCGCCTTTCGCTGGGACTGCTGATCTTCGCCTTTGTGGTGCTGGTGACGGTGTACAGCTTCAACCGGCGGTTTGACGGGGTGCGGCCATGACGCTCCAGGTCAGAGCCCGGGTACGCCGGGGAGGCTTTACCCTCGCCGTCAACGACAGTCTGCCAACCCAGGGCATTACCGCGCTCTTCGGGCGGTCCGGCTGCGGCAAGACGACCCTGCTGAGGCTGATCGCCGGACTGGAGAACGTGAAGGATGCCGAGATCTCGTTCAACGGTGAGACCTGGCAGGCGGGGCGCCGGAACCTTCCGGTAAACCGACGCCGGCTCGGGTTGGTGTTCCAGGAGTCCAGCCTGCTGCCCCACCTCTCGGTGGAAGCAAACCTCATGTATGGCTACCGCCGCACGCCGGCAAGCCTGCGCCGTCTCCATCCTGACACCGTGCGTTCACTGCTGGCGCTGGATGACCTGCTTGGTCAGGCCGTCCATACCCTGTCCGGCGGCCAGCGTCAGCGGGTCGCCCTCGGCCGTGCCCTGCTGACAAGTCCGCAACTGATGCTGCTGGATGAACCCCTGTCGGCGCTGGATACCGCCGCCAAGCGGGAAATCCTGCCGTTTCTGTCGGGCCTGTCCACGTCCACCGGCGTGCCCATGCTGCTGGTCACCCACTCGGCCCGCGAGGTTGAACAACTGGCCGACCAGGTCGCCTTTATGGAACAGGGCCGGATTGAACGTATCGAACCCTTGCGGGAGGCCCTGACCCGACCCGACTCCCCGCTGTTCAACGATGAAGGGCCGGCGGCAGTGCTTGAAGGTCATCTGCAGGAGACCGGCGAAGGAGAATGGCAGTTTGTCACCCGCGGAGGTGATGGCCGGCCTCCGGTTCATTTCCAGGTCAGCGGCCAGTCCGCCCACCACACCAGCCTGCACCGCCTGCGCATTCTGGCCAGCGATGTCAGCCTGGCCCTGACACGACCGGAGGGCATCAGCATCCGCAACATGATGCCGGTGAAAATCGAGCGTCTCGAACAAAGCGATGAACACCGGTGCACCATCAGTTGCCGACTGGCAGACGGCCAGCTATTGCTGTCCCGTATTACCCGGCAATCTGTGGAAGAACTGGGACTGACGCCCGGAGATGCCGTCGTCGCGCTGGTGAAGTCAGCGGCGTTGATGGAGTAGGCATGAAAGCAGATATGCCGGCGTTCCTGCAGGCATATCTGGTTATTGTTGGATTAGAGAGCTGCGAAGTCATCCAGCAGGATCAGCCCCAAATCCTCAAGTACTGAACCATTGCCATCTTCACCGTCACGAGCAACCACCGTGTAAACACCACCGTTGGCCACAACAACACTGTCAGCGCTGATAGCCACGTTACCATCCAGGTCTGTTACCCGCAGGTTATAGGTGCCCGCAGGAATAGCCAGATAGTCAGTGACCGCCTTGTAAGGCACATCGGCAAGGGCCGGTTCGGCATTACCGATATCCGTGTCGTCCCCAGGCAGCAGGTAGATATTGACGTTACCCGCCTGGGTGGAGGCATGCACCACGCGCAGGGTCGCCTGGGTGGCAATGCTGCGGACACTGTCTTCCAGCACCAGGGCTTCGATGGCCGGATCACCACCCAGCAAACCTACCGCCAGGACCGAGTAGCCCTGGCCATTGGTCAGACTCAGGTCGGTATCAATCGCTACGATCGAGTTGTCTGCAGTGGCGGCCACCTTGACGTTATAGTTACCGCCAGCCAGCACAGCATACTCGTCAAATGCAGCCGACGGTGCAGCGAGGCCAAAGGTGATGTTGGTCAGCGCAGCCGCATCGTCAACCAACACATCCACAGCCGGCGCATCGCCGGATGCATGCGCCACCCGCACACCGGCGCCCTGGTCGGCATCATAGATCTCGGCGACATCGGCACCATTCACTACCATCAGGCTCACCGGGCTGGCACCGTCAACGGAGGCGTTGGCCCCGGTGTTTTGCACCGCACCCACGAACAGGTCAGCGCCGGCCATCAGAGCCACATCACCGCTGTCGAATACCGCTGTTGAGGCGCCGGCTGCGGTTATCTGGATACGGTATTCACCGGCAGGGACTTCCAGGGGCTCCGCCACGGTTTCAAAGGCAACATCTGAAAGCAGCGGGTCTATGGCAGACAGGTCATTTCCCTCGCCCGCAGCGGTGACATAGATATCGACATTGGGCGCATTGGGCGCAAGGTGGCCGATGCGCACCCGCACCTCGTCACTGGAACTGAAACCCGGTTCGTCCTGGAAGACAACCGCATCAATATTCGCAACGGTATCTACCGCCACGACGTTGTAACGAACATTCTCTTCAAAGGTGAAATCCGCCGGCCCTATGACCGTGGCATTTCCTCCGGGGATAATACCTTCGACCGCAATCTCGTAACCGCCCACTTCCGGCGTCAGCACGGCAGCCTGCTTGTAGTCAGCCCCTTCAACGACCGCATCGCCATTGACCAGGATATTCACGGGCGGTGCATCCGGTGAGGCATGGATAATCCTCACCTCCGAACGAACCACGTCATCGGAACTGTCGGAGTCCCCATCAAAGCAACCCGAGAGCGCCACTGCTCCCGCAACCACCATCGGTAAAACCACAAAACGGTTCATAGCTCTGCTCCTCATCGTGCAGACATTAGTGAAGACCTGAAATAAGTGGTTCGAACCTGCATAATTTCATTCCATGAACTATGCGTCAGAGCGATTTACGCGGAGGACACAAAAACGGATGCGAATGGTTTGACATTTTTTGACACTTATTCCTGCAAGCAACCCACAGCCGACCACTTATGTCATAAAAATGGCAACTCGCACTCTTAACAGTAATCGTCAGCCGTTTATGAAACCTGATTGATCAGGGCAACCAGTAGCACAACGACCGCCAGGGCCAGCAGGCCACCGGAGCGCATATGGGTTTCAGCGCCCACCGATAGCGCTGACACCGTATTGGCCCAGCGCCGGAGGTTTTCCCCGGGTGGGGCCGGTTGCACACGAACTGCCCCCGGAAACGGCCTTCGCGATGGCCACAGTGCGAGCAGATCACCGGGGGGAACGGCCGGTGCGCGGCGCACCAGCAACGCCGCCAGGACACCTGCCGTTAATGCCAGCCCGATCGGCGCCAGTAGCGCAGGGTACTGGTAGGCTTTCGGCAGCCAGTAAGGCTGTTCCACCAGGTCTCCTGCCTGCCAGGGCAATACCCAGAACACCAGCCCTGAACCCGCTACCGTCAGCAGCCAACCGGCTATGCGCCAGCGAGGATTGGCTGAGGGCTCTGCCTGCGTGTGATGCAGCCATAAAAAGCGCAATATCAGTAACAGGGTGGCCACGGCACCGGCCGTCATCATTGGGGACAGCCAGGTCGCCGTGGCCATGGTGAGTTGATCACTGGCCAGCGCTTCCTTCATGGCCAGTTTTGCCAGGGCACCGCTGGTCCATGGCAGCCCGGCCAGAGAGAAACCGGGCAAGGCCAGTAGCAGCCAATACGCCCACCGGACAGGGCCCGCGGCTGGCGGATGCACCGCCGTAGACAGGAACAGCGCCCCCTTGGCCAGGCCATGGTGCAGCGCGTAGAGGGCGATGACCGGGACGATTACCGCCGCCCGGTCCGGCGTTGCCAGTGCCGCGCCCACCAGCAACATCACCAGCCCCATCTGGCTGATACTGGAGTAGGCCAGTACCGCCTTGGTCTGTTGCTGGCAAATGCCCGCAAGCGCACCACCGAGCGAGGCCACGGCACCGGCAACAACCATCAGGTCGCCCCAGTTTCCTGGTGAGGCCTGGCCCAGGGGCAAGGTCAACACCCAACCCAGCAGGCCCGCCTTGATCATGGCACCACTGAGTACCGCACTGGCGGGGGTCGGCGCCACGGGATGCGCCAGCGGCAACCAGAAATGCAGGAGCGGCAGGCCCGCCTTGACCCCGAACCCGGTGATCAGCAGACCGATGATCAGCTGGGCCCGGGGCGCCGTCGCCACAGCGCTCGCCAACTCCGTCAGTAACAGGCTGTCCGCTTCCTCCGCCGCCAGCATCAGCCCGGCCAGCAGCAGCATTTCCCCAGCCACCGCCATTACCATGTAAACCCGGCCGGCCCGGAGCGCTTCGGCGGTACCGTCATGCACTACCAACCCGTAACTGGCAAAGGTCATCAGCGCGAAGAAGGTGTAAAAGCTGGCCGCATCTCCGGCAATTACCAGGCCAAGGTTGCCTGTCAGGGTCAGGCACCAGAACACCAGGAAGCGATTGAGGTTCCGATTGTCCAGGTAACCGAGGGCGAAAACCCCGGCAGTACTCCAGAGCAACGCCGTCAGGGTCAGGAAGGTACGGCGCAGGTCATCCAGCAGCCACTGGCTGTCCATCAATAGCCAGGGCAGCGACCACTGCCAGCCGGACGTGGATGCCAATGCCAGTATCAGGGCCGGCAGCGGCAATATCGGCAAGCCGAATCGTTGCCAGCGACCGGCGAAGGGCATCGTCAGTAACCAGAGCAACGGCAGACCCACGGTCGCGATCACCAGAAACGGCAAGACAGGCATCATGGCCGATACTCCCGGTTCACCACCAGCTCGGCCCAGGACAGGGGACTGAACGGTACCGCCGCAAACACCCCGATCAGCACCACGGCGACCGCCGTCAACACTGGCGGCCACAGCAGCCAGCTCAAAGTCTCCAGGCGGCCCCAGCGCACCTCCTCAGGCCAGGCATCGGACCGGGCCCGGAACCAGAGCCGGTGAACAATCGGCAGGAAATAGGCCGCGTTCAGAATACTGCTGGCCAGCAGGACAGCCACCACCCAGGGCAACTCAGCCTCCAGCGACCCCAGCCCCAGGGTCCACTTGGTGATAAAACCGGCCAGGGGTGGCGTACCGATCATGCCGAAGGCGCCGATCGTGAATGCCACTGACGTCGCCGGCATGCGCGGGCCGGCACCATCCAGCTCATCGATCCGGTGTACTCCCAGTGTCTCGGCGTAGTTGCCGGCACAGAAGAACAGGGTGATTTTCATGATGCCCTGGTGCAGCAGGTGTACCAGGCCGCCCACCATACCCAGCGGGCCCGCCAGGCAAATGCCCAGGATAATGTAGGACACCTGACTGATGGTGGAATAGGCCAGTCGCCGCTTCAGGTCCTGCTGGAACAACGCCCTCACCGAGCCGAAGAGGATGGTAAAGGCAGCCAGCCCGGCCAGTGGTAACAACAGGCCCGCCTCGTTCGCAAAACCCATCCCGAACACATCGCTGATTACCCGGACAATACCGAACGCCCCCGCCTTGACCACCGCTACTGCGTGCAGCAGGGCACTCACCGGGGCCGGCGCCACCATGGCCTGGGGCAACCAGCCATGCAGGGGAAAAAGCGCGGCCTTTACGCCGAGGCCAGCCACCAGCAACACAAAGATTGCCGCCAGGACCGGCGTCGGTTCACCTTCCACCACGCCACCGGGAGCGAAGTCGAGGGTTCCGGTCTCTGCGTACAGCCAGGCCATACCCAGCAGGAAAACTGCGCCGCCCGACAGGGTATAGATGATATAGCTCCGCCCTGCTTTCAGGGCCTTCGCCGTGCCCCGGTGCACCACCAGCGGATAGGTGGACAGGGTGAGCATTTCGTAGAACAGGAAGAAGGTGAACAGGTTACCCGCCAGCGCAATGCCCGTGGTACTGGCCACACAGAGGCTGAAGAAACCGAAGAACCGGCTACGATTGGGCGAGTTCTCGAGGTAGCCCACTGCATAGGCGGTGGTGAGCAGCCACAGCACCGAAGAAAGCCCGGCAAACATCATCGACAGGGAGTCTGCCTTCAGCTCGAATTCGATACCCGGCAGCATGGTGAAAGACAGCTGGTACTCCAGCCCCTGGAATACCCCCCAAACCATGACAATGACCAGCACCAGCTTCAGGGCAGCCGCCCCCAGGTTAAGCGTTGTGCGCAGGCCATGCCGCTCCTCGGGCAGCATGAAAATCCCCAGTGCGGCAACCATGGAGGTGGCCAGCGCCATCACCAGCAGCCAGGGATTCAGCCAGAAGTCCTCGGCCATCAACCGTCCTCCTCAAAGGGCAGCCCCATGATCGCCAGTACCGGCTCACCCGCCAGCCCGAGCCCCAGGGACAACAGCGCCAGGGCCATGGGAATCGCTTCCAGCCGCCGGGGCGGATGGTGGAAATCATCCTGCCCGGAGGCCTCCTGGAACGACGCCCGGTAGATGCGGAACACATAGGCGGCGGACAGCAGACCACCGGCGATCAGCACCAGGGCCCACCACCACTGGCCGCTGCCAATGGTTGCCTGCAGCAACAGCCACTTGGCGGCAAAGCCGCCGCTGGGTGGCAGGCTCATCAACGACACGCCCGCCAGGCCGAAAGAGAACAGGGAAAACGGCAGGAACCGGCCGACCCCGGCCAGGTCCTCCACCTTGCTGCTACCTGTGGAGAGAACCAGGTTGCCCGCCGCCAGGAACATGGCCGCCTTCGCCAGTGCATGACTGATCACTTGCAGGGTCATACCCTCCTGGGCCTGCTGCGATATCTGGTCGGATACCTGCCAGGTCAGCGGGAACAACAGGAACAGATACCCGACCTGCGCCACGGTCGAATAGGCCACCACCTGTTTGAGTCTCGGTTGCAGGCACGCCATCCAGCTGCCCCACAACACGGCAGCTGCACCCAGTGCCCCCGCCAGTTGCGCCACGCCATAACTGCCCTGGGTCTCGCCCAGCGCCAGCCAGAGACGGGCGGCAATGTAGAAGGACGCCTTCAGCACCAGGGCGGACAGCAACGCACTCACCGGTGACGGGGCAATGCCATGGGCCGGGGGCAGCCAGCCATGAAGTGGGAACAAAGCGGTTTTCAGGGCCAGGCCCGCCAGCATCAGGGCAAGGGCGATACCGGCGCCTGCCAGCGCGGTATGGTCTTCAGCCAGCTGTGCAACGCCACCCAGTGACAGGGTGCCAAACTGCCCATAGATCAGTGCCACCCCCAGCAAATAGAACAGGGACCCGACCAGCGCCGCCAGCAGGTAACGGAGGGAGGCGCGCAGGGCATCCCCGGCGCCCCCGAGGGCCACGAGACCAACCGCCGACAGGCTGATCAGTTCGAGCCCCACGTAGAGGTTGAACAGGTCCGCGCCCAGCCACACTGCGTTGAGCCCGGCCCAGAGAAACCAGAACAAAGGCCAGAAATAGCGTTGCCAGGGTTTGTCCGGGTCGAGGTAGACCCCGGCATGCAGTCCACAGGCGGTTGCCACGGTAGCCGTCAGTAAAATGAACGTGACCGCCAGGCCGTCCACCCGAAGCTCGATGCCCAGCGGCGCCGGCCAGTCGCCCAGTGCATAGTAGAAACCGCCCTGGTCGGCAATGGCCAGCCACAGCAGCACGGACACCAGTCCCTGCACCGCCATGCCCAGCCAGGCCAGGCGCCAGCCGGCGCGAAAACCCGCCATCAGCGACATCACCGCCCAGGCCAGTGGCGTAAACAGCAGGCCGGCCATCAACCAGGCCATCATGGGCCGGCCTCATCATTTGTGTCGGGCTCCAACGATGACCGGCCACTCAGATGGTAATAGCGGCGGATCAGCACCAGACCCAGGGCCGTTGCGGCGATGGCCACGACGATGCCGGTAAGGACCAGCGCCTGCACGACCGGGTCGACACCATTGCGATGCTGGGCCAGCCCTACAAGCACCAGGAAGGTGCCGGACCCCATCAGGTTGAGCGCCAGCAGTTTGCGCAGCAGGTGATCGAGGGCAATCATGCCGAACAGCCCGGTGACAAACAGCAAGAGGCCGGTAAACGCGTACAGCAGGTGGGGTGTCATCGATGGCCACCCTCCTGATTGCCGGTAGCATCCGTCACCGGCGCGGCAACGAACAGCGACAGCAGCACCATGGCAATGGACAGGGTGAGGGATACCTCGATGAGCAGTATCAGGGACTTGGCCATCCCTTCCGGATAGGCCAGGAAGGCATCTCCCACCAGCGCTGTCACAAAGGCGACCAGCAGGAATACGGCAAACCCCAGCACCAGGCCTACACGGAGCAACCGGCCCGGTTGCAGGAAATCCATGGGCATACCCCCGAGCCGCATCAATACGCCAGTTGCCGCCAGCACCGCACCGGCCTGGAAGGCACCGCCGGGCTGTTTGGCGCCGGCCCAGACCAGGTAGCCCGCCACCAGCCACATCAGGGGGACGAACCAGCGCTGCAGGGCGCCCAACAGGGCGTCATGGGTACGGAAGGCGGGATCTTCCAGCGAGGGAAGCCTGGCCATGGATATGCCCGCAATGGCTGCAATAACCAGTACACCGATCTCCAGTAGAGTGTCGTAGCTGCGGAAGTTCAGCAGCACCGCAGTAACCGGGTGATCCACACCACTACTGCCCATGGCATCGCGGACCCGCTCCGGTAACGACTTCCCCACAGGATCGAATGCAATGGACCAGAGGCCGAGCCCAAGCACGCAAACCAGGGCAAAACAAACAGCCAGCAGGCTTGGTGTGGCCCAGCGCCTCATCCCTGATCTCCGCCGCTATCGGTGCCGCCACCTCGCCGGAAGTGGGCCACGGCATCCAGTAACAGAACCCCGGTCAGGCCGGCACCGATGGCTGCTTCAGCCAGGGCGATGTCCGGCGCCTGCAGGCGCATCCAGGCCAGGGCCATCAGCATTCCAAAGGCAATGAACATCACCACCGCCCGGAACAGGCTTTGCGATACCAGCACCGATACCGCCGTAACCACCAGCATGCCGGCCAGCAAACCGTCCAGCAGCCAGGCGGTCACGGCTCCTCCTGCCCGGTATCCCGGCCTGCGGCGCGGGCGATCAGGTGGGCCGACGTTGCACTGGCCATCAGTACCACCAGCCACACCAGAACAATCTTTGCCCCGTCGCCCAGGGTCGGCGCCGATGGAAGAAGGGCCAGCGCGATCAGTCCCAGGCCCAGGTTGTCCACCTTGGTGAGTGCGTGCAGGCGGTCCCGGGTGTCGGACAGGCGAAACAGCCCCAGGGTACCGATGGCGAAGAAGAGACACCCGGCCACCAGCAAGGGAACCTGTAACCAGGGCAGAAAATCAGTCACTGCCTTCCTCCTTGTCCAGACGGACCTCCCGGGTAACGAAGGCCGCGGTCGCCAGGACCGCCAGCAAGGCCAGTACCAGGGCCACGTCCCTCAGGGCGGGCATCTCCTGTACAGTGGCCAGCACCAGCAAAACAGCGACACCGGTTGTGCCAAACAACTGGGCCGCCAGGATGCGGTCGGCCGGACGCGGCCCCTGCCAGATGCGCACCAGCCCCAGCAGCAGCGTCAGCAGTAGCCAGATGACGGTGAGTTGCAGTGCCAGTGTCATTGACCCTCCCTGGCTGGCAGCGTAATGCCGAAAAGGCGGGCAACCTGCTGTTCGGTCTCTACCACCTCCCTGTCCACATCCTGCGCTGTATCCAGGCAATGGAGCAACAGCGTTTCGCCATGCACCTCCACACTCAAGGTGCCGGGCATCAGCGACAGCATATTGGCCGCCAGCCAGCGGGGGCTACCCTCCGGCAGCGTAAAGGACACCTCCCGCTCACCCGGCGCAACGTCAAGTCGTGGCGCCAGGAGCCGGCGGCTTACGTCCCAGCCCGCCGCCAGTGACTGCACCAGGAACCATGCCGCGAACCGGGGCAGGTACAACGGCTGCACCCGATGGTCTCCCGGCGGGAATATCCTCACCACAAGTATCCAGACCAGGGGCACGACAACCAGGCCATAACCCCAGCCCGAGGGATCACCGTTGGTCAGCACCAGCCAGAGGACCGCCAGCAGGGCCAGTCTCACCGGGCGCCCCGTCCACGAAGTCGCGACAGTACCCGGATAGTCCCGTCTGTCATCCGACGCGCAAGGGGCGCCACCAGCACCACCAGTGGAAACGCCACCGCCCACGCCACAACCCACGCCGGCAGCCACCGCTGCACAAACCCGTCGGCCAGGCCCGTATTGATAGCGGTGATCACACCGGACATCAGCAGCGACATGAGCCCTGACATGTAGAACGCGAAAACCAGCTGCTGGACTTTCATCGAAGGTTGGTTGGCCAAGCATCATCTCCTGCTGTTTTATGGATCCGCCTGCCCGACAGGGCCGCAGTTTCTCTTGGGTACATCCTGAACTACCATGATCGGAACGCCCGTCGCCCTCCGCCATGGAATCCACAGGGTAGCGAATTATCAAAAGGACGTCCGCCAGTGCAAGCACTCATACCTGTTTACGTTCTCCGTATAGCCTGCATCCTGTTGATCGCCAGTGTACTGGGGGCCTGCAGCTCCACACGCCTGGCCTATCGCTTTGCGGATCAGGGAATCCTGTGGTGGGTGGAGGACTACGTAACCCTGACCCGTGTTCAAAAATCCAGGCTCAAGCGTGAACTGGCGGTTCTCAAGGACTGGCACTGTGAACAGGAACTACCCCGTTATTCTGACTGGCTGGGCGAGCTACGCCGCGAGATGGCCGCCGGTGAACTGCCCCCGGAACGTATTGAACACCATCGCAAGCAGGTCGCTGACTTTGCAGAACCCCTTGCCGCACGAATCGTACCCCTGGCCACTGGCCTGCTGGGCAGCCTGAGCGATGAACAGGTTACTGAGCTTACCGGCAATATGGATCGCGAGCAGGAAGAGCGAAAACAGGAATATCTGGGCGAAGATAGCCAGGAAAAATCCGCCGAGCGTATAGCCGAGCGGACTGAACGTTGGCTGGGCTCACTCAACGAGCGCCAACAAACCATCATTAAGGAGTGGACACAGGGCCGCCAGGAACAGACCCGGACCTGGCTGGATGGGCGCGGCCGCTGGCAGCAGGCCCTGACGAAGCTGCTCGAGGACCGTGACCAGCAGGGTTTCCAGCCCCGCCTGCGGGACCTGATCCTGAACGCACCGGACTATCAGGGCGAGGCCTACAGAAACATGCTGGAAACTAACACCCGTGACCTGACCCGCCTGACCCACGACCTGCTGCAGGCTGCTGACGACCGTCACTGGGAAACCCTGCAGGAAAGCATCGCCAGCCTGAAAAAGGACGTTACGGCCCTCGCCTGCACCATGCCTGGCTGACACTGCCGGGCCCGTACCGGTGCTGGTCAGTCACCGTTAACGAATGACCCAGGCAGGCCACACTTACCACCGGAAGGTGTATAGTAGGGCGCTTTCCCGACCCGCCGGATTACCCGCTGCACCATGCTCGACCACGAACACCAGCCAGTCCCCGACACCCGGGCGCCACTGATCCCTCGCATACTGGGGGAATGGCGCACCCTCGCCCTGCTGGGCGGGCCCATCCTGGTGGCGCAGATTGCCCAGATGGCCAATGGCGTCATCGATACCGTGATGGCCGGCCATGCCAGCGCCGAGGACCTTGCAGCGGTCGGTATCGGAAGCAGCATCTGGATGCCCCTGTTCCTGTTCTTTATGGGACTGCTTGGGGCACTGCAACCCATTATTTCCGGCTACAACGGTTCCCGCGCGGTGCAGAAGATCATGCCGGCAACGTGGCAGGGGCTGTACATCGGTGCTATCAGTGCGGTGATCATGATTGTGCTGGTGGTGAATGTGCGCCCGGTGTTCAACCTGATGAACCTGGACCAGCAGACCTCGGATATTGCCGAGGGTTACCTGGACGCCTTCGCCTGGGGCGTGCCCTTCATGCTGCTGATGGTGGCGCTGCGAGGCCTCACCGACGGCCTGGGCCACACCCGGGTGATCATGGCGTTCTCTGTACTGGGCACGCTCATCAACCTGCCCCTGAACTGGGCACTGATCTATGGCAAGTTCGGCCTGCCGGAGATGGGCGGTATCGGCTGTGGCTGGGCCACCGCCATTTCCAACGCCATCGCCGCGGTGGCCATGGTGCTCTACCTCAATCGCAGTCCGGTCTACAAACACTTCCACCTGGTGGCTGACTGGGTGAGGCCAGACCCGGCGAATATCCGTTACATCCTGCGCATCGGCCTGCCCATTGGCTTCACCATCTTTGTGGAAGCCAGCATGTTCTCGGTGATCGCCCTGTTCCTGGCGCCACTGGGGCCAGTGGTAGTGGCCGGGCACCAGATCGCCCTCAATGTAACGTCTCTGCTGTTCATGCTGCCCCTGAGCATCGGTATGGCGCTCACGCTGCGGGTTGCCTTCCTGATGGGCGCCAATACCCCGGCCACGGCGCACCTGCTGTCCCGCAGCTCCCTGTTACTGGCCTCTGCCACCGCCCTGGTGTTTGCAGTCACCCTATTCCTGTTCGCCGGCCCCATCTCCCGGCTGTATACCAGTGATCCCCAGGTACAGGCGGTCACCACCCTACTGCTGAAATACGCTGCCGTGTTCCAGATTGCGGATGTCATCCAGGTCAGCTGCATCAGCGCCCTGCGGGGCTACAAGGACACCCGCATTCCCATGTTCATCATGCTGTTCTCCTTCTGGGGCGTGGGCATGCCCCTGGGATACGTGCTCACCTTCACGGATGCCGTCGTGAGCGCCATGGGGGCGCCGGGATTCTGGGTCGGCATCACCGCCGGACTGGCCACCGCCGCCGTTCTACTGGGTACCCGGTTGTATCTGTATACCCGCCCTGGTAACGCCAGCATCTGACGGGGCTTACAAATCCGAACGGAAATTTCGCCCCTTATTGTCTACGCTAGAAAGAAATATTCCCATTCTCTTTCGGTACACCACCATGTGGGCGAAGAGCGTCATTGTCACTCTGCTGCTGGCTAGCGCCCCCCCGGTCCTCGGGGACCCGACCGACAAGCCGGTCGAATTGCGCTTTGCCACCATTGCAGACATTCCCAGCACCGCGCTCGCGGAGCAGTTGCTTCGTGCGGCCTATGGTGACCTTGGAATCAATGTATTCACCAGGGAAGTGCCTTCCCGCCGAGCCCTTATGATGGCCGATATCGGTCAGGTAGACGGCGACCTCTTTCGCATAGCCGAGGTTGGCGATCGCTATCCGAACCTGGTGCGCGTGCCCTATCCCCTCCTTGAAGGCGAAGTACTCGCTGTGACCGCCGTTCCAGGCATGGACCTGAAGGCAGACAGCGGTGACAGGAAACTGAGAGTCGCGGTCCGCCGAGGCGTCCTCATAGCGGAACAAACGGCGAAAGCGTTGGGCATGGTGCCGGTACGTGCTGACACCTACCAGCAAATGCGGGCCATGCTCGACTGGGGCCGCGTCGACCTCGCACTAATATCCAGCGTCGAGGGCTTTTCTCCCCTGCAAGATGAGCACTGGGACCATCTGTACATCCTTCCGGAACCGGTCACCCGCTTCACCCTTTACCACTACCTCCACCGCCGCCACGCCGAACTGGCAGAACCCCTGGCAGAAGTCCTGGAACAACTGGACCTGAGCGGCGAAAAAAACCGGATTGCCGAGCGGGTGCGCAAAACATTCAATGTGGCCGATACGCTACGAGAGGAGGCGGAGGAGCGGGATTGAAAGGACCAGCTTCAACCCAGGCTTTAATATGGGGCCTGATCACAGCGGCTTCGCCAGCGCCGCCCCGGCAGCCCCGTTGCCCCGGGAACGCCACAGCGGATAGGGAATGCCGGACAGCCGGTTCATGATGAACGCGTGGGCCAGCAGGATCAGCACCCCGGCCATCAGAATGGGAAGCTGGGCCGGGTCGGGCATCAGACCCAGGGAGACGATCAGTGCCGTGGCACCCGCCGGCGGATGGGGGACCCGGAACAGCACCATCAGGCAGCCCGTAAGGCCCAGGGACAGTGCCGCCGCCCCGACCCGGGCACCGTCCACCCCTTCCAGGAAGGCCGAGGGGTGGTTCTGCAGGCCGAACACGTACAGACTCAACAGTCCCATTACCGCCCCCAGGAAGTGACCGCACAGGGTGTTGCGTGGTGAGGCCGGCTCCGCCATGGGCACATGGAACAGGATAAACGCCGTGGCCCCGAGGGAGGGAAAGATAAACGCCTCCTGGGTGACCAGGGCCACAAATGCCACCAGCGCAATGCTCACCCCGCCATTGATCAGGCTGAATCCGGCCATTACCGCCTTGCGGCTATAGCGGGTTGCCAGGCTCTCCAGGTGAAGCGCCCGCAGCACCCCGGCTGTGAGCTGCCAGCGTAGTCGTTCGTTCCTTGCCCCCATGAGCACCCCTGCACCAAAAAAGGGCGCAATGATAAGGGGCTGCCCGGGCGGTGACAAATATCAAATATCGATAAGGTTAATCGGCTGACGGGGAGACCGAAGACGCAAACCGGAACCAGTTAACATTTTGGAACAGAGGCCGATAAAACTTACCGGTATGATGACGACCCTTTTTTATTCGCTCTATTAATCTACGGGATTCAATCCATGTTCAGACATCTACGTGTCGGCCTGCGACTGTCGCTGGCGTTCGGCTTCCTTGTGGCGATACTGGTGGCCCTGGGCGGTTACGCGCTATTCCAGACCAGCCAGCTCAAGCAGGAGTTGCAGGCGGTAACCGATCACCGGGCGCCGACCATCATGGCGGTCAACCGAATGAACCAGCTGTTCCAGCGGGTTCGCATCCATACCGAAGCCATGATTGGCGCCGACAGCATGGCCACCCGAGCGCCCCTGATCGGTCGGCTCGTGGACACCCGCGACAAACTCAACAAGGCCCAGAAAACCTACGAGGGGCTGATCCAGAGTGAGAAGAACCAGTCCATCTACAACCAGTTCCTGGCCACCGAACAACGCTTCTGGGAAGCCCACAGCAATGTGATTTCCTATGCTGAGCGAGGCCAGTCCGACCGTGCCCGACAGGTTCGCGATGACGAGCTGGAGCCGGTAACCGAGGAAATGACCGGCATACTTGACCAGCTAATGGACCTGCAGACCCTGCGGGTCCAGGAAGCCTCGACTGAGGCAGACCGCAAGGCCGCCAACGTTCGCAACGGCGTTATCATTGCGGTAGTGGTGGGTGTAGCCCTCACCCTGCTCCTGGCCCTGGTGATCACCCGTTCCCTTACTGGTCCGATCCGCCATGCCCTCGACGTGGCCCGCACCATTGCCGGCGGTAATCTGAACGCCCGCATCGATACCCGCGGCAAGGATGAAATGGCCGAGCTGATGCAGGCAGTCAGCACCATGCAGGACAACCTGCGAGGCACCATCAGCACCATCGCCGGCTCCTCCGACCGGTTGGCATCCACTTCCGAAGAACTGAGTGCCGTTACCGACGAATCCAGCCGTAGCATGAACCAGCAGAGCGACGAGCTGGACCAGGCCGCCACCGCCGTTAACGAGATGACGGCTGCCATTGATGACGTGGCGCAGAACGCCAGTGCCGCCGCAGACTCCTCCCGCGAAGCCAACCAGCAGGCCCAGGGTGGGCGCGAGAAAGTGGCGGATACCGTGCTGGCCATGGAAGACCTGGCGAAGAACATAGGACAGACGGTCCA
Source organism: Marinobacter bryozoorum (assembly GCF_023156245.1). GTDB lineage: Bacteria > Pseudomonadota > Gammaproteobacteria > Pseudomonadales > Oleiphilaceae > Marinobacter > Marinobacter bryozoorum. The sequence continues at coordinate 83,338 of NZ_JAKZAH010000010.1, forward strand.
CTATGTCGAGGAACTGGCCAGCAAGGCCAGCGGCATCGGCACCGTGCTGGACGTGATCCGGGAGATCGCCGACCAGACCAACCTGCTGGCCCTGAACGCCGCCATCGAAGCCGCCCGTGCTGGCCAGGCGGGACGCGGCTTTGCTGTAGTGGCCGACGAGGTGCGCAACCTGGCCCAGCGCACCCAGGATTCCACGGCAGAGATCGAGACCATGATCAGCGCCGTCCAGGACGGCAGCCAGAACGCCCGTAACGCCATGACCAGGAGCAGCGAACGCTCCGATGAGGCCCTGGGCATCGCACGGGAAGCCGGCGAGGCGCTGGCCAGGATTGCCCAGGCGGTGACCGACATCAACGACCGCAACGCCAGTATCGCCAGCGGCGCCGAAGAGCAGGCCCAGGTGGCCCGGGACGTGGACCGCAACCTGACCAATATCCGTGACCTGGCCGCCCAGTCTGCCACCGGCGCCAACCAGACCCGCTCCTCCAGCGAGGAATTGTCACGGCTGGCAACAGAGTTGTCCGAGCTGGTGCGCAAGTTCCAGTTCTGACAACCCGTTGCTGCTCCACCCGGCACTCAGGTGAGTGCCGGGTGGATGACAATCGGTCCGGGCCGGTTACACTGTGAGCTTACGGGAACAACAGGAGAGGTCATGAGTGATACCCCTATGGAATTCCGCTTCCGGGTCCGCTACGGCGAATGCGACGCCCAACAGGTAGTGTTCAACGCCCGTTACGCCGATTATGTGGACATTGCCGTTAACGAATACATCCGCGCCGTATTCGGCCACTACCAGAATATGCTCGATGCCGGCCTGGACATGCAGGTGGTCAGTATGACCCTCAACTGGTCCGCGCCGGCTCGCTTTGACGAGGTGCTCAGTGCCCGCATCAGTGTGAAGCGGCTTGGCAATACCTCGTTTACCCTTGAGGTGAACTTTGTCCGATACCCGGATGAGACGCCCATCGCCACGGCGGACGTAGTCTACGTCATGATTGACCCGGCTACCCTCAGCAAGAAAACCCTTCCCGACGACGTCCGTGAACGGATGGTCACCGCCGGCCAGGGTGTCGTGGTCAGCCATGCCGGAGAGTAAGTCTGCCGACCTCAGCCAGGGTCTTGTCCGGGTCGCCCCGGGCGTCCTGGTTGTGGGCAAACCCCTGCCGTGGCCGGTCTTCGACAACCAGGGTGAGGTACTGCTGGCCCAGGGTTACGTTGTTCAGAGTGACACCCAGCTGGAGCAGCTCTACAAACGGGGCATGTTCTATCCCCGCCAGGCGGAAAACCCGGACGAGGAAGTCCAGGAAGATGTAGCCGAAGGTGAGCGCAACCCCTTCTCGGACTACCGCGCCTTGCTGAAAACCCTGAAGCGCACACACCAGGCCATTTCGGCCCGCGACCCGGAGGCCCGCCTCAAGCTATTGGGCCTGGCCCGGCTGATTGACCGGATCTGCCGCGAAGCACCGGACCCCACCCTGGCGCTGGTTCACCTGTATTCGGTGGAACCCACGGCCACAGAGCAATCACTTTTCTACTCGATTGTCTGCCACTTCACCGCCACAGAACTGGGCATGGAAGAGGGCCGGCGGGTGGTACTGATGGCAGCCGCGCTTTCCGCTAACCTGGCATTGATGCCAATCCTGGACCGTTTGAATGCCTCCAGCCACGGACTTACGGATCAGCAGCGCACGATCATCCACCGCCATCCCCAGCTGGCCGCCCGCGCACTCCACGATGCGGGCATTGAGAACCGCCTGCTACTGAAGATCATCATGCAGCACCATGAGCGCTCTGACGGCAGTGGCTACCCCGAGGGGCTTGAGGGTGACACCATCCTGCCGGAGGCCAGCATCCTGGCGCTTTCCGAGCACTACGTGGCCCTGATCAGCCGTCGTGGCTACCGGCCCCGGAGAAACATCACCCAGGCCCGCAAGGCCATCGCGGATGCCGCCCGGGAGAGCACCCGCCCCAAACTCTTCCAGGCCCTGCTTAACGCGCTCACCCCCTACCCGCCAGGGGCGCTGGTCCGCCTGGCCAACAACGAGATTGCCGTGGTCACCCACCGTCCGGTAGAACGCAGCAGGCATGTCGTGAAAGCCATCAACGACCCTCGGGGCAGCGCCTACCTGACCGGTTTCCGGCGCACTACGGACTTACTGGAGTTCAACATACGTGCGGTTGAAGTAGTCGACATGATGCCCCCCATGGACTTCCAGGCGCTGTGGGACTACCAGGCTTGAGTGGTGGTCACGCCAGCCCCAGTCCCCGGGCGTGGTGGTCCAGGTGATCATCAATAAACGAGGCAATGAAGAAGTAGCTGTGGTCATAACCCCGGTGCATGCGCAGGTCGATATGGTGGTGGGCCTTCTCACAGGCATCCGCCAGGGCCTCCGGTGACAGCTGTTCTTCAAGGAAATCATCTGCCGTGCCCTGGTCCACCAGCAGCGGCAGCCTTTCTTCCGCTTCCGGAATCAGCAGGGTGGCATCCCACGCTTTCCAGGCTTCCTCATCCTCACCCAGATAACCGCTGAAGGCCTTGCGTCCCCACGGACAGTTGGTGGGATTCGCGATAGGCGCAAAGGCCGAAACCGACTGGTACCGCCCCGGATTCTTCAGGGCACAGATGAGCGCACCATGGCCGCCCATGGAATGGCCGCTGATGCTGCGCTTGCCGGTCAGCGGCAGCTCCCTCTCCAGTAATGCCGGCAACTCGGATACCACATAGTCGTACATGCGGTAATGACGGGACCAGGGCTCCCTGGTGGCGTTGATATAGAACCCGGCCCCGGATCCGAAATCATAGCTGTCGTCTTCGCCGGGCAGGTTCACGCCCCGGGGGCTGGTATCCGGGCAGACCAGGGCCATCCCCAGCTCGGCGGCACGGCGCTGGGCGCCGGCCTTCTGCATGAAGTTCTGGTCCGTACAGGTAAGCCCGGAGAGCCAGTACAGCGCCGGAACCGATGCCGGCTCCCGGGCGACGGCCGCAGGTGGCAGGAAAACGGCAAACTCCATGTCGCAGTCCAGCACTTCAGAGCGGTGACGATACCGGCGATGTTCGCCACCAAAACAGACATTGCTTGCCAACAGTTCCATACCTAACCTCCGATAGACTTTCAGAATAAACCGGTGGAGGGCAGGCCGAACAGAATATTCCCGGTCAGTCAGCCCCGGCAAACCGGCCTACATCAATACCGGCACCAACCCGGGCCAGCTCCGCCAGAATGGACGTGCGGGTGACAATGCCCACCAGCCGGCCATGATCCACCACAGGATAAACCTTGGGCTTGCCGTGACCAAGGTTCTGGGCAAGGTCGACCACGGACATCTCCGGACTGATGGTAACCGGCTCTCCCTTCATCACGTCATCCACCGAGGGCTCGCCTTCGCTGTGGTAGTTACTGACCAGCAGGGCATGGATGCAGTCCTGCTCTGACACAAAGCCCACCACCTTGCGGTCCTTATCCACTACGGGCAGACCGGTTACATGGTTCTGTAACAGATGCTTTACCAATGCTGGCAACGGCGTACCCAGCCGTACGGGTTCAATGTGGTTCCACATGATGTCCGAGGCTTTCAGTGATCGCATCATGATCGTCTTCCTGTTCCTTGTGTTCCACCGGCCAGTTCGCTGACCGGTCCAGGCCGCACCGGCTTCGTGTTGCGAGGCACCCGGGACAACCGGCTTGCCTATAACCTTAGCAAGAAGCTGGCGAAACGAAATGTTCAGTTTCTCACCAAAATCGAAGAAAGTTCCCAACTCACTGATTTGAAACATTTACATACACGCCTGACCGGCTAAACTTCAAGCGGACCTTAAAAAGAATCAATAAGCCCCGCGCAACAGACGCTGCAGGAAGGGGCTTGCGACGGAGACACTCATGGAAGCCATAAGCAATCTCGTTTCGGCCATTAACGGCCTGGTATGGGGACCGCCCATGCTGGTGCTGATTCTCGGGGTGGGGTTGTTCCTCAGCCTGGGTCTCAAGCTGATGCCCATCCTCCGGCTGGGTGAAGGGTTTCGCCTGATGTGGAAAGGCCGTACGGGTGGTGACGCAGAGAATGAAGGTGACATCCCGCCTTTCCAGGCGCTGATGACCGCCCTGTCGGCCACCATCGGTACCGGTAACATTGCCGGTGTCGCCACCGCCGTCTTCCTGGGGGGCCCCGGGGCCCTGTTCTGGATGTGGCTGACCGCCCTGGTTGGCATGGCCACCAAGTACTCGGAAGCGGTACTCGCGGTGAACTTCCGGGAAGTGGACGAGCGCGGCAACTATGTCGGCGGTCCCATGTATTACATCCGTAACGGGCTGGGCAAGAAGTGGGCGTGGCTGGGCGTGTTGTTCGCCATCTTCGCCGCCATCGCCGGTTTCGGCATTGGCAACACCGTGCAGGCCAACTCGGTGGCGGACGTCCTGCAAACCAACTTTGCCCTGCCCCACTGGCTGACCGGCGTCATCCTTGCCGTACTGGTCGGTCTGGTCCTGATCGGTGGCATCCGTCGTATTGGCCAGGTGGCCAGCGCCCTGGTCCCGCTGATGGCCGTTTCCTATGTGGTGATCGGCCTGGTCGCGCTGGCGGTCAATGCCACTGAACTGCCAGCTGCCTTTGCCATGGTATTCACCGATGCCTTCACCGGCACCGCTGCCGAGGGCGGGTTTGCCGGCGCCGCCGTATGGGCTGCTATCCGCTTTGGTGTGGCGCGGGGCGTCTTTTCGAATGAGGCCGGCCTGGGTTCCGCCCCTATCGCCCACGCCGCCGCCCAGACCCGCAACCCCATTAACCAGGGCATGGTAGCGATGCTGGGTACCTTTATCGACACCATCATCGTGTGCACCATCACCGGTATGGTGATCATCACCTCCGGCGCCTGGAGCAGTGGCGAATCCGGTGCTGCACTGACTTCCAACGCCTTCGCCCTGGGCATCCCCGGCGGCAACTACGTGGTAGCGGTGTCCCTGGCGATCTTTGCCTTTACCACCATCCTGGGCTGGTCCTTCTACGGCGAGCGCAGCGTGGAGTTCCTGTTCGGTGTCAAGGCGATCGTGCCTTACCGGGTGCTCTGGATCCTGGCGATCCCGATCGGTGCTACCCTTAACCTTGGCTTTGTCTGGTTGCTTGCTGACACCCTTAACGCCATGATGGCACTACCCAACCTGGTGGCCCTGGTGTTGCTCAGCCCGGTGGTATTCCGCCTGACCCGGGAGCACTTTGAAAACCAGAGAAAGATCGGGGTCTGATGACGCTGTCGGCATAACCCGATTACGAAATCGTATAACACCGGGGCGCCTGCCCCCTTGTGGAGTGGCGCCTTCGGTCCCATAACTGTTGGGTATAAGACCCTGCTGCCGGCTGACAACGGTTACCGGCAGCCTTACGGACATCTAACAGAGCCTTGCAGATCACTGCAGGCCGCAGTACCGACAACGGAGGAGAAGGTATGAGTTTACGTCTTGGTGATACCGCACCTGATTTCGAACAGCAGTCCAGTGAAGGTACCATCCGTTTTCACGAATGGCTCGGTGACGGCTGGGGAATCCTGTTCTCACACCCGGCCGACTTCACCCCGGTGTGCACCACCGAGCTGGGCCTGACCGCCAAGCTCAAGGACGAATTCGCCAAGCGCAACGTCAAGGCCATCGCCCTGAGCGTCGACCCGGTGGATTCCCACAAGGAGTGGATCAGCGACATCAACGAAACCCAGGGTTGCTCGGTGAACTTCCCGATCATCGCCGACGAGGACCGCAAGGTGTCCGAGCTGTACGACATGATCCACCCCAATGCCGACAACAGCCTGACGGTGCGCTCCCTGTTCGTGATCGACCCGAACAAGAAGATTCGCCTGATCATCACCTATCCCGCCAGCACCGGCCGCAACTTCAACGAAGTGCTGCGGGTCGTTGACTCCCTGCAACTGACCGACGACCACAAAGTGGCCACTCCGGGCAACTGGGAACGCGGCGATGACGTGGTGATCGTACCGTCCCTGCAGGACGAGGACGAAATCAAACAGCGCTTCCCCAAGGGCTACAAAGCCGTGAAGTCCTACCTGCGCATGACCCCGGACCCCAAGTCCAACTGGTCAGGCGACTAAAACCTCGCCAGCGTCGTACCGCGCACTGCCTGTGCAGTGCGGCGCTCGCAGACAAAAAAACCGGCCCGTTTCTACGCGGGCCGGTTTTTTTGAACCTGAAGAAAGCGGGCCGGATCAGAACGCCGGCACAACCGCCCCTTCATACTTCTCTTCGATAAACGCACGCACGTCCTCGGACGTCAGCGCCTCTGCCAGCTTCTGCATGGCCTCGGAGTCCTTGTTGTCCGGACGGGCCACCAGGATATTCACGTAAGGAGAGTTGGCACCTTCGATCACCAGCGCATCTTCCGACGGGTTCAGACCTGCTTCCAGGGCATAGTTGGTATTGATCAGCGCCAGGTCCACCTGGTTCAGGATACGCGGCAGCGTGGCAGCCTCCAGCTCCTTGAAGTCCAGGTTCTTCGGATTCTCGGCAATGTCCCGCGGCGTGGCGGTAATCTTGCTTTCATCCTTCAGCTTGATCAGCCCGGCATCCTGCAGCAGCAGAAGCGCACGGCCACCGTTGGTGGGGTCATTGGGGATCGCCACGGTAGCGCCCTCTTCCAGCGCATCCAGCGAGTCCACCTTCTGGGAATAGGCCCCGAACGGCTCGATATGAACACCGGTCACGGTCACCAGATCCGTGCCCTTACCATCGTTGAACTCATCCAGGTACGGCTGATGCTGGAAAAAGTTCGCATCCATCCGCTTCTGGTCCACCTGGATATTCGGCTGCACGTAATCGGTAAACACCTTCACCTGCAGGTCCACACCGTTCTCCTTCAGAGCCGGCTGCACGAACTCCAGGATCTCCGCATGGGGAACCGCCGTCGCCGCAACAGAAAGCGTTTCCTCCGCCTGTGCGCCGGAAAAGGCCGCAAACGCGGTCAAACCAACCAGTGTTTTCTTGAAATTCATAAAACTCTCCCAATTGACGACAAAAATTCGTTCAAACCCGAAGGCAACTCCTAACTTTGGGAGCCTTCCGGCTGAGAAGTTTTCCCCGGACCCTGGAGCGCCATGGATGGCGCGACGGAGCCCTACATGGACGTACTTGCGAGGCGTGTCCGGGGAAAGCTTATCGGCTGGAAGGCTTCTCCACCGAAGCCACCAATCAACTTACCAAAAACCGTAACAGTCACTTCCGGCTAAAATACAAAACCAGCCGATCCCCAAGCATCTGCAACAGCTGCACAAACACCACCAACAACGCCACAGTAATCACCATAACGTCCGTCTGGAACCGCTGATAACCGAAACGAATGGCCAGGTCACCCAGACCACCGCCGCCAACCACGCCAGACATGGCTGCGTAGGACACCAGCGTAATCGCCGTCACCGTAATACCTGCGATGATACCCGGCAGGGCCTCCGGCAAAAGCGCCCCGAAAATAACCTGCCGCACATTGGCCCCCATCGCCTGGGTCGCCTCAATAATCCCCCGGTCCACCTCCCGCAGGGACGTCTCCACCAACCGGGCAAAGAACGGGGCACCGCCAGCCACCAGCGGCGGAATCGCCCCAGCCACACCCAGGGAGGTGCCGATTATCATCACCGTCACCGGAATCATCACGATCAGCAAGATGATAAACGGCACCGACCGCAACACATTCACGATAAACGACAGGATGGCATAGGCCACCGGCTGCTCCAGCAACTGCCGCTTGCCGGTCAGGAACAGCAGCACCCCCACCGGCAGACCGATCAGCACACTGAACAGCAGCGACATGCCCACCATCACCAGGGTGTCCCAACTGGCCCAGCCAATCTCCACCCAGTCCACGTTCGTCAGCAGGGAATCCATCATCGCACCACCTCCACATGGACATCCGCCGCCTCAAACTCGGCCATGGCCTGATCCAGGTTACCGCCCACCAGCGACAGCGTCAGCTGGCCATAGGGCGTATCCTTGATATGGTCGATACGCCCCGAGAGAATGCTGAAATCCACCCCGGATTGCCTGGCAACATGACCCAGCAATGGCTTATAAGTGGACTCACCCCTGAAGGTCAGTCGAAGAATCCGGCCGGGGGCATGCTGGAGGTCCTGCTGCAGCTCATCCCGGTCCACATTCTCGCTCTCGAACACGAAGTCCCGGGTGGTAGGATGCTCCGGGTGCAGGAACACATCGGTGACCGCCCCCATCTCCACGATCCGGCCGCCGTCCATCACCGCTACCCGGTCGCAGATACGCCGCACCACATCCATTTCATGGGTAATCAGCACGATGGTCAGCCCCAGCTCCCGGTTGATCTCCGCCAACAGGCGCAACACCGACTGGGTGGTTTGCGGGTCCAGGGCACTGGTGGCCTCGTCGCACAACAGGATGGTCGGCCGGCAGGCCAGCGCCCGGGCAATACCTACCCGCTGCTTCTGGCCACCGGAAAGCTGGGACGGGTACTTGTTGCCCTGATCGGTCAGACTGACCAGTGCCAGCAATTCCGCCACCCGGTCGCGAATCTCCGCTTTCGAATAGATACCAGCCAGCTTCATGGGAAAGGCGATGTTGTCCGCAACGGTGCGGGACGACAGCAGGTTAAAGTGCTGGAATATCATGCCCACCTTGCGACGGAAAGCCCGCAGCTCGGCGGCGTCATAGTGTGTAACGTCCTCGCCATCCACCAGCACCCGGCCGCCGGTGGGCCGCTCCAGCAGGTTGATCAGCCGCACCAGGGTCGACTTGCCGGCGCCGGAATGGCCCACAATGCCGAACACCTCGCCGGTGTCGATGGTCAGATCGGTGGGGTGCAACGCGGGGATCGCCCGATCGCCCACCTGGTAGGATTTCTGAACCTGGTCGAGTTCAATCACAAATCACAAACCTTCCGTCAGGCACTGGCCGACGCCTTGTGGGCGCGGCACGAAAAGCCGCTGATTATAACGCAATCAATACGGAAACCCGAATGTTGGTTTTTGTATCCGCGGGGCGCGGTGCGCTGGGGCCAAACCGGAAGTGTAGTACCATGAATCAATTGTGACATTACCGATCCACCATTGATCCAGAGGCTCTGTGCACCGTGACTGATACCACACCGCCAGGCTCAAGGATGACATCCACCCAGGCATGGGTTTCCTACCTCAGCCGTGTTGAACTGCCGGTACTGGCCAATACACTCAAGCGTATCAATGAACTAACCGACAGCAACAGCAGCACCGTCAGCCGGGCGATCACCCTGATCGGTTTCGATTCGGTGAAGTCCATGGCGATTTCTTCGCTGATCGTCGACTCACTGCTTGGTCGCAGCTCCCGCCCCAGCTGCTCAAATGCCTGGCCCGGGCTATCCACGCCGCTGTGCAGGCCCGCTGCCTGCTACCGAAGCGCAACGAACAGGCCCTCGAAGAAGTGTTTATCGGCGCACTGCTGATGACCATCGGCGAACTCGCCTTCTGGGCCTGTGATACCGAACAGGCCAGCGAGCTGGCCCGGCTGAATGCCGGTGAAGCCAGCAAGGTGGCGGTATCCCTGGGCATTCCCCAGATCCAGGCACTGCTCCCCGGTGGCAGTGGTGACCTGGAGGCCCCCTCACCACCGGCCATCGACGCTGGCCTGCAGTTGCGGATACTGAGGGACCTGGCCCAAAGCCTCACCGAGAAACCGGATCTCAATACGGTTTTCCAGTTAGTGCTCGAAGGACTCCACCGGGGCATTGGCCTGACCCGGGTTGCCCTGTTGATGTCTGACCGTGAAGGACGACGGCTGACATTGCGCAAGTGCGTGGGGCCGCAGACCGACAGTTGGCGTGAGGAGTTCTATATCAACCGGGACGGCAGTGGCCCTCTTGGCCAGTTACTGCCCCTGGGTAGCAGCACCATCTACCATCCGCCTCGCAACACTGTCGAGCAGGGTTTCGACCCCTGGCTGGGGCGTGTGCCGGCACTCACCGGGCCCTTGCTGGCCAATGGCCGGATGCTGGGTATGTTCTATGCCGATTTCGGGGCTACCGGTAGCGAGCCAACGGATGAACACCTGCAGGCGTTCAGTCATTTCCTGCAGCATGCCCAGTTATGCCTGACGCTGCTGTCCAGTCAATGAGACCACTCACTAACTGGCAGGCAGGTTTTCAGGTGAAATGATGGCTACCTCAGTGCAGTGCACGCATCTGCCGGGGGTAAAGCGCCGCGCTCACTTCCGGCTCTTCCAGCAGGTCTGCCAGCTCCCTGTCCACCTCGGTTTCCTCCCCCTCTTCGGGGAGTGGCTCGAACAGGGTGTTGAGCCACGAGGTTACTGAGGGCGCCTCTTCCCGCTCGTAATCGTTCGACAGGGCACCGATACTGCGAAAGCCAATGATCCGCTGATGGCGAGGATCACGGATCTGCTCAAATCCGCGCCAGTAGATCCGGTCGCGGGTATGGAGCTGGACGAACAGCGTGTCGATGGGTTCCGGGGTGTCTTCCTTTTCCCGGCGTGCTTCTGCCTCAGCTTCGGCGTTGCGCTGGCGAATGGTGGTCCAGGCCGGGTACAGCAGCGCCACGGCGTCGGCCTCCACATGTTCCCGGGCAGCGCGCAGGATCAGGGCCCAACGGGCCTTGTCGGCATCGGTCTCAAGGGAGTTGATGGGAAGGTCGTAGCTCTGTTCACTGGACAGTACGATGGCCATGATCGGCGCATCCAGCTCACCCATGGCTTCCGCCTGTGCTACTGAAACCAGTTCTTCGATTGCCATCGGTTGGTTCATGGTACTCGCCTCCTCGATGCCATCTGAAAGGGGAGCTGGTGCGGGTGCCAGCTCCAGAAAACGGGCAGCCAGGCTGGCTGTCCGTCAGATACAGCATAGCCTGTTCTACCCTGAAAAATAAACGTGGGAATGAAGGCAGCAGATCACAAGCCCGTCATTAAACTTCATCAACGCCGCGTTTCCAGAGGCTTTCGTACCGGCTGTACCAGGGCGCGGCTTCCTCCAGTTGTGCTGCCAGCTGCAACAGCCGACCCTCCTCGCCGTGGGGAGCCCCGAACTGCACACCCACTGGCAATCCCTCATCACTCCAGCCCAGGGGCAGGGAAATGGCAGGTGTGCCGGTCAGGTTGGCCAGCTGGGTAAACGGCGTGTGGGCCAGGCTCTCCATGGCCAGCTGGTCGACAATGCCGGTTTTGAGCATCAGCTTGCCGGCACGGGCCCGCACCAGCAGTTTCGAGACCATCTGCATGGCCGGGGGCAGGTCCAGCTCACCAATGCGCGCCGGGGGCTGGGCGGTGGTGGGGCAAAGGTACAGGTCGTACTGACCAAAATACTGGCCCAGGGCGCGGGCAAACCCGTTCCACTGCTGGCGCATAGCCACGTACTCCGGCAGCGGAAAACTGCGACCGAGCATGGCAAGCAGACGGGTGTCCAGCTCGACATCCTCGTTGCCGGCGCCCTCAGCCTTGGCCATATCCATGAATACCGGCACTTCGCCAAAGTAAATGCCAAGGTAGCACCGGGCCAGGGCGTCACCGTCCAGCTCCGGGGCGGCCTCTTCCACGTGGTGCCCCAGGGCCTCCAACTGCCGGGCGGTTTGTTCAACCGCAGCCACGCAGTCCGGGTGGACCTCACCACCATAGGGTGAACGGGTGAATACACCAATGCGCAGGCGGCCCGGCGCCTCAGCGGCCAGTTCCGCCCACGGCCTTTGCGGAGCGGCAATGCGGAAGGGTTCACCGGCCGTACCGCCGGCCAGAACATCCAGCAGGCCAGCGGCGTCCCGCACGGTGCGCGTGACCACGTGGTTATCGGCCGCACCGATCCAGCTCTCCCCGGCATAGGGCCCCCAGGAAACCCGGCCCCGGGACGGCTTGAGTCCGACCAGGCCGTTATAGGCCGCCGGTATACGGATAGATCCCCCGCCATCGTTGGCGCCGGCCACTGGCACTACACCGGCGGCCACCGCCGCACCGGAACCACCGCTGGAGCCCCCCGGCGTCAGGTCGGTATTCCAGGGGTTTCGGGAAGGCCCCCAAAGCTTTGACTCGGTGACCGCCTTGAGTCCGAATTCCGGCGTCGCCGTGCGACCGATAAACACCAGGCCAGCCTCCCTGGCCTTCACCACATAGTCGGAGTCCTCCGGCATTACCCGGTTTCGCAACCCCCGGCTACCCATGGTGCAGGGCTGGCCTGCCTGCTCCTGCCCCAGGTCCTTCAGCAACATCGGGACACCGGTGAACGGGCCCGCATGGACCGCCTGGCTCCGGGCTTCTTGATACTGGGGCAGGCAGATAGCATTCAGGGCGGGGTTCACTGACTCGGCCCGGGCGATGGCCGCTTCAGTTACTTCGGAGGCAGGCAGCTCACCCCGGCGTACCAGGTCGGCCAGGCCGGTGGCGTCGTATTGCAGATAGTCCGAAACTTTCATGGTGTTAATCCGTTGTCGTTTTGATTCTTCGGGGTGTTGCGGTATAGGTAGTCGAGGTTACATCCTTTTGCTGTTACGAGGTTAGCAGCACCAAACTCACACGCCGACGAATCCGGTACACAACGCACCAATCCCGTTGGTCTGTTACCAGCCCAGAGGAACCACATGACTGCCTGGCCCATTCGCAACCCGATGCTGAAGGTGCTGCTGTTCATGCTTTGCGCTCTGCCCCCGGTGGCCCGCAGTGAAGCGCCAGCACCTGTGGAAGACTGGCAGGCGATCATCCGCAGCGCGCCCTACTGGAGCAGTCAGGGTGTCTTCAGCAATATCCTGGATATCCGTCGCTGGGTGCTGGAAGAATCCGCTTATTGCTCGGACTCCGACCGCCACCTGTTGTTCGGTCACCGCGGCCAGTTCATCGGCTATATCAGCGATGGAAAGACCAGCGCAGAAACCCAGCAAAAGCTGAACCAGCAGCGGGAAAAGCTTGCCCGCCAGGGTCGCGCCACCGGCTGGACACCAGGCGATGCCAACACCACCGGCTACCCCTTCGCCCTTGGCTGTGACCAGCCCCATGCACGGCTTAACGAGGCCCTGGATCGCTACCTGGGCAAGGCGCCCGCTGACCGCCTGTGGGGACGCTGGGACGACCTGGATTTCGCCAGCCAGGACGGCCCCGGCAACCTTCATGAAGCCCTTACCTATGTCTACGAGACGCGCCGGCAGCAACAGCGCCTGTCGCTGCCAGCGGAACTTCCCCGTTACCTGGCCGGCATGCTGCTGATCGAGAGCGGGGGACAAACCCGCGCCCATTCAGCGGCGGGTGCCCGGGGCATCATGCAGCTTATGCCCGTCGTGCTCCGGGATTGCGGCGTGGCGGAGCGCAACCACTGGCACCGGCTGGCCCAGCTCGACTGTGCCATGAAGCTGATGAACCACAATGCCCGGGTGCTGGAACCGGTGATCAACAAACACTTCCAGCAACTGCCGGAAGGCAAGCGCCAGCGTCTGTTTACCCTGTTGCTGATCCAGGCGTACCACGGCGGTGCCGCCCGCATAGGGCGCCTGATGGAAAACGAAGACCTGCGTGGCCCGGCCCGCTACTTTGCCAAACACCATGAACGCTTCAGTGCCGGCGATATCGCCTTTGGCATGGTGTTCCACAACCTCGGGCGGGATCGACTGGGGCTGGCATCGCTGTATTATGTGGCCGATGTAGAACTGGCAACCCAGGTCCTGTGCAACCAGCCCGCGCTGGCACAAACACCCTTCTGCCAGACGCCCTGACGTACTAGTGTCCCGTTTGGTTAATTCGCTGACCTACTGCGTGACGCTGGGTTCCCGGTCCGCCATTACCGTTGTGGAGAATGCCTTGCTGTCACTTCTGCCCCCGGGCCTGGCCCCGGAAATTGCCCTCATATTACTGGCATGCTCTACCCTGACTTCGCTGATCACGGCTGCCCTCGGCGCGGGTGGCGGGGTAATGCTGCTGGCCCTGATGGCCATGTGGGTGCCACCGGCGGCCATTATACCGGTCCAGGGCATGATCCAGCTGGGCTCCAATGCGGGGCGCATGGGCATGACCTGGCGCCACGTTGACTGGCGAGTAATTGCAGCCTTCGTGCCCGGCGTCCTTCTCGGCGCCGTGGCCGGGAGCCTTTTGCTGGTGCGCCTGCCAGCCTGGGTGTGGCAAGTGACCATCGCCGTATTCGTACTCTATCTGTGTTGGGGGCCAAAGCTGCCACCGCTGGCCATGGGGCGAACCGGGATTTTCGTAGCCTCGGCCCTTACCAGTTTTATCTCCCTGTTCGTTGGAGCCACGGGCCCGCTGGTAGCCGCCTTTATCAAGCAAATCCATACCGACCGGTTCACCACCGTGGCCACCTTTGCCACAGCCATGACCCTGCAGCACCTGCCCAAGGCCCTGGTGTTCGGCCTGGCCGGCTTTGTGTTCCGTGACTGGCTGTGGTTCCTGGCCGCCATGGTTGGCATGGGTTTCCTGGGCACCTGGCTGGGGCTGCATGTCCTGGGACGATTGGGCAACCAGGCCTTTCAGCGTGTATTCAACCTGCTGCTGACCCTGCTGGCACTGCGACTGCTCTGGCTGGCCTGGCTGCAATGGGCGGGATAGGCCCTGATTACAGGGCGGGCTGGCCAGAGGCCAGCAGTCCCGGCTATGCTTGTTACAGTCAGGAATAACCTTAAGCACAAAGACCCAACCCGACCAACACAGGAGGCCCCATGGCCAGCGATAACCTGCACGCCCCTCGCGAGAAACTGTCCAAGAAAACCCTGCACATGCACCATGCCATCGTGTCACTGATGGAAGAACTGGAAGCGGTTGACTGGTATCAGCAGCGGGCCGACGACTGTGATGATGAATCCCTGAAAGCCATCCTGCTGCACAATATGCGGGAAGAGATGGAACACGCCGCCATGGTCATCGAATGGCTGCGCCGGAACAATGACGACTTTGCCGGCTTCCTCAAGGAGTTCCTCTACAGCGAAGGGGACATTGTCGACCATCACTGATCGCTGCTGTTAGCCGGTCCAATCAGCCAGCCGGCACCTTCTGCGCCGTTTACCGCTCAGGCGTCGGCAGACGGCACCGCAACCACCTGGTTCCGTCCCCGGGCCTTGGCCGCATAGGCGCCCTCGTCGGCACGGGCCAGGGCTTCCCGGGGACTGCTGTCGCCGGCACTAAGGTCCGTCAGTCCGATACTCGCGGTCACACCGAACTGACGCCCTTGCTGCGCCAGTTTCAGTTTCTCGATGTCCGACCGCACCTGTTCAGCCAGGCCCGTACCCCGATCCAGGCCGCAGGCCGGCAGCAGGATGGCGAATTCATCGCCGCCGAAGCGGGCCACGGCGTCGGTCTTGCGCACCGCCTGGCGGAGGATGTCGGCCAGTTTCCGCAACAGCTCATCCCCCAGCAAATGCCCGCCCTCATCGTTTACCGGCTTGAAGTGGTCCAGGTCGATCAGCATCAGTACGGTCGGCACCTCCAGAGTGGAAGCCTGCGCAAGCCACTTGACCAGTTCGGCCGAGAAAGCCCTTCGGTTGAGCAGCCCCGTCAGGCTGTCGTGGGTAGCCTGCCATGACAATTGCTGTTCCTGGCGCCGGCGCTCGCTGTCATCGCGGATCACGAAGACGAGGCGCTCATCCGGCTCGCCCCGGCTCACATGCAGCACGGTGATCTCCACATCCAGCGATTGGTCGCGCTGATTGCGAAGCACCCCGTCCATGCCATGGATCTCGTCGCTGTCGAGGAAGTGTGCGGCGCTCCACTGCTCATGTCCGGTTTCGAAGCTCACCAGCTCGAATAAATGGGCGCCCACCAGGTCATCCACCCGACCAAGGAACGTCCCTGCAGCCAGGTTGGCATAGCGGATGTTGCCCAGGGTGTCGGTCATCACCACGCCTTCCTGCAGGGCACCGAGAATGCTGTCGCCCCGCTGCTGTTCGGCCCGTAACCTGGCTTCCACCTCTGTACGGTCCGACATGACCCGGTTGAAGGCCTCGGCCAGTTCGCGGATTTCCTGGTAGCCCACTTCCTCCACAGGCTGTTCCCGGATGCCCAGGTGTCGGGCGTGGATCTGGTCGGCCAGCTCCCGCAGGGGGTTCAGGTAACGCCGGAACAGGAAAAACGAGAACGGCAGCATCACCAGTACCACCATGATGGCGATCCAGGCCAGGTTCTCACCCAGCCGGTTGGCAGGCGCATAGGCGTCGTCCAGTGGCCAGGTGGCGGAGACAAACCAGGGCGCCATGTTCAGCTGCTGCACCGCCACCATGGCTGGCTCGCCGTCCCGCGACACGCCCTCGGTTACACCCTCGAAGCCCTCAGTCGCCGCCCGGTCAGCCGGGTTGTCTGGGGCCACCGTCTGTATGCCGCTGAGATAGCCTTCCTGCACCAGGACCAGGCCAGACCGGGAGGCCAGCGTAATATAACCTTCATTCCCGATACCGGTGGTGCTGATTTCACTGAGGAAGTTATTGGAGGTCAGTACAATGGAGCCTGAGAGCACGCCAACCAGGGCGCCGTTATGGTCAAAAACCGGTGCCGTCATAACCACGGTGGGCAGCTCGCGGATATAGGAGGTAAAAGGTTCGGAAATCTGCGGAGTCAGTTGATCAATCGTATCCCTGAAATAGGCCCTGCCGGAGAGGTTCGCGCCCTCCAGTTCGGCGACTTCAGGATAGCTTTCCAGCACCCGACCCTGCGGGTCGAACAGAAACAGGTGTTCAAACAGGTGGGAGACCGGCCGCTGGCGTTCCATGATCAGTCCCGAGAACTGGCGAAATGAGACCGCATCCATGCTCACCGCTGAGGCCGCCTCCGTAAGCACGCCGAAGCGCTCAATAAGCTTGCGGTCCAGCTCATAGGCCAGCATTTCAGCCACCGTGGCCACCTGGCTGCGGGCCTGCTCTTCGAGCTCCTGGCGGCTGATCGCCATGTTCACCAGGCTGACCGCCACCACGGTCAGCACGATGGCGCTGACAAACAGTGCCAGGCCACGGTTGGCCAGACGGTCAAACCAGGAACGGATCAAGCCGGGCCTCCCTTGCCGCTGGCGCAGTCTCCCCTGTCCAAATACATCATTAAAGGCAGGCCTTCTCTCCTTGGAATTCTCTGAATTACATCAACTTTGCAACAGTCTAACAGACCAGCCCCGCCCCTGCGCGGACTGCACGAACACTGGATCTTACTAATAAAAATTGTTATCGTTTGCGTTAAATTATCCATCAGGACTGACACCATGCCTGAATCTCCCCAACTTTCTGCTGCACAAAGCCCACTGGCGTCCCTGGTCGATACGGGCGGGCCGGTCATGTATGTCCTGATCGCGCTGGCTGTTCTGGGCTTGCTCACATTTTTTTACCTGATCATCACCGGCACACTCTTCTCCCCCCGCTCAGGCGGTCGCGTCCGCCGAGATGTGGAACGGTGGCAGCAGGCCGGACGAACAAACATACCGGACCAGCCGGCGGGCTTTTTCGCTCGCTGTAATCCGATGCATGGCCTGGCCCGCCGGGCAATGAGCGGGGTCACCCAGCGCGAACCGGCCGACATGCTGCGGGAGAACCTGGCTCAGGGCGCTCAGAAGGCGCTGCAGCCATTTGAGGCGCCCCTGAAAATCATCGAAGTCATCGCCGCCCTGGCCCCGCTGCTGGGCCTGCTCGGTACCGTCATGGGCATGATGGAAGCCTTCAGCGCCATGGCGACAACGGAAGGGCGTGCCAGCGCCAGCCAGCTCAGCGGCGGCATTTACGAGGCCCTGAGCACCACCGCCGCCGGCCTGGTGATCGCGATTCCCTTCGCAGCCATCGCCGCCTGGTGTGAGTTCCGGCTGCGTCGCCTGAACAGCCAGATGAATGAACGGCTGCTGGGCATCCTCAATGCGGCCCAGACGGAAACCGTAGTGGACGCCCCCCGCAGTACCGCCCGGACTGCCGACAGCAGCAGCCAGCCCCCCTATCAGCCGGCCAGTGTCGCCCATGCCGCTGGTTAAGCCCAGACCCGCACGCCCCATGCCCATCCGGATGACACCACTGATCGATGTGGTGTTCATCCTGCTGGTGTTCTTCATGGTCACCAGCTATTTGCTGCCCACCGGGTACCTGGAGCTGGAGAACGACACTGCAGAGGGTCGAGGTGGTGACGGCGAGCCCCTGCCCCAGCTACAACTCCAGGCGGATGGCCAGCTACAGTGGGACAGTCAGGACTGGAGCCTTGCCGAGGTTACTGAACGCCTCGCCAGTCAGGGGCAACAGGAGGTACGCCTGGCCACCGACGGCGACGTACCCCTGGATCAGTTCACCCGGACCCTGAGCACCCTCGACAGCGCCGGCATCAAGGCCCACTGGAAACGCACCGCACCGGACAGCCCCACTACACAACAACCATGACACCACTGACCCCGGAACCCTTCGAAGACAGCAAGTCACTGCTGGAGCGCGTCGAAGACAGCCTGTTGCCGCTGATCAACCTGGTCTTCCTGCTGTTGATGTTTTTTATCGTGGCCGGGCAGCTGACCGATACTGTCTTGCCCGAACTGCCGGAAATGACGGCGGAAAACACCGACGAACAACCCGAGGCGGACCTGGTGGTGAATGAACAGGGGCAGTACCTGGTGGCCAACAAGCCCGTCACCCGAGAGGCCCTGGCTGATGCACTGCCTGCCCCTGATGAGGTGATGGAGCCGCTCCGGGTTGGGGCAGCAGGCGTTACCGCCATGAATGACCTGGAAGCGCTGTTCCGCGCACTGGAAGAGCTGGGGTACAGCGAGGTGATCCTGCTGACGGAGCCCGCGGAATGAGCCAGACCGCCAGGGCCATCATCCTCGCCGTCGCCATCGCCCTGACCGCCATGACCCTGTGGCTGGCCTTGCCCGGTGTTCCCACCCTGGAACTGCGCACGGAAGGCAACGCCAGTACCACGGCACCCGCCCTGAAGATCCAGCTGGCCGGGGCGCCAGCAGCCGAGGCATCGTCAGAGCCTGCCCCGGAGCCAAAACCTGTGCCGCAACCTGAGCCCGAACCCGAATCCGAACCTCAGCCAGAGCCAGAGCCAGAGCCAGAGCCAGAGCCAGAGCCAGAGCCAGAGCCAGAGCCAGAGCCAGAGCCAGAGCCA
>NZ_JAKZAH010000100.1 GCF_023156245.1 Marinobacter bryozoorum
GCAGTAAAGGGTAGAAGCTGCTAAGTGCAGCAATCACCGAACGAATCAGCATCTATCCTGGCCGGCTCTCCAGTGCCAGACGACCACAACCTTCCATAACTGAAGACCTCGGATAATTCTTGCCCATGGGAATGGGCCGAAGGGCCCGTTCCAGGTGGTTGGTATCGGGTTGTACGTCCGGATCTTCCAGGAACACGGCCAGGCTCGTTTCCCGGCCGAGCACGTAATTCAGGGCTTTGGTTAGCGGTTCACTGGGCAACAGGCCGCCTTGAGCCAACTGATCCCGGCACCATTGGAAGAAGCCGCTGACGACCGGCTTCGCATGGTCCAGCCGGTATTGACGCTTCTTCTCGCCAGTGAGCGCCTTTTCCTTAATGGTATCTTCAATCTGGTACAGCTTTGCGATCTGTTGCAGGGCTTCGGTGGCCTTCTCGGGATGATCCTTCTGAGCCTCAACGAAGCAACGGCGACTATGCACCCAGCATTGAGCATGGGTAATGCCTTTTTGGGCCGCGGCATAGCGGGCATAAGCCGCATAACCGTCACTGATCAGGGTGCCACTGAACTGGTCGTTCAGAACCTCCTCGATATGCAGTCGGCCTCGGCTGTTCGAGTAGGTGAACACCACCTCGTCGGCATCACCGTATAACGGCCAGAACCAGCCGGTTCTCATCTTGCCCTTTTGCGGGCCGGCCCGGCCCTGGTGGCCGGCCTTGATGGGCGTTTCATCCATGGCCAGCACCCGGCTGCGCAGCACGTTGTCGGTCTGGGCGTCCACAATGGGCCGAAGCAGGTCGATGGCCCGCTTCACCAGGTTCGTCAGGGTACTGCGGCTGACGGTTATACCGGCCTGTTGGAGGCGCTGGTGCTGGCGATACAGCGGCAGGTGGAACTGGAACTTGTCCACCAACAACCCGGCCAGCAGGCTGACATCGGCCAGGCTGTTGTCCAGCACGTTGAACGGAGCTGGTGCTGTCATAGGTTTTTGGTCCGCGCTCTTACGACGGAACACCGGACGCTCGCATTTGAGCACCACATAGCTGGAGGCCCGCTGGGCCAGACGGTAGGTGGTCTTGCTGCCGACCACTTCGTACTGATCGGCTTCTGGGCCGGTCAGCTCCGGTGGCAGATGTTCAATGACCTCCACCGGCACATCGGCGGTGAAGCGCAGGCCGGTGTCGTTCAGGCAGTCTTCGCCCCGCTGCTTCTTGCCGGTGCCACGCTGATAGGCTTTAACCGTGCGCTTTTTCTCTTCCGGTGGGTTCTCCGGAACCGGTGCATCGCCTTCCTGGAACAGGCTGTCCTGGCCCGGCAGGTCAAATACCTGCTTCTCGGATTTGGGGCCGAACAGCTGCTTCTTGAACCAGTCCAGCTGGCGCT
>NZ_JAKZAH010000101.1 GCF_023156245.1 Marinobacter bryozoorum
TTCTGTGGCCTGACGGCCACCCGGGGGTGGGTCAAAATTAATGGCCAGTAGTGGGTCATTTTAATTGGCCACTAACAGTGCCTACGCTGGCGCTCCGTCACGCCGCAAAGCCAAGGCGTCATACCCTAAAGCAGATACCCTTCAGGCAACATGCGTTTGTGTATGATGCGGATGATTTCAACAATACCCTCGGTGGCCAGCCGATAAAATATGATGTGGCTCCCCTGAGGGTACTGTCGGTAGCCCGGACTTATCTCATCGCAAGCTTGCCCCAGGTTCGGCTTGTCAGCTAGAAGGTGGGAGTATTGGTCGAACTGGAGGACATAGTGGTTTCGTTGATCTCGACCCCATTCACGCTCCGTGTATAGGGCAATGGATTTGAGGTCAGCTTTGGCCTTCCTGGAAAGCTTGAAACTTGGCATCAGCGCCGTTCGTTGTCCAGTTCACGAATAATCGAGTCATAGGAGTAGTCTTCGAAACCACTCTCCTCGCCTTCCTTCAGCAATTTACGAACTGCGGTCAGGCGGGTTTCAGACTCTTCAAGCAGGCGCAGTGCTGCACGAACGACCTCGCTGGTTGAGCTATATCGGCCATTTTTGAGCTGTTCTGCAATGAACGCATCAAAATGTTGGCCTAAAGTGATGCTGGTGTTCTTTTGCATGATGCCACCTCGCTAGTACCAATAATTGGTATATTTTGTTTCAGGTGGCATAACAATGCAATCCACGCGACAAGCGCGTGATTGCGGGCGCTATTGCCAAGGGGTAAACCTCATTGCCTGAACTTAAAACTGTCGGCCTGTTCCTCATCACCGCATTGGCAGAGATCGTTGGTTGTTACTTACCCTATCTCTGGCTTCGTGAGGGCAAGACTATCTGGCTTCTGGTGCCAGGCGCCCTGAGTCTTGCCGCGTTTGCGTGGTTACTGTCACTGCATCCCACCGCCGCTGGGAGGGTCTATGCGGCGTATGGTGGCGTGTATATTTTCATGGCGATTATCTGGCTCTGGGCCGTGGACGGTATTCGGCCAACTATGTGGGACCTGGTTGGTTCGGCTGTCGCATTGGCGGGTATGGCTATCATCATGTTCGCGCCGCGTACTACATGACGAAGGTCTGAAACCAAACCAATCGTATCCGCAAAAGTGCCAGAAACAAAGCGCGCATTGAAGCCCTGGACGGCGGTTCGCAGTGCTTCCATTCAGCGTCAATAATTAACGCCGTTGCCGATAAATCGTCCATATCCGCCGATAGTATTCCACCCCATCCTGATACCTCCTTGAGCGGTAGCAAACCCTTGCAGCTAGTGTCCCGTTTGGTTAATTCGCTGACCTACTGCGTGACGCTGGGGCCTCTGGCCAAGGCGCCAGTCCGAAGG
>NZ_JAKZAH010000102.1 GCF_023156245.1 Marinobacter bryozoorum
GCACGGCGAGCCACTTCATTGCCATCTGCTTTCTGATTGCCGGCAAGCTCAAGCATCTGCCAGCAAACCCGTTCCAGGCGCCATTACAGCGAATGGTTTCAAGCTAATGTTCCACACGAAATGGAAGAGAACCAATTTCTGCAATGATAAAGCTCGCTGCCTAATTGCTCTTATTTGAGAAGGGGGTAAGGTGATTCGGGTAATTTACCGCTGGAAAGTAAAGGAAGATGACATCGCAAACTTCCAAGAGGTGTGGAGCCGCACCACGAATCACATACATGAGACTGTGGCGGGAGCGTTGGGAAGCTTTATGCTTCGTAGCCCAGAAGATCCGACTGAAATTCTGACAGTGGCAAAGTGGGATTCAGTAGAGAACTGGAAGACCTTCTGGGTGGCGGATAATCCGTCCGAGATGAAGGGAATGCGGGAGATAGCTCAGCGGATTTCCGTGACCGTATACGATGAAGTTGACGACTTTACGCGGAGTCACGCAGAGTAGCTCGGCGGGATCGTTTACGTGCCATATAACCAGTGGCTGTTGTCGGACGCAGCAACGCTGGCGCTTCGGTGCACCGCAAAGCCAAGGCGTTATCGCACCATCTGAATGTTCGCTTTGCGACCTGGTCCAGCTGAGAGCCTTATAGATTTAATGTGCCAAATTGGCACACAATGTTGATTGAGGAAATTAAGTATGCCAAAATGGCACACACAGGTTGATTTCGTAGAGTCATTTTTATCAAGGAAGAGGGTTTTCTTGGGTTCCAGTCGAGACTATCCCACCATCGGTGAAAAATATGATGAACACACAAAGTAAAGACACTC
Organism: Marinobacter bryozoorum; assembly: GCF_023156245.1. Taxonomy (GTDB): domain Bacteria; phylum Pseudomonadota; class Gammaproteobacteria; order Pseudomonadales; family Oleiphilaceae; genus Marinobacter; species Marinobacter bryozoorum. The sequence continues at coordinate 823 of NZ_JAKZAH010000102.1, forward strand.
GCCTGGTGGCCCGTGTCGATGAAGAAACACAGAGGCTTATTGCTCATGCAGCAGAGTTAACGGGCCGCAGCTTGAGTCAGTTCCTGGTTTACGCTGCAAAGAAAGAAGCACAAGAGGCCGAGCGTCAGGCGCTACAGATTCAGGTTTCCCGGCAAAGTGCTGATCTTATGCTGGAGCTGCTGGATAACCCTGAGCCGATTAACCCAAAGCTTCGGGAAGCTGCACTCAACCACAGGAAGTTGGCTGGTGACTTTAAGAACCGAAGAAATCAGTAAAAAGCACAATCGGCGAAAATTTGACTGTGGTAAGCCTGCACTCAACGAGTTCTTAAAGAAAATTGCCCGGCAAAGCAGCCAGAAGATGGCGACACGGACTTATGTACTGATTGAAGATGAGGACGACCCGACGGAGATCCTGGGTTATTATACTCTTCTTCCCAGCACTATTGTCGTAAGCGTTCATCCTACGACGTAGTTGACCTACTTCACGTCACGCAGAGGCCTCAGTAACTCCGGCGAGACCTTGT
>NZ_JAKZAH010000103.1 GCF_023156245.1 Marinobacter bryozoorum
TGTAGTGGCCCCCATTTAAACCGGACACCTTGGTAGAAGCAAAGGCCTAGGCATAGACCTAGTGCAAAGGAGTGTCCAAGGTGGAAAGAATCGAAGTCATAACCGGAGTGCAGCGCCGTCGCCGGTATTCCGCGCAGGAGAAAGCATTCATGGTTGCAGAGTGTGAGCAGCCAGGCATGTCGGTATCGCTTGTAGCCCGGCGTCATGGTATATCAGCAAGTCTGTTGTTCCGTTGGAAGAAGCTGATGAAAGACGGTGGCATGTCCGCGATTGAATCCGGTGATGAGGTTGTAAGCGCATCCGAGGTGAAAGCCCTGAACAAGAAGGTTCAGGAGCTGGAGCGGATGTTGGGCCGCAAGACGATGGAAGCTGAAATACTCCGGGAAGCCCTGGAGGTGGCTCAGTCAAAAAAGTTGATCTCGCGCATGCCGTTGCTGCCACCGGACGATACCCTCTGAAGCGGGTTGCGGAAGTGCTGAAGGTATCGCGCTCCAATCTTCTGGATCGCCTTCATGGTCGCCAGAAAGGCCGAAGCCCGAGATACAGCAAACAGGACGATGACCGGCATTTACCGTTTATCCGTGAGCTGTGCGAGGCCCGTGCTGCCAATGGCTATCGAAGGATCACGGCTCGACTGAATCGGTTGCTCGCAGCCAACGATGAGCGAGTAAACCACAAGCGCGTGTACCGACTGATGAAGCAGGATGGGCTGCTGTTACCCCGGTATACAGGGCGACCTCAAGAGCGCTGCCACAATGGCCAGGTTATTACGTTGAAGCCGGACCTTCGCTGGTGCTCAGATGGCTTTGAGATCCGCTGCTGGAACAAGGAGGTTGTCCGTGTAGCCTTCAGCCTGGACTGCTGTGATCGCGAGCTGATGCGCTATGTAGCGACTACTGGTGGCATCACCGGTGAGATGGTTCAGGACCTGCTGCTGGAAAGCCTGGAATACCGGTTCGGCCAGTCAGAGCGAGTGCCTCATCCGCTGGAATGGCTGACGGACAATGGCAGTTGCTACATTGCCAAAGAAACGCGAGCCTTCGCGTCCTCTCTGGGCTTTGTAGTGTGTACCACACCGGTGAGAAGCCCTCAGAGCAACGGCATGGCTGAGGCCTTCGTGAAGACGTTTAAGCGCGACTATGTGTACCTGAACGATCTCCCTGATGCCGCCACGGTGATGGCCAAGTTGCCGGAATGGATCGAAGACTATAACCGCAGCCACCCGCACAAGGGGCTGAAAATGAAATCGCCCTGGGAGTACCGGGCGGAACTGGCATCAAACGAATGAGGTGGTGTCCGGTTTAGCGGGGGCAACTACA
>NZ_JAKZAH010000104.1 GCF_023156245.1 Marinobacter bryozoorum
TGGGAGTGCCGCTGAGCATTCAGCAACGCATCCTGAAATACCACGATGATCGCACCGTTGAGATACTCAAGAGCAATCCTTACGCATTGCTCGGATTCGGGATGTCTTTTCCCGATATCGATGCCATTGCCGAACAGATGGGCATGGAGAAATCGGCACCCGTGCGGCTCGCAGCTGCTTTAGAAAGCGCGATACGAAAAGAGGTAGAAAAGGGGCACACCTACGCCTCCCATCAGGCGCTCAGGCCCGAGGTGATCAAGCTTCTGGGCAATAAAGCCCTGGTCGCAGAGGCGTTCGCCAGCGGTTATCGCAACGGCCAGTTCATTCTCCGGCCAGAGACCGGCACCTACCATCCTACCGCCCAAATCATAATGGAGTCGGTCGTTGCGAAGCGGCTCAAGGTCTTGGCCGCCACCAAGGATGAAGATGAACCCGTCTTCACGGCGCTCACCGAGGCCGTTCAGGAGTTGCCCTACGACCTGACCGAGCAGCAGCTCCAAGCGGTCGAGTCGAGCCTTACCAATGCGGTGTCCTGCATTACGGGTGGTGCCGGCACGGGTAAAACCACGGTGCTTCGAACCGTGCTCAAAGCCTATGCCGCACTAGGCTATAAGGTTCATGCCGTCGCTCTGTCGGGGCGAGCAGCCATGCGACTGCACGAGAGCATCGGATTCTTCACCATGACGATTGCTCGCCTGCTGAGGGAAGAGCCGATCTCGCCGTCACTGGATCAGGCGCAGCATCTCCTGGTCATCGACGAAGCCAGTATGATCGACCTGCCGACCATGTATCGGATCGTTACGCACCTCGATCCCTCGGTACGCATCATCCTGACCGGCGACCCGAACCAGCTACCAGCCATCGGCTGTGGCAAAGTTCTCTCAGACATCGTTGAATCCGGCGCAATCGCTACGGTTGAGCTGAACATCGTCAAACGCCAAGAAGGCTCAACGGGTATCCCGGAATACTCGACCACTATCAACCGGGGCGAGATGCCTCCTTCGTTATCGGTTGGCGCAATCACGTTCCACGAGACGCCTCCGCAGAAGGTGGTCGATAAGTGCAAATCCTTGTATGCGGAGTCACCCTATAACACCCAGATCATTGGAGCCACCAAGGCTCTAGTTGGCGAGGTGAACCGTGAGTGCCAAAAGCTGATCAATCCCGATGGGGAGCGCTTGCAGTTTAGATTGCATGGCGATGAATTCTTCCTCGATATCAGAGTGGGCGACCCGATCCTCTTCACCAGGAACAACTACAACATAGGCATTCAGAATGGGTCTCTTGGCGTATTATCCTC
>NZ_JAKZAH010000105.1 GCF_023156245.1 Marinobacter bryozoorum
AGGAATTTGTCAAAAGTCCTACTAGCACGTTGAGCATGTCGGTAAACAGGGTGGTAGGAATCTGAAGGGCCGGAGTTAAACAAAAGCGAACATTCAGAAACGATCGAATGACCACAACAGATCAGACCGTTTGCACCGGGGTGAGTCCGCCGCCTTTTTTGAACCGTCCGTGGAAACGGGGTAGAACCCGACCTCCTTCAGGATCTAGACGATCTGTGACTCGCTGACGCCGCCCAATCGTCAGTAACACAGTGATCTAGTCTGTAGAACTAGCCTGCCCCAGTCTCCCGGGGCAGACTTTTAGTCCATCTATTTTGCTTAGATGGTGGAGTATTGACGTGATGTTGAGTCATCGCTTTCGTCATGACCATCCAAAGACTAAGGGATGCCCAATACTTTGGATAGACGCTGCTTCTCAGGCGCACTAGGCTCGGCTCCCTGAACAATTTCGCCAATTCGACAGCGGTTAACTCCAGACATCGCACTTAGCTTGCTTCGGCTTAGTTTCCGCTGTCGCATTTCGAATCGCAAGTGAACGTGAAAATTGCGGAAATTGATGGGGCCGACTTGCCGACCTCTGTCCTCGCCCCACTGTTCAATGGGCCTACACAGTTCATCGAAAAACCATAGGTACTGAGGAAAGCTCTTGCATTTTATGCCTTCATCTTTATCCGGATGATTTTTGTATTTTAGAAACGTATGCAAGTTCATCTTCTCGTTACGGCAAACGCATTCATCGCCAGCCGAACAAATGGCACTGAAATCAAATAGAAATGTGTTATTGAAGCTCAGTTGTCTAAATGATTGTCCGCCAAAGTAAACTTCAGATGGGTCGATCTCAGCGTCTGGACGATTATGCAGGCGAAGTTTAAGCCTCATGATGCCTGGAAAAAAATCGGCGAGAGATTTGCTGTTCGCAGACTGCCCTTGTCGGAGGGTATGAGCTCGCCACTTCATTTCATCAACTTCTTCAAGCGCGGTCTGATGAAGCGCCTCCACAAAGTTTTTTTCACTGAGGTTGCCTCTGACGGCTTCAACCGCCACTCGAAAGTCGTCATCCAGCGCTGACAAGTGATCTACTAATCCGAAATAAAGTAAGCGAACATCACCCGGATATGTAAGCCAAATCTGGATGACCAAAAAAGGACTGCAATAGCTTTGGTAATTTCTGCAAACGTCGCAGTTGCCGGAA
>NZ_JAKZAH010000106.1 GCF_023156245.1 Marinobacter bryozoorum
CTAGTGTGCCTTAACAAAAGTTCATCGACCTAATTAAAATTCAAGAGTAGAATAATTGCAAAAGGCATCGATGGAGCTACTGCAATGGGTCGACCCGTTATTCCTTTGATCATTACAGACCAAGAACGCGATGAGCTTAATTCGTGGGTTCGCCGCCGGCAGATGCCAGCAGCCGAGCAGCAACGAGCACGAATGATCCTGTTGAGCACTGAGGGCCTGCCTGGACGAGTGATTGCTGAGCGAGTGGGTGTAACGGCAGAAACCGTCAGTAAGTGGCGTAAGCGGTTTGACCAGTTCCGTGTGGCGGGACTGACAGACGCCCCGAGGAGTGGTCGGCCCCGCAGTATTGATGACGAGAAGGTAACAGATGTTATCAACAAAACGCTTCAATCCAAGCCCAAGGATGCGACCCACTGGTCTACCACTTTGATGGCCAAGGAAACCGGGCTCAATGCCATGGCAATCAGCCGAATCTGGCGGGCATTTGGGTTAAAGCCTCATCGTCTGGAGACCTTTAAGCTCTCAACCGACCCCCACTTTGTGGCCAAGGTCCATGACATTGTCGGGTTGTATATGAATCCGCCTGACCGGGCTCTGGTCCTGTGTGTGGATGAGAAAAGCCAGATACAGGCGCTGAACCGCACTCAGCCGGCGCTTCCGCTGTCGTTCGGCTACTCCGAAACCCGAACGCACGACTACGTTCGTCATGGTACAACAACTCTGTTTGCGGCCTTGGACGTTGCCACTGGCGAGGTTATCGGGCGCCTGCACAGGCGACACCGTGCCAAAGAGTTTCTGGCGTTTTTAAAGGAAATTGACCGGGAGGTTCCGGAGGATCTGGATATCCACCTGGTTATGGACAACTACGGGACTCACAAGACCGAAAAGGTACGAGCCTGGTTCGCCGCAAGGCCCCGCTATCACGTGCATTTCACGCCAACATCAGCATCGTGGGTCAACTTGGTGGAACGATTTTTCGGCCTGATCTCAGAACGTTGGATCAAGCGCAACTCGCACCGCAGCACTCGCGAACTGGAGGCTTCCATCAAAGACTATTTGGCACGATACAACGACGATCCCAAACCTTTTGTCTGGCGCAAAACGGCGGATCAAATTATTGAATCAATTGCTCGTCTATCCGATAAGCTTAATAATAAGACGAACTTTTGTTAAGGCACACTAG
>NZ_JAKZAH010000107.1 GCF_023156245.1 Marinobacter bryozoorum
CTAGTGTCCTTTAACAAAAGTTCGTCGAATAAATTTTAGTTTAAGGTTATAATTGCAGAAAGCATTGACGGAGCTACTGCAATGGGCCGACCCGTTGTTCCTTTGATCATTACAAATGAAGAACGCGATGAGCTTCAGTCGTGGGTTCGGCGGCGACAGATGCCGGCAGCCGAGCAGCAACGCGCACGAATGATCCTGTTGAGCACTGAGGGCTTGCCCGGACGAGTGATTGCCGAGCGAGTGGGTGTAACGGCAGAGACCGTCAGTAAGTGGCGTAAGCGGTTCGAGCAGTTTCGTGTGGCGGGACTGACAGACGCCCCGAGAAGTGGCCGGCCACGCAGTATTGATGACGACAAGGTAACAGACGTTATCAACAAAACGCTTCAATCCAAGCCCAAGGATGCGACCCACTGGTCTACCACGCTGATGGCCAGGGAAACCGGGCTCAATGCCATGGCCATCAGCCGGATCTGGCGGGCGTTTGGGTTAAAGCCTCATCGTCTGGAGACTTTTAAGCTCTCGACTGACCCCCATTTTGTGGCCAAGGTTCACGACATTGTCGGGTTGTATATGAACCCGCCTGACCGGGCGATGGTCCTGTGTGTGGACGAGAAAAGCCAGATACAGGCGCTGAACCGCACTCAGCCGGCGCTTCCGTTGTCGTTTGGTTACTCCGAAACGCGAACGCACGATTATGTTCGCCATGGCACTACCACTCTGTTTGCAGCCCTGGACGTTGCCACTGGCGAGGTCATCGGACGCCTGCACAGGCGACACCGTGCTAAAGAGTTCCTGGCGTTTTTAAATGAGATTGACCGGGAGGTCCCGGAAGATCTGGATGTTCACCTGGTCATGGACAACTACGGGACTCACAAGACAGAAAAGGTACGAGCCTGGTTCGCCGCAAGGCCCCGCTATCACGTTCATTTCACGCCAACATCAGCATCGTGGGTCAACTTGGTGGAACGATTTTTTGGCCTGATCTCGGAACGTTGGATCAAGCGCAACTCGCACCGCAGCACTCGCGAACTGGAGGCCTCCATCAAAGACTATCTGGCACGATACAACGACGATCCCAAACCTTTTGTATGGCGCAAAACAGCGGATCAAATCATTGAATCCATTGCGCGATTATCCGACAAACTTAATAACAAGACGAACTTTTGTTAAA
>NZ_JAKZAH010000108.1 GCF_023156245.1 Marinobacter bryozoorum
ATCGCACTATGCCTGGTGAAGCGGGATCTTGACCAAGCATTGCATAAGACACTGCAACAGTCAGATCGAACCCCTCTCATACATCCGCTGCTTTGACATTTTCCTGATGAAACGCCGACAAAGCCATGACACCGGATTGGCTAATCTATCGGTTCGTCAGATCAGGCCGGAGCTGCCGGTTGTCATTTTGGCTGTTTCCCCTATGAGCAAACTTTTACCCGTTCAATTGCAAGGATTCATCGCTGCCGGTGGCCTTGCCACACTATTCCACTGGTTTGTCATGGCGGCTCTGATCGGCGCAGGGCTTGACGCCACGCTGGCCACCGCAAGCGGAAGCCTGTCCGGCGCAGTTATGAATTATGGGCTCCAGCGTCGCCTGGCATTCCGCAATGCCGGCCCTCACCGTCTGACCGCCTGGCGCTACCTGGCGTCCTGCCTTTTCGCTTGGCTGTGTAATCTCGCTTTTTTCTTTTTACTCAATCACATCCTTGCCTTGCCGGTCACGCTCTCACAGCTTGTCACGACAGGGCTCGTTGCTGCTCTGAATTACATCGTCTACAAGAGGCTGGTGTTTTATGAACAAATCCCTTGATTTCCACGTCGGGCCGCCGGATGACCGCCTTATCTCCCTGGTGATACCTGTGTATAACGAGCGAGTCATGCTGCCGCTGTTTTTTGACCGGGTACTGCCCGTGCTTGCCGCGCTCAACCTGCGTCACGAAATTGTGTTCGTGGACGATGGCAGTGAGGATGGCAGCGCCGGTTACATTCGTAATGAGATAAAGCGAACGCCTGGCCTCCGCCTGGTCAAACTGAGCCGGAATTTCGGCAAGGAGGCGGCGGTAACGGCGGGACTGGAGCATGCCAGGGGCGAGGCAGTGATCGTTCTGGATGCGGACCTGCAGGATCCGCCTGAGCAGATCCCCGCCATGATCGAATCCTGGCAATCCGGGGCAGACGTTGTGCTGATGCAGCGCCGTTCCAGGGCCGGGGAAACCGCATTCAAACGCTGGAGTGCGCACCTCTTTTACCGGTTGCTGAACCGGACCAGCCGGACCGATATTCCGGTGGATACCGGCGATTTCCGGTTGATGAGCCGTAAGGCCGTAGACGCGATACTGACTCTGAACGAACGTAACCGGTA
>NZ_JAKZAH010000109.1 GCF_023156245.1 Marinobacter bryozoorum
ATCGCACTATGCCTGGTGAAGCGGGATCTTGACCAAGCATTGCATAAGACACTGCAACAGTCAGATCGAACCCCTCTGATACATCCACTGCTTTGACATTTTCCTGATAAAACGCCGACAAAGCCATGACACCGGAGTGGCTAATCTATCGATTCATCAGGTCAGGCCGGAGCTGCCGGTTGTCATTGTGTCTGTTTCCCCTATGAGCAAACTTTTAACCGTTCAGTTGCAAGGATTCATTACTGCCGGAGGCCTTGCCACACTATTCCACTGGTTTGTCATGGCGGCTCTGACCGGCGCAAGGCTTGACGCCACGCTGGCCACCGCAAGCGGAAGCCTGTCCGGTGCAGTTATGAATTATGGACTCCAGCGTCGTCTGGCATTCCGCAATGCCGGCCCTCACCGCCTGACCGCCTGGCGCTACCTGGTGTCCTGTATTTGTGCCTGGCTCTGCAATCTCGCTTTTTTCTTCCTGCTACATCAAATTCTGACCTTGCCGGTCACGCTCTCACAGCTTGTCACGACGGGTCTCGTAGCTGCTCTGAATTACATCGTCTACAAGAGGCTGGTGTTTTATGAACAAATCCCTTGATTTCCATCTCGGGCCGCCAGATGACCGCCTTATCTCCCTGGTGGTACCTGTGTATAACGAGCGAGTCATGCTGCCGCTGTTTTTTGACCGGGTACTGCCCGTGCTTGCCGCGGTCAACCTGCGTCACGAAATTGTGTTCGTGGACGATGGCAGTGAGGATGGCAGCGCGGTTTATATTCGTAATGAGATAAAGCGAACGCCTGGCCTCCGCCTGGTCAAACTGAGTCGGAATTTCGGCAAGGAGGCGGCGGTAACGGCAGGGCTGGAGCATGCCAGGGGCGACGCGGTGATCGTTCTGGATGCGGACCTGCAGGATCCGCCTGAGCAGATCCCCGCCATGATCGAATCCTGGCAGTCCGGGGCAGACGTTGTGTTGATGCAGCGTCGTTCCAGAGCTGGGGAAACCGCGTTCAAACGCTGGAGCGCGCACCTCTTTTACCGGTTGCTGAACCGGACCAGCCGGACCGATATTCCTGTGGATACCGGCGATTTCCGGTTGATGAGCCGTAAGGCCGTAGACGCGATACTGACTCTGAACGAACGTAACCGGTA
>NZ_JAKZAH010000011.1 GCF_023156245.1 Marinobacter bryozoorum
CCTTGATGTGGAACCACCACACCTTCGGACTGGCGCCTTGGCCAGAGGCCCCAGCGTCACGCAGTAGGTCAGCGAATGAACCAAACGGGACACTAGTCCCCAAGAACATTCTGCCAGTCCCGCTCAGCGGCAAATCCGGTTTCCAGCGGCCGCATACGGGCGTGCTCCACCAGTTGACGGACACCCTGCACCACCACCGGGTTCAGGCCTCCTGCCTGCGTCACCAGGGTGATGGCCGCAGCCACCGGCGAGTCACTCACCTCATCCGCTAAACCGTTGTCCAACGCCTGCTCCGCCCCCCACTCCAGGCCGCAAAGCATCATCCGCTTGCTGACCGACTCCCCAAGCAGCCGTGGCAACAACTGTGTACTGCCACCCATAGGGAAACGGCCCTGGCGAGGGGCATCGAACCCGAAGGCTGCGCCTGGAGCCGCCACCCGGAAGTCGCAGCTCAGGGCCAGTGCCAGGCCTTCATCCCGGGCCTGGCCATTAACAGCAGCTACGGTCAGGGCCGGGTACTTTCTCAACGTGGCGAATGCCTGGGAGTACAGCCGCGCCAGTTGGCTGAGTGGCACACGGGCATCGCCCAATGCCGAGCCCAGTGTACCGCCACAGAACCACTCAGAACCGGACCCGGTTATCACCAGTGAAGGACAGTGCTCCTGGCGGGCCAGGTCGCCGAGCACCTGGTGCAGTTGCTCCAGGCTCTCACCATGCCAGCGGTTTTCCGGTGGCGCGTCCAGGGTCAGTATCTGAATGGAGTCCGGAGCATCGAGCAGGTGGTCTGTCGCAGGGGTCAGCTTGATCAAATCAGTATCCTGTCTGCCTGGCTGAAATTGTAAGGCGCTATGTGGATTACAACCGATTCACCGGGCACATTTCCACTGGCAGGGGCCACTTTATGACTCTAGAGTGAATCAATCAGGGATTTCGACGTAACAGTTACCTATAACATGACGACCAACACCCGGGATCCGACCCACAACCTTGAGGCAGCGATGACACCCGAGCAGGCCTGGCAGATGATTCTTCGGCAATGCCACCAGCCCGATACGGCCAGCGACCGCTGGCCTTCTGAAGCCCCCCTGTCCGACGATGACCATGCCCGGCAACTGTTGCAGCTTTTCCAGCCACTGGTAAGCCCGGGGGCGCCTGCAGGGAATCGGAGGGTGTCCGTGGTTGCCCAGATGGGCCAGAGCCTGGACGGCAGGATCGCCACGGTGACGGGCAAGTCACGCTACATCAATGGGCAGGACGGTCTGGTTCACCTGCACCGGCTACGGGCGGTATCCGACGCAGTGCTGGTCGGCTCCGGTACCGCCAATGCCGATAATCCGCGCCTGACCGTTCGTCTCGCCCCCGGGCCGAACCCGGTACGGGTGGTGGTAGACCGGAACCGCCGCGTGCCGGACAGCCACTACCTGTTTACCGATGACGCCGCTCCAACCCTGCGCCTGGTGGCAAGGGATAACCAGTCACCCCCACCGCCCGCCGGAATCCGTAGCGGTGTGCAGGAGATTCCCTGCCTGTCGGGCGGCGAGGGGCCTATCGACCCGAAGGAGGTTCTGTCGATTCTCGAAGGCCTCGGCCTGCACCGGATTTTCGTGGAAGGCGGAGGGCAGACCGTTTCGACCTTTCTCACGGCGGGGCTGGTTGACCGCCTGCACGTCTTGGTAGCACCCATGATCATCGGTAGCGGTCAGCCTGCCTTCTCACTACCGGAAATTGACAGCCTGACGGACGCCCTGCGCCCGCAAGCACGCATGGTCAATCTGGGCAGCGATATGCTGTTTGACCTGGCGTTCGACGCCCACCATTGAACAGGAACAAGGCGCCCGGCAGGGCGGACACCAGCACCAGCAGGCCATAACTGACTGCCAGCGCCACGCCCTGCTGCGACGGCAATCCGGCCAGAGGGAACAGGGCCGCGGCGGCGCTTTCCCGGATTCCCCAACCGGAAACCGTCAGCGGGATGACCATGGCTATCAGCAGCACGGTGCAGAGGGCCAGCAGAACGCCGGGAGCATCCACCGCCGTTGAAAGCCCCAGGCCCATAGCCAGGCACCAGAAGACAGCCAGGTAGCTGACAATAACCGCCAGTGAAGAGATGACCTGCACTGGCAGCGCGGATCGGTTCAGGAGTGCTCGCTGCACATCAACTCGAAAAGCTCTCACCCAGCGAGCGACCGGTGGTGCTTGGGATATCGACCAGAGCAACAACGAGGCGACCAATATTCCCGGAAGTAGGAAAAGGCCTGGCGTGGGAAGCCTTGGCAGTGGTAGCCAGAGCAGAATAAGTACGGCCGCCAGCATGAACAGCACCAGTTGCCCGGACAGCCGCTCGATCATCACACCATGGATGGCCAGGGTGGTGACATCACCCCGCTGCCGGTGCCGCAATGCCCGGCCGGCATCACCTACAACGCCGCCCGGTACCAACTGATTCACCAGTGTGCCCAGGTAATATTCGCCAACGGCGTAGAGCAACGGCAACTGACCGCCCAGCCTGTTCACGGTATATTGCCAGCGCCAGGCAGAGAGCACGACCTGTACCGGCGTCAGGGCCAGCGCCAGTAACAGCCAGGACCACTGCACGCTCCTCAACTGCTCCCAGACTGCTACCGGGTTCACCAGCCAAAACACAACGGCCAGCAATAACAGGGTCAGCGCCCAGCGTAGTGCCGGTGGCAAGCGCAGCCGCCTGAGCCTCACGCCCCCGGAACCCCGAACAGGTCAACATGGTCCACCTCGATGAACAGTTCACCCGCCCTTGCCTGCTCTACACGGGTGTTCAGCCACTGTTCGAGGCATTGGTATCCGGCTGTACCGTCTCTGCAAGAAAGTTTGATTTGTGAACGCGCCGCGCCAATCCAGCCTTCAATCAGTGCAATCTGCAATGCCTGACTGGCCCGCCCCAACCGCCAGACACTAGGCGCCAACCGCACCTGATACCCCTGTTCTGCCAGTGCAGCCGCCAGAACCTCGCTCGCCTCCGGACCACAGGAAGCACCGGTGCCTTTGTCGCGGTGCTGGTGGTCATTAACCAGCGCTATCAAACTGTCGTCATAAGGGTGCGTCGGTGACAGCCGGAAGCGACCGGCGTAGGAGAGCACTACCAATACCGCTGCAGAACGCTCTGACGCAGCCTTGGCAAATGCCTCCAGCCAGGGCGTTGATACCAGGTCGATCAATGCCGAGGCGGTGAGAAGGTGCAGTGGCGCAGGCAGCAGCCGGTCCAGGTCATCGGCTTCCAGGCGCACCGGGTGAAGCGTTGTTGAGGGCTCTTCCAGGGTGCCAGCGTTCAGTAAGGCCTGGTCCTGGTCATAGAGGTGCCATTGGCAACGATCCACCAGCGCGGGGGGGAAGGCTTCTCGGAGGTATCGCCAGTTGGAACCGCTGCCGGAACCAATATCCACCACTACCAGAAAGTCGTTTGATTGTTTTCCGAGCCAGGTTGCCGCCTGTTCGCATAGCCCCGGGTCCCTGGCCTGGTGGTCCGCCGGCTCCCGCAGACGGAGCCAGTCTTCGGCAAACTCGCTTCCTTCCGGGAGGCCTGCGCTTATGTCCAGCAAGGCCTGGTCAAACTCCTGAGCGCACTGGCGCCAGCTACGCAGGGCGCTCCCACTCTGGCGGGCAGCGGCTTGCTGGTCCTGGAGTAACGCCAGGTCCTCTATTCGCTCGCCGATCAGCCGCGCAAGCGCCTCACTGTCGCCAGCAGGATAGGTCACACATCCGGGGCGGCTGGCGGTAACCGCCAGCGCACCACCATCGGATGATATCACCGGTAGTCCGTGGGCCAGCGCCTCATCGATCACCATACCGTAGCCCTCATAATGGGAGGGCAATACAAAGAGGTTGGCCCGGGCAAATGCGCGTTCCAGTTGCAGACCGGAAAGCTCCCCGACTAACCGGACGCACCCTGTCAGCCCCAGCGCTTCGACTTGCGACTGAACCCGGTGCGCGTAGTCCAGGTCCCGCTCCAGGGAGCCCACCAGCTGACAAGTCCAGCCGCCTGCGCCCAGCCCGGCCAGTGCCTTCACCAGGTCCATTTGTCCCTTCCTTGGCGACAGGTGGGCAACACACAGGAGTTCGATACCCCCCTCCTGTCCCTGCCACGGGCCCGGGTGTCCGGCCCCGTCCATATCAGCCGGTCGGTGGACGCCGGGAACGACGACCAGAACCATCTCCGGAGATACACCAAACCTGCCCAGGCCTTCCGCCGTTGTCTCACTGGTGGTGATAATCCGCGTGACAGCAGCCAGGGCCCGACACTCGGTCGCCATGAAGTGGGCCCGTTCGCTGTCGCTCAGGCCGGTCTCATCGGCCAGTGGGTGATGCACCAGTGCGACCAGGTTGAGCCTGGAGCGGTGGGCCTCTGCCACTTCCGGACAGCCGCAAAGCGCGAGGCCATCTACCACAACGGTGCTGTCGTCCGGTATACCGGCAAGGGCGTTATCAAGGGCCTGCCATGCGACGGTGTCCACTTTCGGAAAGCGGCCGTCCAGCCCGTGAAGGCTGACCTCTCGCCCCAGATGGCGAAGCCCGGTTACGACTTCCCTCACATAGCCGTAGCCACCGGTCCGCTGTTCGGGGTCGCCGGGGACGAGGAACCAGTAACGGGATTCAGAGTTCGCCACGATAGCTGGCCCAGGCGATATGGGATTCAGAGAGGGTCACTTTCAGGGCGGTCAGGGCCTTTGCGCCCTCCCCCAACTCGCCGTTGCGGATAGCCCCGGCCATGCCGTCAAAGACGTACCGTGCCATGAACTCTGTGGTGGTATTGTGGCCCCGGAACTGCGGCAGTTCGTCAAGGTTCTGCATATTGACAGGCGCCAGCACCTTACCCAACACATCGCTGGCCAGGCCAATATCCACGACAAGGTCATGGTCGTCCAGTTCAGGACGCTCGAAGCTGACATCGACCACATAGGTGGCGCCGTGTAGCTTCTGGGCGGGGCCGAAAATATCTCCGGTAAAGCTGTGGGCAATCATCACGTTATCGCGAACGGTCAATGTGTACATGGGTCTTCCTTCTCGATCAGGGGTAGCGGATTCGGTGGCAAAGGGTATCGCAGGCCCCCCGGGCGAGTTCCGACATAACTTCGGGAAGCTGCTCAAAATCACTCTCGCCGGTAATAAGGTTATCCAGCAGCGGGTTCGCCAGCAGTTTTATAGCCAGCGACATGCGATCGTTGTGGGTCCAGCGAGGCAACTGGCGCGGGCTCAACTGACCCACCTGGCTCGATCGCAGCGTCAGGCGGCGGGAATGAAAGCTACCCCCGAGGCGAGCCGGAACCGCCTGCTCGCCGTACCAGCTCATTTCAATGATGCGCCCTTCGTTGCCTGCCAGGGCCAATGCGGTCTCCAGGCCAGCCGGGTGGCCGCTGGTGTGAAACACCAGGTCATGGTCATCCCGGGACAGCTCCGGGGCCCATTCAACCCCCAGGGAGGCAAGGATGTCCTGCCGGTGTGGGTTAGGGTCAATACCAGTGACCCTGGTGCCGGGAATACCGCTGGCCAGCCAGGCCACCAGGCACCCCACAACCCCACAGCCAACAATGGCAACCCGGTCTCCCACCATGGGTTCACCATCCCAAAGACCATTAATGGCGGTTTCCAGGTTGGCCGCCAGCACTGCGCGACCCGGTGGCAGGTTTTCCGGCAACAAGGTCACCGCACTGGCGGGGACCCGATAGCGGCGCTGATGCGGAAACAGGCAGAAACCATAACGTCCCACCGCCTCGGGGGGCCCGGCCACTACACGGCCGACGTTCATATAGCCATAGCGCACCGGTCCCGGGAAATCGCCCTGTTGGTATGGGGCGCGCATGCGCTGATACTCGGAACCGGGAACCAGCCCATTAAACACCAATGCCTCGGTACCGCGACTTACCGCACTGTAGAGAGTCTCAAGTTCCAGCACAGGGCCGGCGCCTTCGCTACCGTGATCCACCTGTCCAGGTGAGATCTCGCCATGGCCATTACCGAAAGACCAGAATGCCGGTGACATTTCCTTTGACGGGAGATTCATAAACACTCCATGCTGAAAAAGTACCCACTGCGCGGTTATCGCTATGAACCAATCGCTGCATAGGCCGGTATAAACAGCATTACAGTATAGATTACGACGGTTTACGGCTATGGATTCCTTGCCAACACATCGTACGCCACAGTCCATACCCTGGGCGGAGCTGTCACTCGGAGCAGTCGCCCTGGCTGGCCTGCTGCTGGCTGCAAATCGCATCATGCCGCTGTCGTCGACGACGACTATTCTTGCCGGTGCCCTGTACGCAGGCTTCGGAGTAGCGGTCGTCGCGGGCCTGGCGCTTTCCGGGAGCCGGTTCGGTCCTGCCGACCGGGTCACCCTGGTCCGCGCTGTACTGGTCCTTTTCCTCGCCAGCCTGGCTGGCACTCCCGAGTTCCTGCAGGCCTTCGCCTGGCCCTACGCCCTGCTCTGCTTGCTGGCACTGACCATGGACGGCGCCGATGGCTATGTTGCCCGGCGCACCCGCACGGCTAGCCCCTTTGGCGCCCGGTTTGATATGGAACTGGACGCTTTCTTCATACTGGTGCTTTGCGCCGCACTGATGTTTCTGGGAAAGACTGGGCCCTGGGTGCTGTTAATAGGGTTAATGCGATACGGCTTTGTCATGGCAGGCTGGTGCTGGACATGGCTCAATGCCCCCCTCCCGGAAAGCTTCCGGCGCAAGACTGTCTGCGTATGGCAACTGGTTACCCTTATGGTGGCCTTGCTGCCCCCCGCACCGGATGTGTTTGTCCATGCTACGCTATTGGTGGCACTGGTCCTTTTAGCAGGGTCCTTTGCCCTGGACATCCGTTACCTTTACCGGCAGAGAGCAACAAGGAGATTGTGATGAATACCCCAAGGAACGCCATTAACACCATCGCCGCAGGCGTTGCCGCCAGCACCCTTGCGCTGTCCGCAGCCAGCGCACAGGCCGAGCCCAAAGACTACAAGATCGATGAAGAACATATGTCCATTAGCTTCGAGGTAAACCACCTGGGCTACGCCTCGGTGATCGGCCTGTTCCTCGAGGGCAAGGGTAGCTTCAAGTACGACGAGGAAACCAACGAGGTCCCCTCCGGCAAGGTGGTTATCCAGAGTGCCAGCGTGTTCTCCAACCATGACAAGCGGGACGAACACCTGCGTAAGGAAGACTTCCTTCACAGCGACCGCTATCCCGAGATCACTTTCGAAGTTACGGATTTTGAAACCACTGGCGAGCGCACCGGTAACCTGACCGGCGACCTGACCCTGCTGGGCCAGACCCGGCCGGTGACCCTGGACGTTACCCTGAACCAGGCGGCGGAGTACCCCATAGGCCATGAGGAATACACCCTTGGCATCTCCGCCAGCACCACTATCAAACGCAGTGACTGGGGCATGACCTACGCCCTGGACCCGCTGATGGTGGGCGACGACGTGCACCTGCGGTTCGAGTTCGAGGCGATCCAGGATAACGGCTGGTTCTGAGCCTTTACTCAGAAACCAGCCCCCGGCCGGAAGCATTGCGCCCGGGTACAACAACCCGGGACACACGCACCTTGCGACCGGGGCATAATTAGGCCGAGCGTGGTGAGCATGCTAAACTCCGCGGCCTGATTTCCTGAACCTTCTTGCCATGGCCCTCTCCGACTCCAATAAAGCCGATTTACTCCTCGTCTTCGTAACATTGCTGGCCGCTGTCAGCTGGGCATTTTCCAAGGAAGCGGTGTTGTTAATGCCGCCTTTGCTGTTCATGGCCATGCGTTTCCTGATCGCCGGGGCGATTCTTGCCTTTTTTGCCCGCCGCCAGCTCCCGCGCCTTGGCATCCGGCAAATGCTTCGGGGGGCCCGGGTGGGCCTGGTGTTCGGCTCTGCCATGAGCTGCTGGGTGATGGGGATCTGGCTTGGGGTCAACCTCGGTGAAGCCGCCTTCATTACCAGCCTGGCCGTGGTGGTCGTTCCTGCCATTGCCCGTATTTTCTTCCGCGAACCCCAGCCTCTGAACACCTGGCTGGCTATTCCGGTAGCCATCTGCGGACTGGGATTATTATCCCTGGAAAACGGTTTTCGGCCAGAACCCGGCCAGATGCTGTTTGTGGTGGCAGCACTGATCTTCGCCATGTCATACATCCTGACCTCCCGGACCGCCAATACCCGCACCGTGATGAAACCCGGCGGTGAGCAGGTTGTGAAACAGAAGGTACCGGCCCTTCCACTGACGGCCCTGAGCATGACCACAGCCGGGGTCCTCACCGGACTGGTTTCGCTGTTCTTCGAGGAGTGGCAGCCAACCTTTGATAACTTCACCGGCCCCATGTTCTGGTGGCTGGTAGGCAGCGCCACCATAGGCACTGCGTTCCGTTTTTTATTGCAGACCTACGCCCAGAGCCTGTCGTTCAACAGCCACGGCGTGGTGATTCTGGTTCTGGAGCCGGTATGGGTAGCCCTGCTGGCGTGGGTATGGTTCAGCCAGACCATGAGCCCGATGCAGATTGCTGGCTGCTGTGTGATCCTGCTTGCACTGCTGATCAACCGATGGACGGTACTTTCCCGGGCTATCAGAAACTGGCTGCGCAAATCTGCCAGGGCCCGCCGCATCGCCCGTATCCGCGCCAGCCATCAGGACTGATCAGGGTTGAGAGTAACGTGAAAAAGTCCGTAAAAACGGTTGACCATTCCCGCCCGGATCAGTATATTTCCACCCCGTTGAACACAGGACCATAGCTCAGTTGGTTAGAGCGCTGCCTTGACATGGCAGAGGTCGGCAGTTCAAATCTGCCTGGTCCTACCAGATTCCCGAAAGCCCCCGCTCCTCACGGACGGGGGCTTTTTTGTCCGAGTAGCGCTCGGTTCGCGAACGGTTTTGCCCCCCCCAGCCAGGCTTGCGCCACCCTTTCATTTGACCAATTCCCGGGCACCGACCACACTGCTTGTGCATGATGATTTAAACGCGATTGAAGTTGCCCACCCTTTCATCAGGAGGATGTTCATGGCGCACAAGCGGATCCAGACTCCATCAGCCCAGACGGCTGGCATAGCAACGCTAATACTGGGGCTTATCGGACTTGCCGCAGGGATATGGTATTACCGGGAGCAGGCCGCCACGAGGTCGCAACGGCTGAGACGCCAGGCCAACCGCCAGCTTCGCAGGGCGGAGCGGAAACTGCGCCGTTGACCACCGGGCCCTGGCTTACCAGGGCCCAAAGACCCTGTTCTCTGACTGATTTAACAGCAGTTACCTGAAGACGTTCCACCTGACTACCTGGCCGGCTCATGCCTGAGCCTAACGCGGCTCGGGCTTCCCGCCAGAGGGTCCGGGGGCCTTTGTTCGAAACAGTCAGAAAACAGGGTTTTCGTTTCGAACAAAGGCCCTCGGGCCCGGTCCACCAGAATTGCATCCGCCATAGACGTTCAGACATGTTTTCTGGAGTTGGTGCAGAACGCCGAAGGCCCGGCACCCCCTTCCGAAACGAGAACCTTGTTCCCTGACTGTTTCGGAAGGGGGTGCCGGGCCTCCGGCTTTCTGGGTTTTTGCTGGCCTGCTTTTTACACCAGGTTATAGATGAAACCTGCCAGTACGGCGATTGTCGTTACATAACGCAGGAGGTTTGCCCGCTAAACGCCATAGAACGCCCGATACCAGTCGACGAAACGACCAAGACCCTCTTCAAGGGAGGTTTCCGGCTTGTAGCCGACGTCCGCAATGAGGGAACCCACATCCGCGTAGGTCGCCGGCACATCGCCCGGCTGCATCGGCAGGTAGTTCTTCTCGGCTTTCTTGCCGGTCTTTTCCTCGATGATCTCGATAAACCGGGACAGCTCAGCCGGGTTGTTGCTGCCGATGTTGTATAGCCTGTAGGGGCCCTTGCTGCTGGAAGCATCAGGATGCAGGCCGCTCCAGTCGGGGTTAGGCTGGGCCACATGGTCAAGGGTTCTTACCACGCCTTCGACTATGTCGTCGATGTAGGTAAAGTCGCGCTTGTGATGGCCGAAATTGAACACGTCGATAGGCTCCCCCGCCAGGATCTTGCGGGTGAAGATAAAAGGCGCCATATCAGGCCTGCCCCAGGGACCGTAGACGGTGAAAAACCGCAGGCCGGTGGTGGGCAACTGGTACAGATGACTGTAGGTATGGGCCATCAGTTCATTGGCTTTCTTGGAAGCGGCGTACAGGCTCACCGGATGGTCCACGTTGTCCTGCACCGAGAACGGCATGGTCTCGTTGGCTCCGTAAACGGAACTGCTGGAGGCATAGACCAGGTGCTCTACCCTGTTATGGCGACAGCCCTCAAGGATGTTCATGAACCCCACCAGGTTGGAATCCACATAGGCATTCGGGTTCTCGATGGAGTAGCGGACACCGGCCTGGGCAGCCATGTGCGCGACCCTTTGTGGCTGGTGTTTGCGGAACAGCGCTGACATAGCCTCACGGTCAGCAATATCCTGGCGGACTTCGGTGAACCCCTCGTAGCTCCGGAGACCATCGAGACGGGCTTCCTTCAGGTGGGGGTCGTAGTAGTTGTTGACGTTGTCAACGCCAGTGACTTCGTCGCCTCGCTCCAGCAAACGGCGGGCGAGGTGAAATCCGATAAAGCCGGCGGTACCGGTGACGAGAATTTTCAAGGCGGTAACCCTGCTCCCTTTTGGCTCAACCACCAACGCCC
The DNA here is from genome assembly GCF_023156245.1 of Marinobacter bryozoorum. GTDB lineage: Bacteria > Pseudomonadota > Gammaproteobacteria > Pseudomonadales > Oleiphilaceae > Marinobacter > Marinobacter bryozoorum. Next base: position 10,672 of record NZ_JAKZAH010000011.1, read on the forward strand.
TGCTGCCGTCAGACTTGGCGACAACAGGTTACGCTGGCCCTCCCTGCTAATCGGTCAGGATCAGAAACTGAACCCGACGCTGGCAAACGGGCCGCCAATGTCGATATCCAGGCGGTCGTCACCATCTTCATAATCCACGGCCATTTCACGGTACCCGGCCCGCAGTTGGACTCCCGCAAAGGCGTACTGGCCGTACACATCGTAATCATAGACGGAGTCGCCGCTGTAACTGATGAAATTGCCGTTAGCACCGACGGAAACGCCGGTCAGGGGCAAGTCAAACCGGGCAGCCGCGAAGCCCATAGGCACTACCGCGTCCACTTCAGTCTTGCTGTTGGTCAGGCCAGCTGTGTCGGATACCTGAAGTTCCGCATCAAGGTCACGGGCTGTGACGCCCAGGTCCAGGTTCACCCAGTTATCGAGCACTTCGTAATACAGCGTAAGATCAGTCTGGCGCCAGTCCAGGCTTGAATCCACGCCTACACCGGCGGGGATATCATCGAATCCGGTACTCAGTTCGCCGCGCCCGGTCTGGTCGATCTTTACATAGCTAAGACGAACATTGGGCAACAACGGAATCGGGTGCTCCAGGTAGGCGCTCAGGTTGGCCTCGGTGTTATTGCTGAGGTCCAGTTCGTTCTCCACGTTCACCTGGTCACCACCCTTGGCGGCCTTACCGGAGAGATCAGAATCCCAATATCCGATGCTCGCCCCAACCCCCAGAACGTCAGCGTGGACGGTGGGAACGGCTGCAATGGCAGACAGCAGTACGGCAGATCGGAACAGTTTCATGGGAAATCTCCCTTGCAGAGAATTGATAAGCAGGTCTTGCATATAGCATCCGTAAAAAATCTGGGGCCTTCCCGGCCCCACTATGATCACTCGTCGAAGCTGATGCCCAGGCGCCGGCCGACCTCTTCGTAGGTCTCGATAACGTCACCGAGACCCTGTCGGAAGCGGTCCTTGTCCATCTTCTTGCGGGTTTCCCGATCCCAGATACGACAGCCGTCAGGGCTGAACTCATCACCCAGCACGATGCGGCCCTCACTACGCCCGAACTCGAGCTTGTAGTCCACCAGCAGCATGCCAGCCTCCGAGAACAGGGCCTTGAGGACATCATTCACCTGATAGGTCAGACGCTTCATCTCCGCCAGTTCGTCGGCAGATGCCCAGCCAAAGGTCACAGCGAGGGATTCGTTCACCATGGGATCATGGAGTTCGTCGTTCTTGAGGAAGAGTTCATAGGTCGGCGGATTCAGGTCCTGCCCTTCTTCTACACCGATACGGCGGCACAGGCTGCCAGCCGACACATTCCGCACCACGCACTCCACGGGAATCATTTCCAGCTTCTTTACCAGGGACTCTGTCGGCGACAGCAGCCCCTCGAAATGGGTGGGTACACCGGCGGCTTCCAGCTTTTCCATGATGAAGGCATTGAACCGGTTGTTGACCATGCCCTTGCGGTCAAGCTGCTCTTTCTTCTCCCCGTCAAAGGCCGAGGTGTCGTCCCGGAATACGAGGACAAAGCGGTTCGGATCATCGGTGGTAAAAACAGACTTGGCCTTGCCCGCGTAGAGTTCTTTGCGCTTTTCCATATCGGTCTCCGGCGAGCGCCCCCGCAGGGCCGGCTCGCGTCTTTGTTCGTGCCGGTTAAAAACCGGCAATCAGTAGAGGTAGTCGTACAGCCGCGTGATCAGTGAGCGTGAATAGTTACCACCATCGTAGCCATCGGCACGTTCGGCGGTAACGACCACCTGCCCGTCCTCTTCACTGAGCTGGATGCGGTTGGTGACTTCCGGCTCCACTTCGTCACCGGCAAACCAGCGGGTCATCCAGCCACGACGACGGTCTTCCTCCGGACGACCATCCACCAGGAAGTAACCGGCAGTACGATCAAGATCCAGCACCGGGATACTTTCGTCCTCGAGTACCCGGCGGATCTCGCCCCAGACCCGGTCATAGGGCAGGTCAATGGCGATGGCCTGGTCCCGATCGGTGTTTGCCTCAAGAAGACTGACCCGCGACTCACTACCCATGGCCAGTGCAGCGCGGGAGTAGGCCCGGTTATCTTCACGGGACTGGAGGAAGGTGGACAGGTTCTCCAGCAGACTGTCTTCCAGAGACTGGTTCATGGGCTCATCCTGCCAAGGCAGCAGGCCCTCGGGATTGGCGGCTACCGCACGCGGGCGTATCTGCACTTCCGTCGTCTTGCGACGCACACCTGGCGCCAACCGAACCTGCACAACGATCCTGGGCTCATCGGCTGATGCCTCGTCGAGTCCGACCAGGCCACGGGCGCGGCGGCTGAAATTCGCCACCTCACTCTGCATCAACCCCAGCTGGGTGCTGTCCACAGCCACTGCCAGGCCGGTTTCATTCATCCAGGCTGCCACGGCAGGCCAGATACGCCCCGGCACTTCATTGACCAGCAGCCAGGACTGGTCATCGACGGACTCCACCACATAGTTCTCATCAAGGATGTCGGCGGTCAGGTCCGGCGGTTCAGGCACCTGGGCTCCCAGCGTGCCCGAACCCTGCACCTCCCGAACCGGGAACGCAGGACGCTGCCGGGGCAGCGGCTGGCCATCGATACCCTTGAGGGGGCGCGACTGCTCGGCAGTGGCATAGTCATCGGAGCGGTCATTAACCAGGCTGCAGCCACTAACCAGCAGGCCGGCCATGGCGACACCCAGGATGGCAACCCGGGGACGGAAGTTCAGAAAGCTGAAACGATCACTCATTCAGATTACGCCCGCCGCCTTTAGAGCTTCTTCAACCTCACCATGGAACTTGTCACTGAGGGGCGTCAGGGGCAGCCGGATACCGGTATCAATCTGTCCCATGCGCTGCAATGCCCACTTGACAGGGATCGGGTTGGCTTCCAGGAACAATTTGCGGTTCAGGGGCTCCAGTACGCCGTTGAGGCGCTCGGTTTCTGTCCGGTTGCCGCCGATGGCAGCCTCGCACATCTGGGACATGAGTCGCGGCGCCACGTTGGCCGTCACTGACACGTTGCCCTTGCCCCCGGCCAGCATAAGCTCAGCGGCCGTGGCGTCATCGCCGGAATACACGGCCAGGCGACCCTCGACCGCCTTGATCAGTTCGGCGCCCCGGGGAATATTCCCGGTGGCATCCTTGATACCGACGATATTGGGGATGTCCGCCAACCGCTCCACCGTTTCATTGAGCATGTCGCAGGCAGTGCGCCCGGGAACGTTATAAAGAATCTGGCTGACACCGGGTACGGACTCGGCAATCGTCTTGAAGTGCTGGTACAGGCCCTCCTGGGTGGGCTTGTTGTAGTAAGGCACCACCAGAAGGCAGGCATCGGCACCAAGCTTTTCCGCCTCGGACGTCAGTGCGATGGCTTCATGAGTAGAGTTACCGCCAGTGCCGGCAATGACTGGAATCCTGCCCGCCGTCCGTTTGATGATCTTCTCGATCACCTTGAGATGCTCGTCAGGGGTCAGAGTGGCTGACTCGCCAGTGGTACCGACGGCTACGATGCCATGGGTGCCGTTTTCAAGGTGAAAGTCCACCAGGGCATCCAGTTGCTCCCAGTGGATGCTGCCATCCGGGTGCATGGGCGTCACCAGAGCGACAAGGCTACCAGTAATCATAAGGACTCCGTGCAGATAAAACGGTTATGGTAATCTTGGGTGTCAACCGACACAAGGGAAACAAGGGAGAAGCCATGGCTAAGCCAGAACCTGACCAGATTATTACCGATTTCGAGGCACCGGCTACCGGGAACCAGACAGTGCGACTGTCAGACTTCCGGGGCAGCCACAATGTTGTCATCTACTTCTACCCCAAGGACAACACCCCCGGCTGTACGACCGAAGGCCAGGATTTCCGGGATCTCCACGATCAGTTCCTCGCCCACGATACCGTCATTTTCGGCGTTTCCCGGGACGGTCTCAAGGCCCATGAGAACTTTCGTGCAAAACATGGGTTCCCGTTCCACCTTATTTCAGACAAGGACGAATCTGTCTGCACCCTGTTCGATGTCATTAAGCTGAAAAAGCTGTATGGCAAGGAGTATATGGGCATTGATCGCAGCACCTTCCTGATTGACAAGGAAGGCCGCCTGCGCAGGGAGTGGCGTGGGGTGAAGGTGAAGGGGCACGCCCAGGAGGTACTGGAGGCCGTTCAGGCCCTGTAAGTGGCACACCCCGGCCTGGCCAGGTGACTGGCCGGGCCTTTCACCTCTTATTAACTGCGCTTTCCGGTAACGGTTCCCGGTGTACCGGCCAGGCCGCAAACACCGCCTTGACCATGGTCGCCAGGGGAATGGCAAAAAAGACCCCCCAGAGCCCCCAGATACCCCCGAAGAAAAGTACGGCGATAATGATCACTACCGGATGCAGGTTATTGACCTCCGAAAACAGAAGCGGAACCAGCACATTGCCATCGAGGGCCTGGATGATGCCATAGGCCACCATCACCCATATAAAATGTGTCCCCCAACCAAACGCAAACAGCGCGATCATTGCCACTGGCAGGGTAACGACGGCGGCACCGATATAGGGTATCACCACGCTCAGGCCTACCAACAGGGACAGCAGCGCCGCATAGGGAACCCCGAGAACCTTGAATGTTACAAAGGTGACACCGCCAACAATCAGGATCTCCACCGCCTTGCCCCGGACATAGTTGGCGCACTGCTGGTTCACCTCCTGCCAGATCTGACTCATCATCGGGCGCTGACTGGGCAGCACCCGGGCGATAGCGCCCAGGATCTGACGGCGATCCTTCAGGAAGAAGAACACCAGGATGGGCACCAGCACCAGGTAGATAAGCAGACCAAGCAGGTCCGGAATACTGCCCAGCGAGAAGGACACCAGCCACTGGGTCAGGTTGCCCACCTCAGCGGTCACCTGGTGGTAGAAATCGTTCACCGCCTCAATGGAGATCAGGTTTGGATACTGCTCAGGTAAAAGCTCAAGATAACTTCGCATCTCCCTGAAAATACGTGGCGCCTCGGCTGCGAGGGACGCAAGCTGCGCCCAGACCAGCGGCAACAGCCCGAACAGGAACCCCGCCAGGGTCCCCATAAAAACCACGAAGACGCCGCCAATTGACACCAGCTCGGGAATGCCTATCCGGGTCAGCCTCGTTACCAGGCCCTGCAGGATGAACGCGATAATGACGGAAGCGATGACCGGCGCCAGCATGGCACCGAAGAAAATAATGGCAAGAACCCCGCCCAACAGGAGCAGGAACAGGATGACCGCTTCGTCATCGGAAAAATATTTGTGGGCGATGCCACGGAGAATACGAACCATTTGCGTGCTCTACTCCTGTCCACCAACACGAATCACGAAGCGATACCCACCTTCGGACTCATCACGGCTAACCAGCGTATGGGACGTGTGGGCCAGCCACGCCGGGATATCCCGGGCAGAGCCCGGATCGGTCGCCAGCACCTCGAGTTGCTGCCCTGCCGCCATACTGCCGAGCTGCAACTTCGCTTTCAGCAATGGCATCGGGCATCGCAGCCCGGTAGCATCAAGGGTAATATCAACCATGGGCGCTTCAGAACCTTCCTGTCTTGGATTGCAGGCGCACCATTATGCCCATGCGCCCTTTTACTTGCATCGTTTTATGCGGAGTTTAATGACCAAGGTATGACTTCAGAACGCTTCGGCCACTCCCGGCCCCGGACACCTGCCCTGGCCCTGGTTATGACTCTGGTCATGCTCTTCGCCCCCATGGTGCCCACACAAGCCCAGCAGCGGGACTTGCCATCCATCGGCGGTCTCGGGGGTGGTTTGCTCTCGGACCGGATGGAAGACGACATCGGCCGACAGGTAATGGCCTCTATCCGTCGCTCCGCCAACCAGATCCATGACCCACTGGTCGCCGAGTACCTGACATCAGTTATCTACCGACTGGTTCCCTACACGCCGCTCAGTAATCGCGAACTGACCATCGTCGTCATTGACGACCCGGCCATTAACGCATTCGCGGTGCCTGGCAACATTGTTGGCGTTAATGGTGGCCTGTTCCTCCATGCCCGCACCGAACAGCAATTCGGCTCGGTGCTTGCCCACGAACTGGCCCACCTGAGCCAGCGTCACTTTGCCCGACGACTGGAACAACAGGAACGCTCCGCTCCGCTCACTGCCGCGGGCATTATCGCCGGCATCGTACTCACCGCGGTCACCGGCTCCGACGCAGGCATTGCCGCGATCATGGGCACCCAGGCTTTGTCTGTACAGAACATGCTGGCCTATAGTCGCTCCCATGAGCAGGAAGCAGATCGGGTTGGCCTGGACATCATGGCAGATTCCGGCCTTGACCCCAGGGGTATGCCGGAGATGTTCGAGGTGATGATGCGCCAGAGCCGCCTGCAGGGCAATCGCGTCCCGGAATACCTGTCGACCCACCCCCTCACCGAATCGCGCGTGGCCGATACTCGCAGCCGCGCAGCACAGTACGGCACCGGCGGGGCCAGCGATACCCACGAATACCACCTGGTACGCTCCCGCCTCCAGGTGCGCTATGCCCGCAACCTTGGCGAAGCGATCGAGGCGTTCGAGTCTTACCTGGGTCAACCCGAAGCCGGCCAGAAGGAAGCGGCAAGGTACGGACTGGCTGTCGCCCTGCTCGCAAATGGCACCTACCCCCGCGCCCGCACCCTGCTGGAGAGGCTTCTGGACGACAGCCCAAACCGCATTACCTATCAGGTGACACTGGCAGAGGTCCTGCAAGCCCAGGGCGATCTGTCGGAGGCCAGGGCGCTTATGGAAACAGCCCTGCGGCGGAACCCGGGTAACTACCCCATCACCGACCGCCTGGCCCACATCGAGAACGAAGCAGGCAACGGTAGCCAGGCCGCAGACTACCTGCGCACCCTGACACGTGACCATCCACAAAGGGAAGATCTCTGGCTGCGCCTGGCCGAAGCCGAAGGCATGGCCCGGAACATCGTTGGGGTGCACCGCGCCAGGGCGGAATACGATATTCTGGTGGGTGACCTGGAATCGGCCCAGCGGCAACTGCGCCAGGCCCAGGAACGCGTGCCGGCCACCGCTCCCCTGCACCAGGTAATCTCGGAAAGGCTGACCGAAGTCAGCCGCCGGCTCAGTCAGTCATAGATCGCCGCGGACGTCCGCCGAATGCGGGCGCAGGCTCCTTCACCAACGGCTCGTACGTCGGCCGGTCAGGCCTCAGGCGTTGCCCGCCGCCTTCAGGTTCATGTTGGCGGTAAAGTCCAGCATGCGACGTAACGGCCGCAACGCATCTTCCCGCAGGCTTTCGTCCACGAGAACTTCCTGGGTACCCTGCTCCAATACCTGCAGCAGGTTTTCCAACCCGTTCATGGCCATCCAGGGACAGTGGGCACAGCTCCGGCAAGTCGCACCGTTACCCGCCGTGGGCGCCTCGATAAGGGTTTTGTTCGGTGCCAGCTGCTGCATCTTGTAGAAGATACCGTTGTCGGTGGCCACGATGAAGCGCTCATTTGGCAACGACTGCACCGCATGGATCAGCTGCGACGTGGAACCCACCACATCGGCCATATCCACGACGGCTTCCGGCGACTCCGGGTGTACCAGCACGGCAGCGTCCGGGTACAGGGCCTGGAGGTCTTCCAGTCCCCGATACTTGAACTCTTCGTGCACGATGCAGGAGCCATCCCACATCAGCATATCGGCCCCCGTGGTACGCTGTATGTAACCGCCGAGGTGTTTGTCCGGCGCCCACAGGATTTTTTCACCGCGGGCGTCCAGGTCCTCCACAATCGCCTGGGCACAGCTTGAGGTAACCACCCAGTCCGCCCTCGCCTTCACCGCCGCAGAGGTGTTGGCGTAAACCACCACGGTCCGGTCCGGGTGCTGGTCACAGAAATCCGCAAACTCATCGGCCGGGCAACCAATATCCAGTGAACAGGTGGCTTCCAGGGTGGGCATCAGTACCCGCTTTTCGGGGTTAAGAATCTTCGCGGTTTCACCCATGAAACGCACACCCGCCACTACGACGGTAGAAGCGGAGTGACGGTTGCCAAAGCGGGCCATCTCGAGGGAGTCCGCCACGCAACCGCCGGTCTCTTCAGCCAGCCGCTGAATGTCCGGGTCGGTGTAATAGTGTGCGACGAGTACCGCATCCTGCTCCCTGAGCGCCTCACGGATGCGGGACTCCAGCTCGGCCTTCTCCCCGTCACTGAGGGGCTTGGGCTCCGCCTTGTGGGCCAGGTGTTCCTGGACAAGGATACGATCTTCAAGTCGAGTCATGGTTATTTCTCTGTTGCTTCGCCTGAGGTGGCCAGTATATCACCCTTGCCGGGTTGTCACCCTCCTGCCACGGATATGCAACCTGGACGATGGATAATCGGAGTGTTACCGGCCCCTGTATTGTTCTATGAGGTTTTTCGGCCAAAAAAAAAGAGCCCGAAGGCTCTTTTCTACGGCAGGTAGATGATCCTGATCATACCTGCCTGATTGGTGGGTCGTGAAGGATTCGAACCTTCGACCAATTGGTTAAAAGCCAACTGCTCTACCAACTGAGCTAACGACCCGTAACCGGGCAATAACAGTCAGCAATCCGCGCCAACCTTGGTGTTTGGTGGGTCGTGAAGGATTCGAACCTTCGACCAATTGGTTAAAAGCCAACTGCTCTACCAACTGAGCTAACGACCCAAACGAGGCGCATATAGTACGGATTTTTCCGGGGTGATCAACCCCTTTTAACTCGCCCCAAGATATTTTTTTGCGAGGCTGGCTGCCTGGCTGGCGCCATATTGATCAACCACCCGCTTCATGTACCTCTCTGCCTGCTCCTTCTCGCCCATACGGTCATGGACCACGCCCAGCTTGTACAGGGCATCCGGTGCCTTGCGATGATCCTGGTAACGGGTTGCCACAATGGTGAAGGCCTGCTTGGCCTGCTCCAGCTGGGGCTTGACCAGGTAGACCTCACCAAGCCAGTAATAGGCGTTCACCGTCAGGTCACCTTCCGGATATTCCGAGACAAAGTCATAAAGCTCACCAATAGCCTGGTCGTAGGCCTTCTGTTCCTGGATCAGCTTCTGGATCCGGTCGTAGGCCTGGCGCTCCTCCTCGGAAGGTTCGCGGTATTCCTTGCTGACAGTCTGGGGCGTCTGACGCTCCTGGCTGCCAGGGGCGGCGGTGTCACCGGAACGATTTCCGCTGCTGGCCCGGGTCTGCTGCCGCTGTTCCGACAGCTCCAGCAGGCGCTGGTCCAGGTCGATATAGCGCTCACGGGACTGCCGGGTAAGTTGATCCAACTGATGTTGCTGCTGTTCAACCTCCCCCCGCAGATCGCGAACTTCCCGCTGGAGTCGCTCGATCATGTAAAACAACTCTGCATTACCCTGGTTGCCCGCAGCCTGTCGACGGGCCTCAGACTGGTTGTTCTGGTATGCGGGCGTGGAAGACTGCGCCAGCGCACCGGCGGAAGCCGCCAGCGCCACTGCCGCCACGAGAAGCTTTCTCATGGGTACACCTATCTCTTCAGTCGGACGGTGCCGCCTCCCCGGAAGCAACTCCCTTAAAGGAAAGACAGCACGCTTTTACCGATCTTAGCGGAAAATCAGTTCCACGCGACGATTCTGGGCCCACGCACTTTCACCAGACCCCATGGCCGCCGGCTTTTCCTCACCGTAGCTGACGGTTTCGATCTGGCCGCGGTCAGCGCCATTGACCACGAGGAAGCGCTGTACAGAATTGGCACGGCGCTCGCCCAAGGCCATGTTGTACTCCTTGGTGCCACGCTCATCGGTATGACCTTCAAGGCGGACATTCACGTCCGGGTGATCGGCCAGGTAACGGGCATGGGCCGCCAGCACATCACGGGATTCCATCTTGATTTCAGAGGTGTCGAAATCGAAGTAAAACGTTGTAATACGGCGCAGTGAAGCGTCGTCACCGGCCTCGCCCCGTGCTTCAGCATCACGACGCTCACGGTCACGAAGCTCGTCAGAGGAGATGCCGCCATCATCGTCACCGCCATACACGGATGCTCCACCCTCCTGGTCAACGGCTGACATTTCCTCATCGGTCATCGGGTCTTCACCGGTAGTGCTACAGCCAGCCACCAGGCCCAGTGACAGAACCAGGGCAAATGCAGTCTTCTTCATCATGATATTCATAGAACGTCCTTCTGGTTTGGTTTCAATTTCCTGATTTAACGAGCCACCGGTCACTTCCCCTACCGAAGAATCGGGGACCAGGCCGGCTCACGTACATCGCCCCTGGCTGCCGGCAGGGTATAGGCAGCGCCGCCGCCGGCAGAAATAACGGTCAATACACTGTCACTACCCTGACGGGTTGCGTAGATCAGCATACGACCATTGGGCGCGATACTTGGTGATTCATCCATACCGGTGCGAGTCAGTATCTGTTCGTTGCCGGTCTCGAGCTCCATACGGGCGATATGGAAAGCTCCCTCTCGCTGATGGACATAGTAGATATAGTCACCGTCCGGGCTGAACCTGGCTCCGGCATTGTAGCGCCCACCAAAGGTGACGCGACGCGGGGACGCATTCTCGCTGTCCTTGATATAAATCTGGGGTCCTCCGGACCGGTCCGAGGTGAAGGCAAACCCTTCACCATCCGGGTGCCACGCCCCTTCAGTATCTATACCCCAGTGGTCGGTCAGCCGGGTCAGGGAACGGGATTCGACATCCAGCTTGTACACTTCTGCATTGCCGGAACGGGACAGCGTTACCAGCAGTGAACGACCATCCGGGGACCAGTCAGGCGCTGAATTCAGGCCGGGGAAAGAAGCCACGGCGGTACGTTTACCAGCGGCAAGCTCATGGACAAAGATCTGGGGCTTACCGCTTTCGAACGATACGTAGGCCAGCTTTCTTCCATCCGGCGACCAGGCCGGGGACAGGATCGGCTCACGGCTCTCCAGCCGAACGCTGGCACGACGCCCATCCACATCGCTGACCTGCAAACGGTAGCGGGGCTTACCTCCCTGTTCATCCCGGGTGACATAGGCCAGCCTGGTGGAAAACACCCCGGGTTCGCCGGTAAGGGCCTCATAGACCTTGTCACTGATATGGTGGGCCAGGGAGCGGATATTGCTGACGGTGGTACTCGAGGACTCACCGAGCAGACGACGTTCACCATTAACGTCAAACAGCTCATAGCGGGCGCGGACCCGGTCACCCTCGCGGCTGACATCGCCCACCAGCAGGTAGCGCTGACCCAGCATGCGCCAGTCCCGGAAGAACACGTCGTCGACGCTCGTTGGCAGGCTCAGCATCCTGTCGGCCGCCAGGGGATTGAACTCTCCGGTCATCTCCAGGTTGTTGCGGATGATGGTGCTCACGTTGTCCCCGGCAGGCAGGTCTCCGGACTGGCCGAATGGCACCACCGCAACCGGGACCGCCTCGCCGGCGCCCTTGGTCACGCGAATCATCAGTTCAGCCTGGGCACTGGTGGCCACCGCCACCAACATTGCCAGTACTGCCGGTATGGCGATTAGCTTGCGCCATAGAACCGGCGCCTGTCTTGTCTGTCTCATTCTGGCCTCACCATGCTGTCTGCGTTTCCGGTTCGAAGACCCTGTACCTCAGAGTCCTCAGACCTCCGGCTCAAAGCGGATCGTAAACTGCCTGAAATAGCGGTCGAACGTGTCCCGACTGTCCGGTAGCGGGTATCGATTGATGCCCCGGGCCGCGCTGATCGCTGAGTTATCAAAGGCCCGGTTACCACTGCCTTCGACGACCTCAACGGACTGAAGTTCACCACTGGGCAGCAGTGTGAGACGCAAAATAACGCTCATTCCCTCCCGGGCAGACGAGGGCGGGTACCAGGCCCGGTGTAGCGCATCCCTGATCAGAGACTCGTAACGGGACTTTTCATTGCGCATCTGGTTTTCCCTCGCCCTTGCCGCAGCTGCGGCCTCACGTCGGCGCTCCTCCGCCAGCCGGGCCGCTTCAGCCTCCTGGGCCAACTGCTCCAGTTGCTGCTCGCGTTCACGCCGGGCCTGTTCCTGGCGCTGGCGTTCGGCCTCCTGTCGCTTGCGCTCCTCTTCTTCCCTGCGCTGCTGCTCCTGGCGTTTGCGCTCTTCCTCGGCGCGACGCTCTGCCTCTTCCTGAGCCCGTCGCTCCTGCTCAGCCTTGCGCTCAGCCTCCTCCCGCGCCTTGCGTTCTTCCTCAGCCTTCTGCCTGGCCTGCTCCTCTGCTTCGGCACGGGCCTTTTCCCGTGCCGCTTCTTCCGCTTCCCGCGCCTTCTGCTCGCGCTCCCGGGCAGCCGCAGCCTCCTGTTCGAGGCGCTTCTGCTCCTGACGTTCCTGCTCACGCTGGCGGGCTTCTTCCCGCTCGCGCTCCTGTTGAATGCGCTGTTGCTCAGCTTCCCGCTGCTGCGCTTCCTCCACCGGATCAGGTTGTTCTGGTTCGGGTTCGGGCTCCGGTTCCGGCTGGGGAGGTGGTGACGTGGTTTCCGGCGGTTGCACAGTTTCCGGCGACACCAGCCGCGCCGAGATGCTGGGCTCCGGCGGCTCTTCCATGGGCGTTATCCAGTGCCAGCTGACCAGGGTGATGACGACGATCGCCCCATGCAGCAACAAGGACAGGATGACCGGCGACATCCACGCCGATCGTTTTTCCTTGCGGTCTTCAGGTCGTGGATCCGTCACTGATTAACCACCTGTCCTGTCGGTCTCGTCCGCTTCCGTAATCAGGCCAACGTTGGTTGCTCCGGCCTGTTGCAACACCGACATCAGGCGAACCACGGTGCCGTACTGCACGTTCTGATCACCGCGAACCAGCACTTCGCGGTTGGAGCGCCCTGCCATGATCTTGCTGACCTGTTCCTGTACCCGCTCCAGGGGCATCGGGTCGCTGCCCTCGTCCCCGACCTGCAGAAAATAGGCGCCATTGGCGTCCACCGACACCACCACCGATTCGACTTCCTTTTCTGCCTGTATCGGGTCTGAAGTGGTCTCAGGCAGGTCTACCTTGACCCCCTGAGTCAGCATCGGCGCGGTGACCATGAAAATCACCAGTAACACCAGCATGACGTCAATGTAAGGCACCACGTTGATTTCCGACATGGGCTTGCGGCGCACTGTTTGCATCATTCCGCCTTTCATGTCATTACCTCCTGTCGACCGGGCCTTCAGCCCTGTGCGGTGCCGCCGTTGCCATGAACCCGGCGGTGAAGAATGCTTGAAAACTCCTCGGCGAAGGTTTCATAGTTCTTCAGCAAGGCGTCAGACATGGCCGAAAAGCGGTTGTAGGCAATCACCGCCGGAATCGCAGCGAAAAGCCCCATGGCGGTCGCAATCAGCGCCTCGGAAATACCGGGCGCCACCGTTGCCAGGGTGGCCTGCTGTACGGTGGCCAGCCCGCGGAAGGAATTCATAATGCCCCACACGGTACCAAACAGGCCCACATAGGGGCTGGTGGACCCTACGGTTGCCAGGAAGGGAAGATGGGTCTCCAGGCGTTCCTGCTCACGGGAGAATGCCACTCGCATGGCCCGCTGGGCACCTTCCATTACCGCATCGGCGTCCCGGCTTTGCTGGCGCAGGCGGGAAAATTCACGGAAGCCGGCTCGAAACACCGACTCCATACCCGAATGTGCTGTGGGATTGGCGTTCACCTCTCGGTAAAGCTGCCCCAGGTCCATGCCCGACCAAAATTGCTCTTCAAACGCCAACTGTGATCGCTTTGCCCTGCGAAATACTTGGACACGCTGGAAGATCAGCGCCCAGGAAATCACCGATGCCAGTGCCAGCAACAGCATAACCAGCTGTACCAGTGGGCCCGCCTGGGCGATGAGGTGCCATACAGAGAGTTCTGAATCCACCGTTTACTCCTGATGTTGTTGCGATGTTGGCTTTGATGCCAGGTGCTGCAGCAGCAGCTGGCCCAGATCTTCCGGAAGCCGGCGCGGCCGGCCGCTATCCAGGGCAACGCAGGCAACGCGCACAGTGGCACGGGCCAGGGGGCGGCCGTCGCCCTTTCGGGTCACTGCCTGGTCAAACTCCATCCACACGCGGCCGGCGTCCACCAGGTCGGCCGTCACTTCCAGCTCGTCATCCAGGTAGGCCGGGGCCACATAGTGAATGGCCAGTTTCTGGACCACATAGCTGATGTTTTCGCTCAGCCCGGACCTCAGGCCAACGCCGCAGTGCCGCACCCACTCAGTCCGTGCGCGCTCCATATAGTGAAGGTATTTTGCATGGAAGACGATGCCACCTGCGTCAGTGTCTTCAATATAGACTCGAATGGGCAGGAAATAGGCTTCCAGTGTCGGTCCCGGTTCGTTACTGCTGCCCGTCAAGGAGATCCTCCTGGCGTGTTGTACCCGGCGTGGTGCCGAAATGCAGATAAGCGCTGTTGGTGACCATGCGGCCCCGGGGCGTACGGACCATGAAGCCCTGCTGGATCAGGAAGGGCTCGAGCACGTCCTCGATAGTGCCCCGCTCTTCGCTGATTGCCGCGGCGAGGCTGTCCACCCCTACCGGGCCACCATCAAATTTTTCAATCATGGCCAGCAGCAGGCGCCGGTCCATGTGATCAAAGCCTTCGTTATCCACTTTAAGCATATTCAGGGCCTGGTCGGCAATGTCGGCACTGATGGTGCCATCACCTTTCACCTCGGCGTAGTCCCGTACCCGTCGTAACAAACGATTTGCGATACGAGGGGTGCCGCGAGACCGGCGTGCTATTTCGTACGCACCGGCATCGTCGATCGACACCCGGGAAAGGGCAGCCGACCGAAGCACAATAGAAGTCAAGTCACGGGTGTTGTAGAACTCCAGCCGCTGGACAATACCGAAGCGGTCCCGTAGTGGCGATGTGAGCAGACCGGCCCGGGTAGTGGCGCCAACCAGGGTAAAGGGTGGCAGGTCGAGCTTGATAGACCGCGCCGCCGGGCCCTCTCCAATCATGATATCCAGCTGGTAGTCTTCCATGGCCGGGTAGAGCACTTCCTCCACCGCCGCGTTGAGACGATGGATCTCATCAATAAACAGAACGTCCCCCTGCTCCAGGTTGGTCAGCAGGGCCGCCAGGTCGCCGGCTTTTTCAAGCACGGGGCCGGAGGTGGTTTTGATGGCAACACCCATCTCGTTGGCGATGATATTGGCAAGGGTAGTCTTGCCCAGACCGGGCGGTCCGAAAATCAGGGTATGGTCGAGGGCTTCATCCCGGGCCCGGGCAGCAGAGATAAAGATCTCCATCTGCTCGCGCACCGTGGGCTGGCCCACGTAGTCTTCCAGGCGATGGGGCCGTATGGCCCGGTCGTAGACTTCTTCCTGAAGCCCGGCCTGGGGAGAGATCAGTCGATCAGATTCAATCATGTAAAGACTCGTTACAGGTTTCCACCATCATACCTGTGTTCGGATGAATTGTTCATCCGCCCTGACCGGCATTTTCGGTGACCGGGACCGGGCTCGGCCAGCCGTTAACCCGGACACATTGTACGGTCAGCCGCAGGCCTGTCACGTTACGCTCTTTACACATTCCTCGCGGGGTGTACAGCCGGTTACCGAACCGTTAACTGGCAGGGATCATGGCCTTCAGCGCCTGCCGGATCAGCTCTTCCCGGCTCATACCCTCTGCCGCCACCCGGTTGATCGCGCGGGAAGCTTCCTGGGGCTTGTAGCCCAGCGCGACCAGGGCCGCCTCGGCTTCTTCACCAGCATCCGGTTGCCGTGGCACTGGCTTTTCTGTAACCGTGGCGGCACCGTGGGGTACGAACTGCCCTTCCAGCTGGCCTATCCGGTCAGCCATGTCGATCAGCAGCCTTTCCGCGGTTTTCTTGCCGACACCCGGCAGCTTCACCAGCGCACTGGCATCCCGCTGTTCTACGCAGCGGATAAACTGATCCGCCTCAAGCCCGGAGAGTATGCCCAACGCCAGTTTCGGCCCGACACCGTTTACCTTGATCAGCAGCCGGAACAGATTCCGGTCCAGCCGGCTGGCAAACCCATACAGGCTCTGGGCATCTTCCCGCACCGCAAAGTGCGTGTGCAGGGTGACCTCCTGGCCTGGCTCGGGCAACTGGAAGAAGGTGCTATAGGGAATGTCCACTTCGTAGCCGAGGCCAGCGGCTTCTAACAAGGCCTGGCTGGGCTGCTTTTCGATCAGGGTACCGCGCAGTCGTCCGATCACCGGTCGTTAACTCCGTTATCAGTGTGGGTTAGCCGTGTCGCTGGCCGGAACATGCAGATCAGGTTACCGCATGCGTCCGCCGCGGACACGCCCCCGGGCCGCAACGCCGGCTTCAGGCAACTCGGAGAGTGGACGCCCCACCCCTGAGAGCCGTGCGACACTCTGGCTCATATGGGAATGGCACAAGGCAATGGCAAGGGCGTCCGCCGCATCGGCCTGGGGCTTGCGGTCCAGGCCAAGGATAGCCTGGACCATGTGCTGGACCTGGGCCTTGTCGGCCCCACCCTTGCCCACCACCGCCTGTTTCACCTGGCGAGCAGAGTACTCATGCACGGGCAGGCCAGAATTGGCAGCACTGACAATGGCGACTCCCCGGGCCTGGCCCAGCTTGAGGGCCGAGTCGGGATTGCGGGCCATGAAGACCTGCTCAATCGCGAACTCATCGGGGCGAAATTCGGCAATCAGGGTGGCGAGGCTCTGGAAAATCACCTGCAGCCGCTCCGCCATGGGCCGCTCACCGACCCGTATGCAGCCGCTGTCGAGGTAATCGGTATGGCGACCGGTTACCCGAATGATACCGTAACCGGTAATGCGGGACCCGGGGTCCACGCCGAGGATGATCGCCATCAGGCAGTGCCCCTGTTCTGCTCGAGGAGATAGGTCAGCCGTTCAGCTCCTGCAACACCTCTTCGGAGAAATCGGCATTTGAATACACGTTCTGAACGTCATCCAGGTCCTCCAGCATATCGATCAGCTTGAGGTTCGACTCCGTGCCATCCCGGTCCAGTTCAACCGTGGTACTGGGCACCATGGTGACCTCAGCATTGTCCGGTTCCAGCCCGGCTTCAATCAGCGCTTCTTTCACATCCAGGTAACTTTCCGGTGTGGTGCGAACCTCGAAGGATCCATCGTCCTGCTCGACGATGTCTTCGGCGCCCGCTTCCAGCGATACTTCCATCAACTGCTCTTCACTGGTTCCCGGCGCATAGCTGAGAATACCCTGCTTGCTGAAAAGGAAGGCCACCGAGCCGTCAGTACCCAGATTGCCACCAAGCTTGTTGAAGGCATGGCGAATCTCGGCGACGGTGCGGTTACGATTGTCGGTCATGGCTTCAACATAGATGGCAACACCACCCGGGCCGTAGCCTTCATAGGTCAGTTCTTCGTAGTTGTCGTCATCAGCGCCACCGGCACCCCGCTCTATCGCGCGCTCGATAGTGTCCTTTTTCATGTTGGCCGTCAGGGCCTTGTCCATTACCGCCCGTAGCCGGGGGTTATCGTTCACGTCCGGGCCTCCCAGCCGTGCCGCCACCACCAGTTCACGAATGATCTTGGTGAAGATCTTGCCACGCTTGGCATCCTGGGCCGCCTTGCGGTGCTTGATGTTGGCCCATTTGCTATGCCCGGCCATAAACCACTCCTGTATTTCCTGGCCTATGAATGGGGCCCCGGCGATGATGGCCGGGGCTGAAACAACCTTAACCCTCGGAGCTATCCCCTTTATCGGCGGGCTTTGCCGCTGGTTTGCGAAGACGGATGTGCAGTTCACGCAGCTGCTTCTCGTCAACTTCGCCAGGTGCCTGGGTCATCAGGCAGGTCGCGCTCTGTGTTTTCGGGAACGCAATGACGTCGCGAATGGAGCTCGCACCGGTCATCAGCATCACCAGCCGGTCCAGGCCAAACGCCAGGCCGCCATGGGGCGGGCAACCGAACTTGAGGGCATCCAGCAGGAAGCCGAACTTGGCCCGGGCTTCTTCCTCATCGATACCCAGCACCCGGAACACACCCTGCTGGGTCTGTTCGTCGTGGATACGGATGGATCCACCACCGAGTTCTGTACCATTCAACACCATATCATAGGCGCGGGACAGTGCATTGGCGGGATCCGCGGCCAGCTCTTCCGGCGTGCAGCTTGGTGCAGTGAAGGGATGGTGAATGGCGGTCAAACGGCCGTCATCGGTTTCCTCGAACATGGGGAAGTCCACCACCCACAACGGCGCCCACTCACTGGTCAGCATGTCCAGGTCATGGCCTACCCGAATACGCAGGGCGCCCAGGGCTTCGTTGACTACGGTAGCCTTGTCTGCGCCAAAGAACACGATATCGCCATCCTGCGCGCCCGTGCGCTCCATAACAGACAGGGCGGTTTCATCACCCAGGAACTTGACGATAGGTGACTGAAGCCCTTCGACACCCTTGGCCAGTTCATTGACCTTGATGTAGGCAAGCCCCTTGGCGCCGTAGATGCCAACAAACTTCGTATACTCGTCAATCTGCTTGCGGGTCAGGGTGCCACCACCGGGAACCCGCAGTGCGGCGACGCGACCCTTGGAATCTTTCGCCGGACCAGAGAACACCTTGAAGTCCACGCTTTCCACCAGGTCACCCACATCCACCAGCTCCAGCGGGATGCGCAGGTCCGGCTTGTCAGAACCAAAGCGCTGCATCGCCTCGGAGTATGGCATGCGGGGGAATTCCGGCAGGTCCACGTCCAGCACATCCTTGAACAGGTTGCGGGTCATGGACTCAGTCAGTTGCATCAGGTCTTCCTCATTGACGAAGGAAGCCTCGATATCCACCTGGGTGAATTCCGGCTGACGGTCTGCACGCAGGTCCTCGTCGCGGAAACACTTGGCGATCTGGTAATAGCGATCCACACCAGACACCATCAGCAGTTGCTTGAACAGCTGCGGTGACTGGGGCAGTGCAAAGAACGAGCCGTCGTGGGTACGGCTTGGCACCAGGTAGTCACGGGCACCTTCCGGCGTGGCGCGGGTCAGGATGGGAGTCTCCACATCCATGAAACCATTGCCATCGAGGAAGTTACGCAGGTAGCTCGTCACCCGGGAACGGAAACGGAGGCGATTAAGCATTTCCGGACGACGCAGGTCCACGAAACGATAACGCAGGCGTACATCCTCACCCACATCCACGTGCTCATCCAGCGGGAACGGCGGTGTCGCGGCGGCGTTAAGAATTGTCAGTTCACGGCCGAGCACTTCTACCTGGCCGGTGGGCATGTTCGCGTTCTCGGTACCTGCCGGACGACGACGCACCCGGCCGGTAATCTGGATGACGAACTCGCTGCGTACCTTCTCCGCCTTGGCGAAGCTTTCTTCGGTATCCGGATCAAATACTACCTGGGCCATGCCGTCACGATCGCGAAGGTCCAGAAAGATGACTCCCCCGTGATCCCGCCGACGGTGGACCCAGCCGCAGAGTGTGACGTCCTGATCGATGTTTGATTCGTTGATTCCACCGCAATAATGACTGCGCATACCCGTTCCCATAGCTGTCGTGACAATGTGTGTATTCCGGAGTGGCCATGGCCCTTATCGGGCCTGGCCCGGGCGCCTTTGGAAGACGTCCCGAAAAAGCGGGTCATTATAAACACAATCGCGCTCAAAATCAGGGCCCGGCCGGAATATCGCAGGCCCGGGGCACACAACTGCCACGACCTACCATCCGACGACTCCCCTGACTACAATGACACGCTCTGGATCATGTATAAGGACTACCCGTGTCAGCCCGCGCCGAGCAGAAACTCCGTACCCGCCGAGCCCTTATGAATGCTGCGCTGTCGCAACTCAGCGCTGACCGCGGCTTTGGCAGCCTGAGCCTGCGAGAGGTCGCGCGTGAGGCCGGCCTTGCCCCCACTTCGTTCTACCGTCACTTTGCCGACCTGGACGAACTGGGCCTGGCGCTCGTGGACGAAGGCGGCGTTGCCCTGCGCCAGCTGATGCGCCAGGCCCGCAAGCGAATTGCCCGTAACGGCAGCGCCATCAGTACCTCGGTGGACACCTTCCTGGAATACCTCGGCAACAACGCCAACCTGTTCCGGCTGATGCTGCGCGAACGTACCGGCGTATCCAAGCAGTTCCGGACCGCGGTGAAGGCGGAAATTGACCACTTTGTCACCGAGCTGGCAGACGACCTGGACCGGTTTGGCGAGGAACGGGGCAAGCCCCTGTACAGCCCCCGAACGGTGGCTGAGGCCATGGTGACGCTGGTGTTTAACCAGGGCGCGGAAGCCCTCGACGGCACGAAGCCGGAAACGGATCACCTGCGTCAGCGCCTGAAGATGGAACTGAGGATGGTCTTGCTGGGGTCGCAGGTAATGGCCCGGCACCAGAAGACAACCGAACTCTGAGCACCGGCTCAGCTTGCACCCAGCTTGCGAAGCATTGGCGCAAATTTGCTGCGCACTTCCGCGAGCTCCCCTGCGGAATAAGGGACTGGCGACTGCACACCCCATACCGGCCCGGGCCAGGCAACATCCCCTTCATGGCGGACTATATGATGCAGGTGCAGTTGAGGCACCATATTGCCCAGTGCCGCCACGTTGAGCTTGTCACCGGCGAAGGCATCCATCATCCCCTTGCCCAGCACACAGCTTTCACGCAGCAGTTGTTGCTGGTCCCGCTCGGACAGATCATGGATTTCCCGGATATCCGGACACCGGGGCACCAGCAGCACCCAGGGCCAGGTCCGCTCATTCATCAACCGGACCTCGCAGAGTGCGCTACGGCCGAGGCTGATGCTATCAGCCTCAAGCCGGGGGTGAAGCTCGAATCCCATAACTCCCTCAGTCCATCCGGAACTGATTGCGGCCACGACCAATGGCGTAATAGATCAGACCGTGACGATCCAGCATCTGGGGTTCGTACATATTGCGGCCGTCGATCACTACCGACTGCTTGAGGGCCTTTGCGATACCCTCGAAGTCCGGGGAGCGGAACTCCTTCCACTCCGTGCAGATCACCAGTGCATCTGCGCCCCGCAGGGCTTGCTCCTTGGTACCACACAGCTGCAGGTCATCCCGGTCACCGTAGATACGCTGGGTCTCCTCCATCGCTTCCGGGTCGAAGGCCTGGACCCTGGCCCCTGCCTGCCACAGGGACTCCATCAGCGTTCTGGATGGCGCTTCCCTCATGTCGTCGGTGTTGGGCTTGAAGGAAAGCCCCCAGATAGCGATGGTCTTGTTGGCCAGGTCACCCTGGAAGTAGTGACTGACCTTGTCGAACAATACGTGTTTCTGGGCGTAGTTGACGGCTTCCACCGCATTGAGCAGCGTTGACTCGTAGCCACAGCTGTTGGCTGTACGAGCCAGAGCCTGGACGTCCTTGGGGAAACACGAGCCACCGTAACCACACCCCGGGTAGATGAAGTGGTAACCGATGCGCGGGTCGGAACCGATACCCCGGCGAACATTTTCGATATCCGCACCCAGGCGCTCTGCCAGGTTGGCAACCTCGTTCATAAAGCTGATCTTGGTGGCCAGCATGGCATTGGCCGCATACTTGGTCAGCTCAGCAGACCGGATGTCCATGAAGATCATGCGATCGTGGTTACGATTGAACGGGTAGTAAACTTCCCGCAGCACTTCCTCGGCACGCTCGCTGTTGGCACCGACAATAATCCGGTCCGGTTTCATGAAATCATTGACCGCTGCGCCTTCCTTGAGGAACTCCGGGTTGGAGACAACATCGAACTCCAGCTCCAGGTTACGGTGGTCAAGTTCCAGCCGGACCGTATCGCGAACCTTGTCTGCCGTGCCCACGGGTACCGTTGACTTGTCCACCACCACTTTGTAGCCATCCATGTGCTGGCCGATTGACTTCGCTACGGCCAGCACATACTGCAGGTCTGCGGAGCCGTCCTCATCCGGCGGTGTACCTACTGCAATAAACTGCAGCACGCCGTGGGCGACAGCCTCAGCCGTATCCGTGGTGAAGTTCAGGCGACCGGCTTCTGCATTGTGGCGCACGATAGGTTCCAGGCCCGGCTCATAGATGGGAATCTGACCGCTCTTGAGTCGCTCGATCTTTCCCTGATCCACGTCCATGCACAGCACGTCATGGCCTGAGTCCGCGAGGCAGGCTCCGGTAACCAGCCCGACGTAGCCCGTGCCAAAAATGGTAATCTTCATGCTCTCGTTCCCTGCGGTTGAATCAAGTTAGAAATGACCTTCATAGGATTATGTAACTAACTGTTTATATTATTTTTCTTTTTACGTTCTTGCCACTTCTTTTCCCAGTCCAGCGCCGTCTGGACGATCACAGCCAGGTCATCGTAGTCCGGTTTCCAGCCCAGCGTTTCGGTAATGCATTGGTTGTCGGCCATCAACGCACCCGGGTCACCGGCCCGCCGCCCGGTTTCCTCCACCGGGAAGTCGACCCCGGAACGGGCCTTCACCACATCGATAACTTCCCGCACGGTAAAGCCCCGTCCGTAGCCGCAGTTAAGAACCTGCGACTGACCACCCCTGGCCATGTAGTCCAGCGCCATTACGTGGGCCTTGGCCAGGTCTTCCACATGGATGTAATCGCGAATGCAGGTACCGTCACGGGTATCGTAATCCGTGCCGAAAATGCTCATCCCTTCTCGTGCACCGGTTACACATTCGCAGGCCACCTTGATCAGGTGCGTAGCCTCCGGCGTCGCCTGCCCGAGAAGGCCGTCAGGGTTCGCGCCCGCTACGTTGAAGTAACGAAGAATCACGTAATTCAGGGAAGAAGCGGCGGCCAGGTCCATGATCATCCGCTCGCTCATCATCTTGGATGCACCGTAGGGATTAATGGGGACCAGGGGGAGGTCTTCGGTAAGGACAGTCTGATCCGGCATCCCGTAGACCGCGGCGGTAGACGAGAACACCATGTAGGGCACACCATGACGCTCAACGGCCTTGAGCAGGTTCAGGGTGTTGCGGGTGTTGTTGCTGTAATACTTGATGGGATTGGCGACGGACTCCGGAACGACAATGTTCGCCGCAAAGTGCAGCACCGCATCGAAGGCGTGAGCGCCGAACAGAGCCTCAACGGCCAACTCGTCGGCCAGGTCACCCACCACCAGCTCACCGGCGGTAACCGCCCAGGCATAGCCGGTAGAGAGGTTATCGAACACTACGATGTCATGCCCGGCCTGCGCCAGTTGGCGAACCACATGACTTCCAATATAGCCGGCTCCGCCGGTCACCAGTACTTTCATGCCTTTATTCCGTTTCGTCCCTGATCACAGTGCCTTCGGGTTAATTCGCCGATCTGCTGAATCGACCAGGGGTCCGGCAACGAACCAAAAGGCGCACTGGCTCAGGCATCTGATATTTGACGGGCTCGACGTTTCTGCTCTCGACGGGCTGTAAAGAAATCGGTGAGCAACTGCCCGCTTTGTTCGGCCAGAACACCCCCGGTCACCTCGACATTCCAGTTAAAATGGGGTTCGTCGAGAGTCGTCCGGACGGATTCCACTGCACCGCCCTTGGGTTCGATAGCGCCATAGACCAACCGGGAGACACGGCTGTGCACTGTGGCCCCGACACACATGGTACAGGGTTCGAGTGTTACGTAAAGCGTGGCCCCGGACAAGCGGTAGTTGCCTACCCTGGCTGCTGCATCCCGCAGTGCGCGGACCTCCGCATGGGCTGTTGGATCGCAGGCAGAGATGGGCGCGTTATAACCGGAACCGATTTCACGACCATCCAGAACCACGACGGCCCCAACCGGCACCTCGCCCTCTCCGGCTGCGAAGCGGGCCAGTTCAAGGGCCCGCTGCATCCACCGCTCGTCAGCACTCGACTCCATGGCGTTGACCGGCGTTATTCCCACTCAATGGTAGCGGGGGGCTTGGAAGATATATCGTAAGTGACCCGGGATACTCCGGTGATCTCGTTGATAATGCGGTTAGACACCGTCTCCAGCAGCTCATACGGCAAGTGCGCCCAGCGCGCCGTCATGAAGTCGATGGTTTCCACCGCCCGCAGGGCAACGACGTATTCGTAGCGGCGCTGGTCACCGACCACACCCACAGACTTTACTGGCAGGAATACCGCAAACGCCTGACTGGTCTTGTGGTAGAGGTCGGCCCGGTGCAGCTCCTCCAGGAAAATGGCGTCCGCGCGACGAAGAATCTCCGCGTATTCCTTCTTTACCTCACCCAGGATTCGCACACCCAGCCCAGGTCCCGGGAACGGGTGACGGTAGACCATATCGTAGGGCAGCCCCAGCTCCAGGCCGATACGGCGAACCTCGTCCTTGAACAACTCCCGCAGCGGTTCCACCAGCTTGAGTTTCATGGTTTCCGGCAGGCCACCCACATTATGGTGGGACTTTATGACATGGGCCTTACCGGTCTTGGACGCCGCAGACTCGATCACATCCGGATAAATAGTGCCCTGGGCCAGCCAGTTAACATCGGTGATCTCAGCAGCATGCTCATCAAACACCTCGATAAAGGTGTTACCAATCACCTTTCGCTTTTCCTCCGGGTCCTGAACGCCCTTGAGGCGCCCCAGGAACAGGTCTTCGGAATCGGCCCGAATCACCTTCACGCCCATGTTGCGGCCGAACATATCCATCACCTGGTCGCCTTCATTGAGCCGCAACAGGCCGTTGTCGACGAAAACACAGGTCAGCTGATCGCCAATGGCCCGGTGCAGCAGGGCCGCCGTAACCGAGGAATCCACCCCGCCGGAGAGGCCGAGCAACACTTTCTCGCTGCCCACCTGCTCGCGGATCTGGCGAACAGCATCGTCCACAATGCGGGCCGGGGTCCAGAGGGCCTCACAGTGGCAGATATCCTTCACGAAGTGCTCAAGGATCCGCTGGCCCTGCAGGGTATGGGTAACCTCCGGATGGAACTGGACGCCGTATAGCCCACGGCGGGTGTCCTGCATGGCGGCAATTGGCGCACTCTCAGTGGAGGCCAGCAGCTCGAACCCATCCGGCATGGCAACCACCTTGTCGCCGTGGCTCATCCATACGTCCAGTAATGAATCGCCCTGGGCGGTCAGGTGGTCCTTGATATCCCGCAACAGGGGACCATCGGCCCGTACCTTGACCTGGGCGTAACCAAACTCCCGCTTCTCGGAGCTGGCCACCCGGCCGCCGAGCTGCTCGGCCATGGTCTGCATGCCATAGCAGATACCGAGAACCGGGATGCCGCGCTCGAACAACCCCTCCGGTGCACGGGGACCACCCAGTTCAGTCACGGATTCAGGACCACCAGCGAGGATGACACCCTTGGGACGGAACTCCTCGATCTCGTCCGCAGTAAGATCGAATGGCTTGATCTCGCAGTAAACCCCGATTTCCCGGACCCGGCGCGCGATCAGCTGGGTGTACTGGGAGCCGAAATCGAGAATCAGGATGCGGTGGTCATGAATGTTCTGGGACATGGATTCCTCAACATGAAATAAGAAACGGCCCGGAAACGGGCCGTGTATCGGGCTGGATCAGCCAATGCGATAGTTTGGAGCTTCCTTGGTGATGGTCACGTCGTGAACGTGGCTCTCACGCATACCCGCGTTGGTGATTCTGACAAACTGGGGCCGGGTGCGCATGGTTTCGATGTCGGCACTGCCGGTATAGCCCATGGAGGCCCGGACACCGCCCATCAACTGATGGACAATATTACGCATCGGCCCCTTGCAGGCGACACGCCCCTCGATGCCTTCCGGCACCAGTTTCTCGACGCCCTCGCTGGCGTCCTGGAAGTAACGGTCGCTGGAGCCCTGCCCCATGGCCCCGAGAGAACCCATGCCGCGATAGGCCTTGTAGCTACGGCCCTGGAACAGCTCAACCTCCCCGGGTGACTCATCGGTACCTGCCAGCAGACTGCCTACCATGACACTGTAGGCGCCAGCGGCAATGGCCTTGGCAATATCACCGGAGAATCGGATACCACCATCAGCGATCAGGGGAACGCCCCGCTCTTTCAGCGCTTCGGCCACATTGGATACCGCGGTAATCTGCGGCACGCCAATACCGGCGACGATACGTGTGGTGCAGATGGAGCCCGGGCCGATACCCACCTTCACCGCATCCGCGCCGGCATCTGCGAGTGCAATGGCGGCCTCGGTGGTCGCAATATTGCCACCAATAACCTCTACCTGCGGGAAATTCTGCTTGATCCAGCGGACCCGCTCAATGACACCGGCAGAGTGGCCATGAGCGGTATCAACCACAATGACATCAACACTGGCCTCTACCAGGGCGGCAATACGAGCCTCGGTGTCACCCCCGGTACCAACGGCGGCACCCACGCGCAGGCGGCCCTGGTCGTCCTTACAGGCTAATGGGTAGTCCTTGGCCTTCTGGATGTCCTTGACGGTAATCAGGCCGCGCAGCTCAAAGTTGTCGTTGACTACCAGCACCTTCTCGATGCGATGGCGGTGGAGCAACTCCTTTACTTCCTCCAGGTCTGCGCCCTCACGCACCGTTACCAGCTTGTCCTTGGGGGTCATGATGTCCGCCACGCGGGTGTCCATACGACTCTCAAAACGGATATCGCGGCCGGTCACAATGCCCACCAGGTCCTTGCCATCAACAACCGGCAGGCCGGAAATGCTGTTGGCCATGGTGATATCCACCAACTCACGCACGGTGGTAGACGGGGTTACCGTGATGGGGTCCTTGACCACGCCGCTCTCGAATTTCTTGACCTTGCGGACCGCTGCCGCCTGCTGCTCAACGCTCATGCTCTTGTGCATGATGCCGATACCGCCTTCCTGGGCCATGGCGATGGCCAGTTCGGATTCGGTAACGGTATCCATGGCGGCTGAAACCAGCGGAATGTTGAGGGTAATGCCTTTGGTCAGCCGGGTTTTCAGGTCGACGTGCTTGGGCAGCACTTCGGAGTATCCCGGCATCAGGAGAACGTCGTCAAACGTGAGGGCTTCTTCGGCTATACGCAACATTGGGACCCGCCTTTGAGAAAGAACATGTGGAGGCCCGGCACCGCCGTTTCGGGGCGCTGTCTCAGCGCGCAACGGTACCGGTCACCTTAATCGGACTATTATAAATGTCGCAGCCGCTACAGTAAACCGCGCCAGGGCCGCGACAGGCCTGCATCTTGCTGAATTACGGTCGGTTTTAGCCTGGCCAGCTAATGGAAAACCCGTATGGTGACCGAGAAGGTTCTGATAACATGGTGTTTTTTCCAGTCCGGAGACCACGATGTATCCTGATGACTCGCCTCCCGTACGCCCCCGCGCCCTGACAGTTACCGAGCTCAATCGCCAGGCCCGTCACTTGCTGGAGAACAGCTTTATGCAGGCCTGGGTTGAAGGAGAACTTTCCAGCCTGTCGCGCCCGTCCTCGGGGCACTGGTACTTTTCCCTGAAGGATCAGCGTGCCCAGGTACGATGCGCCATGTTCCGGGGGTTCAATCAACGCCTTCGCCAGATACCAAAGGAGGGCGACCAGGTCAGGGTTCGCGGCAAGGTCAGCCTCTACGAAGCCCGGGGCGATTACCAGGTCATCGTTGAGCACCTGGAACCAGCAGGGCTCGGGGCACTGCAACAGGCCTTTGACGCGCTCAAGGCCCGGCTCAACGGGGAAGGCCTGTTCGCGGCGGAGCGAAAGAAACCGCTGCCTGAAACACCCCGGCATATTGGCGTTGTCACCTCCCCCACCGGCGCTGCGATTCACGACATACTGACGGTACTGGGCCGGCGTTGCCCCGGCATCCCGGTCACGCTTTACCCGACAGCGGTGCAAGGCCAGGCCGCCACCGCCAGCATTGTCGAAGCGATTAACCGTGCCATTCGCCATAACCAGGCAGACGTTCTGATCATCGGCCGCGGCGGTGGTTCACTGGAAGACCTCTGGTGCTTCAACGAGGAGGCGGTGGCCAGGGCTATTGCCTCCTGCCCGATCCCCACGGTCAGTGCCGTGGGGCATGAGGTTGACGTGACCATCGCGGATTTCGTGGCAGATCTGCGGGCACCCACACCGTCGGCCGCCGCCGAAAAGATCTCCCCCGACCAGTCCACCTGGCTCGTTCGCCTGGGGGAAACCCGGCAGCGACTGATCCAGGCGATGACCAGGCAGCTGCGTCAGCAGCATACCGGCGTCACCCAGCTGGCTTCCCGCCTGCGGGACCCGCGGCGGCAACTTCAGGAAAAGGCCCAGCGCCTGGACGACGTGGAAATGCGGTTCCGGCAGGCAATCAGCCAGCGACTCACTAACGAGCGGACAAAAACCGGGCACCTGCAGCAACGACTGGCAACCCACCGGCCAACCCGGCGCATCGCTGAACAGGGTCAGCGGCTTGACCTGGCCCGGCAACGACTGGAAGCCTCGCTGCGACGCCAGCTGGAGACCCGCAGCCAGCGCATGGAATCCGCCGCACGAACACTGAACGCCGTCAGCCCCCTTGCCACCCTCGGGCGCGGCTACGCCATTGTCTCCTCAGAAAGTCAGACCGTCGTTCGCGACCCTGCTACCCTGAGTTCAGGGGACCGGATAAGTGCCAGGCTGGCCAAGGGGATGCTGGAAGCCACCGTGACCACCGTTCACCCGGACCAGCACGGAGGCAAGGCTGACGGCTGATTAGCCTTTGGTCTACTTCCTCTGCGCGGCAGATGGCTTAAAGTCAGGTTCTCAAGCAAAAAAATACAACAACCTGATTCCAAGCTATGAGAGGTGGACCAATGGACTACCAATCGGAATTCCGTCGTTCCGTGGACCAGCCAGAGGAATTCTGGCGAGAGAAAGCCCGTGCTATCGACTGGATCCGTCCCCCCGAAGAAATCTGGAAAGGCACTGAGAATGGCCACGGCCAGTGGTTCCCGGATGGCCTTATCAACTCAAGCGATGTTGCACTGGACGCCAACATCCGCGCCGGCCGCGGTGACCAGAAGGCCCTGATCTACGACTCCCCCGTTACCGATACCCAACAGAGTTTCACCTATAACGAACTGACCGACCTCGTCGCCCGTTTTGCCGGTGCACTCAAGTCCCGCGGCATAGGACATGGGGACCGGGTTATCATCTACATGCCCATGGTGCCCCAGGCGGCTATCGCGATGCTGGCCTGTGCCCGGCTGGGCGCGATCCACTCGGTCGTGTTCGGTGGCTTTGCCGCCCACGAACTGGCAGTCAGGATCAGTGACGCCAAGCCCAAGGCGATCGTCACCGCATCCTGCGGCATCGAGGTCAGCAAGGTTATTCCCTACAAACCCCTTGTAGACCGGGCAATCGAGGAAGCGGACCACAAACCGGAATGCTGCATCGTGTTCCAGCGACCCCAGGTAACCGCTGAACTGCAACCAGGCCGGGATTTCGACTGGGACCAGGAAATGGCGACTGCCAAGCCGGCAGACCCGGTCCCTGTCGCAGCCACTGACCCCCTCTATATCCTGTACACCTCTGGCACGACCGGCAAACCCAAGGGCGTAGTGCGGGATAACGGCGGCCATGCCGTGGCATTAAGGTACAGTATGGACCTGGTCTATGGTGCCAGCCCCGGCGATGTGTTCTGGGCCGCCTCTGACGTGGGCTGGGTCGTGGGTCACAGCTATATTGTGTATGCCCCCCTGTTCATGGGCTGTACCACCATCCTGTACGAGGGCAAGCCGGTGAAGACACCGGACGCCGGCGCTTTCTGGCGAGTTTGCCAGGACCACAAGGTAAACTACCTGTTCACGGCGCCAACGGCCTTCCGTGCCGTCCGCAAGGAAGACCCGGAAGCGGATATGCTGGAGACTTACGACATCAGCGCCCTGAAACGGCTGTTCCTGGCGGGCGAGCGCCTGGACCCGTCTACCTACGAGTGGCTCAAGGAACACACGGGACTGCCGGTGCTGGACCACTGGTGGCAGACCGAAACCGGATGGGCCATTTGCTGTAACCCGGTGGGCATTGAAGAAATGCCCACCAGGCCCGGTTCGGCAACGGTCCCCTCGCCCGGTTATAACGTCCAGGTTGTCAGCCTTGACGGACGCCCAATGGCCGCGGGGGAGCAGGGCCAGGTGGCAGTAAAGCTGCCACTACCCCCCGGCTGCCTGTCCACGGTCTGGGGAGATGACGCCCGCTTCCGCAAAACCTACCTTGACCCCATTCCTGGCTTCTACAGCTCCGGTGACGGCGGCTTTATTGATGAGGACGGCTATGTGTTCATCATGGGCCGCACCGACGATGTCATTAACGTAGCCGGTCACAGGCTCTCCACCGGCGAGATGGAAGAAGTCGTCGCCTCCCACCCCGCAGTAGCCGAGTGTTGTGTGGTCGGCACCAGTGATGAAATGAAGGGGCAGATTCCCGTCGGACTGGTCCTGCTGAAAGACGGCGCCACCATCGACCCGGACGAACTGGAAGAGGAGCTGGTGGAAATGGTTCGAGAGCGTATCGGTGCCATCGCCTGCTTCCGCCGGGCCATGGTGGTGGAACGCTTGCCCAAGACGCGATCAGGCAAGATTCTGCGCCGGGTGATCCGGCAGATTGCCGACGGCGAGGAGTGGTCGGTGCCTTCCACTATCGATGACCCTGCCATCCTGGACGAAATCGATCAGCAATTCCGTCACTGAGCGGCTCATACCAGAATCGAAGAGCTGTGAAAGCAGGCTGATTTTGTTCAAAAAAGGGGGCGCCAGAGCGCTTTGAAAAAATCTTTGACGCCCCCCGAAGTCGGTCTATACTGAATTTGCTGTGGAAAGACAGCGGTATTAAGTGAAAGTGTTACAGCGCTCTGCCTCTCAGACGTTCGGTTACTCCTTCCCTCAGTACAACTGCCCTATCCCCAGCAAAGCTGTGCCGGTTCATTCTGTAGTTCAGCTGTCACATTTATGCAGTTATCTATGGCGTGCAGGCACACAAGAAAGGTCCCGTGAGGGCACAACGTTCAGAAACACAGGAAAGATCAATGTCTGACACAAAAACAGGCCACGTAAAGTGGTTCAACGAGTCCAAGGGTTTTGGCTTCATCGCCCAGGACGGTGGCAGTGACGTATTTGTTCACTACAGCGCAATCAACGCAAGCGGGTTCCGTACCCTGGCTGAAGGCCAGCAGGTTCAGTTCACCGTAACCCAGGGCCCGAAAGGTCCCCAGGCGGAAAACGTAACCCCGGTTTAAGGTTATGGTTTCCGGCCATTGCCCCTCACGGGCTTTGGACAAAAGAAAAGCCGGCCTTTGCCGGCTTTTCTTTATCCGGGGACCTGAACACCGTCCAGGTCCCTGGAACCTCCAGTCGAAGATCAGGCTGTTGCCTCAGCAACAGACTCCGGCGCACCGACGTGGTTACCCACCGCTGACAGCAACGCCTGCAGGGTGGCAGAGGTTGTGTCTTCCGCCAGCGCGGCGGAACTGCGGACCTCGCCGTCCACCACGATGCGGATGCAGGCCAGCGCGTTGGCGTTGGTGCCCTCGCCCAGGGCGAACTCGTCATAGGCTTCCACCGCCAGGGTGATGCCATAAGTGTCCTGCAGTGCCGCCACAACAGCCTCTACCGCACCCAGACCGTGCCCCTTCAGCTCAATGGCTGGCTGACCGAACTTCACCGTGGCATTAACGCCCTCCTCATCCCGGTGCAGGTCGTAGGTACTCAGGCGCCATGCATTATCCACCGCCAGGTACCGGTCCTCAAACAACCGGTGGATGGTGTGGGAATCAATCTCGCCACCGTGAGTTTCTGCCTCTTTCTGGACACACTGGCTGAACTCGATCTGCAGCCAGCGCGGCAGGCTGATCTTGTAGTCCCGCTCCAGCACGTGGGCAACACCGCCCTTGCCAGACTGACTGTTGATACGCACCACTTCTTCATAGCGACGGCCCAGGTCCTGGGGATCAATCGGCAGGTAGGCTACGTTCCACTTGTCGCCATCCTTGCGGTAGGCCAGGCACTTGCGGATAGCGTCCTGGTGACTGCCGGAGAAGGCCGTGAACACCAGTTCACCCGCATAGGGGTGACGAGGATGCGTGGAGATCTCGGTGCAGGCCTCCACCACATCGGTAATCTCGGCCATGTTGGACATGTTCACTTGCGGGTCTATGCCCTGGCTGTACAGGTTCATGGCCATGGTGACCAGGTCCATGTTGCCGGTGCGCTCACCATTACCCATCAGCGTACCTTCAACCCGGTCGGCACCGGCCATGACGGCCAGTTCGGCGGCAGCAACACCGCAGCCCCGGTCGTTGTGGGTATGCACGCTGATGCTGACATGCTCACGACGCTGGATGTTGTCGCAGATCCACTCGATCTGGTCAGCGAATACGTTCGGGGTGGCCATTTCCACGGTTGCCGGAAGATTGATAATCACCTTCTGACCCTGGTCCGGGCGCCACACCCCGGTGACCGCGTCGATCACCTCGGCGGCATAGTCCAGCTCGGTACCGGTAAAGCTTTCCGGGGAATACTGGAACGTCCAGTCGGTATCCGGGTAGCGCGCGGCAATTTCCTGCACCAGGCGGGCACCGTCGACGGCGATCTGCTTGATGCCTTCGCGGTCCATACCAAACACCTGCTCCCGCTGGACGATGGAGGTGGAATTGTAGACGTGGACGATGGCCCGCTTCGCACCTTCCAGGGCCTGGTAGGTGCGCTCGATCAGTTCGGGACGGGCCTGGGTCAGCACCTGGATGCGGACGTCGTCCGGAATCCGGTCTTCCTCGATCAGTTTGCGGCAGAAGTCGAAGTCAGGCTGGCTGGCGGCCGGGAAACCAATCTCAATCTGCTTGAAGCCTACCTTGACCAGCAAATCAAACAGGCGCTGTTTCTGGGCTACGGTCATGGGCTTGACGAGCGCCTGGTTACCATCCCGCAGATCTACGGCACACCAGTCAGGGGCCTTTTCGATGACCTGGTCAGGCCAGCGACGGTCAGTTTTGCGCACTGGCTGGAAGGGAATATATTTGCTGTGATCGAAAGCCATGATGTCTGCCCTTTTCCTGATTCGATAGATTCAACGCTATGGTTCTATATTAACGCAGATAACCGGGAATTTGATTGCTTTTTTGGCCACCAATGAGAAAATTACGGCAACAAAAATCCAATTTACTGACAAAAAGCGACACATGATGCCAACGAGATCCCGGGAAGTGCACGAACTGGACCGAACCGACCGCCGAATCCTCGAAGCCCTGCAACAGGACGGCGCCCTCAATAACCAGCAACTGGCCGAAGCGGTCGGGCTGTCCCCCTCCCCCTGCCTGAGACGGGTGCGAGCGCTGGAGGAAGCGGGCATTATACTCGACCGGGTCACGGTACTGGACCACAAGAAGCTCGGCCTGTCGCTCACCGCGATTATCCTCATCGGCATGGACCGCCACACACCGGAACGGTTTGAGGCCTTCGAGCAGCAGGTGGCCGATTATCCGGAGGTCCAGGAGTGCTACCTGATTACCGGCCAGGACGCAGACTATATGCTCAAGGTCGTGGTTCCGGACATGGACCACTACCACGAGTTCCTGCTCAACCAGATTACCCGGATTCCAGGGGTCAGCGGTGTTCACTCAAGCTTCGTGCTGCGACGCGTGATCGACTCCACGGCCCTGCCCCTGAAATATCTCGAGGGCGAGGTATAACCGGTTCATTTCTGGCTCAAGGCACGTACAATAAGCTCTACATCGACATTCTCACTCTTTCGTTACGGAAACCATAATGCGAGCAAGCCGTTATCTGATTGCCACCCTCAAGGAAAACCCCTCCGATGCCGAAATTATCAGCCATCAGCTGATGCTGCGTGCCGGCATGATCCGCAAGCTGGCTGCCGGTCTGTACACCTGGTTGCCACTGGGTTTGCGGGTGCTGCGCAAGGTGGAGCGCATCGTGCGGGAAGAAATGGACCGCAGCGGTGCCCAGGAAGTGTTGATGCCGGCGGTACAGCCAGCGGAACTGTGGCAGGAATCCGGCCGCTGGCAACAATATGGTGGTGAACTGCTGCGCCTGAAAGACCGGCACGACCGGGATTTCTGTTTCGGTCCGACCCATGAGGAAGTCATCACAGACCTGATCCGTAACGAACTGAAGAGCTATAAGGAACTGCCCGCCAACTTCTACCAGATCCAGACCAAGTTCCGGGACGAGCGTCGCCCGCGCTTTGGGGTGATGCGGGCCCGGGAATTCCTGATGAAGGATGCGTATTCCTTCCATATCAACGGTGAGTCCCTGGATGAGACCTACGAGGTCATGCATCGCACCTACTGTGCCATCTTTGACCGTCTGGGCCTGGACTATCGTCCGGTGGTGGCGGACTCCGGCGCTATAGGTGGCAACGCCTCCCACGAATTCCATGTACTGGCTTCATCCGGCGAGGACGAAATTGCCTTCAGTACCGCCAGCGACTACGCCGCCAATATTGAAAAGGCTGAAGCCCTGGCGCCGGCCGGTGACCGACCAGCCCCGTCTGAGACCATGACCGAGGTGGCCACCCCCGGCCAGACCACCATCGCGGCCATCGCCGAATTCCTGAAAGTGCCCGCCGAGAAAACCGTCAAGACCCTGCTGGTGAAGGCCGAAGCGCCGGAAGGCGAAGAGGCCGGACTGGTCGCCCTGATTCTGCGGGGCGATCACACCCTGAACGACATCAAGGCGGAGAACCTGCAAGGCGTGGCTGAGCCCCTCACCATGGCCAGCGACGAGGAAATCCGCCAGGCGACTGGCTGTACGCCGGGCTCCATTGGCCCGGTAAACCTGGCAGTGCCGGTCATTGTTGACCGTTCCGCCGCCCACCTGGCGGACTTCGTCTGCGGCGCCAACCGGGAGGGTTATCATCTTACCGGCGTAAACTGGGAGCGGGATGTCCCCTTGGGCCGGGTAGAAGACGTGCGCAATGTGGTGGAGGGTGATCCCAGCCCGGATGGCAACGGCACGCTGGAGATTCGCCGGGGTATCGAGGTAGGACACATTTTCAAGCTCGGCAACAAGTACAGCACAGCCATGGGCGCTACTGTACTGGATGAGCACGGCAAGAACGCGGTGCTGGAAATGGGCTGTTATGGCATCGGGGTCTCCCGAATCGTCGCTGCCGCCATCGAGCAGAACCACGACGATCGGGGCATTATCTGGCCGGAAGCCATCGCGCCTTTCCAAGTAGCCATCGTCACACTGAATGGCCACAAGTCCCCGGCGGTAAAGGAAGCCGGTGAGAAGCTCTATGAACAGCTCACCCAGGCGGGCTTCGATGTCCTGCTGGATGATCGCAATGAACGCCCGGGCGTTAAGTTTGCCGACCTGGAACTGATGGGCCTGCCCCACCGGGTAGTCATCTCCGACCGGGGCCTGGGTGCCGGAACCCTGGAGTACAAGGGGCGCCAGGACGCCGACAAACAGGATCTGCCGGCAGACAATGCCCTGGACTTCCTGCTTGCAGCCTCTTCCACCCGGCGCTCGTAGCAATAGGGGCCGCAGTCAGTCGATTGCGCTGACTGCGGCAACTTCTGCGATCCTTCAGGGTTGGTTCAGCCCGCAGTCACCGGGTACGGCCCCTGGCTCCATCTCGAGCAAAACACCGTAGCGACCCATGACATCGTCACGGATGCGTCGCGCCAGTTCCAGTATATCCTGACCGGTGCCACCAGAATGGTTGACCAGGACCAGTGCCTGCCGGTGGTGCACCCCCACAGTCCGGTTACGGTACCCCTTCCAGCCACACTGATCGATCAGCCAGCCTGCTGCGAGCTTGACGCCATCGTCGGCCGGGTAGGCAACCATCTCCGGCCACCGCCCCTTCAGCTCTTCCCAGTGGGCCTGGCTCACGACCGGGTTCTTGAAAAAGCTCCCGGTGTTTGGCAACTGCGCCGGATCCGGTAACTTGCGGCGGCGAACGGCCATGACCGCTTCTGCCACATCCAGGGGCGACTGCGGACTATTGCCATCGAACCACTGGCCCAGCTCCCCGTAACCCAGAACATAGGGGCGAGTGCGACTGAGACGCAAGCGGATTTCCAGGATCAGGTACCGTTCAGGCTCACATTTGAACAGGCTGTCCCGATAACCGAAACGGCAAGCCGCCCTGTCCAGCGTTACCTGCTGACCATGCTTACGATCCCAGGCCAGCAGGCTGACAAATGAGTCAGACAGCTCAACCCCGTAGGCACCGATATTCTGCACTGGCGCCGCCCCGGCGGTGCCGGGAATCAGGGCGAGGTTCTCGATCCCCCGATATCCGGCACCGGCTGCGTAGAGAACACTCTGGTGCCAGTTCTCGCCGGCTGCGAGCACAATCGTGGCTTCATCCCCTGCGACTGCCTCCCAGCGTCGGCCTGGCAGGGCCATATGCAGGATCAGCCCTGGAAAGTCTTCGCAAAAAACCAGGTTGCTGCCAGAGCCGACTACCTGTACCGGTATCCCGTCCTCACTGGCCCAGGCCAGTGCCGAACAGGCCTCCCCAGGGGTTGATGCATTGAGCAGGTACCGGGCGGTGGCCGGCGTGGCCATAGTGCTCAGCGGCTTGAGGTCGGCATTCTCGATGAGGTTGCGCGGGCGCATCAGTCCAGGTGAGCCCGGATGTCCGCCAGCAGACCTTCGCTGGCCTGGTGAATCAGGTCCAGGACATGGTCAAAGCCATCGTCGCCACCGTAGTAGGGATCCGGCACTTCGGAAACGGGGTTATCCGGCAAGTAATCCAGGAACAGGCGGGGTTCGGTACCGCCCTGTTGCATCCAGACATCACGAATGTCCGCCAGGTTCTGCCGGTCCATGGTCAGGATATAGTGGAAGGCTTCCAGGTCTTCAGGCTGGAATTGCCGCGCTCGTAGATGGCCGATATCAACTCCCCGACCGGCGGCAGCCTTGCGCGCGCGCTCATCCGGGGCCGAGCCCACATGCCAGTTGCCGGTTCCACAGGAATCTACCGCCACCCGGGCCGAGAGGCCATGGTCTTCCAGGTACCGGCGGAAGACACCCTCCGCGGTGGGGGACCGGCATATATTGCCAAGGCACACGAACAGTACGCGGATCGGATCGCTCATTAAATGCTCCTTTCTGAATTCGACCCCGGTTCAGTTGGCCAGGGTCAGCCATTGCCGGACCCGTTCCAGGTCCTCCGGGGTATCGACGCCGGCGGGAGGCTGCTCCAGGGCCTCACTGACATGGATACGGGCCCCCTGGTACAGGGCCCTCAGCTGCTCCAGGCTTTCGGTCAGCTCGGTAGGAGCCGGGGGCCAGGCCACAAAGCGATGCAGCAGACTGACCCTATAGCCATAGATACCGATATGCCGCCAGGCCTGATAGTCGTCCGGCAACTGCTCAGGTACCTGTCCGGCCTGCCAGTCTGACCGGGACCAGGGCACCGGTGCCCGGCTGAAATAATGGGCGTAGCCGTCATGGTCCCGCACCACTTTCACCACGTTGGGATTAAACAGCTCCGACGGATCGTGGATACGCTCACACAGGGTAGAAATGGCCGCGTCCCGGTAGGACTCCAGGGCATCGGCCACCTGGTCGATCAGGGCCGGTGGAATCAGCGGCTCGTCCCCCTGCACATTCACCACACAGGCATCGTCGCCAAGTCCGAGGCGGGTAACCACCTCTTGCAGCCGGTCAGTCCCGCTGGCGTGGTCCGGCGAGGTCATTACCACTTCCGCCCCGAACCCCTGACAGGCCCCCTCGATGCGTTCGTCATCCGTGGCCACCAGAACGCGGTCGGCACGGCTTCGACAGGCCTGCTCATACACATGGTGAATCATCGGCTTGCCACCGATATCCGCCAGCGGTTTCCCGGGCAGGCGGGACGAAGCGTAGCGGGCAGGGATTACAACGGTAAAAGCCACGCCCTCACCCTACCGGCCGGTCTACGCGCTCTTCAGCGCCCAGGGTACGGGCCTCGCTGGCCAGCATCACCGGGATGCCTTCACGGACAGGAAACGCCATGCCATCGGCATAGCACACCATCTCG
Source organism: Marinobacter bryozoorum (assembly GCF_023156245.1). Classification (GTDB taxonomy): domain Bacteria; phylum Pseudomonadota; class Gammaproteobacteria; order Pseudomonadales; family Oleiphilaceae; genus Marinobacter; species Marinobacter bryozoorum. The sequence continues at coordinate 48,385 of NZ_JAKZAH010000011.1, forward strand.
TTCCGCTCCCGGTCCAGTTTCAGGTCGCCTTTGCACACCGGACAGGCCAGCATGGCAATCAGTTTGTTGTCCATGTCATATCTCTCGCAGTAGGGAAGCATCGAGGCCGCGGGCGGCCAGTTTGCTGTTCAATGCCAGGTTTACAGCGCTCCCGAACGATTCAGGCAGTTCGGGAGTTACATCAAGCACCCAGCAACGCTCGTGGGCAAACGGCCGAATCTTGACAGCGTCCTTGGCGGTCATCAATACGGGGCGCTCATCGCCGGTTGCGATGTCCTGCCCAGTATATCGGTGATGGTCGGGGAACGCCCGGCCCACCACCTCTGCGCCCAGGTGCCGAAGCTGATCAAAGAAGCGCCCCGGGTTGCCTATACCCGCCAAGGCCACGCAATTCCGACCACGAAGCCATGCCTCAGCAAAGGTGCTCTCTCCGCTAAGCAGGTGGCGCACGCCGGCAGGCTGCAGGGTCATGGCATAGCGTTGCGGGTGGTCCGGTACCAGGGGCCCGGCAGGGCCATTGACCACCACCAGGTCAACATCCTGCAACCGGCCCACCGGTTCCCGCAGGGGCCCCACCGGCAGCCCGGCCCCGTTTCCGATACCGCGAACACCGTCGAACACGGTAATTTCAACGTCCCTGGCCAGGGCGTAGTGTTGGAGCCCGTCATCACAGAGAAAGAGGTTACCCAGACCCTGGTCCAGCGCCATGATGGCCGATGCCCGCCGTTGCGGGTGCACAACCACCGGGCAACCAGTCTGGGCAGCCAGCATCACCGGCTCATCACCAGCCACGGCCGGGTCGCTGTCACCACTGACCAGCAATGGCTCATCCCCGGGCCGCTTGCCACCATACCCCCGGGAGAGTATCACCGGGCGCCAACCCTGATCACGGAAATGGGACGCCAGCCAGGCCGTGAGGGGGGATTTCCCGGTCCCCCCGGCGGTGATATTTCCAACCACCACAACGGGAACAGGGAGCGGTTCAGCGCCTGCCGTCAAGCGGGTTCGGCGCCAGCTTGCCAATGCCCTGTAAAGCCACGCCAGGGGCATAAGCGGCCATAACGGACGCCCTGCCCCGTACCACAGCCGTCCGGTGAGGTCCTTCATCCGTTTTCACTGAACTGCATCTGGTGAAGCTGGGCGTAGGCGCCGCCGGCGTCCAGCAATTGCCGGTGATTACCGTCTTCCATAATACGGCCGGACTCCATCACCAGGATACGGTCGGCCTTTTCAATGGTGGACAGGCGATGGGCGATTACCAGCGTCGTACGGCCTTTCATTACCACCTCCAGGGCATCCTGGATATGACGCTCGGATTCGGTGTCCAGGGCCGAGGTGGCTTCGTCGAGAATCAGGATGGGGGCATCCTTCAACAAGGCCCTTGCAATCGCAAGGCGCTGACGCTGGCCGCCAGACAACATGACGCCGTTATCACCCACCATGGTATCCAGCCCTTCGGGCATCCGCTCGATAAACTCCATGGCATGGGCCTTGCGGGCCGCCTCGATGATCTCTTCCCTGGAACGGTCCCGCAAAGAACCATAGGCGATATTCGCCGCAATGCTATCGTTGAACAGCACTACATTCTGGGTAACCAGCGCGATCTGCGACCGCAGCGAACTCAGGGTGAAGTCGGTAACCGGGTGCCCGTCAATCCGGATCTCACCCTGGTAATATTCGTAGAATCGTGGCAACAAACTGACCATGGTGGACTTGCCACTGCCGGAACGGCCTACCAGCGCCACACTCTGCCCCGCCGGGATGTCCAGGTTGATGTGGTGGAGTACATCATCCAGGTTGTCCTGGTAACGGAAGCAGACGTCGTCAAAACGAATGTCCCCCTGCACCCTTGCCGGCGCGTACTGGCCATCATCCCGCTCCGGTTCTTCATCCAGGGTGCCAAACACATCATGGGCAGCGGCGACACCTTTCTGGATCTTGCTGTGAACGGAGGTAACCTGGCGGATGGGCTTTGCCATGGTGGCCGCAGCGGTGATGAAGGCTACCAGCTGACCGGTGGTCATGGTGCCGCGTATTTCCGGAGCCAGCATGACCCAGACCAGGGCCGCAATCGCAACGGCAACCAGCACCTGAACCACCGGTGTGGCGATGGCCTGGGTAGAGGCCATTTTAAGGCCCTGCCTCATGGTGCGGTCGGCTACTTCTCCGAAGCGCTCCCGCTCATACTCCTCGCCACCAAAGGTCCGCACAACCCGGTAGCCCGTGATGGATTCCGACGACACATGGGTCACATCCCCCATTGAGCTCTGTATACGCCGGCTGATTTTCCGGAAACGCTTGCTGGCATAACTCACCACCAGGCCGATCAACGGGCCTATGGCCACGAACACCAGGGTCAGCTTCCAGTTGGTGTAGACCATGAAAGCCAGCAACCCGACAATGGTCAGGCCTTCCCGCAGAAGGATGGTTACCGCGTTGGTTGCAGCGTCAGCCACCTGCTCGACGTTGAAAGTCAGCTTCGATACCAGGCGGCCGGAGGCATTATTGTCAAAGTACCGGGACGGCAACCCCAGCATCCGGTTGAATACCTGCTTGCGCAGGGCATTTACCACGTGGCGGCCGACATAGGCAATAAAGTATTGGCCCATGAAGGTGCCTACGCCGCGAAACGCGAAAACACCCACGATCAAAACCGTGAGCATCAGGCGATTCTGTGCACTGGGATTCTCAATGGCCTCGATGACGTATTCCATTGCCGCCGCCATCCCGGTAGAGGCAGCGGCGTAGATAATATTGCCGACCACCGCCAGGGAAAACGCGATCCAGAAAGGTTTAACGTACTTGAGCAAACGCCCGTAGGTCTGCCAGTTGGAAGCTTCAGCTTGGTTCATTGCCCCGCCAGGTGGTTGTCGGAATTGAGGAGTCCCTGCCTGGAGCCGGTCAGGGACGCCCTGTCACTCATCCGATGTGGGATCTGTGGTGAAACTGATTCGGGTAAACCCCAGCTTGCCGGCAACGTCCATGGCCCTGATGACAAACTCGTGCGCTGTCCGCGCATCCGCCGTAATCACGAACGGCAGGGTGTTACTCTCGCCGGCAACGTCCCTTATTGCCTGCTCGAGGGTGCCCCGACGATTATTGATCAGTGTGCGGCCATTCACAATGTAATGTCCGTCTGCGTTTACTACCAACTCCACCTGCTCAACCTCTGTGGTTACCGGTTCACCGTCCGCTTCCGGTAACTGGATATTGAGGTGGGTATCGTCCGGCAGGGTTGTTGATACCATCAGGAAGATAAGCAGCAGGAACACCACATCGATCAGGGGGGTGAGGTCCACGCCCACTTCGCGGCTTCGCTGGCGTTGGAATTTCACGGCCGTCAGGCTCCCTCAACATCGATTTCACGGTCACCGACCACCACTTCCACTAGGCGAATGGCTTCCTGCTCCATGCCGACAACCAGCGCCTCAATGCGGCGGATCAGGTAGCGGTGTGCGATAAGCGCCGGAATTGCGACGGTCAGACCCGCTGCCGTGGTCACCAGGGCTTCGGAAATACCCCCTGAAAGTGTGGCAATATTGGCGGCGCCCGCACCCTGCATCCTGGAGAAGACCTTGATCATACCGATGACGGTGCCCAGCAGGCCGAGCAAGGGAGTGATGGTGGCGATGGTACCAAGCGGGTTCAGGAATCGCTCAAGGTCATGGATAACCTGGGCAGCTTCCTGCTCGATACTTTCCTTCATCACATCACGGCCATGCTTGGCATTGGTCAGGCCACTGGCCAGTACCCGGCCGGTGGGAGACGAGGATTGAAGTACCTTGAGCTTGCGGTTGTTGAGCTCGTCGGCCTTGATCCAGCGCCAGAGTTCAGCCATCACATCCGGCGGTGAAACGCGGGACGGGCGGAGTGTCCAGAGACGCTCCAGGACAATGGCCAGCGCCAGAATGGAGCACAACACAATGGGCACCATCACGATGCCACCCGCTTTTAAAAGCTCAAACACGCACAGTCTCCCCTGATCTGTTACAAGCGGCGCTACTTTAGCATAGCCACGAAATCAGACCACATCCGAAAACGGCGTATGGGAAGGATTACTCACTACCGGCTTTTGAAAGCGGTTCTGGTGGCCGAATCCAGAAGGGAGCGTCCTGCCGCCACTGCATAGTACTCACCCCCTCCGGCGTCAGCGCAAGTCGTATGGCCCCCGAGGTTGCTGTATTCAGAAGCTCACTGCCCTCAACCTGGTAACGGGCCACCACGTCACCATGGGGGTGGCCGTAACGGTGGCGATAGCCGGCGGTAAAGATAACCCGTTCCGGCGACAGAGACCGGACAAAGCCGGGACTCGATGAGGTCTTGCTGCCATGGTGAGGGGCCACCAGGGTTAGCTCACCCTCCCGGTGAACCAGTGCCGGAAAGTCCTCCAGCAGGTATTGCTCAACCTTGCGGGAAATATCCCCGGGCAGAAGCAACTGGTGCTCCAGGAATGTCAGAACCACAACACAGGACTGGTCATTGGAGTCGTTGCCAGCCAATTCTTCCTGTGCCTGCCAGAACCCCACGGTCACCTGCCCTACCTGCAATGGCTTGTGGTTGCGGCAAGCCGTTGCGACCTGGCCCATCCTCCCCGGCAGGCGGGAAGGCTCACCGGCGACGATGCGGCGCGGCTGGTACTTTTCCATAAACGCCGACAGCCCACCAGCGTGGTCCTGGTCACCGTGGCTTATCACTAAGGTGTCAATTGAGCTGATGCCGACGCGGTCCAGGGACGGAATCAGCACCTCCGACACGGCGCTGTATCCCGAGCCGGACTCCGGGCCGGTATCATAAAGCAGGGTTTGGCCTTCATGCCGCACCAGCACTGAAAGTCCCTGGCCCACATCCCATATCCAGACCTCGGGTGTCGACTGCCAGCCCGGCCTGGCACCAGCGGCATTGACCAGCAAGATCAGCACGGCCATTGCCAGGTTGGCGAGGCGTAGACGGTTACAGGGCCACCAAAGGGCCAGCAAAACCAGAACCGAAAACGTAAAGGCAAGCCAGGCCGGCAATCGCCCGGCGGGCATATCCAGTTGCGCCAACTCGACCAGCATCCACCACAGGGCGCCCAGCACGTAATCCAGCAGCAACAGGATCGGCTCCGGCACAACACCGCCGGATACCAGCATGATGGCGCCAACAACCAGCAACAGGGGCATCACCAGGAAGGAAAGCCAGGGGATCGCAAGGATGTTCGCCACCAATCCAGCCCAGGCGGCACTCTGGTCAAGCATCGACAGCACGGGCCAAAGGCCGGCAAATACCGCAGCCTGGGCCAGGACCAGCGATTTCAGTGGGCCTGGCCTTCCATGCAACCGGCTGAACACAAGTACCAGCACTGCAACGGCGCCGAACGACAACCAGAAGCCCTGGTCCAGCGGCCCGAATGGATCCGCCAGCAACACCAGGCCCAGGGCCGCCAGCCAACCCTGCCAGGCACCTGCAATGCGGCCACCCAGCAAAAGCCATCCTGCAATGGCGACCATCACCAGGGCCCGTCGGGTCGGCACGGTGAACCCGGCCAGGAGGGCATAGCCCAGAGCCGCCAGGGTAACCACCAGCCAGGTCCTGAAACGTTGCTGCCGGGCGGTCATTTGTGGCTGCGGTAGCCGGCCGGAGAGCCAGCGCAACAGCAAGCCGGCGATGCCTGCTACCAGCCCGAGATGGAGCCCCGAAATAGCCACCAGGTGAATGGTACCGGTGGCCTCCAGCACGCTCCAGTGGCTGTTATCTAGCTGCCCCCGGTAGCCCAGCAACAAAGAAAGCGCCAGCGCCTTGTGCTCTGTACCCTCAAGGGCAGCATTGGCTGCGGCAACGAGCGCCTGGCGCCAGCGATGATAACGACAGACAGGCCCACATGCGCCTGCGGGGTTTGCTTCCAGCGCGCGGACGGAGCCAGTGGCGCCGTAGCCCTTGCGGAATAACCAGGTCTCATAGCGAAAGCCGCCCGGGTTAACGGCGCCATGGGGGCGTTTCAGGATAACAGTAGTGGTCAACGGGCTCGGCAGTGCCAGCGTCGCACCATCGCCATACCAGGCCAGGCGCAGGCGGCCAGGGACACCCGGGGGGCGTTCACCGTCGACACAGAGGCTGAAGCGAACACTGCCCCAGGCTCCGGGTGCCGGCGCTGAACAAAGAAAACCTGATACCGTGAGGGGCCTGCCTTCCAGGGACGGATCGAGCCGGTCAGCAAGTCGCCATTGCGCAAACAGGGCTGCCCACACCAGCCCGGCCAGCACACTGAATACCAGCAGCCTTGGCCCGGGCACCAGCCACCTGCGGCTTACGGTAATCACTACCAGCACCAGGCCGGCGGATACCAGTGCCCATAGTGGCGTGAAAAGCCCCGAGTAAAGTATGATGACGCCGCAGGCAAAGGCGGCGATCCCTGTTCCCATCAGTCGGACCGTCCCTATCCAGACAAGGTGCTTTCCTGCGCCTTGTGTGTCCAGTCAAGCAGGCACGCGGGCCCGGGTCACAGTTCCCGGACAGCCTCGGCAAACAGGCTTTTCTTCGATATGCCGAAGAAGTTCATGAAACGCTATATCCCGTCACCGGAGAAAGTGCGCTCTATCGAGTCGCTGCGCTTTCTCGGGGATATTGTCCATGAGCCCAACCTGTGGCATATCAACCGCCACAGTGTCGCACGTGCCTTCCTGGTCGGAGTTTTCCTGGCATTCATTCCGATGCCGTTCCAGATGCTGGCGGCGGCCTTCGGAGCGGTCATGCTCAACGCCAACCTGCCGCTATCCGTCGCCCTGGTATGGATCAGCAATCCGCTCACCATGCCACCGATCTTCTACTTCAATTACAAACTTGGCGCGATGCTGCTCAACAAACCGGTGATTACCTTCGAGTTCCAGCTGTCCTGGCACTGGCTCAGTGAGCGTATCGTGGAAATCGGCATCCCGCTTTACATCGGATCTGTCGCTGTCGCCACTGTGTCAGGGTGCGTCAGCTACCTGGTCATCCAGTACCTGTGGCGGCGCAAGGTTCGCAAGGACTGGCGGGAGCGTCGCCAGGAACCTGTGCGCTAGGAGTCTGCGCGGCAGAAAGTCCCGCAGACTCCTGGTATCCCTAGTGTCCCTGGACCGGAACAGGGTGGAGCCTGCCCTGCTCCAGCTTCAGCACTCGTCCCAGGCTCCTGGCCATGCCCATATCATGGGTCACCACCACGAAGGCAATACCGAGCCGGTCCCGCAGTCCCTCGATTAACCGCTGAACACTCTCGCCGGTCTGTTCGTCCAGGTTGCCGGTGGGCTCATCCATCAGCACACATTCCGGTTCGTTCACCAGCGCCCGGGCAATGGCTACCCGCTGACGCTCGCCACCCGATAGCTCACCGGGCTTGTGATCCAGGCGCTCGGCCAGTCCCACCTGGGCCAGCATGGCATCGGCCTTCTGGCCAGCCTTCTGTACCGACATCCCGCCGAGGGTGCACGCCAGCATAACGTTCTCCCGGGCCGAGAATTCCGGCAGCAGGTGGTGGAACTGGTAAACAAACCCCAGATGCTGGTTACGGAACCGGGCCCGGCGGGCCTCGCCCATCCGGTGGATCTGCTCACGGCAGATGCTGATATCCCCGGTGGATGGCCTATCCAGGCCGCCCAGAAGATTCAGCAGGGTCGTCTTGCCAGCGCCACTGCTGCCAACGATAGCGACGGTTTCCCCGGCACTCACGGTCAGGGAGATATCGGAAAATATGGTCAGTGTGACCGGCCCCTCTTTGTAGGTGCGGGTCAGGTTGTGGCACTCGATCACCGGGGGTTTGCCGGCTTCCATGACATGGTCCTTATTCATAGCGCAGGGCCTCCGCCGGATCGACCCGGGATGCCCGCCAGGCCGGGTAGATCGTCGCAAGCAGGCTCATGGCGAGGCCGGCACTGCTGATAATCGCCACATCCGGCCACTGCAGATCAGACGGCAGGTAACTGATGAAATAGACATCGGCGTTGAGGAACTGGTGATTGAGCAGGTTCTCCAGTCCGCTGATCAGGTCGCTGATATACAGCGCACCGAGAATGCCAAGCCCGGTACCCACCAGGGTCCCGAACACCCCGATAATCGCGCCCTGGATCATGAAAATGCGCATGATACGTCCCGGGGTTGCCCCCATGGTGCGCAGAATGGCGATATCACCGGTTTTGTCCGTAACCACCATCACCAGCGTAGAAACAATGTTGAACGCCGCTACCGCGACAATAAACATCAGCAGCAGGCCAATAATCGTCTTCTCCATCTGTATCGCACTGAACAGGCTGCCGTGGGTTCGCGTCCAGTCAGAGATATAATACCGGCCGCCAAGACTGAGGGCGGCTTCCTCCACCACCGCCGGTGCAGCAAACAGGTCATCCACCAGCAGGCGGACACCTTCTGCCAGGCCGCCGGTTCGCATCAGCTTACCGGCATCATCCATGTGGATCAGTGTGTAGTTGCCATCCAGCTCGGCGCCGGTACTGAAGATACCCGCGACCGTAAAGCGCTTCAGCCTTGGCATCACACCAGCAGGGCTGACAGACGCTTCCGGCAGCACCACCGTCAGTTTGTCCCCCACCTGTAAACGGAGGCTCGCCGCCAGCGGCTGGCCAACGATGATACCGAAATCCCCGGATTGAAGGCTGCCCAGGCTACCCTCGATCATCTGACTGGCGATAATGGAGACGGTATCCTCCTGCTCAGGAATGATTCCCTTGATCAGCACTCCACGAACATTACCACCACCGGTCACCATACCCTGCCCCTCGATAAAGGGGGCGGCGGCCAGTACCCGGGGGTGCTCGGCAACCTTCTGGTCAATGGATTCCCAGTCGGCGAGGTAGGGGTCGCCCTTGACGACCGCGTGGGGCACCATGCCCAGCACTTTTTCCTTGAGCTCCCGGTCAAACCCGTTCATGACCGAGAGCACAATGATAAGCACGGCAACCCCCAGCATGAGGCCGATCATCGAGGTCAGGGAAATAAAAGAGATGAAATGGTTTCGTCGCTTGGCTGCGGTGTATCGCAGGCCGATATAGAACGAGAGGGGTCGGAACATACAGGTCGCCTGTCACTACCGGAAGTCGAATCGGATGCTCCCGACTGCCTTGCCACCGGGAAGCTGCTAAACTGTTCAAAAAACGGCTATTCTGCCGGAAACCCTGCTCCGGATCGAGGCTGGCAAGGCGCCAGGTTTGCCCGGCACGGCAGCCCTTACAACAAATACCCGCTGTGGAGCCCTGATGAACCCGGACCCGCAAAACCCAGACCGGCGCGATTTCTTTCGTATCCAGGACCGGATCGGCCTGGAGTACCACCCGCTGGCGGCAGAGGGCCATGGCTCGACAAATCCTTTCCAGGAAGACCACCTGGACGGGCTGAAGTCAGAACTGAAACGCCTGGACCTGGAGTTTCGCAATCAGCTTCCGCTGCTGGCAGAGCGTGACCGGTTAACGGCAGCCCTGCTCAAGTCCCTGAACGGCAAGGTCGATACGCTCGCGCGCATTATGGCCTTTGAGCAAAATCCGTTGCAACCGGAACACTGGCGTAATGTGACCCTCAGTGAAGGCGGCGTAAGCTTTCTGGCACCCCGTGGTGAGCTCGCTGTCGGCACGCCACTTGCCTTGAGGCTGACCCTGCCACCGGAACTCTACCGTCCACAGGCCCGGGCCGAAGTGGTCGAGGTTTCCCCCGCCACAGCCAGCGAAGATGCGCATCTGGAGGAAATTCATACCACCTTCACGGACATATCCGACGCCGACCGCCAGCAGATTGCGAAACACGTCATGCGGTGGCAGATTCGCCAGAGACAGGGCGATGCCCGGCCGCAATAATGGGCCCGGAAATTACAGAAGTTTCAGGAGAGCTGACCATGAACAAACTGATATCCACGGCCTTTGCTGCGAGCCTGGTGCTTGCCGCCATGGGCGCGGTTCTGTCCTTGCCCGCCCAGGCCGAGCAGATCAAGGTGCCAGTAATGTCCCAGGGAGACCGGGGCACCCTGGCCCTGCCCCAGACCGGCCAGTCCCGCGAAGGCGTCAGGCAGCGGTTCGGCGACCCGGTCAGCACATCCGGACCAGTGGGCGACCCGCCCATTTCCCAGTGGCACTACGACGATTTCGTGGTGTATTTCGAATACAGCCACGTAATTCACGCCGTCGCACGACACAATCACTGAGCCGGGGCTGTGACGGGCCTGCTTCAAACCGGTAGAATGCAGCCCTTCCCCGCGGTAACTGCCGGCTGGCGGTTCCTGCCCCTGAACCACTGACAGGATGGTTGTAATTTTGACTTCGACACGCGCGATGCCTGCCGAATGGGCACCCCAGAGTGCCGTCATGCTGACCTGGCCCCACCCCGGCACCGACTGGTTCCATAGCATGGACAGGGTGGAACCGGTGTTCCTGGCCATAGCCCGGGCGATCCTCCGTTTCCAGCACTTGCTCATCAGCTGCGAGCATGTGTTCCGTGCCGAGCAACTGGACCGGGAGCTCAACCAGTGGGCCCGGGACAACAACCTGCCCGGACGAGCCCATTGCGTTGCCGCACCCGCGAACGACACCTGGGCAAGGGACCATGGCCCGATTTCTGTCACGACGCCTGAAGGCACCCGGTTGCTGGACTTTCGCTTCAATGCCTGGGGCGGAAAGTTCCCCTGGGAGAAAGACAACGCCCTTAACCAGCACCTTGCCACTGCGGGCTGCTTCGGTGATACACCACTGGATAAAGTGGACTTCGTGTTGGAGGGAGGCTCCATCGAGTCCGACGGTGAGGGTACTCTGCTCGTTACCAGCGAATGCTTGATGACCCCGACCCGGAACCCGGATTACGACCGTGCGGCGATCGAAGCACTGCTGGGAGAAACGCTGGGCGCAGAACGCGTACTCTGGCTGAACCATGGTTACCTGGCCGGGGACGACACCGACAGCCATATCGACACCCTGGCCCGCTTCGTCAGCCGGGACCACATCTGCTTCGTGCGCTGCGAAGACCCGGAGGATGAACATTACCCGGCCCTCAGCACCATGGAAGAAGCGCTTCGGGAATTCCGCCAGACCGACGGTACGCCCTATCGGCTCACCCCCCTGCCGTGGCCAGACGCCATAGTCGACGACGAAGGCCAGCGGCTGCCGGCCACCTATGCGAACTTCCTGATCATCAATGATGCCGTACTGTTGCCCGTGTATGACGTGCCCCAGGACGAGGCGGCGCTGATCACGTTCCGGGAAATCTTCCCTGACCGTGAAATCATACCGATCCCCTGTCGCCCACTGATCGAGCAACACGGCAGCCTGCATTGCGTCACCATGCAGTTGCCCGCCGGAGTCGTTGAGCTATGAGTCATGGACAGCTCAGGGTTGCAGCCATCCAGCAGGCCTGTTCCAGCGACAAGGACGCCAGCCTAGCCACCACCGAACGCCTGGTCCGCGAAGCGGCGGCAGGGGGTGCGCGGCTGGTCATACTGCAGGAGCTCCACGCCACCCTGTATTTTTGTCAGACCGAGGACACGGCCACGTTTGACCTGGCCGAGCCCATACCCGGCCCCACAACCGAGCGCCTTGCAGGCCTGGCCCGTGAACTGGGTATCGTGCTGGTGGGCTCGGTCTTTGAGCGGCGAATGAACGGCGTTTACCACAACACCGCCGTGGTACTGGAGTCCGACGGTTCCCTTGCAGGCCTGTACCGCAAGATGCATATCCCGGACGATCCGGGTTTCTACGAAAAGTTCTACTTTACGCCGGGCGACGCCACCTTCAATGAAGGGCAAAGCGGCTTCACACCCATCGATACCTCCGTTGGCCGCCTTGGCCTCCTGGTATGCTGGGACCAGTGGTATCCGGAGGCTGCCCGCCTGATGGCCCTGGCCGGGGCAGAGATACTCATCTATCCCACAGCCATCGGCTGGGACACCACTGACGAGCCGGACGAACAGGCCCGTCAGCTGGACGCCTGGGTAACCGTTCAGCGCGGCCACGCCGTCGCCAATAACCTCCCGGTTATCGCGCCCAACCGTATTGGTACCGAAGCGGACCCGACAGGCCAGGGAACGGGTATCCGCTTCTGGGGTAACAGCTTTATCTGTGGCCCCCAGGGGGAATTCCTGGCACGGGCCGATGAAGCGCAGGAAACCATTCTCTTTGCGGATATCGATCGCCAGCGGAGCGAGTCCATCCGGCGTATCTGGCCGTATTTCAGGGATCGTCGGATCGACGCCTACGGCGATCTGCTCAAGCGGGTCCGGGACTGAAGCCACAACACTGAGAAGCCCATGAAGAAACTGATCGATGCCGCGGTCACCGAGCTCAATCATATCGTCCTCGGCAAGGAGCCGCAGATTCGCCTGGCCCTGTGCGGACTTTTGGCGCGCGGACACCTGTTGATCGAGGATATTCCGGGCATGGGCAAGACCACCATGTCCCATGCCCTGGCGAAAGTCATGGGGCTGAGCTATCAGCGCATCCAGTTTACCAATGACCTGTTGCCGGCGGATGTCCTGGGCTTCTCCATGTACGACCGGGAAGCCGGGTCCCTGGTGTTCCATCAGGGACCGATCTTCGCCCAGGTGGTCCTGGCCGACGAGGTCAACCGGGCCTCACCCAGAACCCAGAGTGCCCTGCTCGAAGCCATGGAGGAGAGGCAGGTCTCCATCGAAGGGGAGACCCGTCCGCTGCCCTGGCCATTCTTCGTGATTGCCACCCAGAACCCGGTGGAACAGGGCGGCACCTACCCCCTGCCAGAATCCCAACTGGACAGGTTCCTGATGCGCCTGCGGCTGGGCTACCCGGATCCGAAGGCCGAACGCGAGTTACTCGAAGGTGAAGACCGCCGCCAGATGACAGAGCGCCTGCGCACCATGTTCACCCCGGAGGACCTGGCAACCCTGCAACAGGGCGTGGCGCGAGTGAGCACCAGCCCTGCGCTGCTGGATTATATCCAGAACCTGCTTGAGGCCAGCCGCCGCATGCCAGGGCTGGTCTACGGCCTTTCCCCCAGGGCAGGTCTTGGGCTGGCACGGGCTGCCAGGGCCTGGGCCCTGATGCAAGGCCGCCATCACGTGCTGCCCGATGATGTCCAGGCCGTTTTGCCGGCCATTGCCGGCCACCGCCTGGAGCAGGGCGACAGCGGCAAAGGTGAGCAGCGGGTGCGGCAACTCCTGGAACAGGTTCCCGTAATCGGGCGCACCTGAGTTTGCCGTATAGCGACATTCAATAACCGAAATTACAGCAATCAAATTCGCGTTCGGTTAAGGACTTGGTATGCTCCTGTGCCAAACCATGCGACTGATTCTACCTGGCGTTTCCGTATAGCTGCTCCCTTGATAGACAGCGATTCGCCCCGATACTCATAATGACGGTAATCCGGCAACGCCATCGACCGTTGCCCCGAACTTCAAGAGACGAGCAATGACCGACAGCAAACATTCCCGACTGATTATCCTCGGCTCCGGCCCCGCCGGTTACACCGCCGCTGTTTACGCGGCCCGCGCCAACCTTAACCCGACCCTGATTACCGGTATTGAGGTAGGCGGCCAACTGACAACCACCACCGATGTGGATAACTGGCCGGGAGATAACGACGGCGTTCAGGGTCCTGAGCTGATGCAGCGCATGCTGAAGCATGCCGAGCGTTTCGAGACCAGCATCGTCTACGACACCATCAATGAAGCCGACCTTCGCAACCGCCCATTCCGCCTCAAGGGTGACAGCGGCGAATACACCTGTGATGCCCTGATTATTGCCACCGGTGCGTCCGCCATGTACCTGGGCCTGGAGTCGGAAGAGAAATTCAAGGGCCAGGGCGTATCCGCCTGTGCTACCTGTGACGGTTTTTTCTACAAGAAGCAGAAGGTCGCCGTCATCGGGGGTGGAAACACCGCCGTTGAGGAAGCCCTGTACCTGTCCAATATTGCCGACGAGGTAACCCTGGTTCATCGTCGTGACCAGTTGCGGGCCGAGAAGATCCTGCAGGACAAGCTGTTCGAAAAAGCCGAGAACGGCAACGTCAACATCGTCTGGAACCATACGCTGGACGAGGTACTCGGCGATGGCACAGGCGTGACCGGCATGCGCATCCGCAGTACCGAGGATGACAGTACCCGTGAGCTGGATCTTGCCGGCGTATTCATCGCTATTGGTCACCGCCCCAACACCGACCTGTTCGAAGGCCAGCTGGAAATGGAAGGCGGTTACATCCGCATCCGCAGCGGGCTTGAAGGCATGGCCACCCAGGCCAGCGTTCCCGGCGTCTTTGCAGCGGGTGACGTAGCAGACCACGTATACCGCCAGGCAGTGACCTCAGCCGGTTTTGGCTGCATGGCGGCCCTGGACGCCGAGAAGTTCCTGGACCAGCAAGGCTGATGCCAGACAACAGACCACCCCGGCCCGGCCGGGGTGTGTAACAGGAAGCGGATACCATGAGCGCCCTGCCCTGGCTTGATCCGGAATACCTGTGGTTCCCTCCGGCAGACGAAGCCCTGGAAGAGCCCGACGGCTTGCTCGCCCTGGGAGGCGACCTGTCGCCTGACCGATTGCTCTATGCCTATCGCCACGGGATCTTTCCATGGTTCAGCGACGACCAGCCTATTCTCTGGTGGTCGCCCGATCCGCGCTGTGTCATTTTCCCCACTGAAATCCATGTCTCCCGAAGCCTGCGCCGCACCCTGAACCGGGAGCAGTTCAGGATCACCACTGACCTGGCCTTTCGACGCGTGGTTCACCTGTGCGGCTCTACCCGCCCGGAAGGTACCTGGATTACCGATGACATGGAGCAGGCCTATGTCGAACTGCACCGGCAAGGCCATGCCCATTCCATAGAGGCCTGGAACCGTCGAGGGGACCTGGTGGGCGGTCTCTATGGACTCGCTATCGGCCGCTGCTTTTTCGGTGAATCCATGTTTTCCCTGGAAACCAACGCCTCCAAGACCATCTTGGTGCACCTGTGTGGCCAGCTGCAAAAGGGGGGCTACCAGATAATGGACTGCCAGGTAGAAAGCCCCCACCTGGTGCGCATGGGGGCCAGTATTATCCCCCGCACGGATTTCTTATCTATACTGGAAGCAAACATCGACCGGCCTCCGCAACAGGCGCAGTGGCAACTGGACTGGACCTGGCGAGGCAGACCTCCGGAGACTCCCGCATGAGCAGCCTGAGAACGCTGGTATTCTTCGCGACACCGGCTCACAGCTGTAGTTACCTGCCGGACCGGGATGCCACCACCATGTTCGTGGACCCGAGGGCCCGGGTCGACAAGCGCCTGTACTCCCAACTGACAGCGCTGGGTTTTCGCCGCAGCGGGTCACATTACTACCGGCCCCACTGCGAGCACTGCAACGCGTGCGTACCTGTGCGCCTGGATACCCGCGCGTTTCGCCCTGACCGCTCCCAGCGCCGGGTCTGGAAGCGTAACCAGGACGTCACCTTCCGCCTGGTTCCGGCCCGGTTCTCCGAGCGCTATTACCAGCTCTACGCCCACTATATTAACGAACGCCACGCCGATGGTGACATGTACCCACCCTCGCGCGATCAGTTCCAGTCCTTCCTTGTTGAAGGCGCAACCGATAGCTGGTTCCTGGAAATCACCCTGGATGACGAGCTGATCGGGTTGGCCGTAGTCGATGTACTGGATGATGGACTCTCGGCAATCTATACCATATTCCATCCCGACTATGACGATCGTAGCCTGGGAACCCTTGCGATCCTTTGGCAGGTACAGGAAGCCCGTGAACGGGGGCTGCCCTGGGTCTATCTCGGGTACTGGATTTCCGAAAGCCGTAAAATGAACTACAAAACCCGTTTCCGACCCATAGAGGCCTTGCTGGACGGTACCTGGCAGGCATTTGACCCGAACACCCGGGACCGATAAAACCCTGCCCGGCACGGCATCTTCGCCCCTTGCATTTCTGCAAATTACCCGCATTTTTTGCCAAAGGCGCGCAAATGAGGCAGAATTGCGCCATTCCGGAATCAGGGAAACCCAATCAAGCGAGGTTCTTACTGAATGGCGAAATCAGATGTCATTGAAATGGAAGGCGTTATTGTAGACACCCTTCCGAATACCATGTTCCGTGTCGAGCTGAGCAACGGTCACGTTGTTACGGCCCACATCTCCGGCAAGATGCGCAAGAACTATATCCGCATCCTCACTGGCGACAAGGTGAAGGTCGAGCTGACTCCCTACGACCTGAGCAAGGGCCGCATCGTTTACCGCGCCCGTTGATTGCCGCCATGCCGGGTCTGCACACTGCGGCCTGACATCTGCGCAAAAAGAAAGCCCCGCCTTGGCGGGGCTTTCTTCGTTGCGGCTGGCAGATTCGCGACCGCTACACAGCTTCGGCCGGTTCATTCTCGTATTCGAACACCAGCTCCCCATCCTTGAGGTGGACGTTCACCTCGCCGCCATTTTCTGACAAGGCGCCAAACAGTATCTGCTCGGCCAGCGGCCGCTTGATCTTGTCCTGGATCAGACGTCCCATGGGGCGAGCCCCCATGGTGGGATCATAGCCCTTCTCCGCCAGCCAGAGCTTGGCTTCGTCGTCCACATGGAGTACCACGTGCTTCTCGTCGAGCTGGGCCTGGAGTTCGGTAAGGAACTTGTCCACCACATGGGTGATGATTTCCGGGGCCAGGCCACCAAACTGGATAATGGAATCCAGGCGGTTGCGGAACTCCGGCGTAAACATCTTGTTGATCACCTCCATGCCATCGGTGCTGTGATCCTGCTCCTGGAAGCCGATGGAGCGACGGCTGATATCCTCCGCGCCGGCGTTGGTGGTCATCACCAGGATGACATGGCGGAAGTCCGCCTTCCGGCCATTGTTATCGGTCAGGGTACCGTGGTCCATGACCTGCAACAGCAGGTTGAACACCTCCGGGTGGGCCTTCTCGATCTCATCGAGCAACAGCACACAGTGGGGGTGTTTGTTCACCGCCTCGGTGAGCAGACCGCCCTGATCGAAGCCGACATAGCCGGGGGGCGCGCCAATCAACCTGGATACGGTGTGACGCTCCATGTACTCGGACATGTCGAACCGAACCAGCTCGATACCCAGCACCTTGGCCAGCTGACGGGTCACCTCTGTCTTACCCACACCGGTGGGACCGGCAAACAGGAACGCACCCTCCGGCTTCTCCGGCGCCTTCAGTCCTGCCCGTGCCAGCTTGATGGCGTTGGACAGCGACTCGATGGCCGTGTCCTGGCCGAACACGGTCATCTTCAGGTCCCGCTCCATGTTGCGCAGCAGGTCCTTGTCGCTGCTGGAGACACTCTTCGGCGGGATACGGGCAATGGTCGCCACCACGTCTTCGATGGCGGAGACACCGATCACCTTGCGACGCTTGGCTTCCGGCAGCAATCGCTGACGTGCACCCGCTTCGTCGATCACATCGATGGCCTTGTCCGGCAGGTGCCGGTCGGAGATATACCGGTCCGCCAGCTCCGCCGCGACCCTCAGCGCCTTGTCCGTGTACTTGAGGTCGTGGTGCTTCTCGAAGTGGGGCTTGAGCCCTTTCAGGATCTGGTAGGTGTCCTCGACACTGGGCTCGTTGACATCAATCTTCTGGAAGCGCCGCGCGAGTGCGCTGTCTTTCTCGAAAATGCCACGGAACTCGGAGAAGGTAGTAGAGCCAATACAACGGATCTCCCCGGAGCCGAGCATGGGCTTGAGCAGGTTGGATGCATCCATCACACCGCCCGACGCGGAACCGGCACCGATAATGGTGTGGATCTCGTCTATAAACAGGATCGCCCGCTTCTCTTTCTTCAGTTCCGCCAGCAGACCCTTGAGACGCTTTTCAAAATCCCCCCGGTACTTGGTGCCCGCCAGCAGCGCGCCCAGATCCAGGGAGTAAACCACGGCATCAGAAATGATTTCGGGCACCTGGCCGTCAACGATACGCTTTGCCAGGCCTTCGGCGATGGCAGTCTTGCCCACCCCGGCCTCACCCACCAGCAGCGGATTGTTCTTGCGGCGGCGCACGAGGATCTGCACAACCCGCTCGACCTCGTGTTCACGGCCAATCAACGGGTCGATACGGCCCTGGCGCGCCTGTTCGTTGAGGTTGCTGGCATAGGCTTCCAGCGGGCGATTGGATGAGCCCTCCTCAGCCGCCTCTTCCTGGGCCGCAGCATCCGGTGCCTCCTGGTCCTCAGCACCCTGCACCCGGGAAATCCCGTGGGAAACAAAGTTCACCACGTCAATCCGCGCGATGTTCTGCTTTTTCAGCAGGTAAACCGCCTGGCTCTCCTGCTCACTGAAAATGGCAACCAGTACGTTAGCCCCGGTGACCTCCTTCTTGCCGGAAGATTGTACATGGAACACCGCCCGCTGCAGGACCCGCTGGAAACCCAGGGTCGGCTGGGTTTCCCGCTCACTGTCACTGCCGGGGATCAGCGGCGTTGTCGAATCGACAAACTCGGTAAGCTCATCCTGGAGTCGCTGCAGGTCCGCCCCGCAGGCTTTGAGGACGCCCACCGCTGAGTCGTTATCCAGCAATGCCAGCAGCAGGTGCTCAACCGTCATGAACTCATGACGCTTGTCACGGGCATTCCGGAAAGCGGCATTCAGCGTAATTTCAAGATCTTTGCTCAGCATGGGCCACCCCACCTAGGTCGTTCAGTCCGCACGTTGAATCTCGCATAGCAGCGGGTGTTCGCACTCCGAGGAATACTGATTCACCTGCGCTGCCTTCGTTTCCGCGATGTCTCGGGTATACACCCCACATACGGCCTTTCCCTGCGTATGGACGAGCAGCATCACCTGCGTCGCCTTTTCTTCGTTCATTCCGAAGAACTTCATCAACACATCCACGACAAAATCCATGGGTGTGTAGTCATCGTTCAGGAGTAGCACCTGATATCGGGCCGGGCGCTTCAGGGCCGGTTTCTCTGGCGCCACACTGACGCCGTCTTCCCGACCGGGTTTGTCCTGGCCGTCGTGATCCCCCTGACTCAATATTAGTAGAGAATTTCTCAGTGTCCGCATGATTCTCTTACCGGATGTCGGTTTCTGTGACATAAGATGGATGTCCGCAGGCGGGTTTTCAAGCCTGGCGGCAGTTGCCTGGCCCTTCTTGAGTGGCTGGCTGCAGGACGTCCGGGCATGGAGCAGAATTCTTCGACAACCACACCTTCGACCGCAAAACCCGCCGCGGGTTCAGCCTGCCATGATACCTTCTCGGCCCTCGCCAAAACAGCCGCGACACGAAGTGTCCGTACCGCAGACTCCCCGTGCCATTCGCCACCCCCGATCGGTGTGGAGCGCGCGCTGAAAGCCGATCGACAAACTGGCCAGCTCCCTGCCGTGATATATGGGTCCAGCGGGGGATTAGATCAACTGCTTTCTAAAAATACCCGGTTATACCCCCGGGTAGAATAAGTCCCTGAAACTGCTCATTGCGGCTGCCCCCGGAAACGACCTGAACATGACGTAATGTGGACGATCAATGATTTCCGCAAGTTTGGTATTGACTCCCGCCGGCGATTGATCAAAAGTGGATCCTGCAATGTAAAATTGTGTAAAACGCCGTAAAAAAAGCGGCCTCAAGGCGCCGTTGATTACGACAGATAATGACCGGACAAGGGAGTTCATCATGCCTAGGGGCAAGGTAAAATGGTTCAATAACGCCAAGGGTTATGGCTTCATTATCGAAGAGGGCTGCAGTGATGACCTGTTTGCACATTTCTCCTCGGTACAGATGGAAGGGTATAAAACCCTGAAAGCCGGACAACCAGTAACCTTTGACAAGAAACCCAGTGACAAGGGCGTTCACGCCGTCAATATCGTCCCCGAGTCACCCGCGGCCAGCCAGGGAGCAGAGACCGATGAGCAGGCGGCTCAGGTGCAACCGCGGAACAATGTGATTCGCATGGTCAACGGCTAGATAGTTGTAAAACCCGTTGCAACCAATGAACAGGGCCATCCCCGCGTGTTAACGACTCTGTTAACATGTCGGGATGGTTACCCTGATCTTGCTGAACAAGCCCTTCCATACCCTCTGCCAGTTCAGTGACGAACAGGGGCGCAGCACCCTGGCTGACTACGTCAAGGAGCCCGGCGTCTACCCTGCCGGCCGACTGGACTATGACTCGGAAGGGCTGGTGTTGCTGACCGACAACGGCCCGCTGCAGCACCGTATTGCCTCCCCCCGTCAGAAGATGAGTAAAACCTACCTGGTTCAGGTGGAGGGCGAACTGACTGACGAGGCGCTTCACCGGCTTCGGCAGGGTCTTGAGCTGAAGGACGGACCAACCCGACCCGCTGATGCCCGCCGTATCGATGCGCCCAGCCTCTGGCCCCGGAATCCACCCGTCCGGGAGCGCGCCGCAATCCCCACCTCCTGGCTCGAACTCACCCTGACTGAAGGCCGCAATCGCCAGGTACGCCGGATGACTGCCGCCACCGGCTTTCCTACACTGCGCCTGGTACGCTGGCGTATCGGTGAGTGGACGCTAGATGGTCTGGCACCCGGCCAGTACCAGGTTCAGACCGTTCACCTGCCAGTGTCGGCGGCCGGTAAACGCCCTGGCCCACCTGGGCAAGGGCGTCACAGTTCTCGCCACCGACACCAACGCAAACCGAGATAAGGACACCCCATGACCTGGAAGCCCCATGCCACCGTCGCCGTTATTGTGGAGGATACCCGGGGTCGCTACCTGCTGGTCGAAGAGCACAGTGAGGGCAAGGTTGTATTCAACCAGCCGGCCGGCCATATCGAGGAAGGAGAAACGGTCATCGACGCCGCCCGCCGTGAAGCCCTTGAAGAAACCGGCTGGGAGGTGGAGCCCCATGCCTTTCTGGGCATGTACCGGTATATCGCCCCGGCCAACGGGCGAACCTATTTCCGTTTCTGTTTCGCTGCCACGGCGCTGAAACAGGTCAGTGAGCAGCTCGATGAAGGCATCATTGCAGCCCACTGGCTGACCCTGGAGCAGATCCGGGACCTTGGCGACCGGCTTCGAAGTCCCATGGTGCTTGACTGCATACTGGATTACCGAAAGGGACGGCGCTTCCCCCTGGAGGTGATCGTCGAGCCGGGCGCGCCCTGATTACAAACAGTGGTACAATCGCCACCCTGACATTCACCTGCAGCTGTATTCGTCATTCCATGAGCCAGACCCCGTCCAGAAAACCTGACCATACCCGTGTCATTGTCGGCATGTCCGGCGGCGTGGATTCCTCCGTGGCCGCCTGGTTGCTCAAATCCCAGGGCTACCAGGTGGAAGGCCTGTTCATGAAAAACTGGGACGAAGACGACGGTACGGAATACTGCACCGCAATGACCGACCTGGCGGACGCACAGGCCGTCGCCGAGGCCATTGGTATCCCCCTGCATACGGCCAGTTTCGCGGCTGAGTACTGGGACCGGGTATTCGAGCACTTCCTTTCCGAGTACAGCGCCGGTCGCACACCAAACCCGGACATCCTGTGCAATAAAGAGGTCAAGTTCCGGGCGTTTCTCGACTATGCGGTTACTCTCGGTGCCGACTACATAGCAACCGGCCACTACACCCGCCAACGGCCGGACCCGGAGCACCCTGGTCGTGCGCTGCTCCTCAAGGGGCTGGACGACAACAAGGACCAGAGCTATTTCCTCCATGCCGTATCCGGCGAGCGCATTGCCCGCACCCTGTTCCCGGTAGGCGAACTGGAAAAGCCGGAGGTCCGCCGTATCGCCGAGGAGCAGGGCTTTGTTACCCACGACAAGAAGGATTCAACCGGTATCTGCTTTATCGGCGAGCGCAAGTTCAGCGATTTCCTAAAGCAGTATCTGCCGGCCCAGCCGGGTGAAATCCAGACCCCGGATGGCCAGGCCATCGGCCGGCACCAGGGCCTGATGTACCATACTATCGGCCAGCGTCAGGGGCTGGGCATCGGCGGCCTGCCAAACTTCGGAGACGAGCCCTGGTACGTGGCAGAAAAGGACCTCAAGCGGAACGTGCTCATTGCCGTTCAGGGCAAACAACACCCGCTGCTGTTCTCCCGGGGACTGCTCAGTGGGCCGGTGGACTGGGTGGCCGGCGAGCCTCCGGCGCAGCAGTTTCGCTGCAAGGCCAAGACTCGCTACCGCCAGCCAGACCAGGATTGCGAAGTGACGGTCACGGCCGCGGGCACCCGGGTGGTCTTCGACAACGCCCAGCGTGCAGTTACTCCCGGCCAGTCAGTGGTTTTCTATCAGGGCGATACTTGCCTGGGCGGCGCCGTTATCGAAACCACCTGGCGTGATGGCGAGCAGGAGCCCGCAGCCCCGGCAGACATGGAGGCGCAGGCGTCTTGAGCAACTCCTCCGTCACCGACCAGACCCTGGCGCTGGCAGGGGTATTCCAGGCGGCCACCCTGGTGAGCCAGGTCGCCCATCAGGGGAGCTGTGCTGAATCGACCCTGGAAACCTCCCTGCAGTCACTGTTCGTTACCAATCCGGACAATACGCTGGACGTGTACGGTGGTGAACTGATGAACCTGCGCGAAGGCCTGGATGCCCTGGCGAAGATCCTCAGCAACCAGACCCGCCAGCAGGACATGGACATTCTCCGTTACAGCCTTAACCTGATCCAGCTGGAGTCCACCCTGAACCGGAAGCCGGATATGCTCGAGGCGATCGGCCAGCGTATTGACCAGGCCCGCCATACCGCCAACCATTTTGGCTATGTACACAGCAACCTGGTCGGCAACCTGGCATCGGTCTACCAGGACACGATCAGCACCTTTCGCCAGCGCATCCAGGTCACCGGCAACCCGACAGTCCTGCAGCGGGAAGAAAATGCAGCGAAAGTCCGTGCCCTGCTACTCGCCGGCATCCGCTCGGCCGTTCTCTGGCGCCAGACTGGCGGCCGCCGCTGGCAATTGATTCTTCGCCGGCGCAAGGTGGCGGCCACCGCCCGTACGCTGGCCGAGCAGGCCAACCAGTCCGTCTATTCCCCACGCTGACCGGACCATGACGCGGGCGCTGAATTGGTGCGCCCGCTGGTGTATCATAGCGACCAACGTATTCACCTGCAGGACGACCGGCTGCAACCTAGCACCCCGGCGCCTCCGGCGCTGGCAACCCGCACCTTCCCGGCCCTGCCCTGACTCTGATGAGGTTAAATCTGATGGAACTGACCAGCCTGACCGCCATTTCTCCGGTGGACGGCCGTTATGGCAACAAAGTTACGGTATTCCGGGAAATCTTCAGCGAGTACGGGCTGATCCGCAACCGGGTCAAGGTGGAAGTGCGCTGGCTGCAGCAACTGGCGGCTCACCCCGGTATTACCGAGGTACCCACCCTGAGCGCCGGTGCCAATGATGCCCTCGACCAGTTGGTGGAAAATTTCAGCCTCGAAGACGCCGAAGCCATCAAGTCCATCGAGCGCACCACCAACCACGACGTCAAGGCGGTGGAGTACTTCATCAAGGACAAGATTGCCCCCATCGACGAATTGCACGCCATCACCGAGTTTGTCCACTTCGCCTGCACTTCCGAAGACATCAACAACCTGTCCCATGCACTGATGCTGCGTGAAGGCCTCAATGACGGCCTGCTGCCGGCCATGAGCCGGGTCATCGAACGGCTCACCGAGCTGGCCCGGGAACATGCTGAGCAGCCCATGCTGTCCCGTACCCACGGCCAGACCGCCTCACCGACCACCGTCGGCAAGGAGCTCGCCAACGTCGTACACCGTCTCAACCGCCAGCTGGACCAGGTCCGTAACGTTGAGCTGCTGGGCAAGATCAATGGCGCTGTAGGCAACTACAACGCCCACCTGTCTGCCTACCCCTCCGTCGACTGGGCCGCCAACGCGAAGCACTTTGTGGAAGGCCTGGGGCTGAGTTGGAACCCCTATACCACCCAGATTGAACCCCACGACTATATTGCCGAGCTGTTCGATGCCGTGGGTCGCTTCAACACCATCCTGATCGACCTTGACCGTGACCTCTGGGGGTATATCTCCCTGGGTTACTTCAAGCAGAAGACCGTGGCCGGCGAAATTGGCTCGTCCACCATGCCACACAAGGTCAATCCGATCGATTTCGAAAACTCCGAGGGCAACCTGGGTATCGCCAATGCCATCATGGCCCATCTGGGCAGCAAACTGCCTGTCTCCCGCTGGCAGCGTGACCTGACCGACTCCACCGTACTGCGCAACCTGGGCGTCGGCTTCGCTCATAGCCTGATCGCCTACGAAGCCACACTCAAAGGCCTTGGCAAGCTGGAAGTAAACCCGGCAAGGCTGGCTGCAGACCTGGACAATGCCTGGGAGGTACTGGCCGAACCCATTCAAACCGTGATGCGCCGCTACAACATTGAAAAGCCCTACGAGAAGCTCAAAGAGCTCACCCGGGGTAAGGATATGAGCCCCGAACTGATCCGCGACTTCGTGCAAGGCCTGGACATTCCCCAGGCAGCAAAGGACGAGCTGATGGCCCTGTCGCCATCAGATTATACCGGTAACGCGGCAGGCCAGGCAGGCAAGATCGGATCATGACCGTACCTACGCAGCTCCCCGGTGGTCTGTCCGCCGAGACTTTTCTGAGGGATTACTGGCAGAAAAAGCCCCTGGTCATCCGCCAGGCTTTCCCCGGCTTTCAAAGCCCGGTCAGCGCCGACGAGCTGGCGGGGCTGGCCTGCGAAGAATCCGTGGAGTCCCGCATCGTGGTCGAAGAAGAGAACGGCCATCCGTGGCAGCTGCACAACGGACCTTTCGGTACCGACCGTTTTACCTCGCCGCCAGCTGGCAACTGGACGCTGCTGGTGCAGGGGCTGGACCACTGGGTTCCGGAAGTCGCTGACCTGCTGGACCACTTTCGCTTCGTACCCAACTGGCGGCTGGATGACATCATGGCCAGCTACGCACCTCCCGGTGGCAGCGTTGGGCCTCATTTCGACCAGTACGACGTATTCCTGTTGCAGGCCGAAGGCCACCGGCGCTGGAAATTCGGCGGCGCCTGCAGCGAACACTCGCCCAGGGTTGATGGCACACCGCTACGTATACTCAAGGACTGGGAACCGGAAGAGGAGGTATTGCTGGAACCCGGCGATATGCTCTACCTGCCTCCGGCCATCGGCCACCACGGCGTTGCCGAGGATCACTGTATCACCCTGTCAGTGGGCTTCCGGGCGCCTACCGTGGATGATGTGCTCACCAGTTTTACCGATTTCCTGTGTTCCGAAACCGATGTCTCGGGCCACCTGCGGGACCCGGACCTGGAGCCAGCCGCTAACCCGGGGGCCATTGGCCATGACGTCCTGCAGCAGCTTCAGGGTATCCTGCAACAACGGATCTCTGACTCCCGCCAGTTGGCACTGTGGTTCGGGCAGTTCAGCACCAGCCCGAAAAACAGCGACATCGTGATTCCGGCGGAACCACCGGCATCGACGGATGACCTGCTCCAGGCACTGGCCGATGGTGGCTCGCTACGCTGGAACGAAGGCTCCCGCTTTGCGTATACCGAACTGGGTGACCAGACCGCACTGTTCGTCGATGGCGAACGCTACCTGCTCAATGGCGAGGCCCGCTCACTGGCGCCCCTGCTCTGCCGTGACAGCCGGCCCGATATGACGGAACTCCGGCGCCAGTGCGAAGACCCCGCGCTGGCAGAGCTGATGACCGTTCTTTACAACCAGGGTAGTGTCTATTTCGAATGAGTGTGCGAATCCGTAAATACAGCTGGCAGCTGGCGCCCCGCAGCCTGCGGGAGATTCGCCAGCGGGTGTTTATTGACGAGCAGAGGGTCCCGGCTGAGCTGGAGTGGGATGATACAGACGAAATCGCCGACCACTTCCTGGCGGTATTACCGGACAATACCCCGGTAGCCACCGGGCGTATGTTCACCACCCTGGAGGATACAGCCCACATCGGCCGCATGGCCGTGTTGCCTGAACACCGAGGCAAGGGCATTGGCGAAGCCATGCTACGTCACATCATGGCAGCGGCGGCAGGACAGGTTCAGGACCTTCACCTTTCCGCGCAGGAACACGCAGTGCCCTTCTACCAGCGCAGCGGCTTCCACGTTTTCACCG
This sequence comes from Marinobacter bryozoorum, assembly GCF_023156245.1. Classification (GTDB taxonomy): domain Bacteria; phylum Pseudomonadota; class Gammaproteobacteria; order Pseudomonadales; family Oleiphilaceae; genus Marinobacter; species Marinobacter bryozoorum. Next base: position 74,358 of record NZ_JAKZAH010000011.1, read on the forward strand.
GGCCCTACGATGACGCCGGCATCCCGCACTTCGGTATGCGGTGCCTGGCGCCGCTGGAGGCTGTCAGCGTTCTTTCCGAGGGAAAGGCAGCGCCGGAACCCCTGATCCTGGGCCGCGACGAGAAAAGCTGGTTGATCGAGCACGATTCTCAGCTGACTCAGTTAATGGACACCCTGATCAGCCAGGCCAGGCAAAGGGTCTGGCTGTACGACCGGCTGCTGGACCACGAGCTGTATGACCGCAAGCGCCTGCGGGACCTGTTTTCCGGCCTGGCCCGGCACCATCGCAACAGCGAAATTCGCCTACTGGTCCACGACGACGCTCCGCTGGTGAAACGCCGCCATCAGCTCGTGGAGCTTATGCGCCGACTGCCCAGCAGCATTTCGCTGCGGCTGGTGAACGGTGACTATCCCCTGGCCGAACATCCATTCGTGCTGATCGACCGCCAGGGGGTGCTTTACCGGCACCGGTTTGACCGCCCGGAAGGCTTTGCCGGATTTGCGGATACTGGCCGGGTAAAACTGCTGGGGGAAAGCTTCCAGCGCATGTGGGATACGGCCCGCCCCTCCCTTGAGCTGAGAGAACTACCGCTCTGACCGGTGAGGGCCATCCGGCTCTGTGGCCTCAAACTGACGGCCAAACTCGGCAAATTCTTCATCCACCTCCTCGGCCACATCGGCAATCAGCCGCCGCAGCCACTGATGGTCCGCATTGTGCTGCAGCAGGGGGCTCCAGGCCATTTTCAGCTCAAAGGGTGGAATGTCGAACGGCGGTGCCTTGATCACCAGGTTCGGATTATCCTTCTGCAACCAGGCGGCGCGGCTGGGCAGGGTCGCGATCAGGTCATGCTGTTCCGCCAGCAACATGGCAACCTGGTAGTGCCGGGTGAACACGGATATCCGTCGCTTGCGACCCATGAGACCCAACGCTTCGTCCACCCAGCCCAGACGCTGAACATCCTTCGGGTTGACCCCCACGCCGACCCCGAAGCCGGTCTTGCTCACCCAGATATGACTGGCTTCAAGGTAACTGTCCAGGGTAAACGGGTCCTGGAGGATCGGGTTACGGGCATTCATCAGGCAGGCAAAGAACTCGGTCCACAGGGTTTTCTGGTGGAACGACTGGGGAATCTTGTCGAACCGGTTAATGGCCATGTCCAGGCGCCCTTGCTCCACGTCCTGGAAGCTCACATCACTGGGCGTCAATACGTCCAGGGTCACATTGGGCGCTTCCTGGCGGATCCGGCGCAGCACCCGGGGCATAAGGCAGGATTCGGCGTAGTCACTGGCCATGATGCGAAATACCCGCTGGCTGTCGGTGGCCGAGAACGGTGTTTTTTGCTGTACTGCCTGCTCGATGTCCGACAGGATACTGCGAACCAGCGGCTGCAGCTCCGTCGCCCGCTCAGTGGCCGTCATGCCCTCGCTGGTGCGGACCAGTAAAGGGTCGCCGAACAGGTCCCGCAGCCGGCGCAGGCCATTACTCATCGCTGGCTGGGTAATACCCAGGTGGTTGGCCGCCTTGGTGACGTTTTTCTCCCGCAGCAGCACATCCAGGTACACAAGCAGGTTCAGGTCAACACGGGAAATATCCATGTGGAAAGTGCCTCCGGGCAAGATCACATCAGGCGGTATGACGCCATTCTACCATCTGTAACAAGTTGGAACGGAATGGGTTAGACTTTCCTGCTAGTGTGCCAGATACTTGCGAGAGCTCAGCGGGCAGCTGCGGGGCTTTTCCGTGCCTGTCCAGCCCCGCATCAGAACGATAATCAGGGAGCGCATCCGGCGATTCATGAATACGGTAACCATTGTCCTGCTGTTGTTAGCAGTTGTCGCTATTTCCATCATCATCGTGGTGTTCAGCCAGATGCGGGAACGGGCCCGCATTGAAAAGGCCCGACGTATCACCGCCCTCGAGGATGCCTACAACCGGGCTTACCGTATTTACGACGAGCTTCCGGGCCAATATCTCACCCGTGATCTCAAACTGTTGCTGCTCCACCGAATGGAGGAGGCCTGCCAGCACCTGCAGCAGGAACAGACCGAGCTGCCGGTGAAAGAATGGCTAGCGAAGGTCAACGAGAACAAGCAGAAAGTCATCGACGGCACCGATGAGCAGCCAAAGGTGATTATCGATTCACCGGAGAAGTCCAATTACGTCAAGGAACTGCTCCAGAATCTGTTCAAGCTGGTGGAATCACTGCACAAGTCCGGCAAGATCAACGCCGCTACCGCCAGGGCCAACCTCCGTCACGTCTTGTTTACCATTCACAAGACCCATGCTGACCTGTTTGTCTTCCAGGCACGGGACCATGTTCGCCAGGGCCAGTTGCGCAAGGCCATCCATGCCTATCACCTGGCCGCCACCGAAATGGGCAAGTCCCAGGGCAACGACATGGCCGCCCGGGCCGTGGCCGGTTTCAAGGAGCGTATCCATGAACTGGAACAGGAACTGGCCAGCGGCGAGAAGCCCCACTCGGTAGAGCATCAGAGCCAGCTGGACAAACAATGGGACACCTTCCTCCATGACGATGACTGGAAGAAGAAGGCGGACTACGACCACTGACCGTAGCCAGACACGCAGGGAGCAGAGTGAAACAGCTTTTCAAGAACCGGCTTTCCTGGCGACTGACCCGTAATACGGTCTTGCTCGCCATGGGTGTCGGGCTGGTGCTCAACCTGATCCAGGTCACCATGGAGTTCCATGGCACCCGGGATTACATGGACCAGGACATCAACGCGCTGATGGAAATCAGCCACAGCCCGGCTTCCCAGATCGCCTACAACATTGATACCCGCCTCGCCGGCGAACTGCTCAATGGCATGCTTCGACATCCGGCGGTAATCGACGCCCGCATCCTCGACACCGACGGTCACACCCTCGCCGCCGCCAGCCGCGGCAGTATTGATACCCGCTACCGCTGGATCAGCGACCTGCTGTTCGGCGACTCCCGTCGCTACAGCAGCGAACTGGAGGTCGCCGACCTGGAAGACATTGAGCTTGGCAACCTGGCCGTCACAATCTCCACCAACCACTATGGCAACCTGTTCCTGTCCAGGGCCAGCTTTATCCTGGTCAGCGGGGTGCTCAAAAGCCTGGTACTGTCAGCCATGCTGCTGGTGGTGTTCTATTTCCTGCTGACCAAACCCATGCTCAGGGTAATCAAAAGCCTGCAGGACGTACGTTACGACCCCGAGAAGGCCCGGCTGCCGGTACCACCCTCCCACGAAGAAGATGAAATCGGCGCCATGGTAGCCATCATCAACCGTCACCTGGAGACTGTTGATGCTTCCCTGAGTCAGCTGCGCGTTGTAGAAAGCCAGATGAAGGATTATTCCAGCAAGCTGGAACGTGAGGTGGAGGATCGCACCCGGGAGATATCCGAAAAAAACGAGGCGCTCCAGCGGGGTAACCGTGCCCTCATCCGGGCCAAGGAAGACGCCGTGCGACGGGCCCAGACCCGCGCGCGCTTCCTGGCCAGCATGAGCCACGAGATCCGCACGCCGCTGAACGGTGTGCTGGGTATGCTGGAACTGGCCCAGGAGGGTGACCTGGATCCAGCCAGGCGCCACCAGCTGGAAATTGCCCACCGGGCCGGGGAAAGCCTGCTGAGCCTGCTGAACGACATCCTGGATATATCGAAGGTAGAGGCGGGCAAGCTCGACCTGGAAGTGATTTCGTTTGACTTGCGAACGCTGGTCACAGAATGCGCCACCATCCACGGCGAACAGGCCCGCCGCAAGGGGCTGGCGTTCGTGACGGACATGGAAACAGAGCTGGCCCCCCGCTTCATCGGCGATCCCACCCGCCTGCGGCAGATCATAAACAACCTGCTGTCCAATGCCATCAAGTTTACCGACGAAGGCACGATTTCCGTACGCGTTGCCCAGACCCCGCAGGGCATCCGACTGGACGTGCGGGACACAGGTATCGGTATGTCCCGTGCCGAACTGGATCGCATCTTCTCTCCGTTCTCACAGGCCGCCACGGACACCGCTCGCCGCTACGGTGGTACCGGCCTGGGCCTTGCCCTGTGCCAGCAACTGGTGGAACGAATGCATGGGCAGATCAAGGTGGATTCCCGGGTCGGCGAGGGCACCTGGTTTACCGTACAGCTGCCCTTGACCGCGGACCAGAACCTGCAAACCGATCCCTCGGCTAGCCAGCTCCCGGAGCAGGAGCCCGATCAGCGCCGCTGCCGTATCCTGCTGGTGGAAGATAACCGGGTAAACCAGATCGTTGCCTCCGGCCTGCTGCAGAAGATGGCGCACGAGGTAGACCACGCTGAAAACGGTGAACGGGCGCTGGCGGCGTTAGCCCTCAAATCCTACGACGTGGTGTTTATGGACTGCCAGATGCCGGTCATGGATGGCTATGAGGCGACCCGGCGCATTCGCCAGAACCCCCAGTGGAGTCAGTTACCCGTCATTGCCGTAACAGCCAACGTAATGGCCGGGGACAGGGAGGAATGCCTGGCCGCGGGCATGGATGATTACATCACCAAGCCCTACAATCGAACGATCCTTGGCGACGCAATTCGGCGCTGGACCGGCACCGGCCAGAGACCAACTAGTCCACCGACTCCAGGCGAGTAAGCAGCTGCCGCAGGTCTGCCCGCAGACGGCGTGCCTGGTCGGCATCGACCCCCAGTTCACACAGCAGTCGCACAGGCACTTCCCTGGCCTGCTCCTGCATGGCTTCACCTGCTCCGGTGAGCGCGACGGTAACCACCCGCTCATCCTCCGCCGAGCGTCGGCGAGAGACCAGTCCCCGCTGCTCCAGGCGACGCAGTAACGGCGTCAGTGTCCCCGAATCCAGCCGCAGCCTTTCCCCGATTGCAGAAACCCGCATGCGTTCGTTAGCGGCGGCCGCCTCCCAGAGCACCAGCATCACCAGGTACTGAGGATAGGTCAGGTCCAGCTCTGCCAGTAGCGGTCGATAACGGGCGGTAACCGCCCGGTTTACGGCGTAGAGAGCGAAGCAGACCTGGTTATCCAGAGCCAGCAGGTTTTCAGCCTCCTGACTGCTTCGGGAGCAGGCTTCTTCCTTCACTTACAGCAACTCCAGAATATCGGCACGGATGGATTCAGGGCTGGTCGCAGGGGCATAGCGCTGAATAACCCTGCCATCACGCCCCACCAGGAACTTGGTAAAGTTCCACTTGACCTTTTTCGACCCCATCATACCCGGAGCTTCCGCCTTGAGCAGCTCGAATAGCGGATGGGTAGCCGGGCCGTTGACCTGCAGCTTGGCAAACATGGGGAACGTGACACCATAATTGAGAGAGCAGAACTCACTGATCTGCGCTTCTTCCCCCGGATCCTGGTTCATGAACTGGTTACAGGGGAACCCCAGGATTTCCAGGCCTTGGGGGTTCAGCTCGTCGTAGAGCTTCTGCAGTCCACCGAATTGCGGGGTAAAACCGCACTTTGATGCGGTGTTCACGATCAGCAGCACCTTGCCGGCATACTCGGCCATGGGCCGAACCTGACCCTGAATATCGGTTACCTCGATCTCATAGATTGACGCAGAAGACATTGCTCACTCCGGGAAATAGTTTCCAAAATTATATTGCGCACAACCCATAAACCGCAAGAAATTTTCAATTACCGCCAGCAAGAGTCCGTGACTCCTGCCATTTTTCATCACAATTGCGCCTTGTCCGGACTGTTTTTTTCGTCCCCGGCTCCGCTAGAATGGTGTTTCTGTTATTAACGTGCCGAATATGCTGGCACCAGCACCACCATCGGGAAGACGCCTTCTATGCAGAATTACAGAAAGTCCGCGAAACTGGATAATGTTTGCTATGAAATCCGTGGTCCGGTACTGCGGGAAGCGCGTCGTCTCGAGGAAGAAGGCCACCGGGTGCTCAAGCTCAATATCGGCAACCCTGCGGCCTTTGAACTGGACGTGCCCGAGGAAATCCAGCAGGACGTTATCTACAACCTGCACCAGGCCCAGGGCTATGTGGAATCCAAGGGCCTGTTCTCGGCCCGCAAGGCGGTAATGCACTATTGCCAGGAACGCGGCATCGACAAGGTCGATATCGATGACATCTATCTCGGCAATGGCGTCAGCGAACTCATTGTCATGTCCATGCAGGCCTTGCTCAACACCGGCGACGAGGTCCTGGTCCCGGCACCCGACTATCCCCTGTGGACAGCCGCCGTCACCCTTTCCAGCGGCAAGGCCGTGCACTACCGGTGCGACGAGCAACAGGACTGGTTCCCGGACCTTGACGACATGCGGCGCAAGATCACCAACCGCACCAAGGCCATCGTACTGATCAACCCGAATAACCCGACGGGCGCCGTCTACCCGCCGGAGTTGCTGGAAGAGGTGATCGAGCTGGCCCGCCAGCACAACCTGATCATCCTGTCCGACGAGATCTATGACAAGATTCTCTACGACGGTGTCGAACATGTGTCCACCGCGTCACTGGCTGACGATGTGCTCTTCTTTACCTTCAACGGCCTGTCCAAGAATTACCGGGCCGCGGGCTACCGTTCCGGCTGGCTGATTATCAGCGGCGCCACGCACAAGGCAAAAGACCTGATCGAAGGTATCGACATGCTCGCCTCCATGCGGCTGTGCGCCAACGTGCCGGCCCAGCTGGCCATACAGACTGCCCTTGGCGGATATCAGTCCATTGATGACCTGGTGGCTCCGGGCGGGCGCCTGTACGAACAGCGGGAGACGGCCTGGCGCCTGCTGAATGACATACCCGGCGTCAGTTGCGTGAAACCCAAGGGCGCGCTGTACCTGTTCCCCAAACTGGACCCGAACCTCTACCCGATTGAGGACGACGAGAAGTTTGTGCTGGACCTGCTACTGCAGGAGCGCATCCTGCTGGTACAGGGCTCGGGCTTCAATATTGACGACCGGCAGCATTTCCGGGTGGTATTCCTGCCCCGGGTAGACGCGCTTGAAGATGCCATGGGGCGACTGGATCGTTTCCTTTCTGGCTGGCGGGTGTAAAAGGCGCAACAAGCCAACGGATCACAGTATGGCCGACATCCACATTGAGGAATTCTACCGGGATTCCGCCATCGCCCTGGTTCAGCTCTATAGCGTGTTCCCCCGCAGGATCAACCTGTTCGTGGAAGATATCGCAGGGCCGGATGAACCGGACGAATTCGGACTCCACCGCCCTCGCCATATGGCCTGCTTTGGCGCCCTGCTGTGGCTGGAGGAGGAGGGTCTGCTGCGATACGTGGATACCATTCGCCAGGAGGCCCTGGACCAGGCGGTATTGACTCGCAAAGCCTTCATCCGCCTGAATACACCAGCGCCGCTGGACCTGGCCCGGGAACTGTTGCTGCCTGAACCCGGTGTACCAGAGCCGGAAGCACCACTGCCCGCATCGGTACGCCAGGATCGCTCGACCTGGGTCCATGTGCTGCGCCAGTCCATCCGGGGCGGGCACTCCCCTACCCTCAGCCGCGCCATGCAGGCCGCTTTTTTCGCCCCGGCGGGGAACTGACTCACAGCTTCTGCGGTCTCTCTGGTCGCTACGGAAATCCGCGTTAATTCGGCGCAAGGTAATTGAAATACCCGCGGCCGGCACCGATATCCGTATGCAGGAAACCTGACTCCTGAAGAGGCCACTAAATGAGAATTCTGCTGTTTCTTGCAACAAACCTGGCGGTGATCCTGGTGGCGAGTGTCACGCTCTCGCTACTGGGTGTTGACAGTTACCTGGCGCAGAACGGGATCAACTACGGCTCCCTGCTGGCCTTCGCTGCGGTGTTCGGCTTTACCGGCGCGTTCATCTCGCTGTTCATGTCGAAGTTCATCGCCAGGAAGACCACCGGGGCAAAGGTGATCGATTCGCCACGCACCCCGGCGGAACGGTGGTTGGTGGACACCGTCGCCGAGCTGGCAAAAAAGGCTGGTATCGGCATGCCGGAGGTGGCCATCTTCCCGGCCAGCCAGTCCAACGCCTTTGCCACCGGCTGGAACAAGAACGCCTCGCTGGTAGCCGTCAGCGAAGGCCTGCTGAGCCGGTTTAACAAGGATGAAATACGCGCCGTGCTGGGCCATGAGATCGGCCACGTGGCGAATGGTGACATGGTGACCCTCACGCTGATCCAGGGTGTGGTCAACACCTTCGTGATCTTTGCCGCCCGGGTTATTGGTTCAGTAGTGGACCGGGTGGTCTTCCGCAACGAAAACGGTCACGGTCCCGGCTTCTGGATTGTCAGTATCGTGGCGGAAATCGTACTCGGCATCCTCGCCAGCACCATCGTGTTCTGGTTCTCCCGGCGCCGGGAGTTCCGGGCTGACATCGCCGGCGCTCAACTGGCCGGTCGCAGCGCCATGATCAACGCCCTGGCGCGGCTAAGGCAGGAAAGCGAAATGCCCGACCAGATGCCGGATAACCTGCAGGCGTTCGGCATTAACCGGGGCGCCAGGGGCGGCCTGGGCGCGCTGTTCATGACCCACCCGCCACTCGAGCAACGTATCGAGGCACTGCAACACGCAAACCTCGGCTAACCGGTCACCCTGAATCCGGCCCGGGATAATAACCGGGCCGTCTCTCGATGACCCTCCAGGCGCACCTCCATGCTGGCCGGCTCCCGGCGCACGGGGTAATCCCTACGCAGCTGGTCAAAGGAGGGCCGGGTGTCCGCAGCCGCTCCGGCAAACAGCTTTCTCAGGCGTGCGTCATCATCTCTCGGATCGTAACAGGTCATCAGGGCACGGTGCAGCGCTTCAAGTGGTCCACATTGCGCCGTCAGTGCCAGGCCAGAAACCGGCGGAGGCGGTAGCAGGTTGTCGAGGGAGGCACTCATGGGCACCCCGGCCCATTGGTGGAGCGCCTGGGCAACCATTTCGGTACCACGACTCTTGCCTTCCACGCTATAGCCGGCAATATGGGGGGTTGCCAGCCAGCAGCGTTCCAGCAAGTCCGGCAGTGGCGAGGGCTCGTTTTCCCAGACGTCCAGGGCTACCAGCGGAGCATCAGCCTGCTGAAGCCTCTCCAGCAACGCACGGTTATCGACCACGGCCCCGCGACCGCTGTTGATCAGTAACTGGTTCTCGCACAGCCCGGCCAGCCGCTGACGATCAAGGAGGTGGCTGGTGGGGTGAAGACCGACCTCGACCAGGGGCGTGTGAAGGGAAATGACATCGCACGCCAGGACATCATCAAGGGACGCAAAGGGCCGCTCTGCACCCGACGCCTCAAGGGGTGGATCACTGACCCGGACAGTAATTCCAAGCGCGGCCAAAACCTCTGTCAGGGTACCGCCGACATTGCCGGCTCCGATAACGCCAACCGTAAGCCCATCCAGGGTGCGCTTTTCACTACGCTGAAGGAACAGGGACAGAACGGAGAGTACATACTGGACCACGCTGTTGGCATTGCAGCCGGGGGCAGACGCAAAGGCAATTCCCCGGGCCTTCAGCCAGTCGGTGTCGATATGATCCGTCCCAATGGTGGCGGTACCCACGAACCTTACCGGAGTGTCCGCCAGCAGGCCCTGATCGACCCGGGTCACCGAACGCACCAGCAGCACGTCGGCATCCAGCAACTGATCGCGCCCCAGGTTGCGGCCATTGACCCGGGTCAGGGTACCCAGGTCACCGCAGAAGGCCTCCAGCAGAGGGATATTCTCATCCGCAACGATCCGCAGGGAAGGCATGGGCTGCCGGACGTTACCGGTTTCCGGACGAGCGGGGGCGACTGCGGCTACCCTGCCCGGTACGGCCCCGGTTGCCGCCACTGCGGGGGCCACCACCGGAACGACGACCGCCACGGCGGCGCTGAATGAGGGGTTTCTCCAGCGGCTGGAGAAGCTCTTCCTCCGGAACGGATGTGGTCAGTTTCTGGCTGATGTAGGTCTCAATACCCGGCAACGCAAAGGCATCATCCTCACTGGCAAAGCTGATCGAAATGCCATGTTCACCAGCACGCCCGGTACGGCCGATGCGGTGCACATAGTCTTCCGCATTGTCCGGCAGATTGTAATTGAACACGTGGGTCACCCCCTCCACGTGGATGCCACGGCCTGCCACGTCGGTAGCCACAAGCACCTGGATCTCACCTTTCTTGAACTGGTCCAGGGTCTTGAGCCGTTTATTCTGGGGAATCTCACCGGACATGAGCGCTGCCGTCACGTCCTGGTTTTTCAGGTCTTCTTCCAGGTCACGGCACTGGTCACGGCGGTTGGCAAAGACGATCGCCTTGTCCACCCCGGGCTGCTTCAGGGAGTTAACCAGTACCGGCAGTTTCTGGTCCTCAGACACCAGGTAGACCGTCTGCTTCACCCTTTCCGCCGTCTTCTGCTGGGGCTCGATCTCGATAAACTCGGCGCCATGGGTCCACATGGAAGCCAGGTTAAGCACATCCTGGTTGAAGGTAGCGCTGAACAGCAGTGTCTGACGATCATCCTTGGGCGCGCAGCGACGGATGATCCGCTTCACATCCGGGATGAACCCCATATCCAGCATGCGGTCCGCCTCGTCCAGGATCAAAAGGTCAACCTGGTCGAGGAACACGTCCTGCGAACCGAGGAAATCGATCAACCGGCCGGGAGTTGCTACCAGGATGTCTACAATCTCGTTCTGCAGCACTTCCCGTTGCTTGTCATAATTCATGCCGCCTACCACAGACACAACGCGGTGACCGGTCCGGGCACAGAGCTCCTCGGCGTCCTTGGCAATCTGCATGGCCAGTTCCCTGGTGGGTGCCAGGGCAAGAACACGGGGCTCGGAGGCAAAGCGCTCCTTGTCAGGAACGGGGGTTTCCAGCAACGTCTGGATCGCCGTAATCAGGAAAGCCGCCGTCTTGCCCGTACCGGTCTGGGCCTGGCCGATCAGGTCGTGGCAAGCCAGGGTGTAGGGGAGCGTCTCGGCCTGGATCGGCGTGCAGTATTCGAACCCGATGCCGGCAATCGCATCCAGCAGGCGCTTGTCGAGGCCCAGTTCGGCAAAGCGGATACCGCTCGGCTTGACGTTCGCTGGTGCTGGTTGTGTTTCGGTTTGCTCGGTTGTATTGCCGGATTCAGGAGATTGCGTCATAGGCTTCGCTTACTGTTGTGAAATGTTGTCCTGTCCCGGACACAATGGTGCCCGCCAGACAGTGATAATGCTCGCGCCACCGGAGAAAGTCCTCCGGCCCGGTACCATAATGGTCCGTCAATGCGCTGAGAAACGTTTCCGCCCTTGGCGGTAATCCGTGATCCAGATAATAGCAGGCCTGCTCGTAGACCCGGCGCCGAAAACCCGCCTCATCAATGGCACCGCCACCATCAAGGTTATCCACACTGATATGGAAGCGGCTGTTACAGGCCACTGAAAACAGCCATTCCAGCGCCTGGGGCCTGACCTCCACTTGTTCGAAGGCCTTTTGCTGCTCCGGCGTGCGCCCATCCGGACAGTACCAGTAGCCGTAGTCTCGCAGTTTACGCCGCTGCGCCCCGGCGATGCACCAGTGACTGATTTCATGAAGTGCGCTGGCGAAGTAACCATGGGCGAAGATCACCTGTGCGCAGGGGCCAGCTACGCCGGCCGGCAGGTACTCCGGCTCATCGCCACCGCGAACCAGTTCGGTTTCCAGGGCATCCCTGAACAGGGCGTTAAACAGTGTGACAAGGTCTTCTGGACGGTTATTCATGGGTCCGTTATTGTGCGGCTTTACCAAAAGGAATTCCAGCAGCATATCATCAGGGGAACTTTCCGCTACGACCCCAGTCACTTCATCCGTTTCCGGAACCCCTGAATTCACCTGAAAGATGCCTTTGTTCATGCCCCCGAGACCCGTCACTGTTCACGCCGCATTCCGTTTCGCCCTGCTCCTGTTGTTCCTGCTGCCCGGAACCCAAAGCTTTGCAGCATTCGGCAGTAACAGCCTTGGTGGCCAGGATTTCCTGCCGGTAGACGAAGCCCTGCCCTTCAGCTCGACAACCACCGACCGTGGGGTTTTACTGAAGTGGGACACCGCGCCGGAGCACTATCTCTACAAGGAGCGAATCGAGGTTACCGCCGTAACAGAAGGCGTGACCGTCTCCGACCCTGAGTTTTCCCTGGCCGGCGTGGAAACCGAAGACCCCTACTTCGGCACCGTTAATGTTTTCTATGAACCGGTCGAGGCAAAGATAGACCTTGCCTTGCCGGAAGGAACCCGGGAAGCCACCCTTCAGGTGACCTATCAGGGCTGTGCCGAGGCCGGCCTGTGCTATCCACCGCAGACCCGAGAGGTCCTTTACTACGCCAGCGGTACAAACGAAGCCGCAGGCACGGCACCAATCCGGGCAGGCAATTCCGGCAGCCCGACCACCGCCCCGGGGGCAGAGAGCACGGCAGACCTGCAGTCTGCCAGCGGCCTTGCGGGCTTCCTGTCAGAACAATCCCTGGCCATCATTGCGCTGGTCTTCCTAGCCCTGGGGCTGGGGCTGACCTTCACGCCCTGCGTGCTGCCCATGGTTCCGATCATTTCAACCCTGGTATCCAGCCACAACACCCGCAGCTCAGGCCAGGCGCTGGTGCTGGCCTTCAGCTATGTACTCGGGATGGCACTGACCTACGCTGCCGCCGGTGTCATCACCGGCATGCTCGGTGCCAGTTTCAACCTGCAGGCGCACCTGCAGTCCCCCTGGATCCTCGGGACCTTTGCGGCGCTCTTCGCCGTATTTGCCCTGGCCATGTTCAATGTCTTCGACCTGCAACTTCCCCAGGGCATCCAGAACCGACTAAACCAGGCCAGCCAGAATCTCAGTGGTGGCCGGGTAGCCAGTGTATTCGGTATCGGAGCCTTGTCTGCACTGGTGGTTTCGCCCTGTGTGTCAGCGCCACTGGCCGGAAGCCTGCTGTATATCAGCACCACCCAGGATGCGGTCGTGGGCGGTGTCGCCCTGTTTGCACTGGGGCTGGGCATGGGCGTTCCGCTGATCCTCGTAGCCGTGGGCGGGCGCAAGCTGCTGCCCAGGACCGGCGCCTGGATGAACGTGGTCAAGGCGTTCTACGGGATCATGCTACTCGCCGTGGCCATCTGGCTGCTCGAGCGAATGGTACCGGCCTGGCTGGCATTGACCCTGTGGGGCGTGCTGGCGGCGATCACTGGCGTGCAGCTGGGTGCCTTTGACCAGGCCCGGGCAGGCTGGCAGCGCACCTGGAAAGGTGCCGGGCTTGTGCTGTTTGCGTGGGGGATTGCATTGTTGGCAGGGGCGCTGTCCGGCGCCTCGGATCCATTGCGCCCACTGGCCCCCTTTATAGCCGCTAACGGCACCGGGGCTGACACAGCTTCAGCAGCCCACGCTCCCTTCGAGCGGATGGAAGAGCCCGAGAGTATCCGGGACAGGCTCGCCCAGGCTGGGGACCGGGGCCAACCGGTCATCCTGGACTTCTACGCGGACTGGTGCATTTCCTGCAAAGTGATGGAGCGCGAGGTATTCAGCCAGGCCGAGGTCATCACCGCCATGGAGCCTTACACCCTCCTGCAGATCGACATGACGGATAACACCCCGGAGCAACAGGCCCTGCTGGACGAACTAGGCCTGTTCGGCCCCCCGGCCATACTGTTCTATGACCCTTCCGGCACTGAAGCCCAGCACCTTCGGGTACTGGGGGAAATGGACAGGACGGCCTTCCTGGACCACCTTGGCAAGGCCGAGTCGTTACTCTGACCGGCTCGTCGTAGCCCGGGGCGCTGCTCAGGCGCCCCGGCGAATCCAGAAATGGTACTCGTCCCCGGTCTGCTCCTGCCTGAGCAGCTCATGGCTCAAAAACTGACAGAAACGGGGGATGTCCCGGGTTGTCGACGGGTCTGTAGCCAACATCCGCAGCACACCACCTACCGGCACGTCGGCTATCCGGTTATGCAGCATCATGACCGGCTCCGGGCACATCAGCCCGCGGGCATCAAGCTCGGCATCCTGGTTTGGGGTTTCCGCCATAATCACCTCCCACAGTACACACCGACAGAGTTTCCGGCCGTCGGACAGGTTTCCGGACAAACCTGATGGAATTTCCCGGTTCAGATGCTAAATTACTGTCATACAGGTCTATTTTAGACTAGAAAGCCGACCTGACGGTATAGTGACTGGCGCAGAGAGGTGCCTATGATCCGAGTCCTGATTGAACGTCATATCGCTGAGTCCCTCGAGTCCGCGTATGAAGAACGCTCCCGCAGGATACTACAGGGCGCAGTCTCGGCGCCCGGCTTCGTATCCGGCGAAACCCTGGTGAACGCCCGCGACCCCAATCACCGGATTACCCTGGCAAACTGGCGTTCCGAGGCCGACTGGGACCGTTGGTATCACTCCCGGGATCGCCAGGAACTGCTTAATGACGTGAAGCCCATGATGGACCAGGACGAGAAGATCACCATTCTTCACCAGTGCTGACATTCGCCCTGGCAGATCAGTCGGTCCGCTCAAGGAAGCAGGTAATTTCTTCCCGGTCATGGTAAAGCTGCCGCGCCCTGAGGCGGAATCCGAACGGCGCGTCAGCCAGCCGTGCTTCCAGCAATTCCCGGCACAGCAACCACTCATCGTAGCGCTTCTTCATGGGCAGCTTGAGGTTGAAGACGCTGTACCGACAAAGCTGGTCGTTAAACCAGTCGCTGACCATAGCGGCCGTACGCCGGGGCTTGTCGACAATGTCACACACCATCCAGTCTACTGATCGCTTCGGGCGCCACAGATAACCGTCGGCCCGCACGTGGGTCACCATGCCGGTGGCCATCAGGTCATCGTCCATAGGACCGTTGTCCACGGCGGTCACCCGCATACCCTGCTGTACCAGCTGCCAGGTCCAGCCTCCCGGGGCAGCACCAAGGTCCACGGCGGACTTTCCTCCACCCAGGTAATCCAGTATGCGGTCCGCCGGTAACAAGACTTTCCAGGCCTCTTCCAGCTTGAGCGCAGACCGGCTCGGCGCGGAAGCCGGCAATTTCAGGCGCGGAATGCCCATGGGCCAGCGTGCCCGGTTGTTCCCCGGACTGATACCGACAAAGGCCGAGGTAAAGTCCAGAAGGAACAGTTCCAGCCGGTCACTGGCCCGGCTTTCCTCTTCGTCGCCAAGCAGCCCCGCACCCCGCAAAGCCCGGGACAGCGGCGCCACCCATTTGCGGGCAAAGCGACCCAGGTCCGGATCAGTACTGTTTTCACCAACTCTCACATCGACCCGGGAACATTCCCCTGTGACTTGACCACCCAGGGCCCGCAGCGCTTCGACCACAGCGCCCACCCGATCCTTGTCCGGTAACGGCACTTCGGTAAGCAGCAGCTGCCAGTCCCTGACAAAAACCATGGCTTCAAGGGGAAGTTGCGCCAGCAATCCCGGGGCATCCAGTCCGCCGGCCAGGGTAAAGCTCAACCACCCGGCACCGGGCCGGGGCGTAAAATAGCCCCAGGCACCAAGGGCCGCCGCGGCATCGGTCAGCTCACGCCCCGCCTCTGACTCAAAGCCGGGACGACAAAAAGCGAGCAGTTGGTTCAGTTGCAGTTCCATAAGGCTACCTCGGATATGGCCTTTTGTTTAACGACGCCCCGGTTCAGCGCTGAGCGCACAGCCTACCCAAGTGACCTGATAAAATCAGCTGCCATCAATGCCGCCTGGTCGATCAATGCATCCTCGCTCAGGCCCTGCTTCTTTAAAGGCCGGAGATCATGGTTTCCGCCTTCAAGCCAGTTGACCCGGACATGGTCCGGTAACGGCTCCCGCGCAGCCAGTTCGTCCGGCTTCCCGAAGGGGTCACGGGTACCCTGGAACACAGCCATTGGGCAGCACATCTCTGCGAAGTGATCGGTCCGCCATCGATCAGGTTTGCCCGGCGGGTGGAACGGGTAACCAAAACAGGCGACCCCCTGTATTCGGGGGCGGTCTGAAGAAGCGGCCAGCAAGGAGGCCATACGACCACCCATGGACTTCCCGCCAATGACCAGGGTCTGCTCCGGGCCCATACCGGCACGGCATTCATCGATGACGGCCGCAAAGTGGGATAGCAACACTGGCTGCCTGTCCGGTGGACGTTTGCGGCCATCAAGCCGGCGCCTCTGCATATAAGGAAATTCGAATCGCCATACGTTGACCCCTTCCTGGCCCAGGCCATCGGCAAGCCGTTCCATAAACGCACTGTCGCTGCCCGCACCCGCGCCGTGGGCGAGCACCAGGCATGGGGCGTTGGCCGCAACAGGCCGGGTTGTGCTGTAGATCATGTCCTCCACCTTGCAAGGCCTACGGGGGTCAACCAGACTTGGATCGAGGCACCTATAAGGTGCGTCAAAAGGTCGCGAATCACCCCATGGCCGCCAGCTTGCGGTATTTATTGACGAATATCGGAAAACCCCGGCCATTGTACACCATGAAACGATCAAACAGATTCGCCATCACACTGATTTCAGCGGCATTACGGTCACGGATGGAGTTGACCTGAGTCATTGCAAACAGGTCATCGATTCTCCATACTTGCGCCGATTTTCTTTCCCACCCTTGAATCCATTGGTAAGGCTATGAGCACAGTGAATGCAAACCTGACATACAACTACAAGGTGGTGAGGCAGTTCGCCATCATGACGGTCGTATGGGGTATTGTGGGCATGGCGCTGGGTGTGCTGATCGCAGCGCAGCTGGTGTGGCCGCAATTGAACCTCGACCTGCCCTGGACCCACTTCGGTCGTTTACGGCCGTTACATACCAACGCCGTTATCTTCGGTTTTGGTGGTAGTGCCCTGTTCGCAACGTCCTATTACGTTGTCCAGCGAACCTGTCAGGCGCGGCTGTTCTCGGACGGCATGGCAGCCTTTACCTTCTGGGGATGGCAGGCAGTACTGATCTCCGCTGTCATTACCCTTCCGCTTGGCCTTACCTCGACCAAGGAATACGCTGAACTCGAATGGCCCATTGATATCCTGATCGCCGTGGTCTGGGTGAGCTACGCCATCGTCTTCTTCGGCACCGTCGTCAAGCGGAGTGCGCCCCACATCTATGTGGCCAACTGGTTCTACGGTGCCTTCATTATTACGATTGCCGTCCTTCATATTGGCAACAACATCGCTCTGCCGGCCTCACTGTTCAAGTCCTACTCGGCCTATGCCGGTGTCACCGATGCCATGATGCAGTGGTGGTGGGGCCACAATGCGGTAGGCTTCTTCCTGACTGCCGGCTTCCTCGGCATGATGTACTACTTCGTACCCAAGCAGGCCGATCGCCCGGTCTACTCCTACCGCCTGTCCATCGTTCACTTCTGGGCACTGATTGCCACCTACGTATGGGCAGGTGGTCACCACCTGCACTACTCCGCACTGCCAGACTGGGCCCAGACCGCCGGTATGGTGATGTCCCTGATTCTGCTGGCACCGTCCTGGGGCGGCATGATCAACGGCATGATGACTCTGTCTGGTGCCTGGCACAAACTGCGTACCGACCCGATCCTGCGGTTCCTTGTGGTGTCCCTGTCGTTCTACGGCATGTCCACCTTTGAAGGGCCGATGATGTCCATCAAGACGGTGAACGCACTCTCCCACAACACCGACTGGACCATCGGTCACGTGCATGCCGGTGCTCTGGGCTGGGTTGCCATGATCAGTATCGGTGCGATCTATCACCTGATTCCCAAGCTGTGGGGCATCAAGGCCATGTACAGCATTGGCCTGATCAACGTTCACTTCTGGCTGGCGACTGTCGGTACAGTACTGTACATCGTCGCCATGTGGGTCAACGGCATCATGCAGGGCCTGATGTGGCGTGCAGTTAACGATGACGGCACGCTCACCTACAGCTTCGTTCAGGCGCTGGAAGCTTCCTGGCCGGGTTACCTGGTGCGCTTCCTCGGCGGTGTGATCTTCCTTGCGGGCATGCTTGTCATGGCCTGGAACGTGTGGATGACCATTCGCCAGAAAGACGCAGTTGCCGCCGACAACGTTGCGGCACAGCCAGCCTGATCAGGAGCCTTTACCAAAATGAAACACGAAATTGTAGAGAAAAACCTCGGCCTGATGTCGGTACTGATCCTGTTGGTGATCAGTACCGGGTTCCTGGTTGAAGTGCTCCCGTTGTTCTTTATCGAAGAAACCAACGAGCCAGTGGCCGGTCTTGAACCACTGGATCCGTTGGAGCTGGAAGGTCGCGATATCTATATCCGGGAGGGCTGCCACGTTTGCCATACCCAGATGATCCGGCCTTTCCGCGCCGAAACCGAGCGTTACGGCCATTACTCCGTTGCGGGCGAGTTCGTTTACGAGCGCCCGTTCCTGTGGGGCTCCAAGCGCACCGGCCCGGACCTGGCCCGTGTGGGTGGTCGTTACTCCGACGCCTGGCAGCGTATGCACCTGTTCGACCCGCGTAGCGTTGTACCCGAGTCCAACATGCCGGCATTCCCATGGTTGTTCGAGGACAAGGTTGACCACACCAAGACCGCCCAGAAGATGAAGACACTGCAGACCCTGGGCGTACCTTATAGCGATGAGCAGATCGATGGCGCAGCGGAAGACGTCCGCGGTCAGTTCGAAATTGACGCGCTGGTGGCCTACCTGCAGCAGCTGGGCACCGTGATCTCTGAGAAACGGTAAGTTCTATGGACATCAATGACTTCAGGGGCATACAGACCATTCTGGTCATGGTTGCCTTCTTCGGCATCGTCTGGTGGGCATACAGCTCGCACCGGAAGAAGAAGAACGATGAAGCGGCCCACCTGCCCTTTGATGACGACGAGATTGCCGAGCGCACTTTGAAACAGGACAAAACGGAGAAAAAGCAATGAGTACCTTCTGGAGCATCTGGATCAGTGTGATCGTGCTCGGTACCATTTTTGGCTGCTGGTGGCTGCTGTTTGCCACCCGCAAGAGCCAGACCACCGACACTGAAACCGAAAAGACCATGGGCCACTCCTTCGACGGTATCGAGGAGTATGACAACCCGCTGCCCAAGTGGTGGTTCTACCTGTTCGCGGGTACCTGCGTCTTTTCCCTGATCTACCTGGCACTCTACCCGGGTCTGGGTAACTGGGAAGGCCTGCTGGGCTGGACCCAGGAAAAGCAGTGGGAAGAGGAAGTGCAGCAGGCCGAGGCCCGCTACGGCGAAATCTACGCCCAGTATGGCAGCACGCCGATTCCCGAACTGGCGGGTAACGAGGATGCCATGGAAATGGGCCAGCGATTGTTTGCCAACAACTGTGCCGTATGTCATGGCTCAGCTGGTCGTGGCTCAGTCGGCTTCCCCAACCTGACCGACGACGCCTGGCTATACGGTGGCGACCCGGACACGATCCTGCAAACACTGCACAACGGTCGTCAGGGCAACATGCCTGCCAAGGGCACCATGCCCAACATGACCGCTGAGCAGGTAGACCAGGTGGTAAACTATGTACTGGATTTCAGCGGACGCGCGCAGGATGAAGCAGCCGCAGAAGCCGGCGCCGAAGTGTACGCCCAGGCCTGCGTGGCCTGTCACGGCGCTGACGGTACCGGTAACCAGGCACTGGGTGCGCCCGACCTGACGGACAACGTGTGGCTCTACGGCAGCACCTATGACTGGATCGAAGAGACCGTTCTCTATGGTCGTCAGAACGTCATGCCGGCCCAGGGCGGCCGTCTGAGCGAAGACCAGATCCACATTCTGGCAGGTTACGTGTACAGCCTGTCCAACGACTGACAAGTAATAACCAGGCGCTGCTGATTGCGGCGCCCGGTCTTTTCAACCCTGGGCCTGCCCAGCGGACCCAGGCTTGAAAAGATCGCCAGGCCGAAGTGTCTTACCATTCTGGCATTACGCTGGCCTGTCACCATCAGGAGGTAATGATGAGCAGTCAGATTCCGGTCCAGCAGATTGACCCGAACACTGACGGCCCCTCCGACAAAAACAACAAGAAAAAGCCGGAAACCGTCGAACTCTACGCCAGCCGCAAGAAAATCTATGTGCGGGAAATCAAGGGCCTGTTCCAGCGTATCCGCTTCTTCAGTCTCATGGCCCTGATGGGCATGTACTTCCTGTTCGTATGGATAACAGTGGACGGCGAACCACTGATTCATTTCGACTTGCCGGCCCGGGAATTCCACCTTTACGGCCTCACTTTCTTCCCGCAGGACTTCTTCCTGCTGGCGGCCATGCTGATTATCTGTGCCTTCGGCCTGTTCTTCATAACCACCCTGTTTGGCCGGGTGTGGTGCGGCTATACCTGCCCGCAAACGGTATGGACCTTCATCTTCATGTGGGTTGAGGAACGCATCGAGGGCAGCCACACCAAGCGGATGAGACTGGACAAGGCGCCCAACTCGCCCGAAAAAATGATCCGGAAATCTGCAAAGCATGTGGCCTGGCTGCTGATCGCACTGGCCACGGGCATTACCTTTGTGGGTTATTTCTATCCGATCCGGGAACTGCTGGCGGACTTGTTCACACTTGGCGCGAATGGCTGGGCCTATTTCTGGGTGGGCTTCTTCACCGTGGCCACCTACCTGAACGCAGGCTGGATGCGTGAGCAGGTTTGCCTCTATATGTGCCCCTACGCCCGTTTCCAGTCGGTCATGTTCGATCGCAATACCCGTGTGGTTTCCTACGACCCCAACCGGGGTGAACCCCGGGGTAGCCGCAAGAAAACAGCAAACCCCGAGGAGCTGGGACTTGGTGACTGCATTGACTGCGGGCTTTGCGTGCAAGTCTGCCCTACCGGCATCGATATCCGTGATGGTCTCCAGTATGAATGTATCGGCTGTGCGCTGTGTATCGATGCCTGTGACAGTGTCATGGACAAGATGGAATACCCCAGGGGGTTGATCCGTTACACCACCGAGAATGAGCTGGAAGGTCGACCATCCAAGCTGCTACGCCCCCGCACGTTCGGATACGGGGCATTGCTGATGCTCATGATCGGGGCAGTCATTGTTACAATAGCAACCCGTGTGCCAGTGGAACTGGATGTCATCCGTGACCGAGGCGCCTTGTTCAGCTTTAACGGCAACGGCTGGATCGAGAACACCTATACGCTCAAGATCAACAATATGGCGGAAGTGCCCAGGGAGTTCCGCATCAATGTTGAGGGCATTCAGTCTGCCCGCCTGTTGCGTGGTGACCAGCCGGTCCTGGTGGAAGCCGGGGACCTTCGTTCTGTGCCGGTCGTCGTAGAGGCTGACCCGGAGGAACTGGACGATATCAATACATCGATTACGTTCCGCATACAGGCCACCGACGCCGGCGATATCACGGATGAAACTGACAGCCGTTTTGTTGGTCCAAGGCCCCGCTAAACCCTTACTGCCAGCCCACTGCGGTGGGCTGCACTGACCCTTTCAAAGAGCCTGACATGTCTGAGACCGCTAATTTCGAAGAGTACGAAGCATCACGCCCCTGGTTCCGGCAACCCTGGTTCTGGTTCCTGGTGTTGTTCCCGGCGGCATCCATTACCTACTGTATCGTGGCCATCACCCTTTCCATGACCACCTATACCTCCATGGTTGTCGACGACTATTCCAAGGAAGGCCTTGGTATTAACCAGTCCATGGCGCGTGATGCCCTCGCCGCCGAGCTTGGCCTGGAGGCCCGTATCCAGCAGACCGGCCGTAGCCTGGACGTCACACTTCTCAGTGACAAAACCGGCTCAGAGGTCGCGCCAGACTACCTGGTACTCCAGTTGTTCCACCCCACCATGGGAGACCATGACCGGGTGATTCAGCTCAATGCCACCGGCAACGGGCATTACCGCGGCCAGGTAGCTGGCAAGATCGATGGCCGGTGGTACCTGGATATCAGCGGACCCTCGGCTGACTGGCGCATCAAGGGTGAAGGCCACTTCCCGGCCGATTCCGGCATCGTGATGCGGCCCAACGATCCAGAACGTGGCTGAGACACTTCCCTGTTTCCATTGCAGTGAGCCAGTAAGGCCCGACCAGGCGATCGTGCCCGACCCGGACCAACCGGAGCGGGCCTTTTGCTGTCATGGCTGCCGTGCCGTATTCGAGACGATTCATAACGAAGGGCTCGACAGCTTCTACCAGTTCCGCACCGCCCCTGCGGTAACGCCTCGCACCCTCTCACAGGCCGACATCGAACGGATCCGGGAGCTGGATCACCCGGTTGCCCAGGAGGCCTTTGTTGCGCCAGTCAAGGGTGGCCAGGAAGCGCAGCTGCTGATCGGTGGCATCACATGTGCCGCCTGTATCTGGCTGCTTGAGCGACACCTCACCGCCCTCCCCGGGGTACTGTCCTTTACGGTCAATCATTCGACCCAGCGCGCCAGGCTGGTCTGGTCGTCGGAAGAGACCCGGCTCAGCGACCTGCTGATCGCTATCCATGAGCTCGGATACACGGCATCGCCATACCATGCGGACGAAGCGGAACTGACGCTGAAGGCGGAGAATCGTACGGCAATCATACGCCTGCTCGTCGCCGGCATCGGCACCATGCAGAGCATGATGCTTGCGGTCCCCCTGTACTTCGAAATGATCGGTGACGTTACCCCTGAATTCACCCAGATGTTTCGCTGGTTCAGCCTGCTGGTTGCGACACCGGTCGTGCTCTACAGCGCGCGGCCTTTTTTCAGCAATGCCATTCGGGATGTTCGAACCAGGCACCTGACCATGGACGTGCCCGTCGCCATAGCTATCGGCCTGGCTTACACAGCCAGCGCCTGGGTGACTTTTTTCGGGGGCGACGAGGTGTACTTCGAGTCCGTCTGCATGTTCACGTTTTTCCTGTCCCTCGGACGATTCATCGAGGCCAGGGCCCGATATCGGGCGGGTCTCACCGGGGCAGCCCTGGGCAGCTACCAGCCCCGGGTTGCCACCGTGTTGCGAGGAGAAGAATCAGAGGTTGTCGCGGCCCACCAACTCCGGGCCGGGGATCGTATTCGCGTCAAGCCTGGTGAAACGCTGGCAGTGGATGGCGTTATCCTCGCAGGCCATTCAACGCTCAATGAAGCAGCCCTGACGGGTGAATACCTGCCCGAGTCCCATAGTGCAGGAGATGAAGTGTTTGCCGGAAGTATCAACGGCGAAGGTCCGCTGGAGGTCGAAGTCCTGCGAACCGGCAGCCGCACCCGGCTTTCAGGGATCCTCCGTATACTCGACCGGGTCCAGTCTGAAAAGCCTCGCATTGCCCGCATGGCTGACAGGATTGCCGGTGTGTTCGTCAGCCGTGTCCTCATCATCGCTCCCCTGGTCTGGTTCGGATGGTGGCTCGCCGGTGCCGATAACGCCTTCGACATAACACTGTCCGTGTTGGTGGTAACCTGCCCATGCGCATTGTCCCTGGCCACACCCACTGCCCTTACAAGCGCTACCCTCGCGCTTCGAAGAATGGGGTTTCTGCCCACAAGGGGCCACACCCTTGAAACCCTCGGTGACATCGACACGGTAGTCTTTGACAAGACCGGCACATTGACCGAAGGACGGCTGCACCTGCTGGACGTTTTACAACTGGGGGACCTGTCCAGCGGACAGCTCCTCGCTATCGCTGCAGGCCTTGAGCAGCACTCTGAGCACCCCATTGCGGAAGTATTCCGTACTACACGCCCAGCCCCGGTAGCGGACGTAAAGAATCACCTGGGCCAGGGCCTGACCGGCACCTGGAGCGGCAAGCCCGTGGTGATCGGCCACCGCGCGTTCATTGAGTCCTCCACGGACACCAGGGTGATTCCGCCAGATGATAGCCAGGGCATTGACCTTTGGCTGGCCGTTGATGGAATCGTGCAGGCAAGGCTGATGATCGATGATCGTGTTCGTGATGACGCCGCGGATACGATACGGACACTGCAGGCCAGGGATATCCGGACGATCATGCTCAGCGGCGATCGCTCAAACCACGTCACCCGCGTGGCCAGGGAGCTGGGTATTGATGAGGCCGTTGGTGGGGCCGCTCCTGAAGATAAACTGAAACACCTGCAGGCACTTTCTGAACAGGGCCGCAAGATCATGATGGTGGGGGATGGCCTTAATGACCTTCCTTCCATGGCGGGCGCCTCAGTCTCGGTTGCCATGGGGTCAGCCACTGACCTGACTCAGCTGAAGGCCGACGGTATCCTGCTCGGTGGACAGCTGAACCTGCTGGTCAGAGCCATTGACGCCAGCCGGGAGACCCGGCGTATTATCCGACAGAACATGATGTGGGCCCTGGGCTACAATTTGCTGGCATTACCCCTGGCCGCAGCCGGCCTTGTGCCGCCCTGGCTGGCTGCCATCGGCATGTCCCTGAGCTCACTGGTGGTTGTTCTCAACGCCCTCAGGCTCGGCCGCGAAACCCAAACGCGCCCGGTGCAGCCGCCTGAGAAGCCAAAAATGACGTCCCGGGGGCAGAAAGAAGCTCCCACAAGCTGAGAAACAAGGTGAGACTGCTGTGAACATTCTGCTGATACTGATCCCCATCACACTGATACTGGTGACAATCGGGGTACTGGTATTCAACTGGGCCGTGAAAAGCGGTCAATATGACGACCTGGAAGGGCCTGCTCACCGCATCCTTTACGACGATGACCGGGATATGATTCCCGATGATGCCAAACAGCCCCACCAGAGAGACGATTCGCCTTCCGGTGCCAGCACTGACAAGGCACAACCCGGAAACGACAAGCGGAACCGCGGAGCCTGACTTGCAAGACCTGGCCCTGAGTTACCCCGCAGCATTTGTCATCGGGTTGTTGGGCAGTACCCACTGCCTTGGCATGTGCGGCGGCATCAGTGCATCACTGTCCATGGCGCTGCCTGTGGGAAAGGGCTTTCGGTTACGCCAGGCGCTCATGCTATTGGCCTTCAACGGTGCTCGAATTGCCTCCTATGTTCTGATCGCCACACTGATCGCCTGGCTGAGTGTAAGCGCCACCAGCGCCTGGAGTGCCCTGGGTCCGGTACTGCGCACCCTGGCTGGTCTACTGTTGATCCTGATGGGGCTATCCATGGGGCAGTGGTGGAACGGTATCCGCCACGTAGAACGCGTGGGAGGGCCTGTTTGGCGCCGGCTTCAGCCACTGACCAGCAAGCTTCTGCCCGTCCATAACCCTGGCCAGGCGCTCTTGCTAGGAGGGCTCTGGGGCTGGTTACCCTGCGGGCTCGTGTACAGCACGCTGGGCTGGGCAGCCTTGCAGCCAACGACGACGGCCGCCGCCGGTACCATGCTGTTCTTCGGGCTGGGCACGCTGCCTTCCATGTTGGGAACAGGGCTCGCGGCCACCTGGATTCAGGGACTGCGCAGTAACCGTTGGTTCCGTCAGATTGCGGGCGCTTCAATGATTGGCTTCGGGTTATGGACGTTGCCGTGGATGGCCCTGGTTTGAAACCGCTTTGATGGTAGGAGGAGCCCTGGTGCTGTGAAGTGTCGGGGCTTTTTTGTGGTGTTTTGACTGACGGTGCAGTCCCGGCCAGTGCTTCGCACTGGGATGACCTGCATTGCTTAGGCGTGTTGCATGGGGCTGTATGGGACATCGGAGGTGCCTGGTACAGGCAGCCCTCTGGGCTGCGACGATTCCCGGCCCTACGCGAGACGCTCCGGGCGTTCGTCCCTGGCAACGCTGCGCGTCGCCTGCCCTGCGGGCACCGGGCCTCACACTCCCGTAGGTCATCGTCAGGCTCTTAATCCCATAAAAAAACCCCGGCAGCTTTCGCTGTCGGGGTTTTGGGATTAAGAGCCTGACGATGACCTACTCT
>NZ_JAKZAH010000110.1 GCF_023156245.1 Marinobacter bryozoorum
GACCGGTCGTGGCCTACCGCCCGGCGCGGCAGCCAACGGGCGGCGATGGTTTGTCATAACGTCCGATTATGCGCAGTAGGCCTATTGCGGGGCACCCCCTTGGACCGACCGAGAATAGAGGTTGGGCTTTTTTCCTCGACGGATCAGAGAGCTCGAGGCGTACCGATCGCGCACGGGGCGCAACAGCGTCTCGACCATCCGGCGGACGTGCTCACTCTCTTGCATCCACAGTTCCAGCGTATGGGCAGCCTGTTTATCTCCTTTCTGCGCTTTTTTCACGAGAGGAAGCAGCTGTTTCTGGAGTGCCAGAGACGGGTTCTTGGGCCGCTTTTTCTTAATCTTGGCCATAGTTCCAACACCTCCGTGTGAGGCTTTTATACAGCATGGACGCTCATTGCTGTCGATGCAAAGCATGCTCTTAACGAGCGTGGAGTGTGGGCCCTGAAAGCTCCGCATATCGGGCTGACCAAACTTACTCAACCACTCAAAAGAGTAACCGGACTTCTCTGAGAAAGTTGCCCCAGGTTCGTCAAATCAGAACGCCCCTTTACCCTGGCATCTCAAGCGTCGAAATCGAGTCGTTCAGTTTTGTAGTCGTTCTACTGTAAAGAAATTTTTGACATGCGCCTGCGGCAGGTCTATCGTGAAATGGACCTTGAGTGCTGTAGAGTGTCTACAGTTTTGAGGTAAAGATGCGGCAGGCGGCCACCTGCCGCAAACACTTAAATACCGTGATCAATAAGAGGTACTAAGCTATGTCAGTATATCAAATCGACTACGACCTGCGTAAGCAACGCAATTATGACGCTCTGTATGATCGGATAAAGAGCTACGGAAGCTGGTGTCGTCCCTTGGAATCCACCTGGGTCATCAGCACCAATCGGTCAGCCGCACAGGTCCGAGACTACCTTAAAGGCGCGATGGATGCGGACGACGGGATTCTGGTGACCAGGCTCTCGGGCGAAGCTGCATGGTCCAACGTAGAGCCCGATGTCTCCCAATACCTGAAAAAAATGCTGGAAGCCCGCGTTTAACTGCTTGGCGCCAAGGATGGCGTGCGTATTCCAGACCAAGGTTGCCACTGATTCCAGACGAAGCCTGCCACCCATTCCACGCGAAAGCTGCCACTGAT
>NZ_JAKZAH010000111.1 GCF_023156245.1 Marinobacter bryozoorum
ATGTAAGCCAAATCTGGATGACCAAAAAAGGACTGCAATAGCTTTGGTAATTTCTGCAAACGTCGCAGTTGCCGGAAAACAATATCTCGGAGTTGTTCTTTATTGTTGATGATCTTCTTTCCAACGTGGTGATATTTGATGTAGCCCCAAACGGATTCGTCGGGGTTCAGTTCTGGCGAATAAGGCGGCAGAAAGAACAGTTTCAGCTTGCCGTTGAGGCTTTCCACGTACTCCCGAGCCCGGCGAGCATGATGCACCGGGTGATTGTCGAGGATCAGGAACACCGGCTTTTCGGAATCCTGGACCAGTGCTTTGAGGAACCCGATGAAGGCATCGGTGTTCATGTTTCCCTCGATCGTTTTGAAGCGCAGTTCGCCGCGGGGTGAAATGGCAGAAATCATGTTAATGCTGAAACGGCTTCCGGTATTGCGAATAACTGGCGTCTCTCCAATGGGCGCCCAGGTAGTCCCACTGTGGTAGTCGGAGCGAATGCTGGCCTCATCGCCAAAGTAGATCGTAGCGCCAACCTTCTTGGCTTCTTTGCGAATCTCTGGGTAGGTCTCTTCCTTCCACTGCTTCACAGCCTCCGGCTTCTGCTGGTACGCCCGATGCAGCGGCTTTTGAGGCGTCAGCCCCAGGTTGCGAAGCAGGCGACCGACGGACACATCGCTCAGTCGCACGTTGAACTTTTGCCGGATCAATTCACGCACACGACCTCGGGTCCACAGGGCGAAATTAAACTTCAGTTGGTCCGGCGTGAAGGTGGTAATCCAGGTATACAGCTCCCGAATCTGTTCGCCGCTCAACTTCTTGGGACGACCGGAAATCTGCTTGGCTTTAAGCGCTTCAAAGCCGCCCTCGCGGTAGGCTGCAAGCCACTCATAAATCCGGGCTCGACTCATGCCCAAAGCTTTGATCACCACTTCCGGGCTTTCGCCATCCATAACCCTTTGAACGGCACGAACCCGAAGTGCTTCCAGAGTTTTATGGTCCAGTTTACGACCGTCGTCATGGCGCATAAGAGCTGATATCCGATA
>NZ_JAKZAH010000112.1 GCF_023156245.1 Marinobacter bryozoorum
AGTCTAACCTGCATGCTCTTTCACAACCAGAGGTAGCCAGCAACGACCCGTTGCACGAGTTGATCCGGCAGGGTGCCCGGGATCTGATCGCACAGGCCGTTGAGACGGAGCTGGAGAGCCTGTTGAAGCAGTACGCGGACGTCAAGACGCCGGATGGCCGCCGTGCTGTGGTGCGCAATGGGCACCTTCCCAAACGCGCTGTTCAGACAGGCGTCAGCGACGTAGAAGTCCAGGTTCCCAAGGTCCGGGACCGCAGTGGCTCTGGCATTCGCTTCAACAGCCACCTGCTGCCACCCTACCTGAAGCGCGCCCGGAGCCTGGAGGAACTGATTCCCTGGCTCTACCTGCGAGGTGTTTCCTCCGGTGATTTCCAGGAGGCCCTGAGTGCGCTGGTTGGTGAACAAGCCAATGGCCTGTCGGCCAACACAGTGTCTCGGCTCAAGGCGAAGTGGCTTGATGAGCACAAGGACTGGCAGCGACGAGACCTGAGCCAGAAGCGTTACGTCTACTGGTGGGCGGACGGCGTGTACAGCAACGTCCGCCTGGATGACCGGCTCTGCCTGCTGGTGATCATTGGCGTGACCGAGCACGGCCACAAGGAGCTGGTTGCGGTCGAGGACGGCCACCGGGAGTCCGAAGCCAGCTGGCGAGAGCTGCTCACGGACATACGGGAAAGAGGCCTGGAGCCTTCGCCCAAGCTAGCTGTTGGCGACGGCGCACTGGGCTTCTGGAAGGCCCTGAGCAAGGTGTTTCCGGACACCCGGCACCAGCGGTGCTGGGTCCACAAGACGGCTAACGTGCTGGACAAACTGCCCAAGTCCGTGCAGCCAAAGGTGAAATCGGCACTGCACGAGATCTATCTGGCCGAGACAAGAGACAGCGCTCACAAGGCGTTCGATAGCACCTTGAGGCGGTTTCGGGACAAGTACCCAAAGGCCATGGAAAACCTGGAGAAGGATCGTGACGAGCTGCTGGCCTTCTACGATTTTCCGGCGATTCACTGGAT
>NZ_JAKZAH010000113.1 GCF_023156245.1 Marinobacter bryozoorum
GGTGTTATATCGCCACTGCTATCGAATATCATGCTGCATGAGTTCGATCAGTACCTGAACAAGCACTACCTCGGCAAAAAGGCCCGAAAGGATCGATGGTACTGGAACCACAGTATCCAAATCGGTCGAAGCTCAGCCATCCGAGAGAACCGACAATGGAAGCCAGCCGTCGCCTACTGCCGCTATGCCGATGACTTTGTGGTTATCGTCAAGGGCACCAAAGCCCAGGCAGAGGCGATTAGAGAAGAATGCCGGGAGATGCTGGAAGAAACTCTCAAGCTGACACTGAACATGGATAAGACCAAAATTACCCATGTGAATGACGGCTTCGTGTTCCTGGGGCATCGCATCATACGCAAGCGGAGCCGTTATGGCGACATGCGGGTGGTGGCGACGATCCCCCTGGATAAGGCACGCAACTTTGCAGCATCTTTAACCGCCAAGCTGTCAGGCAATTATAGTGAAAGCAAAATCGACATGGTCGAATCCATCAACCGAAAGCTGAAAGGCTGGGCGGCGTTCTATCAGTTCGTCGATCACAAAGCGAAAGTCTTCAGCTACATTGATGGTGTCGTGTTCTGGAAACTGGCCCATTGGCTGGGCCGCAAATATCGCTCCCGGCTCAAACCACTGATGCGCCACTGGTTCAAAGCCCCGGCTTCTGGTCAAAGTAAGACTTGGGTGCTGTTTGGCAAAACCAATCAGGGGCTATTCAGTGGAGCTATTCTGTACCGACTCGTCGGTCACGGGAAAAAGCGATTCCGTTGGCGTCTTCCGGAAGGTAATCCCTACCTGAGGACAGAGTCCAGAAACACGTGGACCTCTCGCTTTCCCGAAGTCGCCATGGCATTTGCCAGCGTTTAGACGGAGAGCCGGATGCGCTGAAAGGTGCACGTCCGGTTCGGAGAGGAGAGGCAGGGAGATAGTTCGACTACGCCCTGCCTCTTACTCTACT
>NZ_JAKZAH010000114.1 GCF_023156245.1 Marinobacter bryozoorum
GTCGTCACCGGCTTCTCGGCCCCCTTTCGCCGGAACACCGGGCGTTCGCACTTAAGCACCACATAACTGGAGGCACGCTGGGCCAGCCGGTAGGTGGTCTTGCTACCGATCACTTCGTACCGGTCAGCCTCCGGCCCGGTCAGTTCCGGTGGCAGGTGCTCAATGACCTCCATCGGCACATCGGCGGTAAAGCGCAGACCGGAGTCATTCAAGCAGTCGTCGTCCCGCTGCTTTTTGCCGGTGCCGCGCTGATAGGCCTTGATGGTGCGTTTTTCTTCGCCAGCAGGCTGCTCCGGCAGCGGTGCTTCATCGGGCTGGAACAGGTTGTTCTGGCCCGGCAGATCAAACACCTGCTTCTCGGACTTGGGGCCGAACAGCTGCTTCTTGAACCAGTCCAGCTGGCGCTGCAGGATCTGGACCTGCTCACGCAGCAGTGCATTCTCCTCGGCCAGAGCCGAGGAGGACGATGCATTGGGAGAAGGAGCAGAAGCCGTTGAATTCATGACCGATATTATACCGGAACCCGGCCTTCTATACCCCTCGAAAACGCTTGAACTGGCGGTATTTCTGCACCTCAATGCCATCGATCAGCAGTTGCAGATCCGTCAGGGTCAGGGCGCGCTGCCCCGAGGCAGATAATGGCACCCGGAACTGCCCCTGCTCCAGGCGCTTGGCCCACAGGCAGTAACCGGTGGTCGTAAAATACAGCATCTTCATCTGGGTCTTGCGGCGATTGACGAAGACGAAATACTGGCCGCTGAGCGGGTCGTGCTTCAACTGATTCCGGACCAGGGCACTCAGGCCCCGGAATGATTTGCGCATATCCGTGGGCTCGGTGCACAGCCAGATCCGGGCCTGACTATCGAGCCCGATCATCCGTTCTGGCTCAGCCGCAGTTCAACG
>NZ_JAKZAH010000115.1 GCF_023156245.1 Marinobacter bryozoorum
TGGACATTCCAGAGCTGCTTCGCCAGCCGCCAGACCAGCCAGACCATCGCCAACGTTGCCAGCCAGGACGGCAGGCGCAATGAAAACTCCGAGAGGCCGAATACCTTGATGGCCAACGCCTGGGCCCAGAAAGACAACGGTGGTTTGCCCCAGAAAGGCACACCCGGCTCAAACCAGGGGGTGATCCAGTCACCGGTTTCGGCCATCAGGCGGGCAATTTCCGCGTAGCGAGGTTCGGTGGTATCGGCAAAAGGAAACAGCGCCATGCCGATTAGGCGGCTGACCAGTACCGCTGCCAACGCCAGGAACCAGATGTTAAATCGCTTTGACATGACGCGCCTCCGCCAGCCGCGTATTTAACGGCTGACTGACACCAACCGGACTTTCCAGCACCTCCTCGGCCAGGTAGACCGGTCGCTGCTTCGTTTCCAGATAGGTTTTGCCCACATACTCCCCGACAATACCGATGCTCAGTAGCTGGATGCCACCGAGAAAGCTGATGATGGCAACCAGTGACGGATAGCCGCTGGTTGCATCGCCGAGCATCATGGCCTTGATCACGATCCAGAGCCCAAACAGGGCTCCAACACTCGCGGCAAACAACCCGATGACGGTCGCCCAGCGCAATGGTGAGACGGAAAATGAGGTCAGGCCCTCCAGAGCCAGACCAACCAGTCCGGGGTAATCCCACTTCGTTTCTCCGGCAGCCCGGGGTTCCCGGTCATACTGGATGACACGGGTCGGCAGGCCGATCCAGGCAAACAGTCCTTTCATGTACCGGTTACGTTCGTTCAGAGTCAGTATCGCGTCTACGGCCTTACGGCTCATCAACCGGAAATCGCCGGTATCCAC
>NZ_JAKZAH010000116.1 GCF_023156245.1 Marinobacter bryozoorum
GTAAGCGCCAATAAACCAGCACCTACTTTCGGTTACCAAGATTGCCCACACTGATTTCCTCGTCAACCCAGGAGGAATCAGCATGACACACGCCGAACGCAAACGTCTCTGGCAGCAGCATATCGAGGACTGGCAGGCATCCGGTTTGTCTGGCATGGCCTACTGCCAGCAGCAATCACTGACTTATTGTCGCTTTGTTTACTGGCGCAAAAAGCTGACCGAGCCGGAGGCGTCGGTTCCGGAGCAACCCGTGTCGTCGCCTGGGTTTGCCAAGGTGGCAGCAGTACCAGGTCCGGCCTCGTCAGAAGGGTTAACGGTGTCATTGCCCGGCGGTGTCTCAATCACCGGTCTGCACGCTGGCAATGTGGAATTGCTGGGCGCTGTTCTGAGGCAACTGTAATGCGCCACCGGTATCTTCGTCCGTCCTGGGACCTGCCGGAGATTTACCTGTATCGACAACCTGTCGATTTCCGCAAGCAGGCCACTGGGCTGGCGCTGATTGTCGAGCAGGAGCTGGGGCACAGCCCGTTCTCCGGAGCGCTTTATGCGTTCACCAATCGACAGCGGAACAAGATCAAGTGCCTGATGTGGGAAGACAACGGCTTCGTGCTCTACTACAAGTCCCTGGCCGAGGAGAAATTCAAGTGGCCGGGGCCGTCGGATGAGCTGATGGCCTTGAATGGCGAGCAGATCAACTGGTTGCTGGACGGCTACGACATCACCCTGCTTAAGGGCCATAAAACCCTGCATTATGAGACCGTTGGCTAGTATTTTTT
>NZ_JAKZAH010000117.1 GCF_023156245.1 Marinobacter bryozoorum
GCAAACTACCTGACCAAACAAGGTGAAGACCTTTGATAATCAGCGAAATGCAACGCAAGCTAGCGACCTGGACAACAACCGACCCCACCCGCCGGGTGGACAGGTTGTTGCGCCTGATAGCACAGCCTGACTGGCTCGCAGAAGCGGCTCGGGTCACTCTGTCTTCCAAAGGGGCAAACACGCCCGGGATAGACGGAGAGATCAAGCTGACTGTGCAGGACAGGCTGCCGGCTATTCTTCAACAGATCAGGAGTGATTTACTCTCCGATGTTTACCAGCCGTTACCGGCCCGAAGGGTGTATATCCCAAAGGCCAACGGCAAGCAACGACCACTGGGTATCCCGACCCTACGCGACCGCATCGTTCAACGGGCCATGTTAATGGCGATGGAGCCCATGTGGGAAAGCGACTTCCATACGCTCTCCTACGGGTTCCGACCGGAGCGGAGCGTTCATCACGCGATCCGTACAGTGAAACTGCAACTGACGGACAATAAGGAAACGCGCGGACGCTGGGTCATTGAAGGGGATCTGTCCAGCTACTTTGATACCGTGCATCACCGGCTTCTGATGAAAGCTGTACGTCGCAGAATCAGGGACCGACGGTTCCTGAACCTTCTCTGGCGATTCATAAAAGCCGGTCATATTGATGCAGGTCTTTTCCGGGCAGCAAGTGAGGGCGTACCTCAGGGCGGTGTTATATCGCCACTGCTATCGAATATCATGCTGCATGAGTTCGATCAGTACCTGAACAAGCACTACCTCGGCAA
>NZ_JAKZAH010000118.1 GCF_023156245.1 Marinobacter bryozoorum
TTGCCGAGGTAGTGCTTGTTCAGGTACTGATCGAACTCATGCAGCATGATATTCGATAGCAGTGGCGATATAACACCACCCTGAGGTACGCCCTCACTTGCTGCCCGGAAAAGACCTGCATCAATTTGACCGGTTTTTATGAATCGCCAGAGAAGGTTCAGGAACCGACGGTCCCTGATTCTGCGGCGTACAGCTTTCATCAGCAGCCGATGATGCACGGTATCGAAGTAGCTGGACAGATCCCCTTCGATGACCCAGCGACCACGCGTTTCAGTAGTGTCCGTCAGTTGCAGTTTCACTGTACGGATCGCGTGGTGAACGCTCCGTTCCGGTCGGAACCCGTAGGAGAGCGTGTGGAAGTCGCTTTCCCACATTGGCTCCATCGCCATTAACATGGCCCGTTGAACGATGCGGTCGCGCAGGGTGGGGATGCCCAGTGGCCGTTGCTTGCCGTTGGCCTTCGGGATATAAACCCTTCGAGCCGGTAACGGCTGATAAGTATCAGAGAGTAAATCATGCCTGATTTGTTTCAGAATGGCCGGCAGTCTGGCCTGCACAGTCAGCTTGATCTCTCCATCTATCCCAGGCGTGTTTGCTCCTTTGGAAGACAGAGTGACCCGAGCCGCTTCTGCGAGCCAGTCAGGCTGTGCTATCAGACGCAACAACCTGTCCACCCGGCGGGTGGGATCGGCTGTTGTCCAGGTCGCTAGCTTGCGTTGCATTTCGCTGATTATCAAAGGTCTTCACCTTGTTTGGTCAGGTAGTTTGC
>NZ_JAKZAH010000119.1 GCF_023156245.1 Marinobacter bryozoorum
TCGTCCAGGATCAGCAGGTCGGTTTTCAGCAACTGGTTCATCAGCCGGGCGTAGCTGCCGTCGCCGTGGGCAATGCGCACCTGCTCGAACAGGCGCGGCACTCGCAGGTAACGCACCGAGAGGCCCTGTCGGCAGGCCTGGTTACCCAGGGCACACGCCAGCCAGGTCTTGCCGCAACCGGTCGGGCCGGTGATGCACAGGTTCAGGGACTGGCGGATCCAGTCACAGCTGGCCAGGCCCGCCATGCGGGAGCGCTCCAGCCCTCGCGGGTGGCGGTAGTCGATGTCTTCAATACAGGCCGGCACGCGCAGACGGGCGGCCCTGAGCAGTCGCTCCAGTCGCCGGTTTTCGCGGTGCAGCAGTTCGCGATCCACCAGCAGGGCCAGGCGTTCCTCGAACGCCAGATCGTGGGTTTCGGGCTGAGCCCGTTGTTGTTCCAGAGCATCGCACATGCCCGTCAGTTTGAGTTGGCGCAGGGTGTCGAGTGTGTTTTGAGTCAGCATCGGTTTCTCCGGGATCAGTGGTAGTAGTGGGGGCCACGAACGTTGGTGTGAGCAGGCAGATCGGTCAGTTCCGGTTCCTCCTCGGCCAGTGGCAGGGGGAGCTGATCCAGCCCCTGTTTCAGGATCGAGGTGATGCTCTGGTAACTCGCCGAGTTGATGGACAGGGCCCGGGTACAGGCCTGTTCCAGGCGATCACGGCTGTAGCGCCGACTCAGATTCAACAGGCCCAGGCAGGCGCGGTAGCCGTGCT
>NZ_JAKZAH010000012.1:0-32366 GCF_023156245.1 Marinobacter bryozoorum
GCTGACTCGATTTGGAACCACCAAACCTTCGCCACCGCGCCTAGCTCTCAAGGCTCTCAGTGGCTCAGTAGATCAGCAAATTAACCAAACGGGACACTAGAGGTACGCATAAGCCGGAAGGGCCGACTGGGTGAATGGGCGTCAGGTGCTACTATGGCGCTCAAGGTCCTGTTGTTGCAGGCCTTGGGAGTGGCTTCATTTCGTTGAAGTCACGGATTCAGAAGAGACCAAGAACTCTGCCGCAAACCGGACTTTTGCTCGTTAGAAATGCCTAACCCCGACAGGCTGCCAGAGCGGTCATAATCACTTATTCACATGCACAAGGGCGCCGTTCATGCAGCTTCAGGAGATTTCCTTCGCCCCCCGGATTCTTGCCACTCTCACAATGAAAGTGTGCTTACTCTTGTTGTGGGTAATCAGTTTTGCGGCGCACGCAGCTCCAGCGCTGGATGTGGGCGGCCCCCAGGTCCGGCTAACAGACTTCCCTGTTGGCTATCTGGTGGATGATTCACAACCGATGAATTATGAAGCTGCCCGCGAGCAAGCCTACGCACCCACAGACAGTACTCCGGCTCCCGGAACCGGTGCATCGGTCACCTGGCACCGCATTGCGCTGAATAATTCAGGGGCTGAAGCAAAGGCTCTGTTCTTGCATATGCCAGCGGCGTTTCAGGTACGGGGAGTCACCATCTATGAGGAGCGCTCCCAGCGACTGGTTGGGCAGGCCGAGGTGGACCTGAACAGTGCCCGCGATAATGAGCTGATGCACCGCGGTACCATCGTGTATCCGTTCTCGGTGCCTGCGGGAGAAACCACCGTGTTATATATCCGCAGTCAGTTGTATTCGCACCAGTGGTTTGAAGCGGAGATCTACGACGACAAGCACTCCCGGCAGGCGCTGGCGGCGGGTGCGCACCTGGACATCGCATTGCTGGTGGGGATGATGCTGGCGCTGGTGTTCTATAACGGTTTGCTGTATCTCGCCACCAGCAAAAAGGAGAACATTCTTTACTCTCTTTACCTCATTTCAGGGGTAGTCTGGATCGCTCTCTCTTACGGACTGATTGCGCAGGCGTTCAACGTCTACGGTGACGCCGTGTTTATCCTGAACCTGTCGGTCTTCACCATGCCGATCTTCCTCGTGCTGTTCATGATGGTGATATTCGAGACCCGCGAATTTTATGTGACCGAGCACCGAATTCTCCAGGGCTTGCTGGCTCTGCTCGTGGCAGGCTTCTGCTACGGTCTGTTTGATATTGAGGGAGCGTTGATACCAGCAAGCAGTCTGGCGGCATTGATGATGGTAACCACCTTGTCGGTCAGCGTCTCAATATGGCGCAAGGGCAACCCGTTGGTGAAGTTCTTCCTGGTGGGGCACAGCTTCTTTATCGTGTTCAATGCGTTTGCGGTACTGTTTTACAAGGGCCTGATGGAGCCAAACTACTTCAACAGCTATGGGGTCGGCATTGGCATTGTTATGGAAGCGATTACCCTGGCTTTCATCATTTCATACCGAATCAAACTGCTGGAAGAAATTCGCACCCAGCAGGATGAACTCAAACGGCAAGCCGCAACCGATCCGCTCACCCAACTCTACAATCGCCGGTATTTTGTGGCAGAGGGGGAGTCGCTGGCGGAGCAGGCGAGAACTCTGGGGGTGCCGCTGTCGGTAATCACTCTGGATATCGACCACTTCAAGGCAGTTAACGACACCTATGGGCATCACGCCGGCGACCTGGTGCTGAAGGCCGTAGCCGGCAATCTGCAGGCGTTCAGCCGAGACCGGGATCTGGTCGCGCGCTTTGGGGGAGAGGAATTTGTGATCCTGTTACCGGGTGCTGACCGTGGCGAAGCTGAACGTTGCGCTGAACGTATTCGCGGGGGCGTTGAAGGCGATGTCGTCCAGGCCGCCGATAAGGTCAGTATCCGGGTGACGGTCAGCCTTGGCGTTGCACAAGTGAATACCGCCGCGGAATCCGTAGAGGAGGCCGTCAACCGGGCCGACAAGGCGCTGTATACCGCGAAAACCGGAGGGCGGAACCGGGTTTGTTGTGCAACGTGAGAGCATGGCGGGTCAGGTTTGCCCAGAAACAACAAAGCCCGCACAAGGCGGGCTTTGTCTAAATTCGGATGGTGCCCGGAGGCGGAATCGAACCACCGACACGGGGATTTTCAATCCCCTGCTCTACCGACTGAGCTATCCGGGCAAGTTGCTTACTGCTGTGCAACGGGGCGCTATTAAACCGGTTTAGAATCACCGAGTCAAGGCTGCCTGACAAAAATTTCCCGGTGCTTGCGGGAGCTGGGCAAACCTTGATCAATTCGGGTTAGTCCTCGGGCGGAACATAGCCTTCGGCCTTGTCAAAGGGCTCGTTGTTGAAGAAGCGGTCCATCTGGGCCTGCAGGTATTTTCGGGTGTTCGGGTCCATCAGGCTCAGGTGCTTTTCGTTGATCAGCATGGTTTGCTGGGATTGCCACTCTTCCCAGGCCTGTTTTGACACGTTCTCGTAGATATCCTGGCCCTTGGCGCCGGGCATCGGCGGGAAGTCCAGGCCTTCCATTTCTTTCTGGTACTTGCGACAGAGTACGGTGCGGCTCATGGGAGCTCCTGTTTACCTGAAATATGTCGATGTAGCGGGATGATAACAGATCAGAGCAGGGCAGCCTGTTCAGGGTTGGCGAGTAGGGATCTCACCGGGGCGGGCAGGCCCAGTGCGAGTGCCTCGTCGCGGTGAAGCCACCGATGGTTGCCCGGCTCGTTAATGCCCTGGCTGCCGGTAACCCGGAGCCTGGCAGGCTGGATGTGCAGGTGGTAGTGGCTGAAGGTATGGCGAAACCCGCTGATCAGGCCTGGCTGGCTGCAGGCTACTCCGAAACGCTGCTCGCAGGCCTCTTCCAGCTCTTCCGCGCCGTAGGCCGGGTCGAGCTCCGGCAGGCTCCAGAGACCGCCCCAGATGCCGCTGGGTGGGCGCAGCTCCAGCAGTACCCGACCCTGAGGGTCTTCCAGGATCAGCATCCAGGTGACCTTTTCGGGCTTTTCCTTTTTGGGTTTGCGGCCTGGGTAGAGGTCAATCTCGTGGCGAGCCCTTGCCTCGCAGCCTCCCTGTAACGGGCATTTGTCGCAGGCGGGCCGGCTGCGGGTACACACCATGGCTCCCAGGTCCATGATGGCCTGGGTGTAGTCCCGTACCCGGGTGCTCGGTGTGTGCTCCTCGGCATGGGTCCAGAGTGCCTTCAGGGTGCTGGCCTGGCCCGGCCAGCCGGGTACGGCATGGTAGCGGGCCAGCACCCGTTTTACGTTGCCATCGAGGATTGCTGCGCGGCGGTCCCGGGACTGGGCGATGATGGCCGCTGCAGTGGAGCGACCGATTCCGGGCAGGTCTTCCAGTTGTTCCTGGCTATCCGGGAATTTCCCTCCGTGGTCCTCCATAACCCGGACAGCAGCCTTCTGCAGGTTCCTGGCCCTGGCATAGTAACCCAGGCCGGACCAGTGGCTGAGCACGTCATCCGTTGGGGCTTCCGCCAGGTCCCGGACGGTGGGGAAACGCTCCATGAAGGCCCGGTAGTAGGGGATAACAGTGGTTACCTGGGTTTGCTGGAGCATGATTTCCGACACCCATACCCGGTAGGGCGACCGGTCGTGGTGCCACGGCAGGTCGTGCCTGCCGTGCTTGTCATACCAGTCAAGGAGGCGTTCGGCGAACCGGTCCGTCATCGGTTGAACAGGCCCCGGATAGCGTCTTTCACTTTTTCGCCGTCTTCACCCTGCAGGCGTTCATCGATTTCCTCCCGTACTTTTTCTTCCGCTTTCTCGCGGGCACGGTCGGTTTCTTTCTTTACCTTCGCCCTGGCCGCATTGGCGGCGATGTCTTTGAGGGTGTCACGGAAACGGGAACCGTCGAACGAGCACATATCGGCGGGATCTTCGGCAAAGTTGCCGCGGCACTCAACCGGGATTACTACGTTTTCGACGTATTCGGTGACGCGACAGGCCTCGTCCCGGTGAATCTCGCCAACGATGCGCAGGCCGGCTTCGTAGTCGAGTTCGGAGGCCGCCATGTCTACGGTGCCATTACCTTCCAGGCGCATGCCGGCCAGGGCAGCGACGAGGTCGGTGTTGTCCAGGGTGTTGCCGTTGATCTGCAGCGTGCCCTTCATGTCATTGAATGGCGTTGTCTCGCCCCAGTTTGTGGTGGTGAGCTCTTCCTGGTTGGCCAGTGCAATGCCCTGGCAGGCTATCCGGGTCAGGTTCATGCGGGTGAACTGGCCCTCTGCCAGGTTGAAGTTAACGGTGCCATCAGCGTTGCGGCGCAGTACCGAGATCCGGTTGCCCCGGGTGCTGGCGTTGATGTCGATGTTGGCAGCCCCTGCGAGCATGTCCATTTCTGCCAGGTCCTGCAGCAGCGGCTGGCTTTGCACGCCGGATACCTGGGCACGGAGCTGCCAGCTGGGGTCGTCGGTGCGGGCATCGATATTGACGTTGGACTGGAAGCCGCCGTCGTACAGGTCGCCGCTGAAGTCACTGAGGCTCAGCTGGCCGTTGGAGGCATCAATGGATGTGTTGATATCAGTGATGGTCAGATTGCTGATGATCAGCTCACCCAGTCCCAGGTCGATATCAAGGGCCAGGCCCCGGATAGTCTCCAGCGGAAGCAGGTCGCTTTCAGCACCGGCGCTTGCCGGCGCGCCACCGGTGGATGGCTGGGTGTTGCCAGCTTCCTCTGCCGGGGGCGGTAGGTAACGGTCTGCGTTAAGCGCATCCCCTTCCAGCTGGAACGTGAGGGCACCGGATTCGATGTTGTAGCGGCCGCCCCCCTCAAAGGTAGTGTCATCCAGCACCATGGTCAGGCCGGACAGCTCCGCAACACCGGCCGGGCCGGTGAGGTTGGTACTCAGGGACACGCGGTTGAGCACCTCGGGGTCTGTGGTTTCGACGTCGTCCATGCCCAGGGTCTGCATCAGCTCACGCAGGGAGAACTCGGCCACGGCCAGGTCGCCGGTCACCCTCGGCTGGGTGCCAAAGCCTGCTATGTCCAGGCTGGTGGTCAATTCCAGGTTGGCCAGGGTAGCGCGCAGGTTGCTGAGGCTGGCCGTTTCGTTCTCCAGGTTCGCTGCTGCGCCGCCGGTGATCCGGGCCTGCAACGTGCGATCACCAAAGGCCCCTCCGGACAAGCCGAACTTGGCGTCCAGGCCGTTAACCGAGAACTCGTTCAAAGCCTCGTTGGCTGTCAGGCGTGCGGAAATATCGCCATTAACGCTCATTTCCGGCTGACCGGTGTTCACCAGGAAGCCCACTTCCAGCGGAAACTCGGAGCCCAGGGCGATCTGGCTGGCGAGCAGGCTGAAGTCCTGCAGCACAATCGACTGGCCGGTGGCCATGTCTTCATACTGAACGCTCGCGTCGGTGATGCGTATTTCTTCCACGGCAAAGGCCAGCACATCGCCGGATTCGCCGCCACTGGTTGCGGCCTCTTCCTGTGCGGCTTCAGCGGCTGCCTCATCGGCGGCAGGCGTCTCGCCTTCTGGCAGGATGCGGGTCCAGTTTCCGGTGCCGTCTTCTGCCACGGTGAGGCGGGCGTCCAGCCCGTCCAGCACGAAGGTGTGAACCTGTGGCGACATGGCGATCAGCGACCAGAAATCCACCTGTGCAACCAGTTGGCGCAGGGCCACGAACCGCTCGCCCTCAAGGGTGGCTTCCACATCATTGAGTTCCAGGCCCAGGGGGAACAGTGACCAGCCAATGTCACCAGAGAGGTCCAGGTCCAGGTTTGTCTTCTGCTCCACCACTCGCTCTATCTGCGGCTTGTAGGTGTTGGGGTCGATGACAAATACAGCGATGGCTACCGCAGCAATTGCCAGGAGAACCAGGCCAACAACGGCAAAGATGATGTAGCGGACAGCTTTCATGGTAACGGGATCCTTACTGGTCGTGTCCGGTGAGGGTTGGGAGCTGGGTTTAGTACTCTGATTAAAGCCTAACGCACAGATTACAAAATAAAAGGGCTGCAAGTATGACAAAATGGCAGGGTTTCGCCACAATAGGAAATTCCCTGACCCCTTACAAAAAAACCGGGCGATACAACACTGGAGGACACAGGCGTGGCTTTTACCGTATCCATTAAACTGAATCGCGAGATCGAGCTGGCCGCTCCCTTTGACGAGGCCTTCGCGCTTTTGTCGGATGTGCCCCGGTCGGTCAGTCATTTCCCCAAGGTTGACCGCCTGGTGGACCTGGGTGACAACACTTACCGCTGGGAAATGGAAAAGATTGGCGTCGACAAATACTCCATCCAGACGGCCTACGCCTGCCGGTACCATGCGGACAAGGACGCCGGCAAAGTAACCTGGCTGCCAGTGGAAGGGGAGGGCAACGGAGTTGTCGACGGCAGCTGGACGTTAACCGCGGTGGATGACCAGACCACCCGCGCCCGCTTCCAGACCGTAGCCGAATTGTCCCTGCCCCTGCCGGGCCTGCTCAAAATGGCCATCAGCCCTGTCGTCAAGCACGAATTCAATAGCCTGGTGGACACCTACATGAACAACCTGAAAAAGGCGTTCTGAACAATACTCCCTACTGTTGTCATAGCCCTTTCAACGGGACTCTGTTGTGGCGAACGGGTATAATTGCCCCTCGATTCACTCTTTGCTTGTCAATTTTCCGGAGTTTTCATGGCCGCTCGCAAGGCTCGGGTAGAGCGTAATACCCTTGAAACCCAGATTACCGTCGAGATCGACCTGGACGGTACTGGCAAATCCAGTTTCGAGACTGGTGTGCCCTTCCTTGATCACATGATGGATCAGATCGCCCGCCATGGCCTGGTGGACCTGACGATCAAGTCCACCGGCGACCTGCATATCGATGACCACCACACCGTGGAAGACATCGGCATCACCCTCGGCCAGGCCTTCAAGCAAGCGGTTGGTGACAAGAAAGGCATTCGCCGTTACGGCCACGCCTACGTGCCCCTGGACGAAGCCCTGTCGCGGGTTGTTATTGACCTCTCCGGCCGTCCGGGCCTGGCGATGGATGTGCCTTACACCCGCGCCTCAGTGGGTGGGTTCGATGTTGACCTGTTCGAGGAATTTTTCCACGGCTTCGTCAACCATTCCATGGTGACCCTGCACATCGACAACCTGAAGGGCAAGAACACCCACCACCAGATCGAAACCGTGTTCAAAGCCTTCGGACGCGCCCTGCGCATGGCCATCGAGCTGGACGAGCGCATGGCCGGCATCACACCG
Source organism: Marinobacter bryozoorum (assembly GCF_023156245.1). Classification (GTDB taxonomy): domain Bacteria; phylum Pseudomonadota; class Gammaproteobacteria; order Pseudomonadales; family Oleiphilaceae; genus Marinobacter; species Marinobacter bryozoorum. Next base: position 7,243 of record NZ_JAKZAH010000012.1, read on the forward strand.
TCTACCAAGGGATCGCTCTGAGCGATCCCTGCTGACTCCAGGATTGTTCCACCGATGAATACCGTCGCCATCATCGACTACGGCATGGGAAACCTCCACTCCGCCCGCAAGGCCGTGGAGCACGTGGCCCCGGATGCCCATGTACTGGTCACCGACAACGCCGACCAGATCCGCGAAGCGGACCGGGTCATCCTCCCGGGCGTCGGCGCCATACGCGACTGCATGGCCGAAATGCAACGCCTGGGCGTGGACAAACTGGTTCGTGAAGTCTCCGTCGACCGCCCTTTCCTGGGCATCTGCGTGGGCATGCAGGCCCTGATGTCCCGCAGCGAAGAAAACGGCGGCGTGGACTGCATCAACCTGTTCGACTCCCAGGTCCGCTTCTTCGGCGAAAACCTGGTTGAAAACGGCGAACGCCTGAAAGTCCCCCACATGGGCTGGAACCAGGTCCGGCAGACGGTCGACCACCCCCTGTGGCACGATATCGACGACGGTGACCGCTTCTACTTCGTACACAGCTACTACGTGGAGTCCGCCGGCAACGACGCCATCGCCGGCCGCACCCACTACGGTGTCGACCTTGCTGCGGCGGTCGCCAGAGATAATATCTTTGCTGTCCAGTTCCACCCGGAAAAAAGCGCCCGGGCGGGTCTGCAGCTGTTGAAAAACTTCACTAACTGGTCAGGAAGCCGATAGCACGCACGTCTGAAGTTGTGTGCCGATTCCCGTCGAACAGACCTGGACACCGGTCTGGCAGACCACATCAATGTAGTGATCTGGTGGGTGGGGGCACTTTTCGGGACCTTCAAAAACAGGGACGTTTTTGAAGAGCCTACAGGGATGTATCCACGGCGTGTCCCGAAAAGTGCCCCCACCTGGCAGAGCACGGGCGGCAAGCCCCCAGGCTAAAACGCCAAAGTTAAAGGAATAAAAAGCAATGCTCATCATCCCCGCTATCGACCTCAAAGACGGCAAATGCGTACGCCTGCGCCAGGGCAAAATGGACGACTCCACCGAATACGGTGACGACCCCGTCGCCATGGCCGACCGCTGGGTCGACGCCGGCGCCCGCCGCCTCCACCTCGTCGACCTCAATGGTGCCTTCGCCGGCGAACCCGTCAACGGCGAAATCGTCCGCGCCATAGCCACCAAATACCCCAACCTGCCTATACAGATCGGCGGCGGCATCCGTTCCGCAGAAACCATCGAAGCCTACCTCAAGGCCGGCGTACAGTGGGTCATCATCGGCACCAAGGCCGTCAAAGAGCCGGAATTCGTCACCGAAATGTGCAAACAGTTCCCGGGCCACATCATCGTTGGCCTCGACGCCAAGGACGGCCGCGTGGCTACCGACGGCTGGGCCGAAGTCTCCGAAGTCATGGCCACCGACCTGGCCAAACGCTTCGCCAACGACGGCGTCGAAGCCATCGTCTACACCGACATCAGCCGCGACGGCATGATGCAGGGCGTCAACGTGGAAGCCACCGCGGCGCTGGCGGAAGAGGGCGGTATTCCCGTCATCGCCTCAGGCGGGGTCACCAACATGGACGATCTCAAACGCCTTGCCACCGTGGCCGACAAAGGCATACTCGGCGCCATCACTGGCCGTGCCATCTACGAAGGCACACTGGATGTATCCGAAGCCCAGGCCTACTGCGACAGCCTGAACAAAGCCTGAGGAGGGGCATGGCGGGCTCCCGCAGGCTCCTGGCTCAACGCTCGCACAGGCTCGCTGACAATCGAAAAACCTATGTTAAGGGACACTAGTATGTCACTGGCAAAGCGCATTATTCCCTGCCTCGACGTGGACAAGGGCCGCGTGGTCAAGGGCGTCAACTTCGTCGACATCCGGGATGCCGGCGACCCGGTAGAAGTCGCCCGCAAGTACAACGAACAGGGCGCCGACGAGATAACCTTCCTGGATATCACCGCCAGCCACGAGAGTCGTGACACCACCTATGAGACTGTCGAGCGCATGGCGGCCGAGGTCTTTATCCCGCTGACCGTTGGCGGCGGCGTGCGCACAGTGGACGATATCCGCAAGCTGCTCAATGCCGGTGCCGACAAGGTTTCCATCAACACCGCCGCCGTTTTCAACCCGGAGTTTGTCCGCGAAGCCGCCGAGCGGTTTGGCAGCCAGTGTATCGTGGTGGCCATCGATGCCAAGCAGGTGAGCAGCGAAGGTGAAGAGCCCCGCTGGGAAATCTTTACCCATGGCGGCCGCAAGCCTACCGGTCTCGACGCCGTCGAGTGGGCCCGCAAGATGGTCGCCATGGGTGCGGGTGAGCTGCTGCTGACCAGTATGGACCGGGATGGCACCAAGATCGGCTTTGACCTGGGACTGACCCGGGCGGTGAGCGATGCAGTGGTGGTGCCGGTGATCGCCTCAGGCGGTGTGGGTGAGTTGCAGCACCTGGCGGATGGCGTCACCAAAGGTGGTGCCGATGCGGTGCTGGCGGCTTCGATTTTCCACTTCGGGCAGCACACGATTCCCGAGGCCAAGGCGTTTATGAAGGCCCAGGGGATTGAAGTCCGGGAGTGATATTTTGCCACGGCCCTTCGACAAGCTCAGGGTGAACGGAAAACAGATAAAAGAGCTTTTGGCCACGAAATCCACGAAATCCACTAAAAAGATTTAATTGAACGTGTATTGCCACGGACACTCACTGACTCTCACGGACAATAACTTTTTTACTCAAGGCCCCGCCAGGGGCGTCCGTGGCAAAAGAATTCTTTAATCTTTCCTTTCCGTGGATTTAGTGGATTTCGTGGCAAAAAAATCCTTCATCTTTTCTTTTTATCGTTCGCCCTGAGCCCGTCGAAGGGCCGTGGCCAATAAGCCTTGAGCTTTCAGCTGGTCAGTCTCCACGACTCCGGGCCACAGACGTCACGATCTCCCGCTTTTCTCCCTCCGCAAACATCCTCCGGTTACCGTTGCGAATAGCCCAGATGCCGCTGACAGTGGCGACCGATATGCCCTGTTCGTCCAGTTCCGGTAGGGCTTTTTCCAGGTAGTCCACGGTAACCGTGTGGGGATGGCCGATGGCGATGGCCGTGCCATTTTCGCGGGCTTTGCGGATCAGTTGCTGGAACTGCTGATGAACGAATGCCTCGGTTTGTTCGTGGTCGAGGAATACGTCCCGGGTCAGGCTCGGGATGTTGCCTTCCGCGGCCACACGGCCCGCTACCGTGGTGGCGATGGTACGGCTGTCGACGAAGTAGAGGGGGTAGTGGTGCAATTCTTCCATCACCCAGCTCATGGGTTCGGATAACTGGGTCAGCAGGCTGCCCATGTGGTTATTGACGCCCTGGACGTGGGGGATCGCATGGAGGGCCTGTCGCAGGGTTTGGGTCAGGGTGGCTTTGTCCATGTCGACGGTAAGGCCGCCGGCACCGAGGCCGATGCTCCGGGTGTTGTCCATCGGGGCGTGCAGCATCACTTCCTTGTGGTTGCGGTGGGCCAGGGTGGCCAGTTCGGTGGTGTGGCGCCGGTACGGGAGGAATGCCAGTGTCAGGGGCTGGTCCATGTCGATCAGCCGGCGGCCTTCGTAGGCGTTGGCGCCCATGTCATCGATGATGATGGCAATGGTAGGCTGCAAGCCCTCCACTGCAGGGGGCGCCTCCATGTCCCCGGCGGTGCCCGGCGTTGATGCCAGCAGCAACACCAGCGCCGCGAGGCTAGTGCAGAACCTCACTCTGACGGATCTCCCCGTTTACTGAGAATGCCGATGCCCTTGAGCAGGTTCAGCGCGGAGCGCAGCTGGTAGTCCCGGTCGATTTCCGGGTTGCTGGTGCCCTGCTGGTCTTCCGGGCGAATGTCGCCTTCGCCGTTTTCCAGGTGGCCGCTGAGGCTCGCCTCGCTGAAGAAGGGGCCGCCTTCAATTTCGGTCAGGGTCGCCGGGCGAACCTCGATGTCCGGTGCGATGCCCCGGGCCTGGATGGAGCGGCCGTCCGGGGTGAAGTAACGGGCAGTGGTCATCTTGATGGCGTGGGTCTCGTCCAGCGGAACCACCGTCTGTACCGAGCCCTTGCCGAAGGAGCGGGTGCCCATGACAACCGCCCGTTCATGGTCCTGCAGGGCGCCGGCCAGGATTTCGGAGGCAGACGCTGAGCCTCCGTTGATCAGCACCACGATGGGCGCACCGTTGGCAACGTCGCCGGCCTTGGCGTTGAAGCGAAGGCGTGAACTCTGGATTCGTCCCTCTGTATAGACAATCAGCCCATCGTCCAGCAATGCATCAGAGGTTGCCACCGCCGCCTGCAGGATGCCGCCGGGGTTGTTGCGCACATCGATGATCAGGCCATCCAGGTCGCCGCCGTTGTCGCCCATCAGGGACTCGATGGCATCCACGAACTGGTCGCCGGTTTCCTCCTGGAACTGGGTGATGCGAACGTAGCCGTAACCAGGCTCCAGCATGCGGGACTTGATGCTGGTGACCTTGATGATGGCCCGCTCCACGTCGATTTCAATGGGAGCGCTCTCACCGTCACGCATAATGGTGAGGGTCAGGGTGGTGCCCGGTTTGCCGCGCATGCGGGTAACCGCGTCCTGCAGGCTCATGCCCTTCACCGGTTCATCACCGAGTTTGATGATCAGGTCGCCGGCCTGGATGCCTGCCCGTTGCGCCGGCGTGTCGTCGATCGGGGCAATGACCTTGACGAAGCCGTCTTCCATGCCCACTTCAATACCCAGCCCTCCGAACTCGCCGCTGGTGCTTTCTTCCAGCGCTTCGTATTCCGTGGGTTCCAGGTAGGCTGAGTGAGGGTCGAGTCCGGAAAGCATGCCCTTGATAGCGCTCTCCAGGAGTTCCTTGTCAGAAACGTCCTCTACATAGGCTTCCTTTATACGGCTGAATACCTCGGTGAACTTGCGCAGGTCATCCAGGGGAAGGGCAGCTTCTTCGCCCTGGGGAGTGCCGTGGGGCGACAGAGTGTCGCTCGGCCGGGGCTCCTGGGCACTGGCAAAGGTGCCATACAGGCAGCAAAAGGCGAGCAAGCCGCCGAAAAGCGTGGTTCTACGACCTTGGATAACCCGTTTCATTCAGCTTTCCTGTTGTGAGGCTGGAGGTACGGCAACCGTACTCCGGATTCAGTGTTACGCCGGTCAGTATGGCGCCCCCCGACGCGTTTGTCAGCCCGGGCATGCGCACCGTAGTCGTTGTTTTAGCGGCGTTTGAGCCAGCCTGTGGGGTTCTGGGGCTTGCCGTTGCGACGAAGTTCAAAGTACACCGCGGGGTCCTGGGTGCCACCGGTCCGGCCCGCCAGCGCGATCGTCTGACCGGCCCGTACCCAGTCGCCGGGGCTGGTCAGAAGGCTGGAGCTGTGGCCGTACAGGGTCATGTAGCCTTCGCCATGGTCGATAATCGTCAACATACCGAACCCCCTTAGCCAGTTGGAAAACACCACCCGGCCGTAGTGCACGGCCTTGACCTCGGCCTCTTCCTCGGTGTTTACAAGAATACCGTTGCGACGCAGGTGACCCTGGGCCATGGAGCCGCCAAAGGCCGCCACCAGGCGGCCCTCCGCAGGCCAGGCCAGGTCGCCCCGACGATTACTGAAGGGCTCTGTCTCGGTGGGTGAGGGGATGTTGGCAATGGCTTCTTCCACCTCTTTCAGCAGCTTCTCAAGACGTTCCCTGTCGGCCTCGAGGCGGCTGCGTTCATCCCGGCGGGCGGCGATATCCTGTTCCAGGCTGGCGAGGGTTTTCTCCCGGGTGGCCTGCTGTGCCTGGAGCTCCCGGTGGCGCTGGTCGGCTTCTTTTTCCAGCCGCACTACCTCCGCCTGGGCCTCCAGTTTGCGTTGCCGGGTGGTATTCAGTTCAGCGAGGGTATTGTTAAAGGTTTCCAGGCGCTGCAGGTTATCGCCACTGAGATACTCGTAGTAGGTCATGGTGCGGGCGATTTCCTGGGGATTCGCCTCGTTCAGCAGAACCTTGATGGCCGGGGCCTGGCCCTCCATCCAGGCACCCCGTAGCTGGTGCTTGAGGGCGGTGCGCTGCTCACGCAGGCTCTGTTCCAGGTCCTTTTCCTGCTGTTCCAGTTCACCCAGTTCCCGGGCCTGTTGTTGACGCCTTTCCTGCAACTCCCGGCGCTCACGGGTCAGGCGGCTGATTTCTTTCTCGGTGCGAGACAGGGTTTGTTCCAGCGCCGACCGATCTTCCTCGGCTTCCGACAGCCATGCGTCGATTTTCGCAATGTCTTTCTTGAGAGCCTCTACCTGGGCTGGTGTGACCTGTTCCTGGGCGTAGGCGGAGCCGATCAGCATTAACGCAAAAAGCGCCAGCCGGAGGGTTCCGGTGGCGCCTGTTACGGTTCTTGCAATGGCCTCAATCGCCATAGCTGGCGGCCTCAATGGCAATCAGCCCTGGCCCACTTCGACCAGGCTATGGCCGGACATTTCTCCGGGCTGTTTCAGGCCCATCAGGGTCAGCAGCGAGGGAGCCACATCGCTCAGGCTGCCGTCGTCTTTCAGGGATACCTGACGGTGGCCAATATAGACCAGGGGCACCGGGCCAACGGTGTGGGCGGTGTGAACCTGTCCGGAGGACGGGTCGGTCATCTGTTCGCAGTTGCCGTGGTCGGCGGTGACCAGGGCCTCGCCGCCCACTTCCTCCAGGGCCCCGGCGATACGGGCAACGCACTGGTCGACGCATTCAGCGGCCTTGATGGCGGCATCCAGCTTGCCGGTATGGCCAACCATATCGCCGTTGGCATAGTTACAGATCACCAGGTCGTACTTGCCGCTTTTGATAGCCTCTACCAGCTTGTCGGTCACTTCCGGAGCGCTCATTTCCGGCTGCAGGTCATAGGTGGCCACCTTGGGGGAGGGCACCAGGATCCGGTCTTCACCCTCGAACGGCGTTTCCAGGCCACCATTAAAAAAGAAGGTAACGTGGGCGTACTTCTCGGTTTCTGCGATGCGCAGCTGGGTCTTCCCGAGGGACGACACATATTCGCCGAGACCGTTTTTCAGTTGCTCCGGCGGGTAAGCGCAGGAGGTTTTGATATCGGCTGCATACTCGGTAAGCATCACGAAATCGGCCAGGGCCGGGTGCTTGCGGCGCTCGAAGCCATCGAAATCCTTTTCAACAAAGGCTCGGGTCATTTCCCGGGCCCGGTCGGCGCGGAAGTTCATGAACAGCACTGAATCACCATCGTTGATGGTGGCATCCGGCTCATTGTCACCCTGGATGCGAGTGGCCTTCACAAACTCATCGTTCTCGCCCCGCTCATAGGCTTCGTCGATGGCGGTTAACGGATCAGGGGCGGTAAATTCCGCCTCGCCCAGGGTCAGCAGGTTGTAGGCTTCCTCTACCCGGTCCCAGCGATTGTCCCGGTCCATGGCGAAATAACGGCCGACGATGGAAGCCACCCGGCCAACGCCCAGGGATTTCATCTTCGCCGAGGCTTTCTCGAGTGACGGGCGAGCGCTGCGGGGCGGCATGTCGCGGCCGTCGAGGAAGGCATGGATATAGACCCGCTTTGCACCCTTGCTGGCGGCCAGTTCAGCGGCGGCAAGGATGTGCTCCTCATGGGCGTGGACCCCGCCCGGTGACAGCAGGCCCATCAGGTGGACGGCACCGTCGTTGGTGACGGCCTTGTCGATGGCGGCGCACAGGGCCGGGTTTTCATTGAACGTGCCGTCTTCCAGGTCCTTGTCGATGCGCGTAAGGCTCTGGTAAACCACCCGGCCGGCACCCAGGTTCATATGGCCGACTTCCGAATTGCCCATCTGCCCCTGGGGCAGGCCCACGAACATGCCCGAGGTATTGATCAGGGTTTTCGGCTGCTCCGCCCAGACCTTGTCCCAGAACGGGGTATTGGCGTTGCTGATGGCGTTGTCTTCGGCGGGGTCACGGTGGCCCCAGCCGTCCAGTATGATCAGTGCCGTCGTCTTGCGAGTGCTGGTCATTACTCAATCCGGTGTGGTTGTGGAGGGCCGGCGAATGGCTCCGAACACGCTGGGGAACCGGTTCCCGGGCCTCCGGGGAATTTGAGGCTGAATTCTAACCCGAATCGGGTGTTCCGGGCTACGGACACCGCCTTCTGTCCCCGGCGGAGGGTGTGTATAATCCGGCCAAATTATTCTTTCGGGACAGGTTCATGGAACGGTTGCTTGAGTTCGTCGTAAATCATTACATTCTGGTATCTATCTTCGCGGCCCTGCTGCTGGCGCTGTTCTTCCTGGAGAGTCGCCGGGGTGGCAAGAAGGTATCCGCACAGCAGGCTGTGAACCTGATTAACCGCGATGAGGCCGTAGTGGTGGACATTCGCGACCGCAAGGAATTCAATGAGGGGCGCATTACCGGCTCCATCCACATCCCCCTGAACGCCATCAAGGACCGTGCCGGGGAATTGAAGAAGCACCAGGACAAGACCGTTATCGTGGTGGACAAGATGGGCCAGCATGCCGCCATGGCGGTTAAGCAGCTCAATGCCGAAGGCTACGACAACGTGGTACGGCTCAGTGGCGGCATCGGCGACTGGAAGGCGTCCAGCCTTCCCCTGGTGAAGAAATAACAACCGAACGCACAAGCAAATAAGGAAAGATCATGGCTGAGAACGATCAGCAGGCTGCCGGCGGCAGCAACGAAAACGCCAACCAGAACCAGCCGCAGTTCGCACTGCAGCGCATCTACGTGAAGGACCTGTCCTTCGAATCGCCCAATGCGCCGGATGTTTTCCAGCAGCAGTGGAAGCCGTCCGTGAACATGGACCTGAACACTTCCCACAACAAGGTGAGCGACACCCAGTACGAAGTGGTGCTGCACATTACCATCACCGCCAAGGTGGAAGACAAGGTGGCCTACCTGGTGGAAATCCAGCAGGCCGGTGTGTTCCTGCTCAACGGCTTCCCCGAGCAACAGGTACCGCCCATGCTGGGCGCCTATTGCCCGAACCTGCTTTTCCCCTATGCCCGCGAGACCATCGATAACGTGGTCAACAAGGGCAGCTTCCCGGCCCTGATGCTGGCGCCGGTGAACTTCGACGCGATCTTTGCCCAGGCGGTGAAGCGCAAGCAGGAAGAGCAGAAGCAGCAGGGCGAGGCCTCTCCGGAGGGCCAGCAGACCCACTGAGGCAACTGCCTCCAGGCCACAAAAAAACCGGCTCATTGCAGCCGGTTTTTTTGTGGGTGTCTGACGGGTTTTCAGCTGGCGCCGTCAAAGCCCAGCTGGCGCCAGGCTTCGTACAGCACCACGGCTGCAGCGTTGGAAAGGTTCAGGCTGCGGCTGTGGGGCAGCATGGGAATGCGCAGCCTTCGCTCCACCGGCAGACCGTCCCGCACATCCTCCGGCAAGCCCCGGGTCTCCGGGCCGAACATCAGGTAATCCCCTTCCTCGAAGCGGACCTGGTGATAGAGCTGGCTGCCCCTGGTGGTCAGCCCGAACAAACGCCCCGGTTGTTCACTGTCCAGGAAGGCCTGGAAGCTTGCGTGCACAGTCACGCTGGCATACTCACTGTAATCCAGCCCCGCCCGGCGCATCTGCTTGTCCTCCAGGGTAAACCCCAGTGGCTCGATCAGATGCAGGCGGCAGCCGGTGTTGGCGCAGAGCCGGATGATATTGCCCGTGTTGGGGGGTATCTCCGGCTCGTAGAGCACGATGTTGAGCACAGAGGTGATCAGCGCTCGACGGCCAGGGCCACGCCCATACCACCACCAATGCACAGGGTGGCCAGGCCTTTCTTCACATCACGGCGCTGCATTTCGTGCAGCAGGGTGACCAGGATACGGCAACCGGAGGCACCGATGGGGTGGCCCAGGGCAATGGCGCCGCCGTTGACGTTCACCTTGCTGGTGTCCCAGCCCAGGTCACGGTTCACGGAAATGGCCTGGGCGGCGAAGGCCTCGTTGGCCTCGACCAGGTCCAGGTCATCCACGGTCCAGCCGGCACGCTGGAGACAACGCTGGCTGGCGGGAATCGGACCGGTGCCCATAATCGTGGGATCGACGCCGGCATTGGCGTAGCCCTTGATAACCGCCAGCGGCGTCAGGCCCAGCTCTTGTGCCTTGGCGGCACTGCACACCAACACAGCGGCGGCACCATCGTTCAGGGATGAGGCGTTACCGGCAGTCACGGAGCCATCTTTCTTGAAGGCCGGCTTGAGCTTACCCAGCCCTTCAGCGGTAGTGCCGTCCCGGGGGCCTTCATCCTGGTCGACAACGACCGGGTCGCCCTTACGCTGGGGAATGGAAACGGGCACAATCTGGCTGTCGAACCGGCCTTCGGCCCGTGCAGCGGCGGCTTTCTGCTGGGAAGCGGCGGCGAATTCGTCCTGTTCCTCCCGGGTGATACCGTATTTCTCGACAATGTTCTCCGCGGTCACGCCCATGTGGTAATCGTTAAAGGCATCCCACAGGCCATCGTTGATCATGGTGTCGATCATGGTCCAGTTGCCCATGCGCTGGCCGTTACGGCTGTTGGGCACCACGTGGGGCGACTGGCTCATGCTTTCCTGCCCTCCAGCGAGGATCATGTCCGCATCGCCGCACTGAATCGCCTGGACGGCCATGTGCACCGCCTTGAGGCCGGATCCGCATACCTTGTTGATGGTCATGGCCGGAACGGAGGCGGGAATGCCGGCATTGATAGCGGCCTGGCGAGCCGGGTTCTGGCCACAGCCAGCGGTCAGTACCTGGCCAAGAATAACTTCATTGATCTGGTCGGCGGCTACGCCGGTTTCTTCCAGCAGGGCCTTGATAACGGCGGTACCCAGCTGGTCCGCTTTCAGGCTGGAAAGTGAGCCACCGAAGGTTCCGATGGCAGTGCGTTTTGCGGCTGCTATAACGACGTCTTGCATTTGGGGGTGTCTCCGTTTATTGGTTTTTGCCCCCTTAGTGATCGGGTTTCGGGGGCTCGGTACCCGGTGGGGGCCTTCTTCCGCTGCAATTCAGGGGCCGTCCCTGGCACCCGCCTTGCACCGCGCCATCCATGGCGCTGCTCCAGAAGGCCCCCACCGGATACTGGATAGAGTTTCGTGCCGTCCTCGTTGAGCAAGACGGGAATTCTATCTGAATTGGTTCAGTCGTCCTAATTGGGGCAGGCGATGCTCGACATCGCTAATGCATACCGGCAACCAGGTCTTTTGGGAGAAAAAGACGTAGGTGTTTGCTGTAAGAGCAAAGCACCAAAGAACCGGATACCCGAAGTTCAGCAAGAGGGATCGGGTGGTTGGCTTTTCGTAACAGCGCCATGGATGGCGCGGAGCAAGGCCGGCCCAGGGATGGGCCGTGAATTGCGGTGGAGAAAAGCCAACCACCCGAGCGCTCCTGCTCCCAAACCCACAGGCCTGGAGAGCGCCAACCACCCGAGCCCTCCTGCTCCCAAATTCACAGGCTGGGAGGGCTCCCAACGCCGATACCCGGAAGGCTTGGAGCCCACTACACAAGGGCCAGCGCAATCACCCGAAGCCGCTCCCGCCCAATCGCCTCACCAAGCGCCTTGCCCTTGAACCCCTTGGCCATCAACGACCGGGCATCCACTGCACGGGCCTCCTCCAAAGCACGCTCCAGTGTACGGCTAACCTCGGTTTCCAGGCCTTCCGGCAGACAGGTCAGGGTTTGCAACAGCAGATCAAACCTTTCAGGCCGTCGCCAGGCATCCGCATGGTTAAACAGCTCATACACACGCCCTGCAGACAACGGTCGTTTACGGGCCTCGGGAACCGCTTCAACCACCAGCCGCGCCAGGTCCCGGCAATCATTGGGTGCCTTCAACGCAGCGGCCCGCTCTGCTACCTGCGACGGTAAAAGCGGGTGGAGCAAGGCGGCAAAACGGCATTCTGTGGCCAGCCCCTTTTCAGCGGTAGCGGCCAGGGCGGCCATGGCATTGCTGAACGCCGCATCATTGTTCGCCAGTTCCGGAATCAGGATACCGAGGGCCCCGGTTGCCTTGAGTACCTCAAAGAAGGTCACAGGAGTAACCTCATGCAGGGCCCGCTGGAACTCCTGCCAGACCCGCTCTGGCACCAGGTGCTGTACCTCGCCGTCGGCCACCATCGCACGCATCAGCGCCATGGTCTCATCAGCTACTTCAAAGCCCAGGTGATGAAAGCGAGCCGCAAAACGCGCCGCTCTCAGGATACGCAGGGGGTCTTCCGAGAAGGCCTTCGACACGTGCCGGAGTTGACGGTGCTCCAGGTCGTCCCGACCACCGAACGGATCAACCAGCGTGCCGTCCTCCGCCTGCGCCATGGCATTGATGGTCAGATCACGACGTTCAAGGTCATCCTCCAGGGTCACATCCGGCGCGCTGTAGACAGTAAAGCCATGGTAACCATGCCCCTGCTTTCGCTCGGTGCGGGCGAGGGCGTATTCCTCCCGGGTTTTGGGGTGCAGGAACACCGGAAAGTCCGCCCCTACCTGCTTGTAGCCCAGGGCAAGCATCTCCCCCGGTGTGGCGCCAACCACCACCCAGTCCCGGTCCTTCACCGGAATGCCCAGCAACTCGTCGCGGACTGCGCCACCAACCAGATAGATTTCCATGGGAGAAGACCTTTTACTGTACTCATTTCCCGGGCAGGCCCCGGGTCACCAAAGCGGGGATTATGAGGCCGTGACGGGTAACAGGCAAAAAACTGGCCGCATACAGGGAGCTGGTCGTTACCTGTGTGGGTACCTGTGTGAGTGCCTGTGTGGGTCAAGGACACGGCGAGGATTTGCCGCTTGCGGGCTGGCGTTACAGCGAAGGTTCAAAAAATATCTATCGGATCATGGTGTTGTAAAAGTTGGAATGAATCTTTCATGCAGCAGGGAAAGCATCTGGCAGTACAACCGGAGTCTTACCGATGAAATCAGTGTTAATGGTCGTTGCCGGCCTTCTTGTGCTCAGCGGCTGCATGCACGGTGGTTACCACCACGGGCATGGGGATAGCCGTTTCGAGCCCATTGTCGTACGCGTCAGCGGCTTTGGCACCTACGAAGATGCCGCCGCCGACAGGCTCAGTACCCGCAAGCGCCTGATGGCCCGGCGGGCCTCACAGCTGGATGCGTACCGCAACCTGGCGGAGCGGGTCTACGGTACGGTTGTCTATGGCAGCTCGACGGTCAGTGACTTCGTGGCTCGCAATGACATGTTCCGCACCTACGTGGACAGCTACCTCCGTGGCGCGAAGGTGGTATCGGTTAACGAACACAGCGATGGTGTGGTGGAGACCGTGATGGAACTCAAGCTGGAGCGCCGTTTCCGCGAATGCGTTGCCCATGTCAGTGACCGGAACGTGGCCCGTGTGTGCCCGGTGCCCGTGCCCCGTGACAACGACGCCGCCGGCGATGTGGTAAGCCGTGAAAGCACAGACTCCCTGTACTACCTGGATTGACCAACATGATGACCAGATCCCGTCGCCGCTTGCTGGTGTTCCTGCTGACCCTCGCCCTGGCCGGGCCAGCCAGCGCGGTTGTGCTTGAAGGAACCGGCATCGCCACCATTCGTGGCGGTGACCTGGACGCCGCCCGGGAAGAGGCCCGCAAGGCCGCGTTGCGAGATGTGGCCCTGCAATACGACGCCCGCATCCGCAGCGAAGATACCCTGGAAGATGGTCGCATCACCGATTCCCGGCTCACCGTGGCCTCCAGCGCCCGGGCCCGCAACGTACGAATCACGGACGAACGACAGCTCGGCAATGCGCTGCGCATAACCCTGAAAGCTGATGTGTCGGAAGACGCCGGTAACTGCCACGTGGGTGACGCAGCAAACCTGAAAAAACGGGTGGCCGTCACAGGCTTCACCGTCCAGCGCCCGCAGCAGGTCCGTCACGGCCGCCTGGACGACGCCGGCGAAGTCTTGCCGCAAATGATCCAGGCCGGCCTGCAGCAGCGAGGCAACCTGCAGGTTCTCAAGGCGGCGACCACCCAGTTACACCCGGATGTGGTCAACGCGCCCACCCAGCGTCAGTTCGATAACCGCCTGACCAATGTCACCCAGATCGCCCGCGAGCTTGGCGCCCAGTTTGTCGTCGCAGGGGTGATCCGGGACATCGGCGTGGAAGATCCTTCCGCCTGGGGCACCTCCGTGCTGAGCAAACTGAGCCGGGGGTTCGGTGCCAGCAACCGGAACCGTCGCTTCGTGGCTGACCTTATGATATTCGATGGCTTCAGCGGCTCACCGGTATACCAGAAACGCTTTCAGACCCAGGGAGACTGGAATGCCGGCATGGGCGAATCGGAGGGATTTGGCTCGGCCGGGTTCCTGGATACCAGCTTTGGCCAGGAGGTGGCCGGTGTGATCGACCAGATGCATAACGACATCCAGCACGCCCTGTCCTGTCAGCCCTTCATGACCCGTATTACCCGGGTGGAAGGCACAACCGTCACCCTGGAATCCGGCGCCACCTCAGGCCTGCGCCCGGGAGATAGCCTGAAACTCTACCGAAGCGCCACCCACTTCGACAGCCTGGGCGCCACCCCGGAACTCAAAGACGCCGACATCGAAGTCACCCTCGACAGCGTCTTCCCCGAATACGCCAACGGTCTCATCCCCCAATACGGTGCCCTGGAAAACATCCAGCGGGGCGATATTGCCATTATCTGGTAGCAACAAGTGGGTGTGAGCTTTCTGATGGTCTGAGCCATCCGGGTGCGGCCCTGAAAAGTGCGACTCTGACTTGTCTGTCCCGGACCCGAAAAAAGCCAGAAGCGTCCCGGGGGTGGGGAGGTCTTTCAAAGCAGGGCCATGGATGGCCCGGAGCAAGGTCGGCCCAGGGACGGGCCGTGAATTGCGGCGGCGAAAGACCTCCCCACCCCCGGGGCGCCTTGCACCGAATTTTCAGGCTACACAATCCCAGCCCAATAGCAGACCTCAGTGCACACTGGCCCCCTTCTTCGGCTTGTTCCCGAACACAACCTGGTAAACATCGCCGTACTGCTTCGCAAAGTGCACCGTAAGCCCACTCTTCAGATACTCTGGCAGCTCATCATAATCCCCCCGGTTGGCCTCCGGCAGAATCAGCGTAGTGATCTTCTGCCGCCGCGCCGCAATCACCTTCTCGCGGATACCGCCCACCGGCAACACCTGCCCGGTCAGCGTCAGTTCCCCGGTCATGGCAATATTCTGGACGGGTGCCTCCTTCCGGGCGATAGAGAGCAGGGCCGTGGCCATGGTCACGCCCGCACTGGGGCCGTCCTTGGGTGTCGCCCCTTCGGGTACATGCAGGTGCACAAAGGACTTGTCGAAAAACGCCGGGTCCCCCTTCAGGCGCTTCAGGTTTGACGACACATAGCTATAGGCAATGCTGGCCGACTCCTTCATCACATCCCCCAGCTGGCCGGTCAGCTTGAAACCGCGCTGATTGCTGTGGATGCGGGACGCCTCAATACTCAGTGTGGCGCCGCCCATGGCCGTCCAGGCCAGCCCGGTCACCACGCCAACACCTTTCAGTGCCTTCTCCTTGCGGAAGGCGGGCTGCCCCAGATAAGCCTCCAGGTCAGAAACGCCAACCCGCACCGGCTTGTCCGGGTCCTCCAGCAACTTCACGATGCCCTTGCGGATAATCTTGTGCAGCTGCTTCTCCAGGTTTCGCACCCCGGACTCACGGGCATAGCCCTCAATCACCTGGCGCAGGGCAGCATCGGTAATATTGAGCTGCTTCTTCAACAGCCCGGCCCGCTTCAACAGACGTGGCAACAGGTGATGCTTGGCAATGGCCAGCTTTTCCTCGGTGATGTATCCGGACAGGCGGATGGTATCCATCCGGTCCAGTAGCGGCCGGGGGATGGTATCCAGCTGGTTGGCCGTGCAGATAAACAGCACCTTGGACAGGTCCAGCCGCACGTCCAGGTAGTGGTCCAGGAACTCCCGGTTCTGCTCCGGGTCCAGCGTCTCCAGAAGGGCAGAGGCAGGGTCGCCCTGGAACGAAGAACCGATCTTGTCGATCTCGTCCAGCATGATCACCGGGTTGGACACCCTGGCATCCTTCAGCGCCTGCACGAACTTGCCGGGCATGGCGCCAATGTAGGTACGGCGGTGGCCCTTGATCTCTGCCTCGTCCCGCATGCCGCCGAGGCTGAAGCGGTAGAATTCCCGGCCCAGGGCATCCGCGATGGACCGGCCGATAGAGGTCTTGCCCACACCGGGCGGGCCCACCAGCAACAGGATGGAGCCGGAGATCTCGCCCTTGAAGGTGCCCTCCGCCAGGAACTCCACAATGCGATCCTTCACATCGTTCAGGCCGTCGTGCTCCTTGTCCAGCACCTCCCGGGCATGGGCCAGGTCGAAGTGATCCTCCGACGTGATGCCCCAGGGCACCTGGGTAATCCAGTCCAGGTAGTTGCGGGTAACGCTGTATTCCGGTGAGCCCTGCTCCAGCACCTGCAGCTTCTGTACCTCCTCCTCGAACCTTGCCTGCACGTCCTCGTTGGGGTTGAGTTTGTCCATGCGCGCCTGGAAGCGCTCGATATCGGCGGTCTTGTCGTCCTTGGCCATGCCCAGCTCCCGCTGGATGACCTTGAGTTGCTCCCGCAGGAAGAACTCCCGCTGGTGCTTCTGCACTTTGTCGTTCACTTCCTCGTTGATCTCTGCCTGCAGGCGGGCCACCTCCTGCTCCTTGCGCATCAATACCAGCACTTTTTCCATGCGACGGAGCAGGGGAACTGTATCCAGCACGTCCTGCAGCTCGCGACCGGGCGCGCTGGTCATGGAGGCACCGAAGTCGGCCAGCGGCGAGCTATCGTCCGGCCCGAAGCGGGACAGGTACTGTTTTACATCCTCGCCATACAACGGATTGGAGCGCAGCAGTTCCTTGATGGCGCTGATAATGGCCAGGGTGTAGGCCTTGAGCTCGTCGGCTGGCTCTTCCGGTTCGTCCGGGTACTCCACCTCCACCAGGTAGGGCGGCTTGCGGCGCAGCCACTGGGTGATGCGAAAGCGGGTCAGGCCCTGGGCGATAAACTGGACTTTGCCGTTGTCTTCCTGGGCGTGGTGAACCCGCACCGCACAACCCATGGTTTCCAGCTCTTCGCTGCCGGGGATGTTGCGTTCCGGGTCCGGGTCTTCCACGTAGCAGATGCCAAGCATCCGGTGATCGGTATCGCCCACCCGCTTGAGCGTCTCCTGCCAGGGGTCCTGGTTGACCATGACCGGCTGCACCTGGGCAGGGAAGAAGGGCCGGTTGGAAACCGGAATCACGTACATTCGACGGGGTCGGGCCTCCCCGGGAAGGACCAGGCTCTTGCCGTTGTTCTCGTCGGTACCGATGTACTCGGTGATGTCTTCCTGTTCCGGTGCCTCGTTACGATTCTCGTCGGCCATGGTGTCCTCATAGTCTCTGTGGCAGAGGGCCGGTGGGTAGTTACCAGCCGGCGTCCGGGTATGTTAACCCGTCGGGTACTCCCAGCTATGTAGCGGCGGCGATCAGGAATTCAAGGTGTCTTGAATTTGCCGCCCCAGGCACCATGTAGGACGTAGACTTTCAAACCTTACAACCGGATCAGGACAGGTACCCGACCCATGAGCAATTCGCCGTTTATCTTCGAAGCCACCATCGACAACTTCCAGGAAAAGGTCATGGACGCGTCCGCCAACACCCCGATCCTGGTGGATGTGTGGGCAGAATGGTGCGCCCCCTGCAAACAGCTGATGCCGATCCTGGAAAAGCTGGTAGAGGAATATAACGGCGGCTTCCTGCTGGCGAAGGTTAATGCTGACGAGCAGGAACAGCTCACTGCCAGCCTGGGTGTGCGCAGCCTGCCCACCGTGATCCTGGTGAAGAACGGCCAGGCGGTAGATGGCTTCAACAGTGCCCTGCCGGAAGGCGAAGTGCGAAAACTGCTTGAGCCCCACGTGGAAAAGGCAGAGGACCAGGAAACCCCCTACGAGCAGGCCCACCGCCTGTGGGAAGAGGGTGACCTGGATGGCGCACTGGCCATCTTCGGCCAGCTCAACCAGCAGAACCCCGACGACCTCACAGTGCTGATCGACCTGGCCCAGATCAAGGCCGAGCAGGGCGACCTGGACACGGCGGAGCAGGTGCTGGAAAGCCTGCCCCCGGAAGAGAAACTGCAGCCCAAGGCGAAGCAGCTGGCGGCGCGCCTGAAGATCCTCCGGCAGGCTGGCGAACTGCCCCCCATCAAGGACCTGGAAATGGCCCTGGAGCAGGACCCGAACGACCCGGACGCCCTGCACCAGCTCTCCATGCAATACGCCCTGAATGACCGCAACCCCGAAGCCATGGACCTGCTGATTCGCCTGATGCAGACCAATCCCGGCTACAAGGATGGGGTTGCAAAGACCTCACTGGTGGAGCTGTTCGAAAAGCTGGGTAATAACAACCCGGACGTGCGCACCTATCGGCGCAAGCTGTACACCTTGATGCACTAAGGAATACGGCGCTGACCCGGTCAGCGCCGTATCACTGCTTTTCCAACGCAAGGAGGGTGGCCAGGAGCCTGCGGGGGCTCCTGCTGCTCAGCCCCCGGGGTTACCCGACCAGGTTCCTCAGGTACCGCCCGGTATGGGACCGCTTGTTCCCCGCCACCTCTTCGGGCGTGCCTTCGGCAATAATCTCACCCCCGCCGGAGCCACCTTCCGGCCCCAGGTCGATGATCCAGTCGGCGGTCTTGATTACATCCAGGTTGTGCTCGATGACCACAATGGTATTGCCGTGGTCCCGCAGGCGCTGCAGCACTGTCAGCAGTTGCTGGATATCGTAGAAGTGCAGGCCGGTGGTGGGTTCATCCAGGATGTACAGGGTCTTGCCGGTATCCCGCTTTGACAGTTCCCGGGCCAGCTTCACCCGCTGGGCCTCGCCGCCGGAAAGGGTGATAGCACTCTGACCCAGGCGGATGTAGGACAGGCCCACGTCCATCAGGGTCTGCAGCTTGCGGGCGAGGAAAGGCACCGGGTCGAAGAACTCCCGGGCTTCTTCCACGGTCATCTGCAAGACCTCGTTAATATTCTTGCCCTTATAGCGCACTTCCAGGGTTTCCCGGTTATAGCGCTTGCCCTTGCACACATCACAGGGCACGTAGATATCCGGCAGGAAGTGCATCTCCACCTTGATCATGCCGTCGCCCTGGCAGGCCTCGCAGCGGCCGCCCTTGACGTTGAAGCTGAAGCGGCCGGGCTTGTAGCCGCGGCTGCGGGCTTCCTGGGTGCCGGCGAACAGCTCCCGGATCGGGGTAAAGATGCCGGTGTAGGTGGCCGGGTTGGACCTTGGTGTGCGGCCGATGGGGCTCTGGTCTATATCGATGACCTTATCCAGGTTATCAAGACCTTTCATGGACTTGTACGGGCCGTGAGTCAGGCTGGTGGCCTTGTTCAGTTTCGTGGCCGCCACCGGGTACAGGGTGCCGTTGATCAGTGTTGACTTGCCGGAGCCGGACACCCCGGTGATGCAGGTCATCACCCCGAGGGGCAGTTCCAGGTCCACGGATTTGAGGTTGTTACCGGTGGCGCCCGTCAGGGTCAGGGCCTTGCCGCTGCCCTCGTTGCGGACGGCAGGTACGGCAATTTCCTTCGCGCCGCTCAGATATTGCCCGGTAAGGGAGTTCTCGTTGCCGATGATATCCGCCGGGGTACCCTGGGCGACCACATGGCCGCCATGTACGCCGGCCCCGGGGCCGATATCCAGCACATGGTCTGCTGCCCGGATGGCGTCCTCATCGTGCTCCACCACGATGACGGTATTGCCCAGGTCCCTCAGGTGGGTAAGAGTGGCCAGCAGGCGATCGTTGTCCCGCTGATGCAGGCCGATGGAGGGCTCGTCCAGGATGTACATCACGCCCACCAGGCCGGCGCCGATCTGGCTGGCCAGGCGGATACGCTGGGCTTCGCCACCAGACAGGGTATCGGCGCTGCGCTCCAGGGTCAGGTACTCCAGCCCCACATTCACCAGGAACTGCAGGCGCTGGCGGACCTCCTTGAGGATTTTCTCGGCAATCTCGCCCTTGCGGCCCGGCAGTTCCAGGCCGTGGAAATAGTTAAAGGCGTCCCCCACCGGCATGTAGGTGATGTCCGGCAGGTTGTGCTCGTCGATGAACACATGGCGGGCACTGCGGCGCAGGCGTGAGCCACCGCAGTCCTTGCAGGGCTGGGTGCTCAAGTGCCGGGCCAGCTCTTCCCGCATGCTCTGGGACTCGGTTTCCCGGTAGCGGCGTTCCAGGTTCGGCAGCACACCCTCAAAGGGGTGCTCCTTCTGCATGATGTGGCCCCGGGAGTTCACATAGCGGAACGGAATATCCTCCGTGCCGGAGCCATGGAGGACGACGTTCCGGAAATCTTCCGGCAAATCCTCAAACGGCGTATCCAGGTCAAAGCCATAGTGCTCGGCCACGCTGGAAAGCATCTGGAAGTAGTACACAGCACGCCGGTCCCAGCCCCGGATCGCACCTTCGGCCAGGGTCGCGGCAGGGTTATGGACCACCTTCTCCGGGTCAAAGAACTGGCGCACGCCGAGACCGTCACAGGTCGGGCAGGCGCCGGCCGGGTTGTTGAAAGAGAAAATGCGCGGTTCCAGCTCGCTCAGGGAATATCCGCACTGGGTGCAGGCATAGCGAGCGGAGAAAGTGATGTCCTCGGCCTTGCCGTCCATGTCCGCGACCAGGGCAATCCCGTCAGCCAGCTCAAGGGCGGTCTCGAAGCTCTCGGCCAGCCGCTGCTCCAGTCCTTCCTTCACCTTGAAGCGATCCACCACCACGTCGATGGCATGCTTCTTTTTCTTGTCCAGGGGCGGCACATCATCGATATCGTAGACGTAGCCATCCACCCGCAGGCGGATAAAACCCTGGCTGCGCATGGTGTCGATTACCTGCAGGTGCTCCCCCTTGCGGTCGCGGATCACCGGCGCCACGATCATCAGCTTGCTGCCGTCGGCCATGGCCAGCACCTGGTCCACCATCTGGCTGACGGTCTGTGCCTCCAGTGGCTGGCCGTGGTCCGGGCAGCGGGGTTCACCAGCGCGGGCAAACAGCAGGCGCAGGTAATCGTAGATCTCGGTGATGGTGCCCACGGTGGAACGCGGGTTGTGGGAGGTGGACTTCTGCTCGATGGAGATGGCCGGTGACAGACCCTCGATATGGTCCACGTCGGGCTTTTCCATCATCGACAGGAACTGGCGGGCATAGGTGGAGAGCGACTCCACATAGCGCCGCTGGCCTTCCGCGTAGAGGGTGTCAAACGCCAGGGAGGACTTGCCGGACCCGGACAGCCCGGTAATGACAATCAGCTTGTCCCGGGGCAGTTCCACATCGATGTTCTTCAGGTTGTGCGTACGTGCGCCTTTGACCTGGATGGTCTCCATAGTACTCCTCTGGCGATATCGGTTTTGACCGTAGAGTCGGGGCGGGCCGGCAGCCCGGATTTGTCCCGGGAAATACGCCAGTATAACGGCTTCGGGTTTGTCGCCAACCTCGGAGCAGATTATCTGGGGCCAAAGCCGGTGATTACCACGTCAGGGTTTCCCGAGGGACGTCATCGGTATCCAGCAGGATGTCCGGCGGTAGCTCCTCCAGGGTGGTGGGGGTTTCAGACGGATCGTCGGAAAGGTCCACAATGATTTCCACGCGCCGGTTCAGGGCCCGGTTTTCCGGTGTCGAGTTGGGTTGTCGGGGCCGGGTTGAGGCAAGGCCCATGACCCGGAAGCGGTCTTCATCCAGCGGGCCGGCCTCAATAAGTGCATTGGCTACCGCGGCGGCCCTGTCGGCAGACAGGTTCCAGTTTGATTCATACCGGCCACTGCTGATAGGCACATCGTCGGTATGCCCCTCCACCGTCAGGTCGCCGGGGATATCGGTAAGCACCTGGCCCATCCGGTAGAGCAGGTCAACCATGGCAAAGGTCAGTTCGGCGGAGCCGGAGGGGAAGGAGCCTCGCTCTTCAATTCGCATGATGATTTGTTTGCGGCCAGGGTAGGCGCGAATTTCCAGCTGGCCAGAATCGGTTTCCTGCTTTAGCGCCTGTTCCAGGCGCTGTGTGTATTCCGAAGTGACTTTGGCGGCATCGTCGGCCGCTGCCTCTGTGTTCGGCTCCCTTTCCACGTAGGGGGCCGTATCCGTGGTTGTTTGTCGTATCTCATCAAGGTCTGTGGGGTCGGGCCGGCCTGGTGAAAAATGCTGAAAAACCGGGCTTGTTCCTTGTGGTATCTCCAGGGCGGGAACTTCTCGCTGGACGCCAAAGGCTTTCGCCATCTCCTTGGCGATTTGCTTGAACCTGATGGCATCGATCTCTGCAAATGACAGCAACAACACAAAGAAGCACATCAGCAACGACATCAGGTCCGCAAAGGTCACCACCCAGGCTGGTGTGCCGGTGGACTCTTCTTCCGGCAGCTCGTCCATGACGTCAGGCCCCGCTCTCTGCAGCTGCTTCACGCTGCGCAGGCGGCAGGTAGCTGGACAGCAACTGTTCGATAACCCGGGGGTTCTGGCCTTGCTGGATGGCGACCAGTGCATCAGCGATCAGAGACTGCATCCGGGCTTCTTCGGTAAGCCGGAGTTCCAGCTTGTCGGCAATCGGGTTAGCTACCATGGTGGCAATCATGGCCCCGTATAGCGTGGTCAGCAGGGCCACGGCCATTGCCGGCCCGATGGTTTTGGGATCTTCCATATTGGAGAGCATCTGTACCAGCCCTACTATGGTGCCGATCATACCCATCGCGGGTGCAACGTCGCCAAATGCCCTGAACACCTTGGTGCCCCAGCGATTGCGGTCGATCGTCAGCAGTCGTTCCTTGGTCAGCAATTCCTTGATGACATCCGATTGCTGGCCATCTACCAGGTGCTGTATGCCCTGGGCAAGGTAGTCCGAGCTTGCTTCGCGGCCTTCCAGGTTCAGTACACCCTGCTTGCGGGCGACGTTGGCGATGTCTACCAGTTCTTCAATAAGCTCTTGCGTATCGGGCAACTTGAACGAGAAGGCGCGCCCCGCTGCCCTCAAGGCACCAAAGTACTGGCTGAAGCTGAACTTGGCCAACACCACTGCGAAGCTGCCAAGTACCACAATCAGTATTGACGGGATATTGAAGAATACCTCTGATGACGCCCCGAGAAGGATGGCGGTCCCGATAATCACCGCGCCGCCGACAAGGCCGATCAGAGTTGCCAGATCCATAGACAAACTTCCTGTAATGCACAAAGTGAACGAATTGTAAGCAAACTGTCCGTGAGTATACAGTTAACCGACGTCATTTACGGCGGTCCGGCGGGAACCGATTACTTCGCGGGCCTCCGGGGCATCTTCCTTCCGGCGGTAATTTTATCGTTCTTATCTGTTAGACTTGCGGCCTTCGAAACCTGACCGTGATCTGACCATGAATTACTCGGAACGCCGCGCCGTTGCCGCACTTGCCTCCGTCTACGCCATGCGCATGCTGGGCCTGTTCATGGTGCTGCCGGTTTTTGCCCTGCTGGGGCCGGAACTGACAGGCGCCACGCCCGCATTGATTGGCCTCGCTATCGGTATTTACGGGCTCACCCAGGCCTGCCTGCAGGTGCCGTTTGGCGCCCTGTCGGACCGGCTGGGACGCAAACGGCTTATCTATATCGGGTTGGTGATCTTTGCGGCGGGCAGTCTGCTGGCGGCCGCATCGGACCACATCTATGGCGTGATTGCCGGCCGCGCCCTGCAGGGTGCAGGGGCCATTGCCAGTGTGCTGATGGCCCTGGTCAGTGACCTGACCCGTGCCGAGCAACGCACCAAGGCCATGGCCAGTATCGGCGTCACCATTGGTCTCTCGTTTTCCCTGTCACTGATTATCGGCCCGCTGCTGGGCCAGTGGGCCGGGCTGTCCGGCATATTCGGGCTGACAGCCATACTGGCGCTGGTGGCCATGGTCATCGTCTGGAAGCTGGTGCCCAATCCTCCGGCCATGGTCACCGAGGGCGAGCATTTGCCTGCCCGCGCCATGCTGGGCCAGGTGCTGGCGGACCAGCGATTGCTGCGCCTGGATTTCGGCATCTTTGCGCTGCACCTGGCGCTGACCGCGCTGTTCATCCAGGTGCCGCTGTTGCTGTCGGAAAAGCTGGGGCTGCCCCAGGGGGATATGTGGTGGTTCTACCTGACGGTTATGGTGACCTCCTTCTTCGCCATGGTGCCCTTCATCATCATTGGTGAGAAAAAACGCCAGATGAAGGTCATCCTGAGTGCTGCCGTCGCCCTGCTGGCCGCTGCGACGGTGGCGCTGTGGCAGGCGTCTTCCTCGCTGACGGCGGCCTGGTTCGGATTGTTCTTCTTTTTTATGGCGTTCAACCTGCTGGAGGCCAGCCTGCCGTCGCTGATCAGTAAGGAGTCTCCGGCCGGGGCCAAGGGAACCGCCATGGGGGTTTACTCCACCTCCCAGTTTTTCGGGGCCTTCCTGGGCGGCGCTGCCGGCGGTGCACTGGCCGGTTGGGGTGGCCCCGACGGGGTCTTCGGGCTGATGGTGCTGGTGCTGCTGGCCTGGTTTGTGGTGGCGGTCACCATGCCGGCACCCCGATATCGGGATAGAGACATAAACGTGGTAGAGTTTGATCAAGCAGGCGCTGACGACGGAGCGTCAGACATGAACAAAGACAGAGCAGGGGTGAAACATGGCACGAGGTGTTAACAAGGTCATTCTGATCGGCAACCTGGGGCAGGATCCGGAAACCCGCTACACGCCGAATGGCAACGCGGTGGTCAACCTGAACCTGGCGACCGATGAAAGCTACAAGGACCGCCAGACCGGTCAGATGGTGCCAAAGACCGAATGGCACCGCATTGTCATGTTCGGCAAGATCGCTGAAGTGGCAGGCCAGTACCTGCGCAAGGGTTCCAAGGTTTATATTGAAGGCAAGCTGCAGACCCGCAAATGGCAGGGTCAGGACGGCCAGGATCGCTACACTACGGAAGTGGTTGTGGACATCAATGGCCAGATGCAGATGCTGGACAGCCGCGGCGCTGGCGGTGGCATGGACCAGGGGGCTCCGCAGGGCAGGCCCCAGGCGCAGCAGCCCCAGCAAAACCCGCAAAACCAGCAGCCTCCCCAGGGCAATTATGGCCCCCAGGGTGGACAACAAGGTGGCGGGTACAATCAGCCGGCTGGCGGCCAGGGCAAAATGCCGGAGCCGGTGGATGATTTCGATGACGACATTCCGTTCTGAGTGCGCCGTTTTGCTAAGTAAATCAAGCACTTACGGCATTCGTGCTACAAGTATAGGCTGTTGGTAGGCCTATTGCA
>NZ_JAKZAH010000012.1:32466-99889 GCF_023156245.1 Marinobacter bryozoorum
GCATAGAAATGTGCACGTACGGTTCGGTGGGGGGGCAACGGCTAACCTCTTTGTGAGGCGCACGTGCCCTACCCAACGTGCGCCGTTTTGCTAAGTAAATCAAGCACTTACGGCATTCGTGCTACAAGTATAGGCTGTTGGTAGGCCTATTGCAAACCTGACTTATCCTCGCTCAGCAATGAGCTTGAACCTCGAAAGAGGGAGGGGAGTGCAGCATGTCAGGAAAAGGCGGGTGGCGGTGAAAGAGTCTAACTTGCGCCCGTCATTGCAAGTCCCATACGGTTAAGCCTGATTGGTTGAACCATAGTCCTTTGTGGGTTTCGGGATATCAATGACCTATGACTCTTGAGAGGTCATTTCACGTGTAGTCGGGGAGATCTTTAGAACACCCGGCTAACCAACCGCGTGACACGCGCTCGGTGAGAGTGTTAAGAGGACGTAAGTGGAACCTAAGTGGGACGCACCTTGACTACTTAGAAATGCGGGATTGCCTAAACAGGTCTCAACTATGGACCTGCACGGCAACGGAGACTTCGTAGTACCCAATGTTGACCTGTAATGGGTCTAGCAGTCAGTAACCAATCTGACCTGAAAGCTGGATATAAGTTTCTAGCAATAGCAATGAAAGTCCAACCGTAAGGGGGAAGGAAGTCAGACAAGAAAATGCCAATAGAGCGAGGTTCGATAGTCAGTGCTATCACAAAGAACACTCAATGCACTAAGTGGTATAGGCAACGCGAGTAAAAGTGGAGCCAAGGTAAGGAAGCTGCACAAGATCATGTGTAGCAACAGGGACCTGTGGACTCAAGCGTATGCGAACATTTACGCCAATAAAGGGGCTTTGACCCGAGGGGTAAATGGAAACACGCTGGATGGATTCGGGGAAGATCGGGTGACTCACCTAATCTACTTGATCCAGACCGGAGTTTACAAACCAAGTCCTTGCCGCAGAGTGGAGATACCGAAAGACCCGAGGAACCCAAAAGGCAAAACCAGACCTCTGGGGGTACCAAATGGTGAGGACAAACTCGTCCAAGAAGTAATGCGGATGTTGTTGGAGGAGATCTATGAACCGGTCTTCTCAGATTGGAGCTTTGGCTTTCGGCCAAACCGATCGTGTCATACCGCCCTCAATGAGATAAGGGATAGCTGGAAGGGGACCAAATGGGTCTGTGACGTAGACATCAAAGGGTATTTCGGCAATATCGACCATGATCGCTTGCTGCATTTTATGAGCAAACGTGTTGATGACCGAAAGTTTCTGAACCTGGTTCGGAGATTTCTAAAGGCCGGATACATGGAAGATTGGCGATACTACGGCACGCACAGCGGGACACCTCAAGGAGGGATTATCTCTCCAATTCTGGCCAACATTTACCTGCACGAACTCGATGAGTTCATGGTGAGTAAGGTCAAGGAGTTCAGCACGGGCAGCCGGAGAAGGCCCAACCCTGAATACCGAAAACTTCTGTGCAATCGGAGTAATCGGATAAAATGGCTCAAAGAGCGAAACGACATACCTGAAGAGAAGGCTGCTATATGGCGGCGTGAGATTCAGGAATGGGGGGAGAGACTCGGCAACATGAGCAGTGTGCTGATGGACGACCCCGGCTTCAAGCGTTTGAGGTATGTCAGATATGCGGACGACTTTTTGATTGGTGTCATTGGCACTAAGCAGGAGGCGAAAGCAATCATGGCAGACGTCACCCGCTTCGTGGAAACGGAGCTGAGACTGGAAATCTCGCAAGAGAAATCTGGTATCGTGGACCCAAAACAAGGACTTACCTTTCTAGGCTATTCCGTCGTCTGTCGGCGGGAAAGCAAGAGGGTGAAGTGCGTAGTCAGTCATAAGGCTGATGGAAGCAAGGTGCATGGAACTAAACGTACCATTACCGAGCACGTACATCTTGGGGTTCCTCGGGAAAAAGCGCAGAAGTTCGTGGAGCTTAAGGGCTACGGTCTCTATGACTCAGGAAAGGCGTTGGCCAAGAAGTCGCTCCTATTCCACAGCGACACCGAGATTGTTGGTCAGTACAACGCAGAGCTGAGAGGCTTTGCGAACTACTACAATCTCGCGCCGCAATTCTACCTGAATAAGGTGGAGTGGATATGGCAGAACAGTCTCTTCAAAACGCTTGCTGCAAAGCACAAGACGAGCAGGACCAAAATCGCCAGTCAACTCAAAAGAGGGGACGGCTCCTTTGTTCTCAAGGAGTGGCGAGGGGATAAAGTCTTCGAAACAACGGTGTTTAAGCTGAAAAACCGGGCTGCACCTCGGCCAGGTCAGGTGGATATCCTCCCCAACCCCTATAAATACTCGGGGCGAACGGAGCTACTTGACCGGTTGAATGCTAGTGTCTGTGAATACTGCACCCAACCCTCGGGTCGTCTGGAAGTGCACCATGTGCGCAAACTGAAGGACATCGCGAAGGGTACGGAGCCATGGAAAAGGCTCATGATGGCAAGACGCAGAAAGACCTTGGTCTTATGCTTTGACTGCCACCGTGATTTGCACAGGGGGACACTACCCGACCTACGCGCTTTCCGGAAAAAGCTTGTTGGAGAGCCGTATGCATAGAAATGTGCACGTACGGTTCGGTGGGGGGGCAACGGCTAACCTCTTTGTGAGGCGCACGTGCCCTACCCAACATCTGGCGACTTCTGCGCCGTTTAAATGACGGAATCAGGTATGCGTACATAAAGCCTCCATATCTGGGGGCTTTTTTGTAACCGAAACGCAAAAGCCTGTGAAATAATGCAGTAAGTCATATTTTTACAAGGGTTTCTTTAACTAGAATGTTTCCACGATCGAGACGATTCCTGACAATGACCAAGCAGGTTTGACGTGCCACTGGCTGACCGACTCCGAACATTTTTCAGCAATTCCGGAAAAAGGCAGCGGGTTTCCCTGGAAATCCGCCCCGACGGTATTG
The DNA here is from genome assembly GCF_023156245.1 of Marinobacter bryozoorum. Taxonomy (GTDB): domain Bacteria; phylum Pseudomonadota; class Gammaproteobacteria; order Pseudomonadales; family Oleiphilaceae; genus Marinobacter; species Marinobacter bryozoorum. The sequence goes on from NZ_JAKZAH010000012.1 coordinate 35,400, forward strand.
CCTGGAGCCTGGCGGGCAAGGCTCCGGCCATGGGGTTCGCCGAATGCACACCTGCCCGTCGCCAGTCAGTGCTCGAAAGCCTGGTTTCTGAGAACCATCTCGGCGGTGCTGACGCCACCATTGTGTTACCGATGGACCAGTACCAGGTATTCCAGCTGGAGCGCCCGGAGGGAGTAGACGATGCCGAGCTGGCCGACGCCCTGAAATGGAAACTCAAGGACTTCCTGGATTTCAGCCCCTCGGAGGCGGTCAGCGATGTATTTCCCTTCCCTGCCGATGCAGCCCGGGGGCGCGGAGACCTGGTCAACGTGGTTGCCGTGCGCCGCACCGTCATCAGCGAACTGGTAACCCTGGCCGATGACGCCGGGCTGAAACTGCAACAGATTGATATCGCCGAACTGGCCCTGCGCAACTTCCTGGGCCGCCTGGATGACACCGGTCGCGGAGCGACCCTGGTGCAGCTGAAAGAGCACTACGGCCACATGGTTATCGGTAAGGGGGGTACGCTCTACCTTTCCCGCCGGCTGGACGTGACCGCCCGCGAGCTGCGGGAAGCGAGCAGCCAGGAATCTGCCGTGCAGTCCCTGGCCCTGGAAATGCAGCGGTCGCTGGATTACTACGAGAGCCAGCTGGGCCAGGTGCCACCCCCGGTGATCAACCTGGTGGCCCGGGACAGCCTGTTGCCGCTGACCTCCATGCTGGGGTCCTGGCTGGCGGCTGGCACCCGCACCGTCGACTGGGACCAGTTCGGCCTGGACGCCGAGCCTGACAGCCGTTGCCTGGTGGCCTGGAGCTCCGCCCTGGGCCTGCCGGAGGTCACCGAATGATCCAGCAGGTCAACCTCTACAAGGCCGAGTTCCGGCCACAGCGACAGTGGCTGACGGCCGTCAACGGGCTGGTCGCTGCCCTGGTGGTGCTGGCCCTGGTGCTCGCCACCGGTGGCTGGTTCCGGTACCAGGCTGCCGGGCTGGAACAGTCCGTGGCCGGTGAGCGGGCAACCAATGACCGCCTGCGTCAGTCCATTGAAGCCCTGGCCGAGGACATACAGTCACGCCGCCCGGACCCGGAGCTGGAGAGTGCCATTACCCGTGTCACCGATACCCTGACCCGGCGGCAGCGGTTGCTTGGTCGGGTAGAGCGCCTGGCGAACAACCCGTCAGGCGGCTTCTCTGTGCCCATGACAGCCCTGGCCCGGCAAATACCCGACGGGCTCTGGCTGACCGGCCTGAACCTGCAGCGGGACAACGTGACCCTGATGGGCCGCACCAGCTCCGGTAACCTGGTGCCGGTATACCTGGAGCGCCTGGGGGAGGAGCCGGCGTTTACGGGGCAGGCCTTCAGTGGCTTCACGCTGGGTCGTTCCGATGACCACCCCTGGATTGAATTCCGGGTCGCCACCACCCGTGACGGGGAGGGCGAGCAATGAGCCGCTGGCAGCAATGGTACGATGAACGCCCGGTCAGGGAACGTGGCCTGATCCTGGTGACGCTGCTGGTGCTGATCCTGCTCGCCGGTTTCGAATTCTGGATTGCGCCGGAAATGGACCGGGCCGCGCGGGCCAGTACCGAGCTCCGGGACACCCGTGCCGAGCGCGATACCCTGCTGGCACAGCAGGCCGAACTCCAGCAGCAGCTCCGGGAAGACCCGTCGGCAGAACTGCAGCGCACACTGGAGGCAAGGCAGCGTCGCCTGGAACGTATAGACCAACAAATAGCCGACACCACCGGGCAGCTGATTCCACCCCGTGACATGGTGGTCATGCTCCAGGACATGCTCGCCACCGAGCAGTCGCTGACCCTTGAGAGTGTTGAGCTGCTGGCGCCACAGCCAATTTATGGCGAAGCCGCGCCCGCCGACGATGACCAGGAAGCGACCCGTGAGCCGCTGCTGTATGCCCATGAGGTGGACATCACGGTCGGTGGCGGTTACCTCGACGTGCTGGCCTACCTTGAACGGCTCGAAGCGCTGGATGAGCGGCTCGGCTGGGTGATGGTGGACTATGATGCGGGTCAATGGCCCGATGGCACCGCCCGCATCCGGGTTCGCACCCTGAGCCTTGAGCCGGCCTGGCTGGGAGTCTGATATGGCACGTTGGCTGATAGCGTTGGTAATTATGGTGGCCGGGCAGCAGGCCATGGCCCTGGAAGACCCGACCCGACCCCAGGGGCAACAGAGCGCCCCGGTGGAGGCAGCTCAGCAGCGCGCCTTCGGGCTGGGCTCCATAGTTTATGGCCCCGGGCGGCGGGTCGCGATTATTGACGGTGTGCCAAGGAGAGAAGGCGAAACATTCGACGGGGTGCGCCTGCGGCGTATCCACCCAGGCCGGATTGAACTGGTGGTGAACGGACAGGTGCAGCAAGTGCACCTGGCAGCGCCGCCGGCCATCCGGACCTCCCGATAAGCGGTGAACGAGTGGTTATGACACTGACAAGAAACTTTACCCTGGCGTTGCTGGCCCTGAGCCTGGCCGCCTGCGCAAACAACCCGCTTATGCGAACGGGGCAGGCGACGTCCACCGACTCGGCACAGGCCATCGACGAGGCCATGGCGGAAGCCGGGGAGCAGGGAAAGGCCACGCAGCCCGAAGCCCGCTCGCCAACCCTGCCGGCGGATGTTACGGCAGCGCTGCTGCCGCCCCTTGAGCAGGAACCGGACTCTGACGAGCGCTTTGACCTGAATGCACGGGATGTGGATGCCCGGGCCTTCTTCGAGGCCCTGGTGGAGGGCACCGCCTACAACGTCGTGGTGCATCCCGGGGTTGACGCCACCATCAGTTTCCGGCTTAACGACGTCACCGTGCCCGAGGTTATGGAGATCGCCCGGGACGTCTACGGCCTGTCCATCCAGCGGCGCGGCCGCCTTTACCAGGTCGACACCGACCGGGTACAGACCCGGCTGTTCCCGATCAATTACCTGCATTTCAAACGCAGCGGTGGCTCTGAAACCCGGGTAAGCTCCGGCCAGGTCAGCAGCAGCCGGAGCAACGACCGCAGCAGCCAGGGCAGCACTGGCAGTGACGATGACGGCAGCACCCGGAACGTCATTGGCACACGCATTTCCACCAGCACAGAGTCGGATTTCTGGCGCGACCTGCAGCAGGCCCTGGCCATGATGGTGGGCAATGAAGGTGGGCACCAGGTGATTACCAACCCCGGCGCCGGCCTGGTCATGGTCAAGGCCAATGGGGAAACCCTGCGCCAGGTGCAGGATTACCTTGAACGCACAGAACTGATCATCCAGCGCCAGGTCGTGCTGGAAGCCAAGATCCTGGAAGTTGCCCTCAATGAAGGTTACCAGCAGGGCATTAACTGGTCGGACCTGCAGACCAACTCCGGGGGCGACCCGGTACTGCTGCAGCAGCTGGTGGGCCAGACCATACGCAGCGGCGATATCGGCGGGCTGTTCTCGGCCACCATCACCGAGGGCGATTTCACCGCGGTCATCGAACTGCTGGGGCAGCAGGGCAACGTGCAAATCCTGTCCAGCCCGCGGGTGTCCACCATCAATAACCAGAAAGCGGTGATCAAGGTGGGGACCGACGAGTTCTTCGTGACCGATATTGATTTCGACGACAACAACACCGCCACCACGGCAACCGATCGCACCTCCACCTCCGTGGAACTGACCCCGTTCTTCTCGGGTATCTCCCTGGATGTCACCCCGCAGATTGCCGAAAACGGCGCGGTGACCCTGCACGTCCACCCGTCCGTCAGCGAAGTCAATGACCAGGAGAAGGTGATCACGGTAGGTGAGCGTGACGTGACCCTGCCCCTGGCCCGCAGCACCGTCCGCGAGACCGACAGTGTTATCCGGGCCGACAGCGGGCAGATCGTGGTGATCGGTGGCCTGATGCAGAACACCAGCGAAGACAACAACGCCAATGTGCCGTTTTTCAGTGAGCTTCCCTGGGTTGGCGAGCTCTTCAAGCAACGCAACTTCCAGGCCCGCAAGAGCGAGCTGGTCATCCTGCTGCGCCCGGTGGTTGTCGGTGCAGAAACCATGAATGCTGACATAGCTGCCAGCCGCGAACGCATGCAGGTACTGCGTGAGCTGCTGCAGTCCCCGGAGTCTGTCACGCCCGAGCCGGAGGGCGGCCCCCGCTGATATGTACGAAGCCCACTTCGGACTGCAGGAAGCACCGTTTGCATTGACGCCCAACACCCGCTACTTCCTGCGGGCCCCCAGCCATGGGGATGCCCTGGAGTTGCTGGTCATCGCCCTGCGTGAACGGGAAGGCTTTATCAAGATCACCGGCGAGGTAGGCACCGGCAAGACCCTGCTGTGCCGGCTGCTGCTGAATGAGCTGGAAGGTGCGGCCCATACTGCCTACCTGCCGAATCCGCACCTGCCGCCGGAGGCGCTGTATGAAGCCGTGGCAGAAGAGCTGGGCGTCGAAGTGCCCCCCGGGGCCAATACCCACCAGGTACTCAAGGCCCTGAACCAGAAGCTGATCGCCCTGGCCATGGACAAGACCCCGGCCATCCTGGTGATCGACGAAGCCCAGGCCATGCCCGAGGCCACCATCGAGGCCCTGCGCCTGCTGACCAACCTGGAAACCGAGAGCACCCGGCTGCTCCAGGTAGTGCTGTTTGGCCAGCCGGAGCTGGACCAGTTACTGAGTCGCGACAGTCTGCGCCAGCTCAAACAGCGCATTACCTTCCACTACCAGCTGGCCCCGCTGGACCGGGACTCGGTCGCCCATTACCTGCGCCATCGCCTGTCGCTGGCCGGCTACAACGGCGCCGACCTGTTTCGCCCCGGTGCCCTGAAGATCATTACCCGGGCCTCTGGTGGTATTCCCCGACTGGTTAATGTATTGGCCCACAAGTCGCTTTTGGCGGCCTGGGGCCAGGGTGACCGGCAAGTGGAACGGCGACATGCCCTCAGTGCCGTCAATGACACCGAGAGCGTCCGCTCCCCCGGCCTGCTGGCGAGGTGGTTATGAGCCTGCTCAACGATGCGCTCAAGGCCGCCGAGCAACGCCAGGGCAAGCCGGCGCCGACCGCCTATGTGGGCGGTGGCACGGCCACCCGGTCCACCCGGCGAGGCCCCGCCGTACTGTTGTTTGTACTGTGCCTGCTACTGATCCTTGCTACCGTAGCCTGGTTCTGGCCCTGGCCCATGGTGTCCGATGGTAACGAGCCAGCTGCGGTTGTTGGTGAACCGGCCCCGGTGCCAGCCCAGCGGGAAGTTGCAGAGCCTCAGCCGGAGGCACCGCAGCCTTTGGCCGCGGACAGCGAGCCCGCGCGGCCCTCGGCCCAGGACAATCCGGTAGTCGCCAGTGGCAATGCCACGAACCCAGCCGCAACCATGGCCGAACCCGATGTGGTTTCTGCCCCCGATACGATAGCACCACCACAGCAAGAGAAAACGATCGCGACCGCGCCTGCCGAGCCCCGCTCGCCAGAAAGCAGGCAACCAGAAGCAGAAGAAAAACCAGCAGAAGCGCCAGCAGCCGAAGCATCGCCAGCGCAGCCGGTCGCAGCCAGCGACATCAAGCAGGGGCGCCAGAGCCCGGAGCAAAGAGACCGGCAGCTGGCAAAGCGCATCAAGGCCCAACTGGCCCGGGGCGACACCATCGCCGCCGAGCAAACCCTGCGGGAAATCACCGCAAGCCAGGCTGCGCCGGCCAGCCGCTACACCTTCGCCAGGAGCATCCTCGCCCGTGGTGAGGTGGACCAGGCGCTGAACTGGGTACCGGCCGACCTGGCCGCCCGCCATCCGGAGCTACGCCTGGTCCGTGCCCGTGCACAGCTCGCCGGTGGCGACCTGGACCAGGCGGTTACCACACTGCAGCAGCAGGTTCCGCCGGTAGCGGACCAGGTGGAATACCGGGTCACCCTGGCAACGCTGTTACAACAGCAGGGGCACAGCGACCAGGCGGCCAACCACTGGGCAGAGCTGATCGCCTGGGACAGTGGTCGCGCCCCCTGGTGGGTCGGGCTGGCCATCGCGCTAGAAGGCCGGGGCGACACCACCGGAGCCGCCCGCGCCTATCAACAGGCAGCGGCACTGCCAGGGCTGGCGCCGTCGCTGGCGGACTACGTGCGGCAACGTCTACAGTCACTGGGAGCGGGGTAAGCCATGGCCGAACCGAAACGCAAAATCCGCATCGGTGACCTGCTGGTCCAGAACGAAGTCATCACCGAGCAACAGCTGCAAACCGCCCTTAAGGAACAGAAAAACACCGGGCGCAAGCTGGGTCGTACCCTCATAGACCTGGGTTATGTCGACGAAGACAGCCTGCTGGATATCCTGTCCCGGCAGCTGGACGTACCCTTCGTCCAGCTGCGCAATTACCAGTTCGACCAAAACCTGGTCAAAAAGCTGCCGGAGGCCATGGCCCGGCGCTTCCGCTCCATCGTGCTGGCGGAACAGCAGGGCGAACTGCTGGTGGGCATGGCCGACCCGCTGGACATCTTCGCCTACGACGAACTGGTGCGGGTACTCAAGCAGCCCGTCAAGCAGGCGGTAGTGCGGGAAAGTGAACTGCTCAGCACCCTCGACCTGGTCTACCGGCGCACCGAGGAAATCGCCTCCCTGGCGGAAGAGCTGGAAGACGAACTGGGCGACGACGCCTTTGACCTGGCCGACCTGTCCGCCGAGTCCGAGAGCGAAGAGGCCCCGGTGGTCAAGCTGCTCAAGACCCTGTTCGAAGACGCGGTACAGGCCCGCAGCTCTGATATCCATATCGAGCCGGATGAGACCGTGGTACGCATTCGCCAGCGGGTGGACGGTGTGCTGCAGGAACAGGTGATGAAAGAGAAGCGGGTCAACGCCGCCCTGGTCCTGCGCCTGAAGCTGATGGCCGGCCTCAATATTTCCGAGAAGCGCCTGCCCCAGGACGGCCGCTTCAACGTGCGGGTGAAGGGCCGCAGCATCGACGTGCGGGTATCCACCATGCCGGTGCAGTATGGCGAGTCCGTGGTCATGCGACTGCTGGACCAGTCCGGCGGCACGCTGGACCTGGAGTCCACCGGCATGCCGGATAACCTGCTGCAGAACTTCCGCCGCATGATCCACAAGCCCCACGGCATGATCCTGGTTACAGGCCCCACGGGTAGCGGCAAGACCACCACCCTGTATGGCGCACTCACCGAGCTCAACCGCCCGGAAGTGAAGATCATCACCGCCGAGGATCCGGTGGAATACCGCCTGCCCCGGATTACCCAGGTGCAGGTGAACCCCCGCATCGGGCTGCAGTTTGCCAACGTATTGCGGGCCGCCCTGCGCCAGGACCCGGATATCATCCTGGTGGGTGAGATGCGGGACCATGAAACCGTGGAAATCGGCCTGCGCGCCGCCATGACCGGCCACCTTGTGCTGTCCACCCTGCACACCAACGACTCCATCTCCAGCGCCATGCGCCTGATTGATATGGGCGCCGAACCCTTCCTGGTGGCCAGCTCCCTGATTGGCATCGTCGCCCAGCGGCTGGTGCGCAAGGTGTGTGACAACTGCCGGCAGTCCTACGAACCCACCCAGCAGGAGCGGGTCTGGCTGAAAAGCTTCGACCTGGATCCCCTGGACCTGGAAGCAGGCTTTGTCCACGGCAAGGGCTGCTACCAGTGCAGCAACACCGGCTACAAGGGTCGTATCGGCGTCTACGAGATGCTGGAAATGGACGAGCCCATGCTCGACGCCCTGCGCCGCCGTGACGTCTCCGGCTTTACTCGCGCGGCCCGGCAAAGCAGCCTGTACCGGCCCCTGGGAGCCTGTGCCATGGACTACGCCCTGCGCGGTATCACCAGCCTGGCGGAAGTCGCCCGGGTGGCGGCCACCTCCGAAGCCGATATGTCCCTGGACGCCACTGACCTGGAGCAGGCCGCTGACGACGCCGTCGCAGAAGCCGCCGCCGGAGCGGAGGACAACTGATGCAGTTCAGTTACCGGGGCAAGGACAGCAAGGGCATATTGCAGCGGGGCAGCCTGGCCGCCACCAACGCGGATGCCGCTGCCAGCGAACTGCTGCGACAGGGCATCACGCCACTGGCCATTGAAGAGCAGCAGCAAACTGTCTCCCTCAGTGACCGCTTTGAGCGAATCCCCCTGTTCCGCCGCAAGGTCACCCTGGACGAGAAAATCGTCTTCTGCCGGCAGATGTACGCCCTGACCAAGGCAGGCATCCCCCTGATCCGCACCATGCGAGGTCTGGCAGAAACCACCCGCTCGAAGGAGCTGGGCGAAGTACTGGAAGACGTCACCGACCGGCTGGAGTCCGGGGCCAACATGGCCACCGCCTTCCAGGCCCATCCCGGGGTATTTTCCGACCTGTTCGTGGCCATGATCCACGTCGGGGAGAACACCGGTATGCTGGACGACGCCTTCAAGCGCCTGTCCGAGATCCTGGAACTGGAGCGGGACACCAAGCGCCGGCTCAAGCAGGCCATGCGTTACCCCATGTTCGTGGTCGTCGCCCTGTTTGCCGCACTGATGGTGGTGAACTTCCTGGTCATACCGAAATTCTCCGCGGTTTTCGACAAGCTCGGCGCAGACCTTCCGTTCCTGACCCAGGTGCTGGTGGGTACCTCGAACTTCCTGATCAATTACTGGTACGTGATGTTGTTTGCCGTGGCTATCACGATCGTATTGCTGCGCCAGTGGGTACAAACCGACCAGGGCCGCCTGACCTGGGACCGCTACAAACTGAAAATCCCCATCATCGGACCGCTGCTGGAGCTGATTACCCTGAGCCGCTTTTCCAGGAACTTCGCCAGTATGCTGTCCGCCGGCATGCCGGTTACCCACGCTTTATCGGTAGTCTCCGACGCCACCGACAACGCCTGGATTGCACAGCATATCCGGGAAATGCGCCACGGCATCGAGCGCGGCGAAAGCCTGCTCAGAACCGCCCGTAACAGCGGCATGTTCACCCCGCTGATCCTGCAGATGATCGCTGTGGGGGAAGAAACCGGTTCCGTCGACGACATGCTCAACAACGTCGCGGACTTCTACGACGAAGACGTGGACTTCGGCCTCAAGCGACTGGCGGAATCCATCGAACCGATCCTGATTGTAGCCATGGGCATACTGGTCCTGATCCTGGCCCTGGGCGTATTCCTGCCCATCTGGGACCTGGGCGCAGCCGCCATGGGGCGGGGGTGAGGCTTGGCCGCACCGCAGGGCCGCATCACGGCAGACAGTCGCCGGCGGTTCCGGGGGCTGGTGGCGTTCAGCGTACTGGGTATTGCGGCCTGGTTTTTGCTGGATGCCGTAGAGCAAACGCAATACCGGGCCGAGCAGCAAATGGCCCGGCTGATGCTCAACCAGGTGCGCAGCGCACTGGTGGTGCGGGGTGCGGAGGCCATGCTGGCACGCCAGGGGTCGCTGAAAGAGCTTGAAGGCCTGAATCCGTTACCCTTGCTGGACGTGGGTGAAGGTCAAAGTTTTGACAACGAATGTGAAACGTCAGCCACCGACAAGCGGGGCTGGTGCTTCAACCAGGACAGGGGATGGCTGGTCTACCGGCCCGGCCAGCCACTGACCCTGGAAGGCCGCCAGAGGGAACAGGGCGAGCCGTTTATCTGGCAGGTGCAGGTGAACTACGCCGGAACTGTCAAACAAGGCAAAAACAACAAGAAACGGGCAACCGGTCTCAAACTGACCGAGATTGATGCCCATCAAGTAAGCGAAACTCAGTAGAGTTCAGTAAAGTCAGTGTATGAGACAATTATTTAAATGTCGCAATAAACGGGGAACGACAGAATGAACAGCAAGCAAAAACAGAAGGGGTTCACCCTCATCGAACTGGTGGTGGTCATCGCCATCCTGGCCATCCTGGCAGCCTTCGCTCTGCCGCGGTTTGCGCAGCTTTCGGAGCAGGCGCACCGGTCCAGTATTCAGGGCACTGCTGGCGCCTTGAGTGCTGGTGTTGCCTTGGTTAAGGCCCAGTGGGTGACCAATGGTTCAACAGCAGCGGTAGCGTCAGTAGAGGGGTTTGGTGATTTTGCAGATGGGACGGGCGTCGCAGCTACAGATGACGGGTGGCCGGATCCTACCCAAGGTGATGGTTGCACTGCTTTATGGGACAAATTGCTCCAGTCAAATGCCCCATCCGTTGCTCCCGCAGCGAATGCCGACGATTCTGCTGACTACTGGGCAACCGCAGATGGTACCGAATGCGAATATGAGTACCAGCTGGATGGTGAAGGAAGCACGATTACTTATGATTCGGCTGATGGCTCTGTAACCACCAACATCAATTAAACCCACGACAATCTTTATGAATATGATGAGTAGGAGTAGCACCATGCAAAATATGATTCCGAACAGAAAGGAAAAAGGCTTCACCCTGATCGAACTGGTCATGGTGATCGTGATTCTGGGCATCCTGGCGGCGTTTGCGTTGCCGCGGTTTGCGGATTTTGGGACTGATGCACGTGTGGCCTCTATTAGTGGGGCCGCGGGCTCTGTTAAATCAGCCTCGGCAATTGCACACAGCCGGTGGATCGCAGATGGAAGCGTCGCGAGCCAGAATGTTGATTTGGATGGCACTACGGTAACGATGTCAGCGACGGGCTACCCCACAGCTGATGACGCTGGCATCGGTGAGGCTGCACAGTTAGACATTGCGGACTATACCATTACTCCAGGCAGTGGCTCTGCGACCATTACGATTAAAGGATTTACCGCCGATCCAGCGAACGAGTGCCAGTTTAGCTATGATCCTTCTGATGGCTCAGTAAGCGGCTTAGAAACAGACGGTTGCTGATCAAATTAAGACTTGATCACTGAGTGATAAGTACTTGGAGCGGCCTTTGGGAGAAAATATGGCCATTCAGGCTCGATCAGGGGTTGATGGCTTTACCTTGATTGAACTGGTAACCGTCATTGTTCTGGTTGGTGCATTATCCTTACTTGGAATAGGCCTCTTCGCAAGAGAGTCCTCCTTTTCACCCCTGCTGGCCGCCCAGCAACTGGAGTCCGCCACGCTGCTTGCTCAACAAGCAGCGTTGGCGGGAAATCCTGATCGATTCCTGAGCATTGATCAGGATGCGCCAGAAGACCTCTTTATCTTTCGGGTCCACGATAACGATCCGAACACGAATACAGTCAGTGAATTCTCTCTGCGCCGTGGAGGCGCAACCGTAACCATAACAGTTAATGGCACCCCGATACCGCTTCCGGCCGCTATTGAGTTCAATAAAATGGGTGCGCCTGCGCCTTCTGTAGACAGAACTATTGATATTTCTGGTGACAGCAGTATTCGTCTATGTCTGAACAGGCTAGGGGCTCTGTATCGGGTCAGCACCAGCGAGAGTTGCCAATGAACTTCCGCTCTGGCCAGCATAGAGGCGCCACCCTGGTGGAATTGGTCATGACCATCGTCATAATCAGCATCGCCATTTCCGGCGTAGTGGGTGCCTTTTCGTTGATTGCTGCTCGCAGCGCCGATCCCCTCAACCAGACCCGCGCGATTGCCCTGTCACAGCTTTACTTCGATGAAATCCTGTCCCGCAAGTATGAGCAAAATACTCCGGACGGTGGTGTGCCCAGGGAAGAAGGGTGTTCCATAGGCCCTGAAATTGGTGAATCGGATCGGGAAGACTTCAATGATGTGGACGACTACGACGGGTTGGATGAATCCCCGCCGTTGGATGCCGATGGCAACCCGGTCGATCCGGCCTACCAGAACTTCCGTGTGCAGGTGGCGGTGGCCTGTGCGGGCGATAATGTCGGTCTTCCTGCCGATGATGCCAAGCGCATCACTATTACTGTCACTGACCCCTCGGATAACGAGTATGTCTTCGCCGGCTACCGGGGGAACTTCTGATGCGCAGGGCGCGTGGATTTACGCTGGTGGAACTGGTGATGGTTATTGTGCTGTTGTCCATCGTCGCCACCATTTCAGTGCAGTTCGTGGCCATGTCTACCCGTGGTGCCCTGGAGCTGAGTGCGCGGCAGAAGCGGGCGCTGCAGGGCGTCGTGGTCAGCGAACAACTGAGCCGGGATTTGCGCTCGGCCTTCGCGTTTTCGGTGCGTGCCAACGGTAACTGTATTGAATGGCTGCCGATCGCGGGCGCGACCTTATACCGAAGTCTTACCCGTCCACCGGACCAGGACGACATCGACATCGTACCTGTAGCTACTCTGTCACCGGTGGTCTCGCCCCTGAGGGCCATTGTTTATGGTTACGGTACCGGACAGAGTGCGCTATATGGCTCGTCAGATCCGGGCCCCGTATCCCCACCTGTGGATGGCAGCTTTGGTGCTGGCGATGACACCGTGCCACTGACCGCTGGGCACCGCTTCGCACAGCGCTCACCAGAGCGTCGCCTGTACCTGATTGGTCAACCGGTCAGCGTGTGCCAGCAGGGCGACCGCCTGATTCGTTACGAGGACTATGGCCGAAACCTATCCCAGCCGGCGCCACCAGTCGGCGGGGATTCCGCAGTGCTCGCGGCAAACCTGGAGCTCAGCTCAGCAAACTTTACAGTGGAACAGGCCACGTTTCAGCGGGCGGCCGTGGTCAAGTTTTCCTTTACCCTGGAAGACGGTGACGGCGGCACAGGCGAAACCACCACGTTCAGCCAGGAGGTCCAGATCCGCAATGCGCCCTGATCGATTCCTCCAGAAGCAGCAAGGCGCCGGCTTGCCGGTGGCTCTGTTCATCATTACCGTACTCGCCCTGCTGGTGGTTGCCATGGCGCAGCTCCAGCAGCGCAGCGGTGACGCTCTGGATTTACAGATTCTGTCCCAGAGAGCCTTTATGGCAGCGGAAAGCGGGGCGCAGGTTGCTGTCACCGATGTGCTTCATGAGGGCCGCAGTTGCGACGCAACCTGGGAGATAACCTATTCAGGCCCAGGTCTCACTGGCTGCCGGGCAGTGCTGAGTTGTGGAACCACGGATGTATCCGATGTAGGGGGAGGTGGGGGAAATACGCTCTATCAATTTGTTAGTACCGGTATTTGTGGAGGTGGAGCGGAGCAGGCAAGTCGGAAAGTTGAGGTGCGAGTGCGATGAAAGGCTGTAGTCTTCTATTAAAACGGTTAGCCGGTGTGGTTACCTTGCTCGCGCTCTCGACAACCATAGGCCAGGCAGGGGAGTTGGTTCTGGGAGATCCAGGATCAGGTATCTTTACCGTCCCCGTCGGAGTAGAAGAGATAACCGTTGAAGTGTGGGGCGCAGGCGGCAGCGGCCGCGGCGGTGCACGTGGCGGAGGCGGCGGAGGTGCCTACGCCCGGGGCACCTTCACGGTTTCGCCGGGCGCCACTCTCGATTATTACGTGGGCGCGGGGGCTGAGCCAGATAGTGTTCTTGCCGGGGAGTCCAGTTGGTTTCGTTCACCCAGTGATCTGCTCGCCTCGGGAGGACGAAGCGCTGCCAGTATGAATGGACGTCAGGGGGCTCCAGGCGGATCGACCGGTTTATACACCGGGGGCGCCGGCGCTGAGGGCGTGGATTATTGGTGGGTATCCCGCGGTGGGGGCGGAGGTTCGTCTGCCGGAAGCCAGCAAAACGGCACGTCGGCCTTTGACCGCGATGGCGCCATCGCGCCTTTTGACGGTGGTAATGGCGGGGATGCGGGAACAACCCTGCTCTGGTTTTTTGGAAGTAACGGGGGCCCGGGTTCCCAGCCAGGTGGCGGCGGTGGTGGCGGACGAGATGGCGGGCTCGGCGGTCGGGGCGCTGACGGCCAGATCAGATTTACGTGGACGCCAGATGAGGATGAAGGCGGCGGTATCGGGTGCGACGCTTCTTTTCCGGATGGAATCTCAAGCTACAACGGTGGTCAAATCCATTTTGGCTACAATGCCCAGCTTATAGGCAGCCCGGATGGCCAGCTGGAGGCCGGCACCTTGACAAAGAACGGCGGCTCAAACCTTGGTACATGCGGTGGTGCCGACTGTACTGCCAACAATGGATCTGCCCAGCCCCTGAAACTTCCGCCCTTCCCGGATATCAATGCTCCCGGCGGCACAAATCTTTATCTTGGATACCAGGAAGCGCGAACCGTTGGCGCTAACGGCAACCGGTTCTCGTCGATCGGCACCAACACCGAAGCGCAACTCACCTTTTCAGCCAATCAGGACACTTACTATATCGGTGCCTTGAATCTGGGCTATAACACGACCGTATTCCTTCATCCCGGCGACTACTACCTGGGCAGCATTTCAATCAACTCGGAAGTAGACGTTCAGGTGCTGGGTTCAGGTACGGCGAGGTTGTTTGTTAATGGCGATGTTAACCTGGGCTCTCCTTCCTACTTTAACTCTCCGGGTATCGATCAGGCGGGTAACGTATCGCAACTGCTTGTGGCCTCTTACGGCAACGTTTCGCTCAATAATAATGCCACCCTCAGTGGTGCCGTATTCGCCATGGGGAATATTACTCTGGGGTCCGCATCCTACGTGTATGGTGGGGCAACAGCAGCGAATATTACTCTGGACACGAATTCCAGGCTCTACTTCCAAAGTCAGGGTATGGCCAATGTGGACTTTGGCGGAGTCTGCGAAGGGTCAGAGGGTGAAACCTATGACCATCTACGAATCGTGCACCCAGACATCGGCCTGACCTGCCGGGCATCGCAAGTGTCCATCCTGGCCTGTGCTGACGCCGCATGTAATACCTTGTACACAGACCCGGTAGACGTGGTGATGGGCCCGGCAGGCTGGGCGCCCTCAGCGGCTTTTTCAATCGTGGGGGGGGCGGCTACCCGCGCCTTCCAGAGATCATCAGAGGGCAGCGTAACGCTCGATGTCCTTGACGCTTATCCACTCCCGGAAAACAACAGGGTGTGCGCGTCAGCAGGCGGCACCAGCAGTTGCGAGATCGAGTTCCTGGATACGGCCTTCTTCCTCAACCTGCCGGAGCTTCGTGCTGGTGTGGAGGACACGTTCACCATGGCGGCACTTGAGAAAGACACGCAATCTGGCCAGTGCGTAGCCCTGTTTGAAGGACAAACCGTCAATGTCGGATTTCACTCAAACTACCTTATCCCGGACGAATCGAATCTGTCGGCCACTCCTCGGGTCGTGCTCAATAACGTTGAAATTCACAACGACGAGTCCACCTGGACACAGGTTCCCGTCAGCTTTAACGCCAACGGCGAAGCCACGCCTACGATCCGGTATGACGACGCTGGGGAACTTGGATTATCCGCGCTCTATGAGCAGGCCGGACAGCCTGACGGTGGCGAACTCACAATTGAAACCATCGCGGGTACCAACGTATTTACCTCCACCCCGTTCGGGTTCTGCCTGGAGGCAACGTCGCAGAACTGGTCGTGCACGGAGCCATTTTCTGAATGCTCCGTGTTGGCTGCTGCTGGCGATCCCTTTGACCTTCGGGTGGCCGCGGTGGCCAGTGAGCCCGGCGGGAATGACAATCTCTGCGTCGACAATTCCATCACACAAAATTTCCGGGCAACGCTTGATATTGACCACTCCCTGATAGCGCCATCAGTGTCGGAAGATGAACAGGATGAGGCAAAGGGTGACCTGGGAGTGAGCGAGGTAACTTTCACCCAGGGCGATGCGGGCGAGGTGACGTTATCGCAGACGGTTAGCGAAGTGGGTGTCTTCGATTTCGGGATTCCGGCAGGCCAGGAGTACCTGACGGACAGAACCCTGCCGGGTGCCGAACTGGAAGCTGATGAGGGTGAATACGTCGGGCGCCTGACCCCTGCGCGCTTCGAGGTGGTTCAGACCACTGCCGACCATGGCACATTGCAGGCCGGCTGCGCTGTCACAGATGCCGACGATATCCACTTTGTTGACCAGCCAATGTTCTGGGAGCTGCCGCCGTCGTTTGAAATCAACGCGCTTAACCGCCAGGGAGGCCTCACCAGGAACTACACCCGGGGAGGCTTCCGTAAACTGGATGCGCCCGATGTTGAGAGGGTATTCCCCTCTGAAGATGAGGTTCCGCCTTTAAGTCCCCCGACCAACACGATCAAAGCCGCCTTTGACGACAGAGACGGATCGTTGGATATAGACAACGAAGGAAGCCCCGGTGTCATGGTTTATAACTTCTCTGCAGACGATGCGATCTGGTACGAAAAGGTGCCCGAGAGCAGGGTGCCCCCCTTCTTCCCAACGCTTGACTTCGAGCTGACCTCAGTTAAAGACAGCGATGGTGTCGAGGACCCATCATTACCCTACTCGTTTACCGCCGGGCTGGCGGAAGACCCTGAAACTGGGAGTGAATTCCAGGTCCGCTATGGCCGGTTGGCGGTGGACAATGTCTATGGCCCGGAAAACCTGGAAGAGTTGCTGATGCCGGTGCGCCTGGAAGAATGGAGCGGCAGTAGCTGGCAGGCCCGTGACGCTGGAACCTGTTTGCCCGCGGATCTGATGAAAATAGCCGACGCAGAGGAAACCACCGCCAACCACCACACCCTCGATACTTCGGCCCTGCAGCCAGGCTCCGGGCCAGGGGAATACGATTTACGGTTGGTACCGGATGGCTCCCAGGGCACAGATACCGTCCATTGGTCACTGTCATCCGGCGCGGACCTGGGCAGTGGCGACGTACCTGGCAAGCATGACTGGCTGATGGACTTCTGGGGCCGCGACCCGAACCCTGATGAGCGGCAAAGCCCGGAAGGCATTGCCACCTTCGGCGTCTACCGCGGCCACGACCGCATCATCTACTGGCGCGAAGTGACCGACTAGCCCGGGGCCACGGGAGAGCAGTGGACAAGCTCAATGCTCCTCCACCTCCGGATGGTCCATCCCCAGCTCATTGATCTTCCGGGTCAGGGTATTACGCCCCCAGCCCAGCAGGATCGATGCATCCCGCCGGCGGCCGCCGGTGTGCTTGAGGGCGGTTTCGATCATGATTTTCTCGAATTCCGGTACCGCCGTGTCCAGGATGCCCTTCTTGCCCCGGCGCAGTTCGGTCTCCGCCCAGTTGCGCAGGCCTTCCTGCCAGGTCGCGCCGGTGGCCGGGGTGTCGGCCTGCTGCACCAGTTCCGGGGGCAGGTCATCAATGTGAACCTCCCGCCCGCTGGCCATCACCGTCAGCCAGCGGCAGGTGTTCTCCAGCTGGCGGACGTTGCCGGGCCAGGGCAGGGTGGTGAGGTATTCCTCGGCTTCCGGGCGCAGCAGCTTGGGCTCCACAGACAGCTCTTCCGCTGCCCGTTTGAGGAAGTGCTGCATCAACCGCGGGATATCTTCCCGGCGCTCGGCCAGCTTGGGCAGGTGCACGCGGATCACGTTCAGGCGGTGAAACAGGTCTTCCCGAAAGCTGCCTGCCTCCACCAGTTTTTCCAGGTCCTGGTGAGTGGCGGCGATGATACGCACATCCACCTTGATGGGGGTGGTGCCGCCCACCCGGTAAAACTCCCCGTCGGCCAGCACCCGCAACAACCGGGTCTGGGTGTCGGCGGGCATATCGCCAATCTCATCCAGGAACAGGGTGCCGCCGTTGGCCTGTTCAAAACGGCCCTGGCGGCCAGCACTGGCACCGGTGAAGGCACCCTTCTCGTGGCCAAACAGCTCCGACTCGATCAGGTCCTTGGGAATGGCGGCCATGTTCAGGGCAATAAACGGATGACTGGCCCGGGGGCTGTGATTGTGAAGGGCCTGGGCCACCAGCTCCTTGCCGGTACCGCTCTCACCGTTGATCAGAACGGTGATGTTGGAATGGGACAGCCGGCCTATGGCCCGGAAAACTTCCTGCATGGCCGGGGCTTCGCCGATGATCTCCGCGTTACGGTGAGGCGACTCGGTGCTGGGCTCTGAGGTGGCGCGGCGCTCGTGGCTGTGGGCGACCGCCCGCTTGGCCAGCGCCACGGCGTCATCCACATCGAAGGGCTTGGGCAGGTACTCGAAGGCACCGCTCTGGTAACTGGTAACCGCGCTCTCCAGGTCCGAGTGGGCGGTCATGATAATCACCGGAACGTCCGGGTGCTGCTCGACGATCCGGGTGAGCAGGGCGATGCCGTCAATGCCGGGCATACGGATATCGCTGATGATGGCGTCCGGCTCTTCGTGTTCCAGGCGCAACATTACATTGTCGCCGTTCTCGAATACCCGGGGCGCCATCCCGGCCTGGGTCAGGGCGCGTTCCAGCACCCAGCGAATGCTGCGGTCATCATCGATAATCCAGACGTTTGCCGGTTGACTCATCATGGGGTCTCCTCCAGCGGCAGAAAGATAATAAAGTCGGTCTCGCCGGGCTCGCTCTCACACTCCACCAGCCCGCGGTGCTGCCCGATGATGCTCTGGGTAATGGACAGCCCCAGACCGGTGCCGTTCGCCCGGCCGCTGATCATGGGGTAGAAAATGTTCTGCAACAGGTCCGGGGGTATCCCGGGCCCGTTATCGATAATGTCCACACGGCACACCAGTCGGTGACGCTTCTGGCCGATGGTGAACTGGCGCAGTACCCGTGTGCGGAAGGTAATCGTGGGTGGCTCGTCGCTGCAGGGACCGTCCCGGTATTCGAAGGCCGCTTCCATGGCATTGCGGGCAATATTGAGGAACGCCTGAATCAGCTGTTCCTTGTCACCGGGGAACTCCGGCACGCTCACATCGTAGTCGCGGCGGAAACTGAGCCGGCCCCGGCTTTCCGCCTCCAGCAGGGTGCGCACCCGCTCAAGCACCTCGTGGATATTGGTGGGTGCCAGCCGCAGCGCCCGGTTCGGTCCCAGCATCCGGTCCACCAGGCTGCGCAGGCGATCTGCCTCGTCGATAATCACCTGGGTGTATTCTTTCTGGCCGGCATCCGACAACTCCCGGTCCAGCAGCTGTGCCGCACCGCGGATACCCCCCAGTGGGTTCTTGATCTCGTGGGCCATGCCCCGTACCAGGATGCGGGTGGCCTCTTGCTGGGTCAGCAGGTCTTCTTCCCGGCTGATGCGCAGCAAACGGTCCCGGGGCTGGATCTCCAGCAGCAACCGGTCGGGGCCTGCACCAAAAGGGGTCACAGAATAGTCCACGGTCAGCCGGTTACCGGCGGCCATCAGGAACTCGGCTTCACGGCGGGTGTAGGTTTGCCCGGTCCTTACCGCGGTTTGCAGGGTGTCCAGGGACTGGTCTGTTTCCAGCAGCAAACCCGCCAGGCGGAACCCTCGCACCCGCGAGAGACTGGTTTCCAGCATGCTTTCAGCGGCAGGGTTCAGGTAGTCAATCCGCAGCTTGCCGTCCACCACAATCACTGCGGTGGTCAGGTTATCAAGAATGCTTTTGTAGTCCGTAACCGCTGCCATGGAACTCCCTCGTTTGCTGCCCTGCACGCCCGTGGCGCGGGGCTTGTGGCATCCGTCCTGCAATGGATTGAAACGTGTAAATGCGGTGCCTACAGGTAGACTGCAAAAACCGATCCAGAATTTTGATGCCACCCAGGTTTGTTGTCGGTGAGTGCGCCATATACGGGCAAAGACGCTCAGGGCAGGGGGTCGAACCGGTGCGGCCTGGGTGTATTCATTTCCTGGCCACAGGCGGCGCGCCCCGTCCCGGATCAGAGTATGGACTCTAAATGGTGCGATCGCACTAAAATGGTGCATTCTCCGTTGATGGGGGCGCTGGAGAGCGGAGAGAGGGCGACAGAAGGGGGAGAGCGAAGGACAAGCCGGGCAGGTGACCCGGCGACAAGCGCGTCAGTTGTTGACGGAGGGGCGATGGATGGTAAAGCGGATGGGCTCGCCGGTAAAAACCCGCTCGCCATCGGCATTGATCACATTCACCCCGGCCTTATGGGTGCCCCGGAAAACGTTATTCACCATTACCGTACCGGAGGTCGTCTGGCCAACCGGCTGGCCATCCAGGGTGATCTCGAAGCGGTGGCCCCGTTGCAGGGCCGGGTCGCTGGCCACCTGGAACTGCACGTTGCCGCTACCGCTGTGAAAGGCCTCATCGTCGTTGGGCGCGAGGAAGGTCACCGAGTCATAGGCGTCCTGGTCGCCAATTTCGCCATCGTCCTCACTGATCTGCTTCCTCACCGTTGCCGGCTTGGGCATGGTAATGGTGGTCACCGGCTTGACGTCCAACCGCTCAGCCTTGCCCTGGGGATCATCAGTGAAGGTAACATTGCCGTCCTTGTCCACCTGGCGGTAGACCTCCGCCTGGGCGGGCAGGGAAAGAAACGCCGATGCAACGGCGGCGATCAGGAGCTGTGCTTTCATATCCGGGACCTTTCTGTGGACCATGGCGGGATTATCGGCAGTGCCGCTGTGCAATGCAATGGAGCATCCGTCGGGTTCGTTTACGGTGAGGTAAAAATCACAAAAAAGCCCCGCACGGGGCGGGGCTTTCAGGCGCTGCGCTACCGACGGTCGCGGTAGCAGCCAAGGCTGTTAGCAGGAGTAGTACAGCTCGAACTCCACCGGGTGGGTGGTCATGTTCAGCTTTTCCACTTCGCCACGCTTCAGGTCAATGTAGCCGGCAATCATGTCCTCAGTGAACACGCCGCCACGAGTCAGGAACTCGTGATCGTCTGCCAGGCAGTCCAGGGCTTCCTGGAAGGTCTCGGCCACGGTGGGAATCTCCAGGGCCTCTTCCTTCGGCAGGTCGTACAGGTCCTTGTCCATGGCATCGCCAGGGTGGATCTTGTTCTGGATGCCGTCCAGGCCGGCCATCATCAGGGCTGCGAAGGCCAGGTACGGGTTGGCGGACGCATCCGGGAAGCGCACCTCGATACGACGGGCCTTCGGGCTGCTCACGTACGGAATCCGGATAGATGCGGAACGGTTACGGGCCGAGTAGGCCAGCATCACCGGCGCCTCAAAGCCCGGCACCAGGCGCTTGTAGCTGTTGGTGGAGCTGTTGGTGAAGGCGTTGATGGCCTTGGCGTGCTTGATGATACCGCCGATGTAATACAGGGCCATTTCGCTCAGGCCGGCATAGCCGTCACCGGCGAACAGGTTCTTGCCGTCCTTGTTCAGGGACATGTGTACGTGCATGCCGGAACCGTTATCACCAACCACCGGCTTGGGCATAAAGGTAGCGGTCTTACCGTAGGCGTGGGCCACGTTGTGCACGCAGTATTTCAGGACCTGTACTTCGTCTGCCTTGCGGGTCAGGGTGTTGGCACCAACGCCGATTTCACACTGGCCGGCGGTGCCCACTTCGTGGTGATGCACCTCGATGACCAGGCCCATGGACTCCATGGCGGCGCACATGGCACCACGCAGGTCGTGCAGGCTGTCAACCGGGGGCACCGGGAAATAACCGCCTTTGACGCCCGGACGGTGGCCAATGTTGTTGCGCTCGAAGTCGTCGCCGGATACCCAGGCGGCTTCCTCCGAGTACAGCTCGTACATGGCGCCTTTCATGTCCACGCTCCACTTGGCGGAGTCGAACACAAAGAACTCGGGCTCGGGGCCGAACAGGGCGCCCTCAGCGATGCCGGTAGACTTCAGGTATTCCTCGGCACGCTTGGCAACGGAGCGGGGATCGCGCTCGTAACCCTGCATGGTGGAGGGCTCCACGATGTCACAGGTGATGTTGACCGTGGTTTCCTCGGTGAACGGGTCCAGCACGGAGGTTTCGTCGTCCGGCATCAGGATCATGTCGGATTCGTTGATGCCCTTCCAGCCGGCAATTGAGGAGCCATCGAACATCTTGCCCTCGGTGAAGAAATCCTCGTCGACCTCGCTGGCCGGCAGCGTCACATGCTGCTCTTTACCGCGGCTGTCAGTGAATCGCATGTCGACCCATTTGACTTCGTGTTCCTTGATCAGATCAATCGTCTTGGACATTGTGCTTACTCCGTAAGTTAACCCGTGCTGCGGGTGATTTTCGGGATTCGATCGTTAAGACTGCAAGGCGCTTGCCACATTTTGGTTAACGCGCCAGAACAGCGCAACCACGGCCTTTTTCGGGCATTTCGCCGCTCTCATGCGGGGCGGGCCCGACCAGCAAGCCGACGAAGCGCACCAATTCGGTGCATAAAAGTGCTTCTCTGGGCCTTTGTGGTGCAGCTACTATGCGCCTCGTTCATCAGGGCATGCCCCACGCCTGTGCCCTATAAACCCGCTGCAAAAGGCCATTCTGGCATAAAATCCCCGAAAGCGTCATAACTCACACTTCAGGTCAGGCAGATGTGCTGATAACCTCGATCCAATAAGAGGAAATAACCCTATGAGCATGCCTGCAGTCACCACGCCGGTCGTTGGTATAGGCGCGTCCGCCGGCGGCCTTGAAGCCGTATCACAGTTACTCCATAAACTGGGCCCGGACCTGCCTTTTGCCTGGGTGGTGCTGCAGCATGTTTCGCCGACCCACAAGAGCCTGCTGCCCGAGATCCTCGCCCGCGAAACCCGTCTGCAGGTTCGCTCCATGCAAGACAACGACGTGCCTGAGGCAGGGGTTGTCTATGTGGTGCCACCCAACAGCAATGCCGCGGTGAAGGAAGGGCGTTTCAACCTGTTTCCGGCCCGGCCCGAGGTGTTTCCCAAGCCGTCCATCAATGATTTTTTCATCTCCCTGGCGTCGGAATATGGCGAGCACGCCGTCGGCGTTGTCGTCTCCGGCACCGGGTCTGATGGCACCGCCGGGCTGCGGGCGATCATGGCTGCTGGCGGCGTTACCCTGGTGCAGGACCCTGAAAGCGCCAAGTACGATGGCATGCCCCGTTCCGCCATTGGCGCGGAGGTCGCCGATTTCGTGCTGGCTCCCGAAGCCATGGCGGAGAAGCTGGGGAAACTGGCGCGCTTGCAGTCCCAGGTTACCTATCAGGGCACAGACACGGAATTGCCCGACGAACTGCTCGAAATGCTGGCCGACCGGCGCAACGTTGACTTTTCCGGATACAAGGCCGGCACCATTTCACGCCGGCTGCGCCGAAGAATGGTGGCCACGGGCATGACCTCGGTCGAGGGCTATCTCGAGCACGCAAAGCAGGCCCCTGAGGAGCTGGATAACCTGGCGCGGGATATCCTGATCTCGGTGACGGCGTTCTTTCGGGATAACTCAGCCTTCGAGGCACTCCAGCCCTATATCGAAAGCCTCTGTCGTAAGGCCATTGAAAGGGGCGACGACATCCGCGTATGGGTCGCCGGCTGCGCCACGGGTGAAGAAGCCTACAGCATCGCCATGCTGTTTGACGAAGCCCTGCAACACCTTGGTGCATCGGTGCCGGTGCAGGTTTTTGCGACCGACATTGACGACGACGCCCTCGCCGTTGCACGCCGGGGCCTTTACCCTGCGGCCGCGCTGGAAATACTCTCCGGGCAGCGGCTGCAGCGTTACTTCGTCGCCAAGGACACCACCTATGAAGTGGGCAAGCGCCTGCGGGACATGATCGTCTTTGCCCGCCACAACCTGATCAGTGACCCGCCGTTCCTGAGAATTGACCTGGCCACCTGTCGTAACGTGCTGATCTACTTCGACAGCAGCCTCCAGCAGCAGGTTCTCAAGCGGTTCCACTTTGCCCTGGCCCCGGGCGGGGTGCTGTTCCTGGGGCGCAGTGAAAGCGCCGGCAATGCCGACAGCCTGTTCAGCCCCCTTGATCGCCGTGAGCGTGTCTTCGCCAAGCAAAAGGGCACACCGGTTGTTGCCGGCAAGGGCACCAATGACTCCTCACTCTCACTGATCCGGGCTCGCCGGCAACAGGACGTGGAGCTACAGCACCTGCTCGATGTGGTCGTCGTGCATACCGGCATTACCCTGGCCCTGTGCGACTCGGCGGGCAATATCCTGCGCACCGCGGGTGAAGTTGACCGGTTCTTCCAGATTCCGCGGGGCCGTGCCCGCAGCCACATCAGTGAGCTCGTAACCGGCGTGTTCCGGGGCGAACTCATGTCCCTGATGCACCAGTTAAACCGCAACAGCCAGGTTTACCTGGGGCGCCCGCGGATTTTCGATGGCGAAACCTGGCGGCTATCCGTTCGGCCAGTCACCGCGACCCACGACCCGCAGTTGCTGGTGGTTTTTGAGCGATATGCCCCGGCTCACACAGCGACAGATGCCACAGCTGACAAAAACAGGGAGGGCGAAGGTGCCGAAGAAGAGCTCATCGCCACCCGCGAGCACCTTCAGTCGCTGATTGAGGAGCTGGCCACCGCCAATGAGGAGATGCAGTCCCTCAATGAGGAAGCCCAAGCCTCCAACGAAGAACTCCAGGCCACCAACGAGGAAATGGAAGCCGCCAACGAGGAGTTGCAGGCCACCAATGAAGAGCTGATGAGCCTGAACGAAGAGCTCAACGTGAAAACCGCCGAGCTCCAGGCCCTCAACGACGAATATACCTACGTCTACGACGCACTGGACTTTGCCGTACTGGTGTTCGACAGAGACCAGCAGTTGAGGCGGTTCAACGCCGCTGCGGCACGCCTGTTCGGGCTCAAGCCGACCTCCACCCACCAGCACATTGATCGGCTGAGGTTGCCCGATCAGTTCCAGGTGATCGCAGGCAGCCTGCAACAGGCAGGCGATACGGCCGATCAGCAGGAAAGCCTGATTGACTACCAAAGCAGGCAATTCCACCTGCAGGTCACCCCGGGTATCGACTCGGAGCAACGGGTCGAACTACTGGTAGCCAGCCTGGTGGATGTGACCGACGTGCGGCAGATTGAATCCGACCTGCGCAGTTCCAGGGCGCAGCTTGATGCCCTGATGGACAACACCATCGTGTTGCTGTCCATGAAAGACCTGACCGGAGCCTTCACCTTTGCCAATCCGGCCTTCCTGGAAGCCTTTGGTCTTGCTGCAGAAGATGTGGAAGGCAAGAACGATTTTGAGCTGTTCCCGGAATCCTTCGCTGCCAACAGCTGGGCCCGCGACCTGGAAGCGCTGCGTGAGGGCCGGGCGATCGTCGCCGAGCACGTGTTGCCCGGCAACCCGGAGCGGGTCTTCCGCATTGCACACCAGGTATTAAGGGACGAGAACAATCGCCCCAATATGATCATCAACGAGGCGGAAGACATCACCGCCTACAAGGAATCCGAGCGCCAGCTGCGAATTTCCGCCAAGGTGTTCGAGCAGGCGGGCGAGGCCATCGTGGTCACCGACAGCAACACCGTGATCCTTTCCGTTAACGCCGCCTTCTCACGCATAACCGGGTTCCCCGCCACGGAAGCGGTCGGCCACAAGATCGGCTCCTTGCTGAACTCCGGCGAAAATTCCTCCGAGCTCTACCAGTCCATGTGGACCGGTCTCAGCAACGACGGCTTCTGGCAGGGCGAACTGAAAAACCGGCGCAGGGATGGCACCCACTTCACCGAGTGGCTCACCATCAACCGGATACAGGAAGAAGGCGGCGACCATTTCGTCGCGGTGTTCTCCGATATCACCCGCCTGAAGGAAAGCCAGGAGAAGGCCGAGTACCTGGCCACCCACGATTCCCTCACCGGCATGCCCAACCGCTCACTGTTCCACGACCGGCTCGACCTGGCCATCGCCCAGGCAAGGCGCAGCGGTGGCATAACCGCGCTCATGTTTATGGACCTGGATAACTTCAAGACCATCAACGATACCCTGGGCCATGACATGGGGGATGAGCTGCTGGTGGAGGTCTCCCGGCGCCTGAGCGGGCTGATGAGGGAGATGGACACGGTGGCCAGACTCGGCGGTGACGAGTTCACCATTGTCCTGTCCGATATCGACTTCCTGGGGGCAGAAAGGGTGGCTGATCGTATCATCGCTGCCATGCGTGAGCCGATCAGGCTGAACGACCGCAACCTGTTCATTTCCGCCAGTATCGGCCTGGCCTTCTACCCGGACGACGGCGAAACCAGCGGGCTGATCAAGGAGGTCGACCGCAAGGTGGTCCAGCTGGCCCTGCAGGCGCTGTCGGTCTGGCAGGGTCAGAACCTTGACCCGGTGCCGAGGGCGTGGAAACGCAAGGGCAGCTGCAATGGCTGGCCGACAACGGCTGCGACTATATTCAGGGCTATGTGTGTTCCCGGCCACTGGAATACCGAGATTTCACCGAGAAACTCAAAGACGGGAACCGAACATGTCTGTAACCGGTGGCTTTATCGACCAGTGCGAGCAGGAGCCGCTGCACCTGTCTGGCGCAATCCAGCCCCACGGCGCCTTGCTGGTGGCTGACGCGCAAGGGCAGGTAACCCACGCCTCCGAAAACCTGGACCAGTGGCTGGCGCCCCCGGAGCAGCTTATCGGCAAGCCCCTGCCAGACCCCCTGGCCACCCTGTCCGCAGAGCTCGATGACCAGCCTGGCAGCCGTATCACCCGCATCAACGCGGAGCTAGCCGGCCACAGCGCCTCAGTGGTTCTTACCCGGTCCAGCAACGGCGCCGTTGTCATCGAGCTTTTACCCACCAGCACCGACACTTCTACCGGTGCCCCCATGCCGGTGCTGCCGTTTACCGAGCTGAACCACCCGCTGCAGATCGATGACGCCCGTCAGCGGCTGGTTGAACATATCCAGGCGCACACCGGCTTCGACCGGGTGCTGTACTACCTGTTCCGTCACGATGAAACCGGTGAAGTGGTTGCCGAGGCATGCGGTACGGAAACCACCGGCACCTACCACGGCTTGCGCTTTCCGGCCAGCGACATCCCCAGGATCGCCCGGGACCTGTATATGAAGTCCCCCTGGCGCACCATTCCCGACGCCCAGGCGGCCAGCATCAACATTCTCGGGCGTGGCGAAACCCCGCCAGACCTGTCCCATGCTGACCTGCGCAGCGTATCCCCCGTTCACCAGAGCTACATGGCGAACATGGGCGTCGCCGGCGCTGTCTCCATACCCGTCAAAACCGCCACCCGCCTCAAGGCGCTGATATCCTGCCACTCCGCTGCGCCCCGCAACCTGACGCTGCCGGAGCTCAAGGCGCTGGCGGACCAGGTGTTCACCTTCAACCTGCGGCTGCGCGAACTGCTGACCAGCCGGCGAATGAGCCTGCTGGACCGGATGGAGAAACGCTTTCAAAGCTGGCACAACCAGGTCGTGCAGGCGGGCAGTCTCGACGACGCCTGGCCGGAGCTGGCGCAGCAGCTGTGTGAGGAATTCCAGGCTGACGGCGTCTGGCTGGCTGTCGAAAACCGGGCCTACCAGTTCGGCACCGTGCCAGACACCGAAGCGATGGAGCTGATCGAAGACTGGCTGTCCACACGGCAGGATCCCAACGACATCGTGCTGAGCCAGGGCGTCACCCATGACTGCCCGCACCCGGTGTTGTCACCCATGACTGCCCGCACCCGGTGTTAACGGAGGCCGCCGGCCTGGCCGGACTGTCAGTGCCACGACGCAACGCCACCGCAATTCGCTGTTATTTTTTCCGGCAGGAGGAAGTGCAACAGGTCGCCTGGGGTGGCAACCCCAACAAACCCACCGAGCAACAGGCAGGCTCGCTGGCAATAACGCCCCGGCGATCGTTCGAGCGCTGGGTGGAAACCCGCCTTGGCTACTGCCAGGAATGGCCGGAAGACACCCGCATCAAACTGCTGAACCTTCGCGGCTTCCTGATCGGCCTGGTACCGTAGGCGTTTTTCGTCATATAAACGCCACCGACTTTGCTATATACTGCGCCCGCATTGTCTCCCCCTGCCACAGTTCCACGGTGGGGAACCGGCCATAGCGCCGGCAAACGATTCATTTTCAGATTTGAGATGGCATGTCGGCGACCGCATTCGCGGCCCGTACGCGCGACCCTCTCAGGTCACCCGACATGCCACAGGAATTTTTTTGTGATTGATAAGTTAAGAAACGTTGCCATTATCGCCCACGTTGACCACGGTAAGACCACCCTGGTAGACCAGTTGCTGCGCCAGTCCGGCACCCTCGACCGCAAAGAGCTCGAAAGCGAGCGGGTGATGGACTCCAACGACCAGGAAAAGGAACGTGGTATCACCATCCTGGCCAAGAACACGGCCCTGAAATGGCACGACTACGACATCAACATCGTCGACACCCCTGGCCACGCCGACTTCGGTGGTGAGGTAGAGCGGGTGATGAGCATGGTAGACAGTGTGCTGCTGGTGGTGGATTCCATCGACGGCCCCATGCCCCAGACCCGCTTCGTGACCCAGAAGGCGTTTGCCGCCGGCCTGCGCCCCATCGTCGTGGTCAACAAGATTGACCGCCCTGGTGCACGCCCGGACTGGGTCGTCGACCAGGTGTTCGACCTGTTTGACAACCTGGGCGCCACCGACGAGCAGCTGGACTTTCCCATTGTCTACGCCAGTGCCCTCAACGGCATCGCCGGCATGGAGCACGAAGCGCTGGACGACAACATGGACGCCGTGTTCCAGGCTATCGTCGACCACGTACCGGCCCCCGACGTAGACCCGGAAGGCACCTTCCAGATGCAGATCTCCCAGCTGGACTACAACAGCTTCCTGGGTGTCATCGGCATCGGCCGCATCATGCGTGGCCAGGTAAAGACCAACACCCCCGTGGTGGCGGTCGGCACCGACGGCAACAAGCGCAATGGCCGTATCCTGAAGATCATGGGCCACTCCGGCCTGCAGCGCGTTGAAGTGGACAGCGCCCAGGCGGGCGATATCATCTGTATCAGCGGTCTCGACCCGCTGTACATCTCCGATACCCTGTGCGACCCCAACGCCGTCGAGGCACTGCCGCCGCTGACCGTAGACGAGCCCACCGTGTCCATGACCTTCCAGGTCAATGACTCGCCGTTTGCCGGCAAGGAAGGCAAGTACGTCACCAGCCGCAACATCAAGGAGCGCCTGGAAAAAGAGCTGCTGCACAACGTCGCCCTGCGTGTCGAGGAAGGCGAGTCTGCCGACAAGTTCAAGGTCTCCGGCCGGGGCGAACTGCACCTGTCCGTACTGATCGAGAACATGCGCCGTGAAAACTTCGAGCTGGCCGTAGGCCGCCCGGAAGTGGTGATCCGCGAAATCGACGGCAAGAAGCAGGAGCCCTACGAGAACGTCATCGTCGACATTGAGGAGCAGCACCAGGGTCCGGTGATGGAACAGCTGGGTCTGCGCAAGGGCGACATGACCAACATGATCCCGGACGGCAAGGGCCGCATCCGCCTGGAATACACCATTCCGGCCCGCGGCCTGATCGGGTTCCGTAACACCTTCCTGACCATGACCTCAGGCACCGGTATCCTGACCTCCACCTTCAGCCACTATGGCCCGGTAAAAGAAGGCGCCATGGGCAGCCGCCAGAACGGCGTACTGATCTCCATGGCCAAGGGCACAGCCATGACCTACTCCCTGGAAACCCTCCAGAGCCGCGGCAAGCTGTTCCTCGAACCCGGCCAGGAAATCTACGAAGGCCAGCTGTGCGGCATCCACAGCCGCGACAACGACATCGTCATCAACCCCACCAAGGCCAAGAAGCTCGACAACATGCGCGCCTCTGGCAAAGACGAAGTCATCGGCCTGGTACCGCCCATCAAGTACACCCTTGAACAGGCCCTGGAATTCATCGACGACGACGAACTGGTAGAAGTAACCCCCAAATCCATCCGCCTGCGCAAAAAACTCCTCACCGAGAACGAGCGCAAGCGAGCTGGCAAGAAGTAAGGATTTTTTCGGCCACGAAATCCACAAAATCCACGGAAAGAAAAGCATTACACACTGTAACTGTTGTTTTTTCCGTGGATTTCGTGGCCCTGAGCTTGTCGAAGGGCGTGGCAAAAAAGTCTTTATCTTTAGCTTTTCATACTGTTTCGCGGCGAACATTCCGTGCGCCCCGCAACCCTCAGCCGCCAAATTTACACCCCGTAACAAAACCCGCGGCACGAGTACCACCTACTCCCCCTGTCAAGCCTTGTTTGTTCCCCTCAGTTCCGTAGAATTTACCCGCTATAAGGTAAGTTAACGAAAGAATATGCGAAGCGTGTCGCGACACGTTCGTCTCGCACGTGGGTCAAGTCACTCACAGACAAGGTGGTTCTATGTCCTCAAAGCACTGGATGTTGGTCGGTGGGGCGGTAGCGTGCCTGATCGGCAACCCCGCACATAATGCAGCGCAGGCCGCGCCCTGGGCTGAAACCGGCAACGTCCACGACCGCGTCATGCTCCAGCGCCAGGCTGACCGGGGGCAGATCGACCGCACCGTAACCACCTGGCCCATGATGCGCCCGGCCAATGCAGGTGAAGGCCTCTCCGGTCATTTTTCCGTGTCGGGTGCGACCGAGCCTGCATTCCTGCGGGGCTTTGGCCAGCAGCCGCGGGAGTCCGGCGAGCTGAGCGCTGGCGCCGAGTGGCAGTCTGACCACGTGATCGCCCGCCTGCAGGCCACCGCGGTGGCCGACCCGGAAGACGACCAGCCGGTGCGGGGCGACGGTTCCTACCTGGCGGGCATGGCCGGTAACTGGATGCTGGGGGCAGGGTACATCGACCGCTGGTGGGGGCCTGGCTGGCAGTCCAGCCTGATCCTGTCCAACAACGCCCGCCCGGTGCCCGCGGTGTGGTTCAACCGCCGTGACCCGAAAGCCTTCGAGACGCCCTGGCTCAGCTGGATCGGTCCCTGGCAGATAACGGCCTTTGTCGGCCAGCTGGAAGAAGAGCGTGCCGTACCAGACCCCTACCTGGCCGGCATGCGTCTGACCTTCCGGCCCCTGGATGGCCTGGATATCGGCTTTTCCCGCACCTTTGTGATCGGTGGCGAAGGCCGCTCCTCCAGCCCCGGTACCTTCTGGGACGCCTTTATCGGCGACGACAATACCGACGACCCGGATGACGACCCCAGCAACCAGCTTGGTGCCATCGACATTCGCTACGGCTTTGCCATCGGCGACCATACCGCCTCGGTCTATACCCAGATGATGGGTGAAGACGAAGCCGGTGCCCTGCCGTCCCGCAAATCCTGGATGTTCGGTGTCGACTGGACCACCGCAATGGCTGGCATGGACCAGCAGTGGTACCTGGAAGCCACCGACACCTTGGCGGACAACCTCACCGGCAGCGGCATGCCCGATATCACCTACGAACACCGGGTCTACCTGACCGGTTATCGCTACCGGGGCCGCAATCTGGCCACCAGTATCGAGGCAGATTCCCAGGCCGTTACCCTCGGCATGTACAACTTCAGCCAGCAGGGCCAGCAACTGGGCCTGGCACTCACCTGGCTCGATCTCACCGGAAAAGATGACACCCGGGTCATTAACCCGGACCCGGATATCCGGTACAGTGTGCCCGGTCGGGACCAGGAACGCCTGGTGCTGTCCGCCTCGTTCCAGCAACCGCTGCCCGTTGGCACCCTGGGCCTTTACACCGAGTTGATGGACGACGAAATTGAATTGATCGACGGCGAACGTGACCAGTGGTCCGCCGCCGCCAGCTGGACCCTGAGCTTCTGAACCGGGCCCGATACCAACAACGAACACAGACGGCAACTTCCCAGATGTTTGACAGACAATGGACGAACAGCGGCAAGGGCGTAGTCCTCGCCATTGCCCTGGCCTCACTGGCAGGCTGTGCAACAACCTTTCCCGGCGGCGTCAGCCCCACCAATGACCAGCAAGCCTGGTCCTACCACGGCTCCCGCGTGACCTTTCTTCCCGAAGAAGCTTCAGCGGCGATGGCAGACGCCACGGCAGGTGCCGTGGTCAAGGTCGGTCAGACCCCCTGGGGCGAGAACACCAGTGTCACCGTCATCCACCGCTTCTTCGCAGCCTCCGGCCGGGAGTGCATGAAAGCAAGGGTCAGCGGCACCAGCGCCAACCAGCTGGTGAATCTGTGCCATTACGAGTCCGGCGCCTGGGGCGCCACCAAAGCCCTGGCCGCGGAAACCGCGGAGGTAACGCCATGATGACCATCACCCAGCGCCTGCTGGCTGCACTCACCTTGCTTCTCGTTGCGGTTAACCTCCAGGCCCAGAGCTTCGGCGACATCCCCGAAAGCCAGCGCCAGCGCATGACCCCGGAAATGCAGCAAATGCTCCAGGGCCAGTCCGGTGGACCCGGGGCAGGGGGGCAGCAGGCCAGCGAGGCGCCTTCCAACACCAACTGGCAGAGCGGCACCTACGGCCCCATCCTGACAGAGGAACAGAAAGCCGATATCCAGCCCTTTGGCGCCGAGCTGTTCAACGGCGGCTTCCGTGGCATGCGGGCTGATGGCCTCAACGAAGACTACCGTGTACTGCCCGGCGACCAGATCACCCTGCGTATCTGGGGTGCCGTGGAAGTTGAACGGGTGATGCCGGTAGACGCCCAGGGCAATATCTTTATCCCCAGCGTCGGGCCGGTCCAGGTGCAGGGCGTTACCCATTCCCAGCTGGACGCCGTGGTGCGCCGGGCCGTACAAAAGGTCTACCCGGACAACGTCAACGTCTACACCAACCTGCAGGGCGTGCAGCCTGTGGCGGTGTTTGTCACCGGCCACGTGGAAAAGCCCGGCCGCTATGCCGGTGTGCCCAGTGATTCCGTACTCTACCTGCTGGACCAGGCGTCCGGCATTGATGGTGACCTGGGCAGCTACCGCAAGGTGCGCCTGATCCGCAACGGCAAAACCCTCGCCACCATGGACCTGTATGACTTCCTGCTGACCGGCACCCTGGAGCACCCACAACTGCAGGACGGCGACACCGTGCTGGTAGAGCGCCGCGGACCCACTGTGACCGTGACCGGTGAAGTGGGCCGCCCCTACAACTACGAACTCACCGGAAGCGAGCTGACCGGCCGTGACCTGGTGCGCCTGGCGAAGCTGGATGCCGACGTCTCCCACGCCCTGCTGCGGGGCAGTCGCAACGCCGCCCCGTTCTTCAAATACGGCACCATGGCAGAGTTTCTCAAACAGGAACTGTCCGACGGCGACGACGTAGTCTTCCTGGCAGACCGCCACAAGAACGAAATCGTGGTGCAACTGGAAGGTGCCTACCTGGGGGCTTCCTACTTCGTCGTGCCCAAGGGCACCCACCTGATGGAGCTGCTTAACGGCATTGCTATCGATCCTGCAGAAACCGCCTTCGAAAGCATTTCCATCCGTCGCGAGAGTGTGCAGGAACAGCAGAAACAGGCCCTGGAAGACAGCCTCCGCCGCCTGGAAACCACCTACCTGGGGGCATCATCCTCCACCGCGGAAGAGTCGGCCATCCGCATCCAGGAAGCGGAACTCATCAGCCAGTTCGTCCAGGAGGCCCGCAAGGTAGAGCCCAACGGGCGCCTGGTAGTGGCCCACCAGGGTGACCTGGTAGACATCCGCCTGCAGGACCGGGACGTCATCACCCTGCCGCCGCGCACCGACGCCATCCTGGTCTCCGGCGAGGTCTATATCCCGCAGTCAGTGGTTTTCGTGCCCGGCAAGAACGCTCTGGACTACATCGAAGGCGCCGGTGGCTTCAGCCAGCACGCGAACGACGAGCACATCCTTATCGCCCGGCAGAACGGCGAAGTGCGCGACGCCGGCGACGTCCCCCTGCGCCCGGGTGACCAGATCCTGGTGATGCCGAAGGTGGAAACCAAGAACCTGCAAATCGCCTCCACCGTCACCCAGATCCTGTACCAGATTGCCGTGGCAACCAAGGTGGCGCTGGACATCTGATGGCCCAGGCAGCGGTTCGCAATCCCTGGCAGGTAACGCTGCATGTCTGGTATGCGCTGTTCCTGCGTGAACTCACCGCCCGGGTCACGGCTGACCGGGTGGCGTGGTTGTGGTTGCTGCTGGAGCCCATTGCACACGTGCTCATCATGGCCGGGTTGCGGACGCTGATTGGCCGCATCAGGCTCATCCCGGGTGCGGACTTTATCCCTTGGCTGATCGTGGGGATCACAACCTTCTTTCTGTTCAGGAACCTGATGACCCGGGGCATGTCTGCCATCGACGCCAACCGGGCGTTGTTCGCCTATCGCCAGGTGCGTCCAGCGGACACGGTACTCGTGCGTTGTGCCCTGGAGGGCATGCTGAGTACCACGGTTATCCTGATCATGGTGGTTCTGCTAAACCTGCTGAACTACGAAATCCTGCCCCACGATCCTTTATCTGTGATGGGTTACTGGATGTTGATGTGGGCTTTTGGCATTGGCATCGCGTTGATCTTCTCTGTGGTTGTGACCGTGTTTCCCGAGTCCAAGAAATTTATTTCGATGTTGACCATGCCGCTGTATCTTTTGTCAGGCGTGATGATACCAATTCAGTATTTCCCGACAGAAGTACGCTACTACCTGATGTTCAATCCACTGGTGCATATCCTGGAGTTTGTCAGGGCAGGCTTCTTTGAGGCCTACCGGACGGTAGACGGCATCAGCTTGCTTTACGCCACCTGGTGGTCCCTTGGTGCACTGGCCCTCGGGCTTCTGATGCATGTTCGCTACAAGTTCCGGTTGATGGCCCAATGATCGAGGTTAAAAACCTTTATAAGCGCTACCACGGGCCCTTCGGTGGCGGATGGGTGCTGCGGGATGTGGACTTCACCATTCCCCGCAACGTCAGTGTGGGCATACTTGGTCGTAACGGTGCCGGCAAGAGCACCCTGTTGCGACTGATTGGCGGCATGGATGTCCCGGACAAGGGCCGGGTCATCCACCACTGCAGGGTGTCCTGGCCCATGGGGCTCGGGGGCGGCCTGCAGGGCTCAATGACAGGCCGGCAGAACGTCAAGTTCGTTGCCCGCATACACGGTGGCGAAGACCGCATACCGGAGCTGATCCAGAAAGTGCAGGATTTCGCCGAGATCGGCAAGGCCTTCGACCAGCCCATCAAAACCTACTCTTCAGGCATGCGAAGCAGGCTCAACTTCGGCCTGTCCTTTGCGTTCGAGTTCGATGTCTACCTGTCCGACGAAGCCACGGCCGTAGGTGATGCGGCGTTCAAGCAAAAGGCCGTAAAAGCCTTCCGCGACCGGGTAGGCCGGGCCAGCATTATCATGGCTTCCCACCAGGAAGGCATGCTCAAGCAGCTTTGCCAGTCGGGCATCGTGCTTCAAAACGGCACCGCCACCTGGTACGACGATATCAACGACGCCCTGGACGCTTACAGACAAACCATAGGAAAACAATGACTCGCTTTCTGAAAAACAACCCCTTCTGGTTACTGGCGGCCCTCGCCATCCTGGTGGCTGCGCTGTACTGGGGCCTGCTGGCCACCGACCGATATGTGTCCAGGGCGCACATCGTGCTGCAGTCACCGGAAATCAACCCGGCCAGCCTGAACGTCTCCTCCCTGTTGTCAGGCACCAGCGGCTCTGGCGACTTGCTGCTGCTGAAGGATCACCTGGAATCCGTGGCCATGCTGCGCAGCCTGCAGGAGGACCTGGATCTGCGCAGTCACTACAGTAATAACGACATCGACTTCCTGGCACGGCTGGAGTCCGCCGACGTGCCTATCGAAACCTTTCACAAGTACATGCAGGGTCGCATCAACATCGTCTTTGACGACTACGCCAGCCTGCTGAAAGTGGAAGTACAGGCCTACACCCCGGAAATGGCCCAACAGATCACCCAGGCCCTGCTGGAAGAGGGCGAGCGCCACATGAACCTTATGGGTCAGCGCCTGGCAGAGGAGCAGGTGGACTTCATTGACGAGCAGGCGCAGATCCTCGAGAAACGCCTGTACAACGCTCGCGACAGGATGCTGGAGTTCCAGAACGAAAAAGGCCTGGTCGCACCGGCCCAGACCATCGAGGCCATCTTCGGAACCGTATCGCGCCTGCAGGCGGAACTGGCCCTGCTGAACGCCCGCATCAAGGCCCTGTCCAGCTACCAGAGCGCCAGCTCGCCGGAAATCCGCCGCCTGCGGGAAGAAGCCTCCGCCATGGAAGAGCAGATCCGCATCGAGCAGGACAAACTGGCCCGCCAGAGCGGCGATTCCCTGAACAAGGTATCGGCCGAATACAAGACCCTGGAAATGCGCGCCGACTTTGCCCTTGAGCTCTACTCCAACACACTGACCGCGCTGGAAAGCACTCGCATCGAGGCCGCCCGCAAACTCAAGCAGGTCTCGATACTGGAATACCCCACGCTGCCGGAATACCCCATCAAGCCCGAGCGGCTGTACAACATCACGGTATTTGCGCTGATCACCCTGTTGATCACCGCCATACTGCAACTCATCGTAACGGTTGTGCGTGACCACAGAGACTGACCCCCACCAGCCGGCCACCTGGGTCAGCTGGTGTGAACATCGCGGTATTAGCCCCGGCCCGGTAGATGCGATAGGTTTCAAACCCCACTGGCGCCGCACCCTGGCCCGGTTCGTCCAGGGTGTGCCCATACGCCACGTGAGCCGTGCCAGCGAGGTCAAGCCGGGCCATCTCGCACTGATCTGGGGCAACCCAACCGAATACGAAGGCCGCCTCGAAGGCCTGCCACCTCAAAGCCACCTGGTGCGGGTAGAGGACGGCTTTTTACGGTCCGTCGGCCTGGGCGCCCACTTCGCACCGCCCCTGTCCTGGGTATTCGACAGTCGTGGTCTGTATTTCGATGCTACCCGGCCATCCGACCTGGAGCATATCCTTCAAAACCAGGCGTTCAGCGACGTCGGCCTGCAGCGGGCACAACAACTGATCCATACCCTGAGCCGGTCAGACATCAGCAAGTACAATGTTGGTGGCGAGCCCTGGCAACGGCCGGATACCGACCGCCAGGTTATCCTGGTTCCCGGCCAGGTAGAAAGTGACGCCTCCATCGCCTGGGGCAGCCGCGACATCCGCAGCAACCTGGGCCTGCTGCAGGCGGTCAGGGCACAGAACCCGCAAGCCTGGATTATCTACAAACCGCACCCGGATGTACTCAGCGGCGCCCGGGCCCGGGGCCAGGACGAACACCAGGCGCAACAGGTGTGCGACCAGGTCATTGGCAACGCCAGTATTACCCGCGTCATTGCCGGGGTAGACAGCGTACACACCCTCACATCCCTGGCAGGGTTTGAAGCGCTGCTGCGGGGCAGGCCCGTCCATTGCTACGGCATGCCTTTCTACGCCGGCTGGGGGCTCACCCAGGACCAGTACCATTGCGAGCGCCGCCAGCGCCGCCTGAACCTGCAGCAACTGGTGGCCGGCGCGCTGATTCATTACCCCTTGTACACGTCCCGCACGGGGCAGGGCATGGGCGAACACTACGCCACCCCAGAGCAGACCCTGGCCACCCTCGAACAATGGCGCACTGCACCCAAAACCCCGGCCAGCCGGCTGGGGGAAATCACCCGCCGGGCTGCCCGGCGCAGCATCAACCGGCTTTTCGGTACCCGATGACAGCACCACAGTCAGCCACTAAACACAGCAAACAGCGCATTGCCGTGGTCGGCAACCTCACCGAGACCATGCTGGGTTTCCGGGGTGAGCTGATCCGCGACATGGTGGCAGCCGGGCACGAAGTGTTCGCCTTCGCACCGGATTACGACGACCAAAGCCGCAAGGCCGTACGGGCGCTGGGCGCCCACCCGGTGAGCTACCCCATTCGCCAGCTGGGCACCAACCCGCTGGCAGACCTGTACACCCTGTGGCGCCTGTACCGCTTGTTCCGCAAGCACCGTATTACCATGACCTTCTGCTACTTCATCAAGCCGTCCATCTACGGCACCCTGGCAGCCTGGCTGGCAGGCGTACCCCGGCGGGTGGTGAAAATCGAAGGCCTGGGTCGCATGTTCACCCATACCCCGGGCAAAGACCCCCTCAAACAACGCCTGACCCGGGCCATCATGGTCAACCTGTTCCGCCTTAGCCTGCCCAGGGCCCACAAAGTGTTTGTGCTCAACCGGGGCGACTGCGCCGACCTGCTGCGCTTCGGTATCCCAAAGCCGGAAATCCTCGGCGGCATCGGCGTCTGCCTGGAGCGCTACCACTTCCACGCCCCGGTGGCAGACCCGGTACAGTTCATCTTCGCCGGCCGCCTGCTGACCGAGAAAGGCATCCACTACTTCCTGGAAGCCGCAAAGAACCTGCAGGTCCGCTACACCAACGCCCGCTTCCTGGTTGTCGGCGGCCTTGACACCAAGCCCGGCTCCGTCACCCGCCGGCAACTCAACCAACTGCAGAAACAGGGCGTCATCCACTACGCCGGCCCGGTACCCGACATCGTCCCCTGGCTGGGCAAAAGCAGCGTATTCGTACTGCCCACCTACTACCGCGAAGGCGTCCCCCGCAGCACCCAGGAAGCCCTCGCCATGGCCCGCCCGGTCATAACCACCAACATGCCCGGCTGCCGCAAAACCGTAAACAACGGCATCAACGGCTACCTAGTAGAACCCCATAACCAACAAGCCCTCGAAGCCGCCATGACCCGCTTCCTGGAACACCCGGAACTCATAAAAACCATGGGCGAAGCCAGCCACCAACTCGCCGTAGAACGCTTCGACGTAAGAAAAATCAACCAACACATCCTGACCCAACTAAACCTGCAGCCCCCCACAGCCGCAGAAATAATCCCCCTGGCCCCGAGACAAACCACCCGTCTCCCAACCCAGGAACAACGCCCAAACACCCAAAGATAGAAATTGGCCACGAAAACCACGCCCTTCGACAGGCTCAGGGCGAGCGGGAGGGCAAGGGAAGAAAAGATAAAAATCCTTCTCTGTTCTTCTGTATATTTCCGAGATCCCCGCTCGCCCTGAGCCTGTCGAAGGGCGTGGACTCATATTTACGAGTTCCCCCGCTCGCCCTGAGCCTGTCGAAGGGCGTGGATTGATATTTCCGAGTTCCCCCGATCGCCCTGAGCCTGTCGAAGGGCGTGGATTCATATTTCCGAGTTCCCCCGCTCGCCCTGAGCCTGTCGAAGGGCGTGGATTCCGTGGCAACAAAGTCTTCAAACCAAATTCCAGGGACACCACCAACCAATGTCAAAAACATTCCTGATAACCGGCGGCGCAGGCTTCATCGGCTCCGCCGTAATCCGCGAGCTGATCAACAACACCAACCACCAGGTAGTAAACGTCGACAAGCTCACCTACGCCGGCAACCTGGAATCCCTGGCCACCGTAGCAGACAGCCCCCGCTACACCTTCATCCAGGCCGACATCTGCGACGCCGCCGCCATGGCCCGGGCCTTTGAAGACCACCAGCCAGACATCGTCATGCACCTGGCCGCCGAAAGCCACGTCGACCGCTCCATCGACGGCCCTGCCGCGTTCATGGAAACCAACATCATCGGCACCTACACCCTGCTGGAAGCCACCCGGGGCTACTGGAAAGCACTGCAAACCAGCCACCCGGCAAAGGCCGAAGCCTTCCGCTTCCACCACATCAGCACCGACGAAGTCTACGGCGACCTGCCACACCCGGAAGAGCAGGCAAACGCCACCGACCAACTGTTCACCGAAACCACCAGCTACGCCCCCAGCAGCCCCTACAGTGCCAGCAAAGCCAGCTCAGACCACCTGGTCCGCGCCTGGCAACGCACCTACGGCCTGCCCACCCTGGTCACCAACTGCAGCAACAACTACGGCCCGTACCACTTCCCGGAAAAACTCATCCCCCTGGTCATCCTCAACGCCCTGGCCGGCAAACCCCTCCCGGTCTACGGCAACGGCAGCCAGATCCGCGACTGGCTCTACGTAGAAGACCACGCCCGCGCCCTGATCCTGGTCGCCCAACAAGGCAAAGTGGGAGACACCTACAACATCGGCGGCCACAACGAAAAAC
Source organism: Marinobacter bryozoorum (assembly GCF_023156245.1). Classification (GTDB taxonomy): domain Bacteria; phylum Pseudomonadota; class Gammaproteobacteria; order Pseudomonadales; family Oleiphilaceae; genus Marinobacter; species Marinobacter bryozoorum. The sequence goes on from NZ_JAKZAH010000012.1 coordinate 74,748, forward strand.
AGAACATCGAAGTCGTACAAACCATCTGCGACATCCTGCAAGACCTGGCCCCCAGACAAACCAGCTACCGCGACCAGATAACCTACGTACAAGACCGCCCAGGCCACGACCGCCGCTACGCCATAGACGCCACCAAAATCGAACAAGACCTGGGCTGGAAACCAAAAGAAACCTTCGAAACCGGCCTACGCAAAACCGTACAATGGTACCTGGACAACAAAACCTGGTGGCAAAGAGTCCAAAACGGCACCTACCAGGGCCAACGCCTCGGAGTTAACGCCTAAAGCGCTTTCTTTGCCACGGAAGAACACAGAAAAACACGGAAGAATATTGGGATGATCAGGGACGAAGATCTTACTTATCGAGTCAGGGGCTGTGTGTATGAAGTGTATCGCCACCTGGGTCATGGATTCCTGGAAAGCATATACCAACGTGCATTGCTGCAGGAGCTGGAGCGGAAAGGGTTAGGGGTTGAGTCGGAGGTGCCCATTTCAGTCCGTTATAAAGGACAGGTGATCGGGGACTGTCGGGTGGATCTGCTCGTGGAGAACCGCATCATCATCGAGCTCAAAGCCCAGCAAAAGTTACCACTGGGGGCCAAGGCCCAGCTCCTGAACTACCTGAAAGCGACAGGCTTGAATCTCGGCTTGCTAGTGAACTTCACATTTCCAAAAGCAACCATCGAACGAATTGTGTTGTAAAGAGAATTTTTAGCCACGGAATCCACGGCCCTTCGACAGGCTCAGGGCGAGCGGGAGGGCACAGGAAAAAAAGGTAAAAATCCTTCTCTGTTTTTCTTTATTTTTTCCGTGTCTTTCCGTGGATTCCGTGGCAAAAAAAGGTATTAAAATGAAAATCCTACTCCTCGGCAAAACCGGCCAAGCAGGCTTCGAACTCCACCGAACCCTGTCCCCCATGGCCCCCATAACCGCCCCCACAAGGGCAGACCTCGACCTGACCAACCACCAGGCCGTCGAAGAGTACCTGGAACAAACCCAGCCAGACACCATAGTAAACGCCGCCGCCTGGACCGCCGTAGACGCCGCCGAAGAACACCCGGAAGAGGCCCACCGCCTCAACGCCGACCTGCCCGCCCAGCTGGCCAGGTACTGCGCCAACCGCGGCAGCGTATTGGTCCACTACAGCAGCGACTACGTTTACCCCGGCCACGGCACCGAACCCTGGCAGGAAACCAGCGCCACCGGCCCGCTGAGTGTCTACGGCCAGACCAAGCTGGAAGGCGACCAGGCCATCATCAACAGCGGCGCGGAACACCTCATCTTCCGCACCAGCTGGGTCTACAGCGCCCGGGGCAACAATTTCATGAAAACCATGCTCCGCCTGGCCCAAAGCAAACCCGAACTCAACATCGTGGCAGACCAGGTCGGCGCGCCCACACCCGCGCGACTGATCGCCGCCGTCACCGCCCTGGCATTCCAAAGTAACATCCCCGGCGGCCTGTACCACCTGGCACCCAGGGGCGAAACCACCTGGCACCAGTTCGCCCAACAAATCTTCCGCCAGGCCATAAACCAGGGCCAAAAACTAACCACAGGCCCAGACCAGGCCCACCCCATCCCAACCAGCGCCTACCCAACCCCGGCCAAACGCCCGCTGAACTCAAGGATGAACCTGACAAAACTGGAAAAAGCCCTCAACATAGAGCTACCAAACTGGCAAACCCAACTAACCCTGACCCTGACCGAATACCTGGACCATCAGTAAGGCCTGGATAAACGACATTACTTGGCCACGGAATCCACGGAAAAACACGGAAAAATAAAGAAAATTAGAAAGCATTTTTTATCCTTTTTGTTTTTTCCGTGTTTTTCCGTGGATTCCGTGGCTAAACAAGCCTTTAAATAACGGAGCATCCAAAAGCATGACCACCACCACCGGCACCACGCCCCACAGCAACTGGCAAACCATCGCCCCCCTGCTGCAAGCCCTGGGCTGTGCCCCCACTGACCCGGCCAACCCCGCCACCTGGCAACACCAGGGCGAAGGGCACACCCTGCTGGTCTATGGCAGCCCCCAGCAGGCCATCGCCAACGCCATGGACCAGGACGTAGCGCCCAGCCGGGCCGTGCAGCAGTGGCTGGAAAGTGCCCGCGCCATGGCAGACCACTTCCGCCGTAACCGCAAAAAAACCCTGGTCATCGCCCTGGACACGCTGCTACAAGAACCCCAGCGCAGCATCGAACGCATCAGCGCAGCCTGGGGCCAGCAGCCCCCGGCCAACCTCCCGGCCCCGGCGCAGCCAGAAGCCGAAAGCGAACCCCTGCACCAGCTGCTGGCCGCGCACATCGTCGCCACCAGCCCGGAATTGACCGAAGCCGCCCAGCGCCTGGAAGCCTGTGCCCTGCCAGCCGAACAGCCCGCCCCGGCCAGTGGTTTCAATCCAGACGAGTACTACGGCCACATAGCCAATGCAAAGCAGCAACCAGCTCTGGAAGCCACCGTCACCCGGCTGGAGTCCGAAAAAGCTACCCTGGAAGGCCAGTTAAAAGCCCTCAAAGCCAACACCCAGGCCCAGGCAAAGGAACTCAGCCAGCAACAGCAAAGCCACAAAAACCTGGAAGAAGAAAACCAGCTGCTGCTGGAACAGCTCCACCTGGTGCAAGAAGAACTGGAAAGCCGCCACCACCAGCACCAGCAAGAACTCAGCAATCAGCAGCAGAAACATCAACAGGATCAGTCTCAGCTGCAACAACGCATCCAGCAGCTGCTAGGCGAAGTGGAAAACCTGCGCCAGAACCTGGCCGCCACCAACAAGGCCCAGAAAGAGCTGCAAGAGCAAAGTGAAGTCGCCAACCGCGACAATACCCTGGCCCTGGCCGCGGCCAATCGCCAGGTGGCCGAGCTGCAGGCCGAGCTGAAGCGCATCTCCGCCAACAAGGCCTGGAAAGCCAGTCGCAGGGTCACCGGCTATGGCCGCAAGTCGCGCCAGGCTCGTCAGCGTGTGCTGGAGCAAAATCGCAAAACCATCGAAGAGTCCGGCCTGTTTGACACCGAGTGGTACCTGGAAACCTACCCGGATGTGGCCGAATCCGGCATGCAGCCCATCGAGCACTACCTGAAAAGCGGTGCCATCGAAGGCCGGAATCCCGGCAAGGTCTTTGATACACTCTGGTACCTCATGCATTACCGGGATGTGGCGGAAAGCGGCCTGAACCCGCTGATTCACTACATCCGCTTCGGCCGCCAGGAAGACCGTTCCCCCAGGCCGGGTGCCGTCGTCTCTCTGCCGGCACCGCAGCAGCCGCAACCAACCCAGCATTGATAGCACTTGCGCCCCAGGTTTAACGTCAGGACAGCCTCAACCATGGCAACCAAAATACAGATACAACCCGCCCGGGCCCTGGTCACCACAGATACCGATGGCAATGCCCAGACCAGAACCCTGGAGCTGGCCATCACCCCAAACCCGGCCAACAACCAGTTGCACGAATACAACCTGCCGGAAGCCACCAGCCTGCACCCGGCCACCGGACTGAAGGAACTGTTCCCCGGCCTGCAGCAGCGCTCAGTGCGTGAGGTCGAAACCCAGCACCCGGCCGAATTTTTGAAACAGAACCGCCCGGAACCCCAGCCTGGTGATGAGCTGAGCATCATAAGCCCGGGCGAAGAGCACCATATCCTGCAGGCCCTTGCCGAATCGGGCCTGCTGACCACCTTCACCCGCCTGAGCCTGGTGGCCCAAGAGGAACCCCTCTACGAAAACGCCCAATCTTACAGGGCGACAGTCGACTGGTTGCAGAAGCAAGGATTTGAGCTAAAGCAAACCAATGCCGAAGACCCGGACTGGCCGGTTTGGGAGCTGGTTCGGAATCCATTGCAGGATACGGTGGATGTTCAGACGCAAGCCATTGAGGAATTGGCTAAAAAACTGGAGCAGTCCGAGCAGAGTCGGAAGCAGGCGGAAGACGCGTTAGCCAGTCAGCGTGAAGCGGCCAGAAAAGCCAACGACGATAACCAGCGCTTGCAGCAACGCCTGGAGGAGCTGGAAGCGTCATCGAACCAGGCCAATGAATCCGTTCGTCAGGCTGAGGACGCCCGGGCTGAGGCCCAGGAACGCCAGAAAGCCCTTGAAGCGGAGCTGGATCAGCTACGCAGTACCTTGACCGCCCAGAAGGAGCAGCACGCTAACGCCAAGTCGGCTTTGCAGGAGAAGCAGCAAGAACTGGAGCAGCTACGCAGTACCTTGACCGCCCAGAAGGAACAGCACGCTAACGCCGAGTCGGCCTTGCAGGAAAGGCAGCAACAACTGGAGCAGTCCGAGCAGGGTCGGAAGCAGGCGGAAGAGGCGTTAGCCAGTCAGCGTGAAGCGGCCAGGAAAGCCAATGGCGATAACCAGCGCTTGCAGCAACGGCTGGAAGAGCTGAAAGCGTCATCGAACCAGGCCAATGAATCCGTTCGTCAGGCTGAGGACGCCCGGGCTGAGGCCCAGGAACGCCAGAAAGCCCTTGAAGCGGAGCTGGATCAGCTACGCAGTACCTTGACCGCCCAGAAGGAGCAGCACGCTAACGCCAAGTCGGCTTTGCAGGAAAAGCAGCAAGAACTGGAGCAGCTACGCAGTACCTTGACCGCCCAGAAGGAGCAACAGGCTAACGCCAAGTCGGCTTTGCAGGAGAAGCAGCAAGAACTGGAAGCCGCCAACCAGTCCCTGGAAGACCATAAAACCTGGTTCCGTAACCGCAAAGAGCAAGCGGTTACCCTCGAAAAAGAAACCGCGGAATATAAACAGCTTATCAATAAGTTACAGACAGAAAACGACACCCTGACCAGGGAATTGCAATCACTGAAGCAGGAAAAACAGCAGCTCCTTGAAACCCAGGGCATGCAGGACAAGGCCTTCGCCCAGCTGGAACAGAAGATGGAAACCCTGTTCACCCAGCAGGCCAGCCAGCTGACACAGGCTGCCAATGCGCTAGGCCAGCATGTAACCCGGTCCTTTGCCGATCAACGCCAACAGTTCCAGAGCATCACCGGTTTGAACCAATACCTGGAAAGTGGCGAAACACCGTTGGAGTACGGTGGCTGGGCCATCGGTGCGGACCTGGCTGGTCACCTGGTCCGGGCCATCGAGCAGACCCCCTACGACCTGGTGATCGAGTTTGGTAGTGGCACGTCCACCGTGCTGATGGCCAGGGCGATAGCCAATACCATGCGCGGCCAGGGACTCGACACCAATACCAGGGCGCTGGAAAGCGACAGCCAGACCGGCCTCCAGGCCCCCGGGCGAGGCTATGACCTGCCCAGGCGTATCCTCAGCTTCGAGCAGGACAAGGCCTATCAGCAGAAAACCCGTTCCGCCCTGCAGCAGAATAGCCTGCAACCATTGGTAGAGCTGGTACTGGCCCCGTTGGTACCAACGAACCTCCCCAGCCAGTCTGGCCACGACAACGCACTGTTCTATACGTGCGATCAAAAGCTTGCTAACGTAGCCGGTCTTTTTGAAGACCGGGAAGCGCATATCCTGGTACTGGTAGATGGTCCCTTCAGCCCCAAGGACGATCCGCTGGTGCGAGAGCCTGCGTTGGCTTGTGTGTTACAGCACTTGTCGTCACATAAACTGGATATTGTGCTGGATGATGCTGGCCGGCAAGGCGAGCGGCAGGTACTCGAATACTGGCAGCAGCTTTGTGAGGAGCGGGGGCTGAGCTGCGAACAAACCACACTGAATACCGAAAAGGGAGCAGCATGGCTAAGCATCGCACCCTGAGGGCCGTCCGATGGCCCCGTAAGTTCAAAAAGCAGGAGGCTGAATGAGTACCCGCAACCAATCGATCGTCCAACAGGCAGCTACACATTTCCGAAGCGGCCAGTATGCCCAGGCTAAAGACCTGTACCAGCAGGCAGCGCGCCAGTTTGGCGAGGCTGCCTTCAAGCACAATATCCGTCTGTGCGAGCGCCGCCTTGGCTCACCGCTGAAAGATAGCCACACGCAAGCCCCAGACGTTAAGGAAACCCCAAAGCCAGTGCCGGTTGAAGCCATTTCGGTACCAAAGCAACCGACCCCCACCGCTGAACAACAACTGGCAGAAACCCAGAAACTCCTGGAACACTATTACACCCGTTGTCAGGAACTTGAGTATCAATTGCAGGACAGGAACTAATCCGCGACATGAATATCCTCACCGTATTCGGCACCAGGCCAGAAGCCATCAAAATGGCCCCACTGGCCCTGCAACTGGCTGAAGACTCCCGCTTTAATGCCAAAGTATGCGTAACCGCCCAACACCGCGAAATGCTCGACCAGGTACTGGGCCTGTTCGAGCTCGCCCCGGACTACGACCTCAACCTCATGAAGCCGGGGCAGGACCTCACGGATGTCACCACGGGTATCCTTCAAGGTATGAAAAGTGTGCTGGCGGACTTCAAACCCGACATGGTGCTCGTTCACGGCGACACTGCCACCACCTTCGCCACCACACTGGCCTGCTACTACCAGCAAATTGCCGTAGGCCACGTAGAAGCCGGGCTGCGAACCGGCAACATTTACTCGCCCTGGCCGGAAGAAGCCAACCGAAAGCTTACCGGTGCTATCGCCACCAAACACTTCGCTCCTACGACGCTCTCCCAGCAAAACCTGCTTAACGAGGGCGTACCGGCAAACAACATCGTCGTCACCGGCAATACCGTCATCGACGCCTTGCTGGAGGTGGTCAAGAAGCTTGACACCAATCAGGCGCTGGCTGGAGAACTGTCCAGCAAGTTTGACTTCCTGGACAGCAACAAAAAGCTCATCCTGGTAACCGGCCACCGACGGGAAAGCTTTGGTGGCGGCTTCGAACGCATATGCCAGGCCCTTGGGAATATAGCCCAGGCCCACCCGGACGCCCAGATCGTGTACCCGGTACACCTCAACCCCAACGTACAGGAACCGGTCAATCGCCTGTTGGGCAACAACCCCAACATCCACCTGATCGAACCCCAGGACTACCTGCCGTTCGTGTACCTGATGAACCGCGCCCACATCATCCTGACCGACTCCGGCGGCATCCAGGAAGAAGCCCCCAGCCTGGGCAAACCGGTACTGGTCATGCGAGACACCACCGAACGCCCGGAAGCCGTAGAAGCCGGCACGGTAAAACTGGTAGGCACCAACGTAGACGTCATCACCGCAGAACTCACCACCCTGCTAACCAACGACACCGCCTACAACACCATGAGCCGAGCCCACAACCCCTACGGCGACGGCAAAGCCTGCCAAAGAATCCGCGACGCCCTGGCAGGCTAAAACCTCTTTCGCCACGGAATCCACGGAAAAACACGGAAGAAAAGATAAGACATTTTTATACTTTGTTTTTTTTATTTGTCCCCTTTCTTTTTCCGTGTCCTTCCGTGGATTCCGTGGCAAAAATCTTTATCTTTAAAAGGACTTCCCGAATGAATTACGAAACCATCTCCGTAATAGGCCTGGGCTACATCGGCCTCCCCACAGCCGCCGTATTCGCCTCCCGCAAGAAAAAAGTCATCGGCGTAGACGTCAACCAACACGCCGTAGACACCATCAACCGGGGCGAAATCCACATCGTAGAACCCGAGCTGGATATGATCGTCCACGCCGCCGTTCACGAGGACTACCTGAAAGCCGTCACAAAGCCAGAACCGGCAGACGCCTTCCTGATGGCCGTGCCCACCCCCTTTATCCACGATCCGGATGGCAACAGCCACAAAGCCGACCTGAAGTACATCGAAGCCGCCAGCAAAGCCCTGGCCCCGGTGCTTCAAAAAGGCAACCTGGTGGTGCTGGAATCCACCAGCCCCGTAGGCGCCACCGAACAAATGGCCGCCTGGCTCGCCGAAGCCCGGCCGGATCTCACCTTCCCCCAAACCCACGGGGAAGACAGCGACATCCGCATTGCACACTGCCCGGAACGGGTACTGCCTGGCCATGTCATCCGTGAACTGGTCGAAAACGACCGCGTAATCGGCGGCATGACCCGCAAATGTTCCGCCGCCGCCGTAGAAGTCTACAAAACCTTCGTACAGGGTGAATGCGTTGTCACAAACGCCCGCACCGCCGAAATGGCGAAACTCACGGAAAACAGCTTCCGTGATGTAAACATCGCCTTTGCCAATGAGCTGTCCACCATCTGCCACAAGCTGGACATCAATGTGTGGGAGCTGATCGCCCTGGCCAACCGCCACCCCCGGGTTAACATCCTTCAGCCAGGCGCCGGGGTAGGGGGCCACTGCATCGCCGTAGACCCCTGGTTCATCGTCGACAGCTGCCCGGAAGAAGCCCGCATTATCCGCACCGCCCGCGAGGTCAACGACGGCAAACCGGTATGGGTTCTGGAGCGGGTCAAAGACCAGCTGGAGAAACACCACCAGGCGAATCCGCAAAGTACACGGGCAGACATCAAAGTGGCCTGCCTGGGTGTAGCCTTCAAGCCGGATATTGATGACCTGCGGGAAAGCCCGGCCCTGGGCATCGCCAGGCAGGTAGCTGAGCTGGGCGCCCAGGTGCAGATTATAGAACCCAATATCCACGATTTGCCCGAAAGCCTGCAACACAACAACGTAACCCTGGCGAGCCTGGAAGAGGCCCTGGCGCAGGCCGATGTGGTTTGTGTTCTGGTAAAGCACAAACCGTTCATCGAGGGTGCCGAAAAGATCAAAGCGAAAGCCAACCTGGTCGATGCCGTAGGTTTGCTGGATTAAGCCAGCAATCCTTAGACGTAAACGCTAACCCTCCATCAGAACAGCAGTAGATAACGGACGATCATGGACCCGGTTCTAGAGCGAGCAAAAACGTTGGCAGCGCAAACCCAACAGGCCATTCTCCCTGTAACGGGCCGCATAGCCTATGCGGTCAGCCATGGCCAGAGCTATGCCAGTCATGGCTACGCAGTGCGCACCCAGTGCATTGCCCGGGCGCTGAACGACCACGGCCTGGAAATCCTGTGCATGGTAAGGCCAGGGCGCCCCTGGGACCTGGGCGAGGCCAAGGTGAGTTTGGCCCCTGAAACAACGGTAAACGGCGTACGTTATATCCATAGCCGCTGGCTGGGTGCGGAACCAGCGAATGAACTGGACCGCTTGGAGCGCGCCGCTCAGCAGTATGAAGAATGGTTCCGCATTTACCGCCCGTCAGCCGTACTGGCTGCCTCCAACTGGATTGTCGGACTGCCCGCCTGGGTTGCAGCGACACGGCTTGGTTTGCCGTTTCATTATGAAGTGAGGGGGTTCTGGGAGCTGTCCCGCCAGGCTCGGGAGCCGAGTTATGAAAACCACCCAAAATACCGAGAAGAAGTGGTGCGGGACTCCTTTGTAGCTTGCCAGGCAACCAGCGTATTTACGCTGAACCAGCCCATGAAAGGCGAGCTGACAAAAAGAGGCGTCAACCCGTCCAACATCCAGATCGTGCCCAATGGTGTAACTCAGGCGTCTGAATTAAAGCCCGCCGACGGCCAGCTTCGCCAAAGGCTTGGCATTGCGCCAGATGAAAAAGTGATCGGGTATGTGGGCAGCTTCAGCCCCTATGAAGGTCTGGATCAGCTGCTCGAAGCCTGCACCGAACTGGTGCAAAACGGCGAAAAGCTCAAGCTTTTGCTGGTCGGTGATAGCCAGCCCCTCATAGAGTCTTTAGCTGCCCACATAGCCGATAGCGGGCTCAAGGAAACCCCACCCTGGCTGATTCAGGTCGGGCGGGTACCCCATGAGCACGTCGCGGACTACTACGCCCTGCTGGATGCCGTGGTGATCCCCCGCAAGCCCCTGGGGGTGTGTCAGCTTGTGCCGCCGATGAAGGCCGCCGAGGCCCTGGCCTACGGCAAGCGTCTAGTGGTCTCCGACGTGGCCCCTCTGGCTGAGTACGTCGATAAGTACGACGGTGTGGTGAGTTTTGAGGCCGGCAGTGCCACAAGCCTGGCCACAGCCCTTCAGAGGTCACTGAAGTTGCCGGTGCCGAAGCCGAGTGCCGAGCTGCTGTTCTCCGCGCATACCGAGCCGATGGTACGGGCGCTGCGGGGGGAAGTAGCCGACTCTGTTGCCAGTGCTTCCCAGCAACTCGAACAACTCGACGTCAGCCAAGTGGACTACGCCACCGCCAGCCAGTGGTTCTACCGCAAAGGCAAGCTCACTGACACCCTGCGCGCTCTGGAGAGCCTGCAGGCCCGCAGCGTGAAATTCGACAAGCCCAAGCGTGACTTCCAGACCTTTGTGGCCGGTATGGCCAGGTTAAAGGGCGGCTGGCCGCTGCCCCCTCGCCAGCCCAATGCCGGGCTGATGAGCCGCCGCCAGCATGTACTTTACTGTCTGCATCAATCAATGCCGCATGCCACCAATGGATATTCCACAAGATCACATGGAATAGCGGTTGGGTTGGAGCAAGCAGGTTTTAAAGTTCGTGCCACTACCCGACCTGGTTTTCCCTGGGATGCAGGAACCAAAGGCCTTAAACGGGGTTATCACGAGAGTGAAGTTGATGGCATTACCTACGCGGCCTGCGCGGGCTGGAACCTCAACAAGACCCCGCTGGACTACTACCTGGCCGAAGCCGCCGATCACTACCTACGCGAAGCCCAGACCAGCGGGGCGGAGGTTATCGCCGCTGCCTCTAACTACATCACCGCGCTGCCGGCGCTGATGGCGGCACGCCGCCTGGGCCTGCCGTTCGTTTATGAAGTGCGCGGCCTCTGGGAAGTCACCCAGGCCTCCACCCAGCCGGAGTGGGCCGGTTCCGAACGCTACCAGCTGATGCGCGAACTGGAGCAGCAGGCGGCGCTGGAAGCGGACCTGGTGATTACGCTTACCGAAGAGCTGGCCGACGAGCTGGCCAGCTGGGGCGTGCCCCGCGAGCGCATCGAGGTGGTGCCCAACGCGGTCAACGCCGAGCGCTTCCAGCCCATGGCCGCGGATGCCGCCATTGCCAAGGAACTCAAGCTCAAGCCCGGCGTGCCGGTGATCGGCTATGCGGGCAGCGCTGTGGCCTACGAGGGCCTGGAGCTGCTGATGGAGGCCATGGCCACCCTCAAGAAAAACGGCCAGGCCTTTACTTTCGTGCTGGTGGGCGACGGCAAGGTGATCGACACCGTCAAGGCCAAGGCCAAGGAACTGGGTATCGAAAAGGAGTGCCGCTTTACCGGCCGCGTGCCGTTCGAAGAAGTGCCGCGCTATCTCTCCTGCATGGATATCCTGCCCATCCCAAGGCTCTCGTCGGCGGTCACCGAAATGGTCTCTGCCCTCAAGCCCCTGGAAGCCATGGCCATGGGCAAGGCTCTGGTGCTCTCGGATGTCTCCCCGCACACCACCATGGCCGGGCCGAACGGCGAGCGGGCCCGCCTGTTCACCAAGGACAGCGCCCAGGCCCTGAGTGAGGCCCTGCAGGCGCTGATCGACAGCCCCGAAGAGCGTGCACGCCTGGGCCAGGCCGCCCGCGCCTGGATCGAGCAGGAGCGCACCTGGAACCACGTGACCCGCCGCTACGCCGATGCCCTGCAGCACGTGCGCCGGAGCAGGGCCGCGGAAGTGGCCAAGGTTGCTCTTGCATCTGGCAAGGACAAGAGCAACGCCAAGCGCCTGGAGCAGATCACCCTGGGACTGATTGCCGATCAGTTCACCACCGACACCCTGGCCAGCGCCGTCAAGGTGGTACCGCTCTCGCCGGAGAACTGGCGCGAAGAGCTGGCCCAACAGCCCATCGACGCCATGTTTGTGGAATCCGCCTGGAAGGGTAACGACTGGCAGTGGCACAAGAAGGTGGGCTACTACAGCGACGAGGAGTTCGCGCCGTTAAGCGAACTGCTGGCCCACTGCCGAGAGCAGGGCATCCCCTCGCTGTTCTGGAACAAGGAAGACCCGGTCCACTTCGACCGCTTCCGCAAGGCCGCCGCCCTGTGCGATCACGTCTTCACCACCGACAGCCGGCGGATCATTCCCTACCTGGCCACCCCGGGCGCCCTCAGCCAGACCGCCAGCAGCGGCCCCTTCTACGCCTCACCGAAGATCCACAACCTGCTGCCCTCGACTCGCGAATGGCAAGCCACCGCGGCCTACGGGGGCACCTACTATGGCAAGCGCTACCCCGAGCGCACCGAGTACATGGACAAGATCATGAGTGCCGCCGCACCGCTGGGCCTCACGATCTACGACCGCCAGCACGATGACCCGGAATCCCCCTACAAGTACCCGGGGCCGCTGGGGGGCTATGTGGCGGGCAGCCTCAGCTACGAGGAGATGATTCAGGCCTACAAGGCTCACCCGGTGCAGATCAACGTCAACTCGGTGCTGGACTCCCCCACCATGTTCTCGCGCCGCGTGGTGGAGACCGCCGCTTGCGGCTCGCCGCTGATCTCCGGCCCGGCCATGGGCATGAACCGCTATATGGAAGGCGCCGGGCATATCGTGCGCACCGAGAGCGAAGCGGCCCAGGCCCTGGAGAACCTGCTGTACCACCCGGCCTACCGCTGGCGGGTCGCCCTGAAAGGCGCACGGGCCATCATGCGCGCCCACACCACCCAGCACCGCCTGGTGCAGATGCTGCGCACCGCCGGCGTGGTGATGCTGGCCCCCGAGCCGCCGGCCATCACGCTGCTGACCGAAGAGCTCAGCAAGGCGGCGGCAGAGCGGCTCCTGGCTCAGACCCTGCGCCCCCAGCGCATTCTGGCCAACCAGTGGCAGGCAGATAGCAAGGCCAAGCTCGAAGCCGCCGGCATTGCCTGCGACAGCCCCCAGGCCCAGAGCGCCGAGGCCGGAAGCCTCTGGCTGCTGGCAGACCCTCGCGCCCTGGCGGACCTGGAGCCGGAAGACCTGGAAGACCTCGCCTGGCCCACGGTTTACGCCCCGCAAGCGCGCATTGGCTTTAACCGCAGCCCGGAGCTGGCCGAAGGCGAGTGGCCCGGCGTGGCGCTGGACAATCACCCCATCGATGCCGGGCTGCAGCTGCTGCGCCCCACTACCGGGATGCCGGCCAGCGACCTTACCGGCTGGGCCGCTCAGCAGCCCGCCCTGGCCCTGCGCAAACCGCCGCGGGTCCACGAGCAAGCGCCCAACGTCGCGCCCAAGAAGACCGTGGTCATCGCCGGCCACGACCTCAAGTTCATCAAGCCGTTCTACCCCTACTTCACCCAGGCGGGCATTCGCCTGCTGCTGGACTTCTGGACCGGCCACAACCAGCACAATGAGATCGCCAGCAAGCGCCTGGTGCGCCAGGCCGATACGGTGTTCTGCGAATGGACCCTGGGCAACGCCATCTGGTATGGCAAGCACAAGCGGGAAGGGCAGAAGTTGGTAGGCAGGCTGCACCTGCAGGAGATCGATCACGCCCTGTTCCCGAAGATCCCCTTCGAGGCCTTCGATACGGTGATGTTTGTTGGGCCGCATATTCTGCGCCAAGGGGTCGCCAAGAACCCGGTGCTCAAGAAAAACGGCGTGGTGGTCTATAACGGCGTGGATGTGGAAGGCCTGCAGTCGGTACCGCGCAAGCCTACCAACGGCAAGGTGCTGGGCTTTGTGGGCATCGTGCCCCAGCGCAAGCGCTTCGACCTGGCCCTGGATATCCTGCGTGAGCTACGCAAGGAAGACGACGGCTACCTCCTGAGGGTCAAGGGCAAGCGGCCCGAAGAGTACCCCTGGATGGCCAACCGCCCCGAGGAAATGGCCTGGTACGAAACCCAGTACCGTCGTCTGGAAGAAGACCCGCTGCTGAAAGGGGCGGTGATCTTTGACCCCCATGGCAACGATATGCCCGAGTGGTATGCGGGTATCGACTTCGCACTCTCCACCAGTGACTTTGAAAGCTTCCACTTCACCATTGCCGATGGTGCCGCATCAGGCTGCACGCCGATCATTCTGCCGTGGGAAGGCGCGGATGAGATCTATCCGAAGGAGTGGGTGTACCGCGATGCCAAGGCGGCGGCTGGGGGCATAAAGGCTGGACCGGGAGATCAGGCCAGCTTGAAAGGTTTTGCAAAAGAAAAGTTTAGCATTATCTCAATTTCGTATGAGATGGTTGACTTTTTGAATTAAGATATCTTTTAAGGTGTTTTATGGGCTTGCCAATAAAAGTCTTTATCTTAGGCAGCTGTGTCTCAAGAGACCCGTTTGAGATAGCTGACAATAGAGATTTTGATGTTGTGGGTTACTATGCAAGGTCAAGCTTTGCATCTTTAGGTTCTACGCCTTTTGTAGATGAAAAAATATTGTCCGGGGTGAAGTCTAATTGGCAGCGCAGAATGGTGCGCGCTGATATGGGGAAATCAGTTTTTTCTGACTTGGAAAAGACTGATTTTGATGTGTTGCTTATAGATTTAATAGATGAAAGATTCAGCCTCTCTGTGAAAGGCTCGTCAGTTCACACTATTTCGACAGAGTATAAAAAGGCGCTATACAAACCAAACTCATACGGCTTTATTAAAGCAGGGTCTGAAGAAAAGCTGACACTGTGGCGGGAAGGTTTAGAGAGAATAAGTCGATACCTTGTTAAGCATGGGTTAGATGATAAAGTTTTTGTCAATCAAGTCTATTGGTCTTTACGCTGCCAACATCCTGAAAAACTGCTTGATAGATACTCTGAAGACCAGATTAAACAAGCCAACGAACAGTTAGGTTGGATGTATGAAGAAATAAAAAAAACTTTGCCATTGGCAAGATTTATTAAGTATAGCGATGAAGACTTAGAGCTCGATGAGCAGCATAAATGGGGAATGGACCCTTTTCATTACTCAAGGCGCGCTTTTTTAAAGCAGCTTAGTTCGATTTACAGTTTGTCACTAAAAAACATAAAGTTTGCTATGAATCACAGCTTGGGGAGTAAATCAGTTACTTTTCCGATAGACTGGAGGGCTGACCCATTCAAAAGCCGCTCATGGATGCATCACTTTTCAAGTTTGAGGTGGATAAACAACAGTTATTCATATCTCTTTACTCTCAGTATTTTGACTAGTTTCTATAAATTCCACTGCGAAAAAAAAATCAAGAACCCCTACTATAATGAAGTGCGGGGTGATCATACGGCCGCAGTTCGGCTAGGTGTTTTGATAAACATTGAAAAAGAATATAGCGAGCATGAAGATTCCTCTATTAAAAATATCGTGCGCAGGCTTATCGTTCAAGAAATTAAAAACTTGCAAAGCGATAAAATGTACCGTGCTGGCCATAATCATGGCCTGATGGTTGACTTGGCTTTGCTCAATTTGGTGCTAGGTTGTCCGGAATATAAGCCTAGGGTTAATTTGGAGCTAGTGCTAGAACGAAGCGCAAAGACATTGGATGCAATGTGGCATGCTTCTGGGTTAACCAAAGAACACTCTGTTTCATACCAAGAATACAACCTGCCTTTGACAGTTGAGTATTTTGAGCTTCTAGAAAAGCTTAATGTAGAGCCGTTGGCAAGCGTCAGCTTGGAAAATGTTTTCCATGAATCCAGAAGATTTCTCGGCTATGCACTTAAAGCAACTGGTGAGTACTTTCCTCTGGGTGATTCCTTCAGGCTACCTAACGAAAATATCCTGAATAAAGTTTTTGGCCAGGGCGAAGTCAAAAGTGCGCACGAGCTGCTTATGCCTTTTTCAGAAGAAGAAGGAGTGTATGGTAATAAAAACTTCTTCATCTTTAGAAAGACAGTTAACGGTAGGAAAGTCCATTTCGCGGCAACCTGTTGTTGGGATTCGCATGTCCATAAACAAAATGATGAACTTTCATTTTGCCTTGAAGTAGATGGCGTTACCATTTTTGATGACCCTGGCTACACTGAATTTTTGCCTTGGGAAGGTGTGAAAAAGCTACAATCCGAAGCCTCACATAGTACAGTCACTGCAAGCGAAATTCAGTGGGGAGATGTTCGCTTTCCTAACGGAAAATCAAGAATTTTAAGCTCTCAGCATGATGTCCAAGGTTTCTCGCTGTCAATGAGTATGGAAAGATACGGCGGGTTTAAGATTGTACGTGAGGTTGAGTTTAACGGTGATGTATTAACGGTTGCGGATGCAGCAGCAGGGCATGACCTTCACGATATAAAATTCAAGAGAAAATTCGTCTTTGGTTCTGAAGTTGTAGTAAACAATTTGGGGCTGGGGAGGTTTGAGATTGACGGTGTTGATGGACGAAAAATTGCTGAGCTACAAATGGAAGAAGAAAAAAATGTGGAGCTCAGTGAAGCTGAGATTGTTTTAGCTGACCGCAAGCTAGTAAAGAATACGCAGGTTGTAACTGCGGAAAACATGCCCGTTATTGATAGTTCTCTGAAAAAAAATGAATCTTTTTTATTTCCAAGTTTGAAGTTGAAGCTTGCACCTCTTCCTGGTGTGAGTGTTAAGTTCGATTATGATGACGCCTGTTTTGTTGAGAATTTTTACTATGAAGCAAATAGGCCAAAAAACGTTGATGAAATAATTGAGCTTTCGAAAGGTTTTTTGGGTAGTGAGCTGGTTTCTGAGCAGCGTAGAGCAGCAGCTGGTGTAGTGGGAGTTTATAAAAGTATTGAATTTGGTAGATGGGGCGAGCTGAAGTTTTTGCAGCGGTCGTTATATAAAGTGCTTCCCTCTATTTTCAGTACTGCAGCCACATCAAAGCGGGTAAAAGGTGTTCGAGATGATCCGAAGCAAGTTGCAATATCTGTTTCTACAGCGCTTTGGCATTCTGAAATAATGCTTGGTATTGATCCAGTGTATGGCCTTGCCAATTTGAGAGACGAAGTCAGTGGCTGGAAGCATTTGGAGGTGCCATACTCACAGAATGTTGCGAGAGCAATCACACTTCTTTCATATATTCACTTTAGTAGGCGTGAGTATGATGAGTCACTACGCAATATAGAATGGATGGCTGGCTTTGTTTCTAAGATTAATGAAGAGGTCAATGGATTTAGGGGGGTTAATTCTTCGTATTGTGGGGATTATCATAAGGCTGTAGGGCTTTTGCAGTTGTGTATTGCAGGGAGGGAGTGGATAAATAATGATAGGAAAAGAGAGAAGTATTGGTCCCCTAAGGCAATTCATGGATTATGTCCGCGCGTGAGGAAAGGGGTTTCCCCAGAGTTTGATAAAAAGTTTATTAACTTCCTCAAAAATTGATGCCTTCTCGCTCTTCGTTTTTATTCTATTGTTTTTAAAAATTTCCCTAATTGAGGTTTTATGAAAATTTTAGACTGCACCCTTCGCGACGGCGGCTACTACAATGCTTGGGATTTCTCCACCGAGCTGATTCACCAATACCTCGACGCCATGCAGGCCGCCGGCGTGGATGTGGTGGAGCTGGGCTTCCGCACCCTGAAGAATCAGGGCTTTCAGGGTCCCTGCGCCTTCACCACCGATGAGCTCATCCGCAGCTTGACCATTCCTGCGGGTTTGACCGTGGGCGTAATGGTCAACGGCAATGAGCTGGTCGGGGAGTTGCCCCAACAGGAGGCATTGGAGCGGCTGTTTCCCAACGCGGCGGTAGATTCACCAGTGGACTTGGTGCGCATCGCCTGCCACGTACACGAGTTTGAGAAGGCGCTGCCGGCGGTTACCTGGCTGAAGGAGCGTGGCTATCAGGTCGGCTTCAACCTGATGCAGGTGGCGGATCGCACCGAAGACGGAGTGAAGGCGCTCGCCCGCTTGGCTAAGGCCTACCCCATGGATGCGCTCTACTTCGCCGATAGCATGGGCAGCATGAGCCCGGATCAGGCGGCGCAGATCATCCAGTGGGTCCGCAGTGAGTGGAAAGGCCCGATGGGCATCCATACCCACGACAACCTGGGCCTGGCGCTCTCCAACACCCTGCGGGCGCTGGACGAGGGCGTGACCTGGGTGGATTCCACTGTCACCGGTATGGGCCGCGGGCCGGGCAACGCCCGCACCGAGGAGCTGGCCATCGAGATCGCCGAGCGGCGTGGCAAGCCGGTCAACATGGTGCCGCTGATGGTGCTGCTGCGTGAGCACTTCAAGCCCATGCAGGCCCACTACGGTTGGGGCACCAACCCCTACTACTATCTGGCGGGCAAGTACGGCATCCACCCCACCTATATCCAGGAAATGCTCAGCGACTCCCGCTACAGCGAGGAAGACGTGCTGGCGGTGATCGAGCACCTGCGGGTGGAGGGCGGCAAGAAATTCAGCCTCAACACCCTGGATGCGGCGCGTCACTTCTACCGCGGTGAGCCCAAGGGGCAGTGGTCACCCAAGGAGCGCTTTGCCGGGCGCGAGGTGCTGCTGCTGGGCACCGGCCCGGGCGTGGCCCGCCACCGTGGGGCCCTGGAGCGCTACATCCGCGACCATAAGCCGCTGGTACTGGCCCTCAACACCCAGAGCGCCATCGATGCCGAGCTGATCGACCTGCGGGTGGCCTGTCACCCGGTGCGCCTGCTGGCGGACTGCGACGCCCACACGCGCCTGCCTCAGCCGCTGATCACCCCGTACTCCATGCTGCCGGCGGATGTGCGTGACTCGCTGGCAGATAAGGACGTGCTGGATTTTGGGCTGAACGTGCAGGCGGGTAGCTTTGACTTTGCCGAGACACACTGCACTGTGCCCACATCACTCGTCATGGCCTACGCCTTCGCCATCGCCGCCAGCGGCGGAGCGCGTACACTTTACCTAGCTGGGTTCGATGGCTACACGGGTGAAGATCCGCGCAATACGGAAATGAACCGTGTGGTGCAGCAGTTTCAAGAGGCCAAGGATGCACTCCCGCTCATTGCCATCACGCCATCGCGCTACGATGTCATCAAGCAGAGCGTGTATGGGATGGGCTCATGACAGACAAGGTAACCTGTTTCCTGCCCTGTCGAGCCGGCAGCCAACGTGTGGTAAGGAAAAACATCAAGCCGTTTGCCAGCTATGAACACGGCCTGATTGAGATCAAGCTCCGTCAGCTGCTCGCAGCGGAAGGAATCGACGAGGTCGTCCTGACCACCAACGATGCCGATATTCTGGCTTATGCCGAATCCCTGGATGAGCCCCGCCTGCGCCTGCATCGTCGCGTCGAGGAACTGTCGTCCAGCGCGACCAGCACAGATCAGCTCGTCGCCCATGCGCTTGAGCTGATCCCCGAGGGGCATATTCTCTGGACCCATGTGACATCACCCTTTATCACCGCGAAGCACTATGACGAGGTAATCCGGATCTACAGGGAGCAGCGCGAACAGGGCTACGACTCCTTGATGACCACCACGGCGATTCACGGGTTTCTCTGGCAGGATGAGCAGCCCATGAACTATGACCGAACCATTGAAAAGTGGCCACGTACCCAAACCTTGGCACCGGTGCATGAGGTGAACAGCGGTGCCTTCTTGGCCCCAGCCGACCTTTATCGTGAGCTGGATGATCGTATTGGCCGGCGGCCCTATCTTTACGCTATGGATAAGTTCACCAGCTTTGATATCGATTGGCCTGAAGACTTCGTGATTGCAGAGTGTATTTTGGAAAAAGGGAGACAGTTATAGTTATCTTTTTTATCTAAAACGTCTTATAGAGCGGTTTAATTTATTCGTAATTAAAAAAGTGGCTCTATAAAAAAATTTTGCGAAAAAATGGTTTTGGTGCTTTTATGAATCCTTATGAAAAATTGCCTGAAAAAGCTTTTTGGAAATTGTCTGTATCAAGTAAGTCAATGTTTGATATTGAAGAGCTATGGAGCCCAAAGTTCAAGCTTTCATCTAAAGATAAAATATCGACATATGGTTCTTGTTTTGCACAGCACATTGGTTTCGCGTTAAAGTCCAGAGGTTTTGATTGGCTTGTTGCTGAAAAAGCCCCAGAGAGACTTTCTGCAGAAAATGCAAAGAAGTATAATTATGGGATTTTTTCTGCGAGAACAGGTAATATATATACTACTTCATTGTTAAAGCAGTGGGTAGAGTGGAGTCTAGGTAAGGTGAGTGTTCCAGAAGAGGTTTGGGAAAAAGATGGTAGGTTTTTTGATCCTTTCAGACCTGCAATCGAGCCAGATGGTTTTTCCTCTAAAGAAGAAGTAGTAAAGTCAAGGAACGAGGCGTTAAGGTGTTTTGAGAAAACTATTCTTGATTCCGATGTTATGGTTTTTACATTGGGTCTTACGGAGAGCTGGTTTAATAGTTCTTTTTTATATGAATATCCTATGTGCCCAGGCACTGTTGCGGGCAGATATAACCCTTCTGTTCACAAATTTGAGAGCCAAAGCTATGAAAAGGCAAAAAAGAACTTGGCGTTGTCTTTAGTTATGATGAGGAAAGTTAATCCCGAATTAAAATTTTTGCTTACAGTTTCTCCGGTGCCGTTAACTGCTTCGAATTCAGGTGATAGCGTTATTGTTGCTACTATGCATTCTAAGTCTATATTGCGTGCTGTCGCTGGGCAGCTCGCTAAAGATAAAGATTATGTTGACTACTTTCCTTCTTACGAAATAATTAATAGCCCTTGCTTTAAAGGGGTTTTCTTTGAGCCCAATTTGAGGGGGGTGAATCATGTTGGTGTTGACTTTGTTATGAAGCATTTTTTTAGCGGTTTTGGTGTTGGTTCAGAATGTAAAAAGAGTAGCTTGGTAGGAAAAAGTAGTCGCCGTAATATGGAGGCTGTATGCGAAGAAGAACTGCTTGACGCATTCGGTAAGGAGGTATTATGAACGTCTGCGTGATAGGTAATAGTCATGTTGGTGCGCTAAAAAAGGCATGGGACGAGTTGGCGTGTGATTATCCCAATGTAAATTTATTTTTTTTTGCAAGGGGGAGTAATTCGTTAGAGTACCTTAATGTTAAGAATGGCTTTTTGGTTCCTGGTAATGATAAGGTAAAGCAAGCTTTTATCTATACTTCTGGAGGCAGGGAGAGTGTAGATCCGAAAGAATATGATGTGTTTTTGGTTTATGGACTGGGGTTAGGTGGATTTTTTGTTGGTAACGATTCATTTTATTCAAGATCTCTCTTGCAGCAGGCATGTATTGATCATTTAAAAAAAACTTTGTCTTTAAATGTTTTTAAAAAATTAAGATCAATAACTGATAAAAAAATTTATGTTGGGCATAGCCCGTTACCTGCTGCTCATAAAGTCGATGAGTCTGATTGTAATAATTTGGACTACTTTAATGGCATTGAGGTACTTAATAGTCATTTCTATGAGGGTTTGAACTCTATGATTCTACCCCAGCCTGAAAAGACTTTATGTAGTGGTAGATTTACTTGTCGCAGTTATTCTAGTGGTAGTTTCACGCTAGATGTTGGCAATAAGGGCGGTGGGGAGCTTCATCCAGAAGTAGATGTTAAGCATATGAATAAGATGTTTGGAAGATTATGGCTTGTCGATTTTCTTTCAGAGTTATTACCTGATCAAGAGTTTTATGGTGGTGAGTGACGTTTACGAGCAGAATTTCACTCCCTCCCCTTTTTTTGGGGTGTAAAGTTAAGGGAACTATTGAGAACTAATAAACTATGGCCGCTGGCATCTACAAGATTGGGTGACAATATGGTTCAACGCCCCTCCGTGACCAACTACACCACTATAGTCTTTGACTGCGATGGCGTGGTGCTCCACTCCAACAAGGTCAAGACCGAAGCCTTCTACCAAGCCACCTTGCCTTACGGGGAAGCCGCCGCTCAGGCCATGGTCGATTACCACGTCGCCAACGGCGGTGTGTCGCGCTATAAGAAGTTTGCTCATTTCCTGGAACAGATCGCACCTAACCACACCACGCAGCAGGGCCCAGACCTGGAGGCGCTGCTGCAGGCTTATGCCAGTTATGTGCGAGAGGGGCTCTTGAGCTGTGAGGTGGCTCCGGGGCTCGAAGCGCTACGCGAGCAGACCCCTGATGCCCGCTGGCTGATTGTCTCCGGTGGCGACCAGGCCGAGCTGCGTGACGTGTTTGCTCAGCGCGGTATCGCCGAGTGGTTCGACGGCGGCATATTCGGCAGCCCCGACACCAAGGACGAGATCCTGGCGCGAGAGCTGAGCTCAGGCAACATTCAGCAGCCGGCGCTGTTCCTGGGGGACAGCAAGTACGACCATCAGGCGGCCAGTGCCGCTGGGTTGGACTTCGTTTTTCTGAGTGGGTGGAGTGAAGTGGTAGATTGGAAAGTTTGGGTTAATGAGGAACAGCTGCGCCATTATTTTGATATAGATTCAGCGTTCAATCACGAAATTGATTAAGCGGTAGGGTATTGATGTGGTTAGCCTTGACAACCTTTGTGCGGTTAAAAGTGCCCGTGAGCTTGATATTGGTACTCATGTATCATTGCAAAATGATTATGTTTATTTCCAGGTAAGTAAGTCAGCAAGTAGTACAGTGAAATATTACCTGCAGGAGCTTGAAGTTCGCGGGACTCAGCGTAAGGTTGCGGATGTCAACAATCGCAACTTGTCACCGCACATCTGGCCGAGTCAGCTGAGAGAAGATCACTTCCTTGAATTGTTGGTCTCACCAGCCATGCGTAAGGTTACCTTCGTTCGTAACCCGTTCGCTCGGCTGCTTTCCTGCTATCTTCATCGAATAAAGGGATCGCCAGAATCACCCAGTGTCAAGAACATCAAGCGCTTCACCCGCAATCGCTTTGATGCGACCCTCTCTTTTGCTGATTTTGTTCAAATTGTTTGCGATCAGAAAAGTATCCAGCAGGATTCGCACTGGCGGGTTCAGTCAGATGAAGTCTTCTACAGTCTTATTCCTCACTGGAGCTTTATCGGTAGGGTGGAGCGTATCGACAAAGACCTTCCAAGACTGATGGCGCTGCTTGACCCCGATGCAGTGGCGCCAACCACTGAACTTGAGGACTACTCCCCCAGCGTAACCAAGGCAAGCAGCAAGCTTGCCGATTATTATACGCCTGAGCTTGAGAAAAAAGTGGTCACACGCTATAAAGCGGATTTTGATAACTTCGGCTATGCCACTTCCATCGAGCTTTCCGGCTAGAGCTAGGGGTGGGACTATGATGCCTGTTGATAAGAAAAGGGTTACATGACCGATATCGCAATGAAAGCTGGTTCAGTTACTGCGCTTGAACGCTGCGTCCAGAAGAAACTGCAGCAGCTCTCGAATCATTCGGGCAACAAAGCGCTGGGCGAGAAGCTGGTCGTCAAACGGCAGCTTGAGCTGGCACCCTTCAAGGCCGTCCCGTTTTCTGGGTGGGGTGACTGGGAGCAGGACCCGCTCAACAACCGCAGCTGGCAGTGGCGGCTGAACTGGCTGTCGTTTCTTTCCTACCTGATGGCTTACCACCGCGCCTCTGGCGATGAAGCAGTGCTGAACTCGGCTCGCGAGGCGATTCAGTCATGGCTTGATGCCTACCTGGAAACCGATACCAGCTACCCGTTTGAGTTTATCTGGCACGACCATGCCACTGCGCTGCGTGCGGAGCAGCTGGTGCTGCTTGCCTACTACTGCCGCGAGCATGCCCCCGAGTGGGCGAGCAAGCACGCTGAGTTCCTGGCCACCCTGGAGCAGGCGCTGGTGGTGCACGGCCAGTGGCTGGCCAAGGATAGCTTCTACTCCGAGCACACCAACCATGGGCTTGAGCAGGCGCGGGTGCTGTTGCTGCTCGGCACCGTGTTCGAGGGTGAGCAGGCCCGGGCGTGGCAGCAGATTGCCATTCGGCGCATCAGCAGCGAGCTGTCGTTTGCCTTTACCGATGAGGGCGTCCACGTCGAGAACAGCCCCGCCTACCATATCTTCGTGTTCAAGGTGTTCCTGGGCATCATCAAGGACTACCCGGAGGAGGTGCTGGGGGATCTGGCCGAGCAGTTCAACCAGTTCTCGGCCAAGGCGCTGTCTTTCATCACCCATATCCTGCGCCCGGACGGCAAGCTGCCGCCCATTGGCGATACCGAGCAGCTGCCCACCTCGGATGCCTACCGGGACATGTTCGGCCACCGCCTGGAGTACCAGCACTTCCTCTATGCCCTGACTAAGGGCAAGCAGGGTGTAAGGCCCTCGGTACTGAACCGCGTTTATCCCAAGTCCGGCTACGCGATTTTCCGCGACCAGTGGCCCGCCAAGGAGCATTACCAGAAAGCCTTTCACCTGATCGCCAAGGTGGGCTGCTCCAGCCGCTACCACCACCAGCAGGATGAGGGACATATCAGCCTCTATGCCGGCGGTGAGGACTGGCTGATTGATTCGGGCCTTTACAACTACATCAACAAGGACCCGGTGCGGAAGTACATGCGGGGCCGCCCTGGCCACAACGTGCCGATCATCTCTCACGCCAGCTATGCCAAGGAGTTCGAGCACCGGCTAGGCGCCTGGCAGGTGACCGATCACTCGGAAGCCGAGCCTGCTCCACAGCTCACCATGAAGCTGGACGTGCTGCCCCCGGTGGTTCACGAGCGTAAGGTGGCCTTTGATGCCGTGGCTGAAGTGGTGGAGGTAGAGGATACGGTCGCTTCCGATGACGATGAGCAGCGCAACGTCACCTTGCAATGGCACTTCCCCAAGGACAAGACGCTGACCATCGAGGATAACCAGGTGGTGGTCACCAGCCCCACGGGGAACCGGCTGACCATCGATTTCGAGGGCGAGATCCCGGATAACCTCTCGGTGGCGAAGGGGCGCAAGGAGGATAAGGTCTTCAGTTGTATCTCCTACAAGGCCAACCAGGTGGAGCCCAGCCAGGTGCTGCGGGTGATGTTCAAGGAACGCCGTGGGCTGAACGTCACCACACGTTTCCGCTTTGCGATGGCGGAAGACAGGGTGGCACCGGCACCCGAGCAGTCCGATATCCCCCGAGCACGACCTGGCAAGGCTGCTGGAGGCCAGCCGGCAAGCCGACCCCGTCTCTCAGTCGGTCATGATCGGCAGCGCATCGGCCTACCTGGCACTGGCCAGCTCACACCGGGAGCAGGGGCTTGGGCATGTCAGCCTGCTGGTCAATGATTCTGCAGCCTGCGAGCAGGCCCAGGCGCAGCTGAGGGAGCACTATCTGACCACCTGGCTGAGCTGCCGCCCGCTGGCGTTGGCGTCGGCATCGCCGATCACCGCCGACAAGGCCGCGCTCAAAGGCCTGGAAGGCATCGGCCGTCTGGTGATCACGCCCACCGGCTTCACGGAAAAGCGCCTGACCACGGTACTGCTGACTATGCTACCGCCGCTGCTCAAGCGCATGACCAAAGCAGGTGAAGTGTGGATCAGCGCGGATCTGCCGGATTCACTGCAAGCCCTTTGCACCACCTGGACAGTAAGCGCCAATAAACCAGCACCTACTTTCGGTTACCAAGATTGCCCACACTGATTTCCTCGTCAACCCAGGAGGA
>NZ_JAKZAH010000120.1 GCF_023156245.1 Marinobacter bryozoorum
AGCACGGCTACCGCGCCTGCCTGGGCCTGTTGAATCTGAGTCGGCGCTACAGCCGTGATCGCCTGGAACAGGCCTGTGCCCGGGCCCTGTCCATCAACTCGGCCAGTTACCAGAGCATCACCTCGATCCTGAAGCAGGGGCTGGACCAGCTCCCCCTGCCGCTGGCCGAGGAAGAACCGGAGCTGACAGATCTGCCTGTTCACACCAACGTTCGTGGCCCTCGCTACTACCACTGATCCCGGAGAAACCGATGCTGACTCAAAACACCCTCGATACCCTGCGCCAACTCAAACTGACGGGCATGTGCGATGCTCTGGAACAACAGCGGGCTCAGCCCGAAACCCACGACCTGGCGTTCGAGGAGCGCCTGGCCCTGCTGGTGGATCGCGAAGTGCTGCACCGGGAAAATCGCCGGCTGGACCGGCTGCTCAAAGCCGCTCGCCTGCGCGTGCCGGCTTGCATTGAAGACATCGACTACCGCCACCCACGAGGGCTGGAGCGCTCTCGCATGGCTGGACTGGCCAGCTGTGACTGGATCCGCCAATCCCTGAACCTGTGCATCACCGGGCCGACCGGTTGCGGCAAGACCTGGCTGGCGTGTGCCCTGGGCAACCAGGCCTGCCGGCAGGGCCTCTCGGTGCGTTACCTGCGAGTGCCCCGCCTGTTCGAGCAGGTACGCATTGCCCACGGCGACGGCAGCTACGCCCGGCTGATGAACCAGTTGCTGAAAACCGACCTGCTGATCCTGGACGA
>NZ_JAKZAH010000121.1 GCF_023156245.1 Marinobacter bryozoorum
TGTAGGTTATGTCGGTTACCCACCGCTCGTTCGGCTTCTGAGCTTCGAATTCACGATTCAGATGATTCGGTGCAACGTGAGCTGGCTTGCCACCGTAATAGCCCTTGTGGCGCTTGTAACCGCGCTGAGCGCGGATGCCTTCGTTTCTCATGAGCCGGTACACCCGGTTCTTGCTGCACCGCTCGCCGAGGTCTTTCAGGTCCAGGGTGATATTCCGATACCCGTACACGCCACCACTTTCGAGCCAGGCCTGTTTGATCATCCCGACCAATCGACGGTTGGCTTTGGCGCGAGGGCTTTCGGGACTGTGCAGCCAGGCGTAAAAACCGCTGAAGTGGACCTTCAGCACGCGGCACATGACCCGGACCCGGAACTCCTTCTGGTGAGCCCTGATGAAGCGATACTTTACTCGGACTCCTTGGCAAAGAACGCTGCGGCCTTTTTTAGTATGTCGCGTTCCTCCGTCACCCGGCGCAGTTCGGCCCGCAGCTGACGAAGCTCATCCTGCTGCTCCGTAATGTGCTGGTGCTGGCTTCCAGGATCGCCATACAGCTTGATCCACTTGTACAGACTGCCGGAGGTGATCCCGAGTCTCCGGCACACGTCGGATACCTTGTAGCCGCGCTCCGTGACCTGCTTCACCGCCTCGATCTTGAATTCTTCGGAGTATCGCTTTGCGCTCATCATCAACACCTGTAGATTTGCGTTTAGTGTAACGCTACCAGGCGTCTACCGTATCGGGGGCTTGCCA
>NZ_JAKZAH010000122.1 GCF_023156245.1 Marinobacter bryozoorum
AGCTGGAGGTTTCGGTCAGAGTCCACACGAATTACTTGGTTAACGTGAAGAGAGCAAAAGGGTCTTTGCAGGCCCGATGTCGGTTTGGCTCAAGCGCGGAGTGGTCTTCATTTGGAGACGAACTCGGGGTTTGGCGCCGGATTCGCGCCAGCTGACAAGGCGCAGGCTGAGAGAGTGAGGGAGCGTACATACGTACGTGACCGAATGAACGAAGACTGCAACGCAGCTCAGGTGGTTCGAAGACAAGCAAAACCGGGTCTGTAGCTCAGGTGGTTAGAGCGCACCCCTGATAAGGGTGAGGTCGGTGGTTCAAGTCCACCCAGACCCACCAGAATTTCGCTGGCCGTCGTTGCGCCAAGACTCGCATACTGATTGTATGCTTCGCCTTGACGCGCCTAGCCCAGCAAAATTCTAAGCAAGACTCCAGATTGATTCGTGCTCTGATCTGCTCTGGCCAGGTTTCGTGAATCTAGGCGCAGTGCGAGAGAGTAAGGGAGTGACCCTCGATGGGTCATGACCGCAGCGAGCGAGTGCTGCAACGACGAGTCACGGAATCTGGACTAGCAGAAGGGGCTGTAGCTCAGTTGGGAGAGCGCCTGCCTTGCACGCAGGAGGTCAGCGGTTCGATCCCGCTCAGCTCCACCAATAACTGCCTGTAAAACCCTATACGATTACCTGGCGCAAGCCAGTGTGCAGAAACAAGCGTTTCAGTTTGATGAAGCCCTTCTTTCTGATCACTGGGTCAG
>NZ_JAKZAH010000123.1 GCF_023156245.1 Marinobacter bryozoorum
GTGGGCGACCCGATCCTCTTCACCAGGAACAACTACAACATAGGCATTCAGAATGGGTCTCTTGGCGTATTATCCTCAACAGAGCGCGACACCCAGGACGGCCAGGAAACATTTGGTGTCGTGACACTGGATACCGGCGAAGCCATTTCAATTACGGATGAAGTCTTCGATTGCATGGAGCTTGGCTACGGAATCACGCTCCACAAGGCTCAAGGGAGCCAGTTCCCGAGAATCGTCGTGGCAGTCCAGACGGGGCGTATCTCAGACCGTGCGTGGCTTTACACGGCGATTACCCGTGCCGAGGCAGAGATACATATTGTCGGGCAGGCTAGTGATTTTGCGTCCATCGTAAAATCGGTAAGCAATGCCACCAGGCGGGCGAGTTTCTTGAGGGAGCTGCTGCAAGAGAGGGATTCGGGGGTTAGCCATTAATGGCACGCCCCCTCATCGCCGGTCGCGGCCATCGGGGCCTCTCCCTGTACCGCAACTTCATCTTAAACGATCATCGCTGATCGTCAAATACCTCAAAATCAGCTCATAAACAAAAGCGAACATTCGCGCACCTCGGTTCAATAAATCTGCCTATCTTTTCGTAGTGTCCGCAGTGACGGGGTAGAACCCCAAGAGGTCGATTGGTTCAGAAGCTAACCCTTTTAGCCTCTTGTCCCAATACCTCCCTCATGTAACGAAGCAATGAGCGGGCACGCGATGTTGTCCGGCTGTGCGTGGCATTGACTGACCATT
>NZ_JAKZAH010000124.1 GCF_023156245.1 Marinobacter bryozoorum
CATCGTTCAAGTCCAAAGTCGCTCTGGCCGCCCTCAAGGGTGACCAGACCACATCCGAGATCGCCGCCCGATTCCAGATTCACCCCACCATGGTCAGTACCTGGAAGCGCGAGCTGCTGGAGAACGCTCCAGACCTCTTCGAAGGCAAGAGGAAGGCCGGCAAGCAATCCGATGAGCCCAGCACAGACGAGCTTTACCGCGAGATCGGTCGACTGACGGTGGAACGCGATTTTTTGTCGCGCAAGCTCGATCAGTAAGCCGTCAACAGCGGTTGGCGATGATCGAGCGTGGTCACCCCCAAGTCAGTCTTTCGCGCCAGTGCGAGTTGCTCAAGCTGAGCCGCTCATCGGTGTACTACGTCCCTCGTGAGCAATGTCAGGAGGATCTGGACCTGATGTACCTGATTGATCAGCAGCACCTGAAAACGCCGTATTATGGCTCTCGTAAGATGCGGGTCCACTTGCAGCGCCAGGGCTACCGGGTCAACCGGAAGCGGGTGCAGCGGTTGATGCGCACCATGGGCATTCAGGCGGTTTATCCGCGCCCCAGAACCAGCATCCCGGGCGACGGGCACAAGGTGTACCCGTACCTGCTCAAGGGCTTGAAGATCGATCGTCCCAACCAGGTTTGGGCAACTGACATCAGCTACGGTGTGCCCGGAGTTCAGGGCGAGCATGGAAGCTCAAATGGACCACGAGTCTATCTGGAATATTGAACCAGTATCTCA
>NZ_JAKZAH010000125.1 GCF_023156245.1 Marinobacter bryozoorum
CGATGGGTGGCAGCCTTGCTCCGGTCCGGGTGGCAGGCTTCACGTGGAATGGGTGGCAACCTTCAGCGGTTTACGCATCCGGTTTCTGGTTGATGCCGAGAGTGACCCCGAACAGCACGGTATTGCTGCGGATTTCATCCAGACCCACTGCACGGTGGATTCCCCGTGCGCTGTATCAACCATCGCGCTGTGCGAACTGGCGTGGGTACTCCAGCGGGTCTACAAGGTTGCCCGGGAGGATATTGCTGACCAGATAACCGCACTCCTCGATGCCCAGCAGCTTCACGTTCCGGATCGGGAGCTGGTTCGCAGAGCCCTGGCGGATTATCGACAGTCTGGCGCGGACTTCCCGGATCACGTCATCGCCTGGTACGGGAAAGCAGCCGGGGCAGAGGAAACGGCTACGTTCGACAAGAAGGCAGGCAAAGCCCCGTTGTTCCGATATATCGGTTTATAAAGCTCTCGTTACGGCAACTGATCCATACGGGAGTAGGGCGGTGGTGGCGCTACTGAATTGACATCCGGCTCCGTTAAGCCGATAGTGTCCATGTACGGAAATGTTCCGTACGCGCTCATGGTGGCCGTTCATCGCCAGTATGAGCGATGGAGAGCAACCCACTGGGGGTGCGCCGACTGGCCGCCCTCGGGAAGGAGGAATATCGCATGTCAAAGACAAGCGCGCGGCTGGATCTACGCATTGATCCGGCAATC
>NZ_JAKZAH010000126.1 GCF_023156245.1 Marinobacter bryozoorum
CGTGCCTCCAGTTATGTGGTGCTTAAGTGCGAACGCCCGGTGTTCCGGCGAAAGGGGGCCGAGAAGCCGGTGACGACTCTGGCTCCGTTCAACGTGCTGGACAACAGCCTGGCCGACGTCAGCCTGCTGGCCGGGCTGCTGGTGGACAAGTTCCAGTTCCACCTGCCGCTGTATCGTCAACACCAGCGCATCCAGCAGGCCGGTATCACCGTCAGTCGCAGCACCCTGACGAACCTGGTCAAGCGTGCCATCGACCTGCTGCGACCCATCGTGGATGCCCAGACCGACAATGTGCTGCGCAGTCGGGTGCTGGCCATGGATGAAACGCCCATCAAAGCCGGTCATCAGGGCCGGGCCGGCCCGCAAAGGGGCAAGATGAAAACTGGCTGGTTCTGGCCGTTATACGGCGATGCCGACGAGGTGGTGTTCACCTACTCGAACAGCCGTGGGCGTGCCCATATCGAAGAAGTACTCAGCGAATCGTTCAGCGGCACCCTGATCAGTGACGGCTACGCGGCCTATGCCCGCTACGCTGCCGCTCAGGAGAGCGTCATCCATGCCCAATGTTGGGTGCATGGTCGCCGTTATTTTATCGAGGCACAGAAAGATCACCCGGAGACAGTCACCGACGCGCTGCAACAGATCGCCAAGGTGTACCGGAATGAAGAGGCCATCAAAACCCAGGGGCTGACTGGCG